>JAFUVS010000015.1 GCA_017471175.1 Paludibacteraceae bacterium | reverse complement strand
CCTTGCATATCTCCCCAAAATACCCTACTTTTGCCCCGCTTTTACACTTACTATATTATGTGGTTATTATGTGGTTATTATGTGATTATTATGTGATCGGCTGGTATTCAACGAGTTACGCCCCTAAAAAAATCAATTTTGCCATCCCCTTTTTTTGTCGTACCTTTGCCCCGTTAATCATAGAAATATCCGCTAACTATCTGATTATAAACTTATGAATAGATCGTTTATCATCCTCCTCTGTCTCTCCGTCGGTCTCACTGCCTGTCAGTCTTTTCAGAACAGGCACCGTGCAGGCATTGTCGCGGAAGTAGAGGGGCAGACGCTCACCGAAGAAGAAATAGCGCGCCTCACTGCAGGACTTGACCAGCAAGACAGCGCGCGAATTGCCGAACAGTACATCCAGGACTGGGCAATCAATATCCTCCAATACGAACAGGCTTCTTCGGCAGGCTCCGAGCACATTGAACAACTCGTAGCCGACTACCGCAAGCAACTCTACCGCCAAGCTTACGAGCAGATGCTCGTCCAACGCTATATGCCCAAACACATTGACGACTCGCTCATCACCCGTTTCTATAACGAACACCCGCAGCAGTTCATCCTCCGCGAAACCATCATCAAAGGCACTCTGCTCATCCTCCCAGATGGCGTCCCCGGGCAGGACAAACTCAAAAAATGGCTCACCGACAACAGCGATGAGCAACTCGAAAACATCGAAAAATACGCCTATCGCTACGCAACAGGCTACGAACTCTTCCGCGATACGTGGAAAACGGCTAACCAACTCCTCACACGACTCCCCGTGGACGAAAAAACACTGCTCGGCGAACTCAAAAAAAAGGACTTAATCGAATTCTCCGACTCCACGCAGGTCTATCTGCTGCAAGTCGAAGACAAACATTTTGCCGGCGACCCGATGCCGTTGGATTATGCCACCAACGACATCCGCAACCTCCTTCTTAAAGAGCGTGAAATCACTTTCTTACAGCAACGCCGCCGCGAACTGTACGAGGATGCCGTCCGAAAAAACAAAATCCTTTTCCGTTGACGCTCATACCGTCAGCCTGCGTCGTAGTACCTCCATCACTTCCTCCTGACGCTCAGTCAGATAAGCGTCCGTCTCGGCGGGCGTTTTTTGCAGCAGGTCCTGATAGATAGGAAGCGTCAGAAAACTCATCACCGTCAGCGATACCGCATCCAGCAGCAACTGAAACGGCTCTACCTGACGTATCTTGCCAGCCTCTACGGCATCCCGAACGTGCGCCACATATTGGGCATACACCTGCGCCCGTCGCGGATCATTGACTAACGTCTCGCGTATCCATTCACGCCGCTCCTCGTTGAGTACCAACTCATTGATAAAAAAGAACGGTAAACGGGGATTGGACCGCAGAAACACAAAATAAAAGCCGATCAAATCACCCATTGCCGTCATTATATCATTCGGAAAACGGTATGCCTCCAAGTAGTCCAATGCCGCCGACACCTTGGTCTCAAAAATCTTGCGGAACAAACGCTCTTTCGTCCGGTAATAGTAGTGGATAAGTGCCTGATTACAACCCGCCTCTTGCGCTATGTCCGTCGTACTCGTCCCTAAAAAACCGCGCTCCAAAAACAAGCGTTCTGCCACGTTGAGAATATGCATCTCCTGTTCTGTTATCTTTTCCATTGTATGTATCATCTTGATAATCTTTATTAGTTGGTCATTGCTTTCCGGGCATTATCCACGAGGAAGTGCAGCCGGTTATACACATTCGCATCGCTCGTCGAACTGTCGAAGTCCAGAAACAGCATATTCACCTCAGGGTAAATACTCCTCAGTTTCTTCTCTATCCCTTTGCTAATCACGTGATTGGCTATGCAGCCGAACGGCTGCAGCGACACCACGTTTTTCACCCCCGTCTCTGCCAAATGGCATATCTCACCCGGGAGCATCCACCCCTCGCCGAAGTCCGCAGCTGTCGATATGACCTGTTTCGACAGCGCGGCGATATGGAAGATGTCCGTACTCTCGCGGTAGAACGGATAGTGCTTACCTATCTCATCATAGCGGCGTACAACCCTGCGGACCCACTTATAGAATAAGTCGCTCACCCACGCAGGCATAGACATTCGGCGGATATTCAACTCCCGATTAGCGTGCTGACTGACAAAAGAAGTAGAGAAAAAGTCCACAATACAAGGCGGCACTACCTCCACCTCCTGTTCCAACAGCCAGTTGACCACACCCTTGTGCGAGAACGAGTTGTACTTCACGTAAATCTCACCCACTAATCCGATGACCGGCACTTTCTTCGTCGGGTCAATCATTCCCGTAAACTCCGCCGTGGCTTCTTCCATTGCCCGCTTTAGACCCTTCACGTCCTTTCTATAGATCGCCTCGCAGCCTTTTTGCAGGTATTTCTGCCGCACTTCGTCTGCCGTTTGCTTGCCCGTCTTTCCGCTTTCAATCCGTTCTTTACGTATCCTCACCGCCGCCGAATGATACAGCCGGTTCAGCCCGTCCGCGTATGCCATCGTATGTACCAACAGTCGCATATACCGCTTGTAGTCAATCTTGAACCCGGGTTGCAGGTTCTGTACATCCCCGCTCGTAGCCAACGATATGAGAGGCACGTCCTTATACCCCGCTTCCACCATCGCGTTCTTAATCAGCGCATAGTAATTGGTGGCACGGCACTGTCCTCCTGTCTGCGTCATCAGCACTGCCGTCTCTTTCAGGTCATAGCGGCCGCTGTTGAGCGCATTCATTATCGACCCGATCACAATCGTAGCAGGGTAGCACACATCGTTGTTCGCATACCTTAGTCCCGTTTCCGCATCCGCCTGACTGCCCATCGGCAAAGTCACTAACCGGTAACCCGCTATACATACCATCGCTTCCACCAACTCCGAATAACCTTCCGCAAAATAGGGTGCTAATATCGTGCGACCTTTATCCGTTTCGGCAAACACCTTTGTCGTCTCAAACGGCTTGGATGCAAGCGATTGGACGGCTTTGCTGTTATCCGCGCTCTCCACTAACGAGCGGACGCGCAATCGCAGCGAACCGATATTATTCACATCATCGATTTTAAGAATGGTCAGGTTCTTGTTATATCGGCTAAGGATGCTCTGCACCTCGTCTAAGATAAACGCGTCCGGTCCGCAGCCGAAACTGGTCATCTCTACCATCTGCAACCCTTTGCCCGAGTAGCGACCCGCAAAATACGCTGCCTTGAACAAGCGGTTCGGATAAGCCCACTGCGTCACCGCATTCAGTTCGTCATATACTCCTTCGCCCCCATGCAGCGCGATATGCTCCGTCACTACGTCTATCCCCATATCCGCTATCGCATACGAGATCTTATGCTCGATGAGCGGGTCGCTGTGGTATGGGCGACCTGCCAACAGAATCGCCATCCGTCCCGACTTCTCTGCCTCGTGAAGCACCTCTATATTACGTGCTTCCAACATATCCATATACTTCCTTTGCGCCCCGATGGCTTCGCTCACGGCTGCCGATGCCGTCCTCGGGTCTATACCTAACGTCAGCAGGTACTGCGTACACGAAACCCTAAGCAACCCTTCGTCCGAGAAGTTGATCACCGGCGAGTCAAAACCGATGCCGTAGCGTCCCTCCGGGTCTATCGCGCTGCGAATCACATCCGAATAAGCCGACACAATCGGGCAGTTGAACGAGTTCTTGCTTTTTTTGTCCTCTTTCTGCTCATAGACCACGTAGGGGTACAATATCCTGTTTTTTACTTCGCTTCCTTTGGTCTGCAACTTGTCAATCAGATTCAGCACGTGCCCGTGCATCAACTTGGCAGGAAAACATATATTGTCCGCCATCAGCGTCTGCACGCCTTTCTCGTACATCTTGGAGGTGGACACGTCCGACAATACCACCTCTATCCCGCATCGCTCTAACAGCGTCCGCCAGAAAGGATAGTTTTCATAGATTCCTAAAGCCCTCGGTATGCCTACTTGCAACGCTACCGTCCTCGGTAGCGGTTGAGAGGAACGAGGATACCACTCCGCTTCTTTGCCAAACAGCAGGTGCCATTTCTCCTCCACCATATTCGTACCTCTGCGTGCGCCTTCCTTGAACGATGAATAGACCTTCTCGCAGTTGTTCCCGCTCGCAAACGTCTTCCCGTTCGCAAAGCGGAACAGCCTTACCTGACAATGGTTACTGCAGCCTGAACAAGTCTCTTGGCGGCTCTCGTAACTGTTTGAGGCTATCATTTCATCTAATTGCATAGTCATTCCCTTTCTTATTGTTGTTGTTGTTCAGCGCGTAAATGGCGGCACCGTAGGCTCCCATCAGTTCAGGGTAATCGGTGAACACCACATCCACGCCCGTCAGACGCTCCAATGCCCGCACCACCGAATGATTGCGCATCGTCCCGCCTTGCACCGCGATGCGTCTGCCGATTTGACTCACATCTTTCAGTTTCAGTACTTTGTATAGACAATTCTTTACTACTGAATAACTGAATCCTGCGGCTATATCCGCCACATCCGCCCCCTCGCGCATCGCCTGCTTCACCTTCGAGTTCATAAACACCGTGCAGCGCGTCCCCAAGTCGCAAGGATGTTGCGCCGTGCAACTCATTCGTGCAAACTCCCCCACGTCATAGCCCATCTGGCGGGCAAACGTCTCCAAGAAACTGCCGCAACCCGACGAACAAGCCTCGTTGATCTCAATCCGTTTGATAACGCCGTGTTCCGACCAGATGGCTTTCATATCCTGACCGCCTATATCCAATACAAACTCCACATCCCGCATCACCTCGCTCGCGCCGCCAAAATGAGCCATCGTCTCCACAATCCCGAAGTCCAACGAAAAAGCCGTTTTCAGCAGACTCTCGCCGTAGCCCGTAGCGCAACTGCTTGCTATCTCTACTTTGTGCAGCCCCTTTTCTGCTAACACGTCACGCATTCTGCATAACCCCGTAGAAAAGGCTTGAAAACTGTCGCCTTCATTGCGGATATAATCGGTATAAACCACTGCCTTATCCCGATTGACTAACACGATTTTCGTGGTCGTGCTCCCCGAATCAACACCTAAATACAGCGGCTCGCCTTCCTTCACTTCAGCAGTCGGCAGTCGGTATTGCTCCTTTCGCTTCACCCATTGGTTGTATTCGTATTCATCGCGGAAAAGGGGCGGCAGACGCAATGAATAATCGCTTGTACCCGTACCCGTTTGGCTCCATCTTTCTATCAGCATCTTCAGCGTCAGCACCTCGGCGTTTATCGCCCTCTTGTCGCTCAATAAGGCGCACCCCATAGCGGGAATAAGCTGCGGCTGCTGCGGAATAATCGTGTCCGTCTCCTCCATCTTCAGTAAGCCCAAAAAAGCCTTGCGAAGATGAGGCAGGTAGGCAAACGGACCCCCGCAGAAAAATATCTTCGGCTCAATGTCCTGACCGCGTGCCAATGAACCGACCACCTGTTCTGCCACCGAGTGGAACACGCTTGCGGCTATGTCTGCCTTGCTTACTTTCCTTGCAATCAGATTCTGTATGTCCGTCTTGCTGAATACCCCGCAGCGGGACGCTATCGGATAGAGTGTTTCGCTCTCGCTCGCTAACGTGTCCAACGCGCCCGTATCTACACCTAATAGCGTGGCTGTCTGATCAATAAAAGCACCCGTTCCGCCGGCGCAACTCCCGTTCATCCGTATGTCGGGTACTGCACCAGCACGGAAAAAAATCATCTTCGAGTCCTCGCCGCCGATGTCCACAAACGTCTTCACCGCCGGATATAGCACCTCGATGGTCTTCACCGACGCCACCACTTCCTGTACAAAAGGCAGACCCAATCGCTCCGCTACACCCATTCCTACCGAACCCGTCACCGTTACGTTTACCTCTACCTTACCGCCGTCTGCATCGCCGATGGCTTTCTCTCGGAGGCTCTTCAGCACACGCAATCCCGTACCGCACACATCCGCCTGATGCCGACGGTAATCCCAAGCCACAAGCCGGTTGCCCTCATCCAACAACGCCGCTTTCAGCGTCGTTGAACCGATGTCAATTCCTAATCTGTATGCCATGTTGTTCTTATTTAATAGCCTTATTAAACAGTGCGGCAAAAGTACGTCTTTTTTGCTTACCGCCAAATATAAAATGAACTTTTTTATTGTTATGACGTAGGAAATGCTTATCTTTGCCGTCTCGTATGGAAGGTATGCCTATTCTGTGATGGAAGGTATACCTCTCAATGAGCTTAATAATAATCCGTTGCAGTTAATGATAAATGCTATGAACAGATACTTCACATTATTCCTTTTGCTTCTTGTCCCGTTGGCAGTCTCTGCGCAAGAAGCCCTTACGCGCCGTGGAAGTCTCAACATAGTCAAAGAGGTGAAACCGCCGATACTGTCCGTGGTGGACGGCTCCGTCAAGTTCACCGACAAGAACGGGAATAACGCTATTGATGCCAATGAGATGTGTCAGGTTACTTTCTCCATTAAGAATACAGGCATAGGTGAAGCGGTGGGCTGTACCGCCAAAATGGCGATGAAAGGTACGGTAAGCGGACTCTCTGTCTCACAGAAGAGCATCCCGACTATACCCGTAGGCTCTTCAGTGGAAGTCTCTCTACCCGTGACTGCGGATATGGCAACAGCCGACGGGCAGGTTACGCTGACAATCTCCGTGGACGAACCGATGGGCTTTAATGTTCTTCCTTTCGACCTTGCCGTACGGACGAAGGCATTTAATGCTCCGCTCGTCAAAGTGGCAGACTATGACCTCAACGGGCAAACGGTTATAGAGAAGAACATACCGTTTGATTTGCAGGTGGCAGTCCAGAACGTCAAGCCCGGCACGGCAGAAGACGTGGAAGTGGATTTGGTATTGCCGCTAGGCGTGTATCTGTTGTCAGCGAATGAGAAACAGCAGTACAAAACCATGCGTGGCGGAAACGCCCAGACAATCGCCTACAAGATGATTGTGCCCGCCAATTATAGTTCAGACAATGTTTCTGTACAGATTAAGGTAAGGGAAAAGTATGGCAAGTATGCCGAGAACAGAACTATCAGTCTGCCTCTCAATCAGCCTATGGCTGCACGTGCTATCACCATAGGTGAGACTCCTATCGGACAAGACAACCAGCAGATTGAGGTTGTGTCTATCGGTTCGGACGTGGACAAAAACATTCCGAAGGGCAAGACGGTGAATAAAGACATGTACGTACTCATCTTCGCCAACGAAAACTACAAGTATAAGAACATTGCATCCGTGCCTTTCGCATTGCGTGACGGAGAAGTGTTCAAGCAGTATTGCGAGCAGACCTTGGGCATTGCTGACAACCATATTTTCATGTACAAGAACGCTACCAAGGCGGACATGGTAATCGGTATAGAGAAACTCAAACAGCGGCTGTCGCTTGACGACAACAAGCGGGCGATTGTCTATTATACGGGTCATGGTATTCCCGATGAGAAAACGCGCAATTCCTACCTTTTGCCCGTGGATGCCGACCCCACATTCCTTTCGACCACCTACCCGCTTAACGACTTCTACAATAGTTTGGGCGAGACCGGCAAACCCGTCACCGTCTTTCTCGATGCCTGTTTCAGCGGTGCAAGGCGTGACGAAGGTATGATTGTGGCTGCAAAAGCAGTGGCACTGCGCGCCAAACCCGGTACTCCTCAGGGGAAGACCGTCGTCTTTTCCGCTGCACAAGGAGAAGAAACAGCAGGTTTCTACCAGAGTCAGCAACATGGAATGTTCACTTATTGGCTGCTCAAGGAGTTGCAGACATCAGAAGGAGATGTGGATTATAAGACCTTGAGCGACCATCTCTACCGTAATGTGCGACAAAGCAGTTCGGATGAAAACGACAAGATACAGACACCCGAAGTGCAATGCGGTAGTGATGCAAAGGACTGGCAGTCGTGGAAACTTAAATAGTGGGCTATGAAAACAAGCAGATATATAACAATGCGTCCATTCTTCTTGTTTGTTGCTCTTTGTTTTGCAACGGTATGTGCGATAGCGCAAAAAGTGACGAATGCGGACTTTGAGCAGGTAGGTAAGCAGGTGAGAATAACGTATCAGTTGGATAAAACCGCCGATATTCAGGTGCTGCTGTCCACCGATGGCGGCAAGACGTTCGGCAGTCCTCTCCGTGCTGTAACAGGTGATGCGGGAAAGAACGTTACCGCAGGCAATAAGACCATAGTCTGGTCACCGCTTGAAGAGATGGAAAAACTGGTAAGCGACAACGTTGTGTTCAAGGTAGTGCCTGTAGTACAATCTTTTCAGGGTGGCAGACTGCCGGGCAGGTTCTCTGTCGCCGCGGGCAAGCAGGTGCAATTCTCCCAAGGCAACCTGCAATATCAGGCATGTACCAATACGTGGCTTTTCGCGGAGCACCAGTGGGATTATATTGGTGCAGCCAATGAGAACATCTCATCACCGTACAGCGGCAGGATAGACCTGTTCGGTTGGGGCAAGGGTAATGCACCGACCGAGAGCAGTACCTACTATGGCGACTATTCTTCATTTGTAGATTGGGGACGGAATGCGATAAGCAACGGCGGTAACCAAGCAAACCAATGGCGTACGCTGACGAAGGACGAATGGGTGTATTTGTTCCACGGTCGTACCAATTATGCCAATCTGTTTGGTTTGGGCACGGTAAATGGCGTACAGGGTACAATTATTCTTCCTGATAGTTGGGTAGCCCCTGTTGGTTTGACGTTTACACCGAGTACAGGCAAAGGTTTGTCTTGGGAGGGCCGTTATTACCACAATAGTAATGACGACAATTATTCTCACAACTCTTACACGTCTTCTCAGTGGGAGTTGATGGAGTCTGCGGGGGCAGTGTTCCTGCCAGCTGCGGGCTACCGCATCGGCACGAGTGTCTACAATGCAGGTTCGGACGGCTTCTACTGGTCCTCCACGCAGTACGACACGTACCACGCGTACAGACTGGGCTTCGACGCGTCAGGCCTCAGCCCGCAGGGCGGCAGCAATCGCGACGACGGTCAAAGCGTGCGCCTCGTTCAGGTCCTTAGAAATTGACGGGTGTCCACTGAACCTCTGAACCAAATAGAACAAGCTGAACCAAACAAACAAAACGAACAAGGATTCGTCATTCCTCAGCGAGGCGGTTCGTCCGCCTCAGTGGACGTCCAGAACCGCGCCCGCGGAGGAATGACGCGGGGGAAAAAAATAAGGCAAAGAAGCGAGTCGAATACAGGAAGCATCGTGCGGTGCTTCCTTTCGTTTGTTTTTCGTTGGAGGTTGATTTGACTTTCGCCGGGGTCTTGATTGTTTATCGCTGGAGGTTTGTTTGGTTTTCGCCGGGTTCTTGATTGATTATTGATGTTTTTTTGATTGATTTTCGATAGATTATCGTTTGATTGGATGAGATGTAAAGGCGTTCTTTGGCAGGTGTGAGGGTTCGGCGTGGGTATTGTGTGGGGTCGGTGAGGGTATAGTGTGGTTAGCCTACTAACATATTAACAACCCGCTAATCACCCGCTAATATCCCGTAACAGCCGCGTTGTAGATAGCGGGAAATACGGGAGAACACCCTAAAGCGTATCGGCTTTTCTTCTTTTTTAGCAAAAAAAGTTGTGCATCTACGCGGTATTCCTTATCTTTGCCGCCGAATGAAGAATCAAAGATTCAAAGATTCAAGATTCAAGGGTTCAAAGATTCAAGGATTTAAAGATTCAAAGATTCAATACTATGAAGCGTTTGCCTATTGATTTGCAGTCTTTTGTCGAAATACGTACCCGCGATATGGTCTATGTGGACAAGACGGATATGGTTTACGAACTTGCTCACAGCAACAAGTATTTCTTTCTCTCCCGTCCGCGCCGCTTCGGCAAGTCGGTGCTGTGCGACACGCTCCGCTGCTACTTCGAAGGACGGAAAGAACTGTTCGAGGGGCTGAAGATAATGGACTTGGAGAAAGAGTGGGTCAAGCATCTTGTCATCCGATTGGATATGAGCGGAATAGCCGGAACGACCAAGACCTTTATGGGACGGTTGGACAATATGTTCACGGACTATGAGAAGATGTACGACCTCGTTCCTGCCCAACGTGACGACTTCGGTTCGCGTTTCAAGGAAATCATAATGGCGGCGTATAACGAGAGTCATCAGCAGGTGGTAGTCCTCATTGACGAATACGACCGCCCGTTGCAGCAGACATGGAACACCCCCGAACACGAATCCACCCGCGCCCTCTACCGCAGTGTATTGGAGTTGCTCAAACCTCTCGGCGACTACCTGCGATTCGTCTTCCTGACAGGTATAGTCAAGTTCACGCAGTTGAGCCTGTTCTCGTCGATTAATAACTTGAGCAATATCTCTTTTGACGGTCAGTATGCCACGCTTTGCGGTATCACGGAGGCGGAACTGCATCATTACTACGACGAGCATGTTCAGGCTCTTGCCGACGCCAACGGTCTGACCAAAGAAGAAGCCTACCTGCGCCTAAAGCAGAACTACGACGGATATCATTTTTCGCGCCGTAACATGACGAATGTGTATAATCCGTTCAGCTTGTTGAATGCGTTAGCCAAGCAGGAGTTCTCCAACTTCTGGGCAAGTTCGGGCGCATCGTCTCTGTTGCCGAAGTTCGTGCCGAACTTGGATCAAGATATTACGCAGTATGATGATGACTTCTTTATCTCGCGGGATGTGATTGAAACATCAGATATCACGGTTGGTAACCCGGCTCTGTTCTTATACCAGTCAGGTTATTTGACCATAAAAGGTTCGGATGAGTATGAATACCAACTGACGATTCCTAATACGGAAGTGCGCAATGCTCTTTATCGGTTGGTTCTGCCCGCAGTTATTCTTCGGCGTGAAGAGGATGTGGATTCGCAGCAGATACGTCTTCGCAGGGCGATGAATAATGGCGATATAGAGCAGATGTTCGTGTATCTCAAGGCGCAAGTGGCGGATATCCCGTACTCGAATATCAAATATGCCGAGCGTATGATGCATATAGAGGAACGTTACAGGATGATAATCACCATTATTTTCCGCGCATTGGGCTTCCGCGTAGAGGTGGAGCGTATGCAGGCTGTAGGCCGACCCGATATAGTGGTGTACGTCAAGAACAAAGTCTATATCCTGGAACTCAAGTTGCAGAACAACGGCGGTTCGCATGCCGCTGCCGAACAGATCCGCGACCGCCATTACTGCGACCCGTTCCAGACAGGCGATACGCAAGTCTTCGCCCTCGGCATAGGAATGGACGACGAAGGCAAAGGCCTGATTGACTACGAGCAAGTATAGGTTAAAGAGAATTATTCAGTGTGCAATCATAATCGTATATGAAGAAAATCTATAGTATCATCTTATTCATTCTGTTACTGGCTCCTTTGCGGGCGGACAATGTGATTGACCAAGTCATCTGGGTAGTGGGCGATGAGCCTATTCTGCTCAGCGAGGTGGAGGAAGAGCGGTTGCGCGCCCAGTATGAGGGACAACAGATACCCGGCGACCCCTATTGCGTTATTCCCGAGCAGATGGCTATCCAAAAACTCTACCTCCATCAGGCGGAGTTGGACTCTATCGAGGTCAATGAATCCACCGTCAGCCACCAAGTGGATATGCGTATCAATTACTATATCTCCCAGATTGGCTCGCGCGAAAAAATGGAGGAGTACTTCCGCAAGACAAGCAGTGAGATACGCGAGGAATTGATGGAGGCTGTGCGCAACCAAATGATTATTCAGCAGTTGCAGTCGAAACTGACTTCGCATATCAAGCCCACACCTGCCGAGGTGAGACGTTTCTATCGTTCGCTTCCGCAGGATTCGATACCTGTAGTAGCAGCGCACGTGGAGGTACAAATACTCAGCCTCGAACCGCCCGTGCCCCGTGAAGAATTAGATCGTATCAAGGCCCGTCTGCGCGACTATACCGAGCGTGTTAATAGCGGTACGGCAGACTTTGCTATGTTGGCGCGTCTCTATTCGGAAGACACCGAAAGTGCCAAGCGTGGCGGCGAACTCGGCTTCGTAGGGAAAGGACAGTTAGTGGAGGCTTTTGCCGATGTGGCGTTCAACCTCACCGACCCCAAGAAAGTGTCGCGTATCGTTGAAACGGAATACGGCTACCACATCATCCAACTCATTGAGCGCAAGGGCGAACGTATCAACTGCCGTCATATCCTGCTGCGTCCCCGCGTATCGGCTGATGACAAAATAAAAGCCATCAACCATCTCGACACCATCGCCAAACTCATTCGGCAAGACAGTCTTCTCTTTGAGCAAGCCGTTGCCCTCTATTCGCAAGACAAACAAACCGCACTCAACGGAGGACTGATGATGAATCCAGCAACCGGCTCTTCGCGCTTCGAATACCAAGACTTGCCGCCTGAGATAGCCAAGCAAATCTATACAATGCAGGCAGGCGATATCTCCGAACCGTTTATGATGATGGACCCCACCAAGAACAAGGAAGTATGCTGCATCGTCCGACTTAAAACCAAGCAGGATGTCCATAAAGCCAATCTCACGGACGACTTCCAGGTCATTCGCGCTATGCTGGAAGAGAAATTGAGCAGCGAGTTCCTTGACAACTGGATTCGCCGCAAGCAGAAAGAGACATACATCCAAATCTCTACAGGCTGGCAAGGATGTGATTTTCAGTATCCCGGATGGTTGCACGAATGAGAGGTCTTAATCGCTAAAAACAGGAGTTAAAAAACTTTAAGACAAATCAGGTGAGAAAGGTAATCCTATATATATTCCTAACGGCAGTTTCTTTGTCGCTTTCGGCGCAGAACCTTGTCTTTCTCGAACATTCGGATGTGTTGGCTTTTGATCAAGAGCGACTGCCCGATGCACAGATATTGCGAGGTGATGTACGCTTTCGTCACGATGAGGCGCTGATGTTCTGCGACTCGGCATATTTCTATGAGCAGTCCAACTCGCTGACAGCCTTCGGGCATATCCGTTTTATACAGGGCGACACGCTTTCAGGGTATGGTGACCGGCTATACTATGATGGCAACACGCGCTTGGCGCGACTCTGCCGCAATGTGAAACTTATTCACCGCTCCACCACTCTCACTACCGACTCACTTAACTACGACCGCAATGCCGACCTTGCGTACTATTTCACAGGAGGAACCATCCAAGATAGTCTCAACGTATTGCAATCGGTATGGGGACAATATAGTACAGCCACTAATCAGGCACTTTTCCGACAAAGCGTCCATCTGCAGAACGACCGCTTCACTTTCGATACCGATACGCTCTTATACAATACTAAGACATCCTTGGCGCGAATAGTTTGCCCTACTGTCATTGTCTATGATACTGTTACCACCATCTATTCCTCCAACGGCACGTACAATACATCTACCGAGCAGTCCGTTCTCTACGATCGCAGCCTCATTACCCATAATGACGGGAAACAACTTACCGGCGATACAATCTACTATAACAAGCAGACAGGTTACGGCAAACTATTGCATAACATAGAGATATGGGATACTGTACAACATCTGACCCTTTATGGACATTTTGGAGAAGCATGGGAAGAGGATAAACGTGGATACGTTACCGATAGTGCGCGGCTTGTTGAGTGGTCGCAAGCCGATAATCTGACCTATGTACACGCCGATACGCTCTTTACCGAACAAGTCCCCTTTACCGACACGCTCGGACAAGACACCGTCTTTCAGCAGGTGCGAGCCTATCGCCACGTCCGTGCTTACAACAAGGACTACCAGTTAGTGTGCGACTCGCTCAGCGGTAACTCGCGCGACTCCATTGTGGTGCTGCACCACGCGCCCGTCTGTTGGTCGGATAGCAACCAGGTCTCCGCAGATAGCATCACGCTTTATTTCGTAGCAGACAAACTGCACCATATCTACGGGGTCGGTACGGCATTCGGAACGCGGCAGGTAAACGACACCTGTTTCGACCAGATTGCCGGAAAAGAAATGTGGGCTTGGCTCAATGACTCCACCGTCTATAAAGTCGATGTGACGGGCAATGCGCAAACCGTTTTCTATCCCAAAGAAGAAGATGGCTCCATCATCGGAGTCAATACCACGCAGTCAAGTTTTATTCAGATTTTCCTCAAAGACCGCGCCGTTGACCATATACTCTTTACCACCGCCACTTCCGGTGTTCTCTATCCCCTTGACCAACTGCCCCGCAAAGAGCAATTCCTCGGTGGCTACTTTTGGGCAGATACGGAGCGACCTTCCTCGGCTGAAGACATCTTCCGCAACCCGCCCCGCACCGAGCGCCCCAAACGACAAACCATTTCGGCGGCAGAAAATTCGGATGAACAGAAACCTGCCACAAAACAAAGCAAACAGTTGATGCAATCTAAAAAATAACACTAAATAGTTTTATACAATGCGAAAATTTCTTTTGACCGCTCTATCTATTCTGCTCGTAGCCAATGTATGGGCGGAAGATGCATCTCATTCCTTCGGCATCCAGTTAGGCTTTGCGCAGCCTGCCTATTGGCTCAACTCGCCCACCGCAATGGGACAATCAGTCTCCCACCTTGACAAGACGGCGATGAACGGCTTTAAGGTCGGTTTCGTATATGATGCCTCCATCGTTGCCGGTTTCGGCTTCTCTGCCGGTCTTAACTACACGTTTGCTACCTCTCGTACAGGGTGGAATGACTACAATTTTCTGCCGAACGGTGCACCCACTTTAATCTCGCAAATCGAGTATGCCACCAATTATGTCTATAATCAGGGTGAAATCTTTGTGGACTGGCAGTATAAGTTCGAGATTGCCAAGCAGACGTTTGTCATCCTCTACAGCGGTCCTACCATTCAGCTCGGAGGCTATAGTGCCACCGACTTTTTCCGTTATATCTCCGACAAGCAGGATGTGGTAATGGAAACGGTCAATTGGTCTTATAATGACATACAAGACAACTACTTGCGTCGTCTGAATGTAACGTGGGGAGTGGGTGTCGGTTTCCAATACAAACGCTATTTCCTTCGCGGCGGATACGATTTCGGTATTATCAATCCGTATAAGAAAATGTCGTTCAATGCATTGGATGGTGTCTTGTTCCCGGGAGACGACCGCTACACGCGCGGTAGGCTCGACCAGTGGCAAATCAAACTGGGTATTTACCTTAAGCAGATAGAGTAGGGGACGGATCGCGTAGCGTACGGACTACCATTTAGCCACCGTGTCATTGAAGATGCTTTCCGTCAATTCGGTGATCATCGTTGCGCAAAGTTCTTCCTGCACATCGGTCAGTTGGCGGGAGGCATCAAACGTCTGGTAAGCAGAATACGTCTTTTCAAAACTTTCTGTAGGCGACACATTATTGGTGAATCGCACTTTCATTGTGATGGTCAGTTTCGTTTCCGCTGCATAACTGTCTGCGGCTATCGCCATCGGCGTTAGCGAATAACCCGTAATCTCGCCTTCTAATTCCAAGTCGCCGCCCGATGGCAGAATCTCCAACCGGGTCTGACGGGCAAAAATATCACGCAACGCCTCGCTGAAACTGTTGCTCAATGCCGGATAGACCAATGGCGCGTGATTGGGAAATTCGGCGATAGAAATGGAATGTGTCTTGCTGTAGTCAATGCTCGCGCCGTTAAATCGATACGATATAGTGCAAGACGGCAAAAGACAAAGCCCAATCAAGATATAATATGCTACAAACCGTGAATGAGGTAAAAATCTGAACCAACGCATAAAATTATTAACTATTTACAGTCCGTATTCCTTTATCTTTCGATACAGTGTCCTTTCTCCCATACCAAGAGCCTGTGCGGTGGCTTTCCGATTGCCATGGAAGCGTTCCAAAGCGCGGCGAATCGCCTCTTTCTCTATTTCGACGATGCTGTCAGGCTCATCGTGTACTTCTTCCACCTGCTGAAACTCTTCATCCGAAGGTGTGTCTGTTGATGCTCCCATTTTGACCATCGGCGTACCTACATTTACCACGGACGGCTGTATCGGCTGTTGCGACTGCTGCGCCATCTGCTGTTTCAACTCCGTTATGTCCTTGCGCATATCGAACAGCACTTTGTACAGCAACTCCCGCTCGTTCATATACGTATCGCCCGAGGCTTGGAAAGACGAAAGCGGCTGCAAACCCGTCTCCATCTCGTTTTCAGGCAGGTAACGGCGAAGCGTTTCTGCCGTTATGTCGTGGTTCGTCTCGATGATGCTGACCCGCTCCGCCACGTTCTTCAACTGACGTATATTGCCGTTCCAGTAGTAGGATTGCAGTAGTCGGGTTGCCTCTTCGTTTAGTCGAATGGCGGGCATACGGTACTTGTCGCTGAAATCCAATGCAAACTTGCGGAAGAGCAGCGGTATATCCTCTTTCCGTTCCCGAAGCGGCGGAACGCGAATTTCAACGGCAGAAAGGCGGTAGTAAAGATCTTCGCGGAAACGGCCGGAACGAATGGCTTGTCGCATATCCAAATTGGTGGCAGTCACTACCCGAACGGATGTTTTCAGCACTTGGCTCGACCCCATACGGATAAACTCGCCCGTTTCCAATACGCGCAGCAGCCGAACCTGTGTCTGTAGCGGCAATTCACCCACCTCGTCCAAGAACAGCGTGCCGCCGTTGGCTATCTCAAAGTAACCCTTGCGCTCCGACTTGGCATCCGTATAGGCACCTTTCTCGTGTCCGAATAGTTCACTGTCTATCGTCCCTTCGGGGATCGCACCGCAGTTGATGGCAAAGTACGGACCGTGCTTGCGCGTAGAAAAATTATGGATAATCTGCGGAAAAAACTCCTTGCCGACCCCCGACTCGCCCGTCACCAATACGCTCAAGTCGGTTTTGGCTACCTGTAGGGCGACCTCGATGGCGCGGTTCAACCGGCTGTTGGTTCCTATTATGCCAAACCGCTGCTTAACGGCTTGTATCTCTTTCTCATTCATCTTTCTCTGTTTGTTGCTTGCAGCGGGCAAAGGTAGCGGATTTTTCTCTTCCACGCAAAAACAATGCGCAAAATATCACAACTATGCAATTATTATTTGGTCATTACGAAGAATAGCGGTACTTTTGCGCTCGTATTTGTCTAATTGACACGATTTGGAATGCCTATGCGCAAATATTATATACTAATCGCCATTCTCCTGTCTGTTCTGACGGTGCGTGCGCAAGAACCTGCACTTCCCACCCTCGAATCCAACGACCTTGATTTTTTCGATCCCACGAAGGTGGAGAAACACAAAGAACCCTACAATTTCGCTGTTTCCTATCGCCTTGAGGCAGGCTATGTACAGAATGCCCACTTGAGCGATAACAAAACCTACGAGAATACCTATCTGCACGGATTCCGCGTGGGAGCTACCGCTGATTTTCATTTGCCCTTGCATTTCTCTATTCAGACGGGACTTCTTTATACCTTCACCTACGGAACGGCTATGCAGAAATGGGGCTATATGTCCTTCGAGGACTATATATCGCCCGATCCGATTACAGGTTTGGTATATAACGGAACGGTTAACCATCGTCTCTACGAGCACCAACTGACCATTCCTGTTCGTGCCTACTATACTATTCCGCTTTGGCGCGAACTCAATCTCTTTTTCTTCACCGGTCCGCAACTGCAAGTGGGACTATCTCTCAAGGACGATATGCAAGCCTCCCTCTCTACTGCCACCAAGCAGTGGTTCGCTTCCGTAGGGCAACCCTATGAGCCATACGATCGGTATGCTGAGGGTGAGTTGTACCGTACCACGTTCCAATGGGGCGTCGGCGGCGGTTTTGAGTGGGACCGATACCGATTGCAAGCAGGCTACGATTTCGGACTGAACAACCAAGTGAAAAGACGACTCATTCAAGATCAAAAAATGTGGGAATGGCACTGGTTCGTCTCCTTCGTCTATAAACTATAAACTTCTTTCAACTTTCAACTATCTACTATCAACTTTCAACTAACAACTAACATCCCCGGGGTGCCGCAAGGCTGAGATTAGACCCAACGAACGTAGGCTGGTAATGCAGTCAACGGAAAAATAGAGAGCCTTTTTCTCATAGGTAGCAGCAGTGCGGCAAAGCCCTAATGACGACTTTCGGTCGGACGTGGAATCGCAACTAACCAACTAAAAAACATACTACTATGAGAAAAAACTCTTTTCTTTTATCCCTACTCGTATGTGCGCCCATCATGGCGCAGGAGAGTGTGTCTTCTTATCAAGCTGATTCGGCGCAGTGGCAGCAACTGACCATGCAGGACGTGGAAGTAACAGCTGCCAAGCGAGTCTTCGCCAATCAGTCGGTTGAAAAAACGCAGACCGAACTACAGCAACTCAACATCGGACAGAACCTGCCCTATCTGATTGCCTCCACACCCGGATTGGTCGCAACAAGCGATGACGGTTTGGGTATCGGTTACACGTATTTCCACTTGCGCGGCACTGACCATACGCGCATCAATATGACCGTCAATGGCATACCCTTGAATGACCCCGAGAGTCAAACCGTCTTCTGGGTCAATCTGACAGATATGGGGGCAAGTGTGGACCGCCTGATGGTGCAGCGCGGCGTGGGAACAAGCAAGAACGGCAGCAGTGCCTTCGGAGCCAGCATCAATATGCAGACCCTCTACGACATGCACCAATTGGACGAGCAACCCGTTCGCGCCTCCCTGCAATTCACCGGCGGTATGTACAACACGTTCCGCGAGTCGGCTTCCTTGTATGCACGCGTAGGTCAGTGGCACATCGGCGGACGTTTCTCCAAAGTCAATAGCGACGGTTACATCGAGCGTGCAGCCTCCGACTTGCTCAGTTACCAAGGCGAAGCGGGATGGCAATCACGTCCGCGCGAAGATGGACAACTCACGCAAGTGGACTTGGTTGCCTTCGGAGGGAAAGAACGCACTTATATGGCTTGGTATGGTGTGGATGCCGAGACGATGGCTTCTAACCGCCGCTTTAATCCTGCCGGACTAATCCCTTACGAGAAAGCACCTGGCGACACGGCATTCGCTGCCTATCCCAACCAAACCGACAACTACACCCAGCACCACGCCCAACTCCTTATTCGTCACCGTTTTTCCTATCGTTGGTCACTGCGTGCCGCTGCCCATTATACCTATGGTCGCGGCTACTACCAAATGGCGGACTACGGCACATATTCACCTCAAGCCGGATGGCAAGGAATCACGCAGGACGGACTGACCAACCACCTCGGCGGTGCACAGGCACAAGCCCAATACCTCGGTGATGTCTGGTCCACGCAGTTCGGCTTGGCTGCGCAACATTACCGCTGCGACCACTGGGGAACGTTGGACGAAGCGGATACTTATCTCGGTCGCGGCATCAAGACCGATGCCAACCTCTTTGCCCGATTCAACGAGTTCCTGCTCCAACGCGGAAGCGAGCGTCTGTCGCTCTATGAAGACCTGCAATACCGCTTGGTGGACTATCGGATGACAGGGGCTAACGAATATACCTATGCGCCGTTGGAGATGATCCGTACCTACCATTTCTTCAATCCCAAAGCCGGTTTGGAGTATTTTAATCGCGGGCATCAACTGACAGCCTCCTTTGCGATGGCTAATCGCGAACCGACACGTAGCAATTTCCTCGAAGCGGATGCGAACGCTACCGCTATGCCCGAGGCAGAGCGTCTGTTGGACTATGAGATAGGCTATAACTATACGTTCAAGCCTTCGGCGGGAAAGAAAGGCGTAGCGGGAATGGTTGGCGTGAACCTCTATTTTATGCAGTATGACAATCAGTTGGTTGCCACCGGCGGTATCAGTAAACTAAGTTACCCGACTCTTACTAATGTGAAGAACTCCTACCGCACGGGTGTGGAGTTGCAGTACGCCTTTGACTTCACGCGTTGGTTCCGTTGGGAAGGTAACCTCGTCTGGTCGCGCAACAAGTGGGAACTAACCGACCATACGTGGAACACTATCTCTTTCTCGCCCGGCTGGACGGCATACAATGCGTTGGATTTCCACGTGGCGGGTTTCCGTGGCAGATTGGATAATCAGGTGGTTAGCAGTCAGTACTTGGACAACTCCGAACGCAAGGCGGCAAGCCTCAAAGCCTATACGGTAACGAATATGACATTGGCTTATACACTTCCTTTGCAGCGATATCGTAACAGCATAAACGGTATGCCCGAGATTGAAATCAAGTGTATGCTCAACAACCTCTTCAACACCCGTTATTGCAGCAACGGCGGCGTGAGCGGCGACTACGTTTGGTACTTCCCGCAGGCAGGATTCAACGCCCACGCCGGTTTGAGTGTCAAGTGGTAATCCCAAATCTACATTTTTTGCCTTTGCGGCCTTAAAAAGTTTACAAAAATCAGCTTTTATCCTCAAGAATTTCCTATTTGCTTATTTTGAGTATCTTTGCGCGCTTTTTCCTTCTCTCCCGATGAAATTGATTTTATCGGGAAGATGATAAAGCCGATGTAAAATAGTTTGAGTCAAGATATAATACGATTATGGATAAAAACAATTCTCTCATACCATTAAATGATGCAGTAGAAGTGAAACTTAAAATATTAACCACTTTAAGTAAGTTGAGTATGAAGCAAACAACGCTTTTGTTCGTAAAGGTTTGTATGCTGCTATTATTAGTGTCTATATCGGTAGAAGCCGATGCGGACGACTTTGAGTCTTCTCCCCAATCTGTGAATATCTACCAAGGTATGACTGCCGACACGATGAAGATTCTTTATAACCTTGACCCGAAAGAAGGAGCAGACGGCAAGACCTATATACCTATAGATATGGGATACGGCGTGGCTTGGGCTGACCGCAATGTGGGGGCAGATAACAATACGGCTACAAGTTATGGCAGCTATTTCCGCTGGGGCGATTCGAATGCTGCTAATTATTCGCTTGGTACACACTATAAGGATTGGAAAAATATAGTCGCTACAAATAACGATTTTGCCCAAGATTATGATATGGCAAGGGGTAATATGGGGACAAATTGGCGGATGCCGTCAAAGAGTGATTTCGAAGCACTTATAGCCAATTCAACCATAAGTGAAAATAATAAGTTCACGAATCAGACAGATAATAGCAAATACATTATCTTCCCTGCTACCGGTAATTATTTATATACGCGTCAATTCGATGGTGATTTGCAATATTATTGGACAAAAACGTATGGAGGAACAATCAGTAAAAAGTATTGCGTATATTGTTTAGTCAGAACCGGTACCAATGCATACAAAGTGGCATATTCGGACGCAACCAATTCCACCGACATTGGTTCGAACTGGGGAATAACTGTCCGCGCCATTTACGTACCCGCTTACCCTACTTGTACACTGACTATCAATGTCGGTACGAAGAAATACCAATACATCTGCCAAGAAGGTCAGAAGATTACCGTAACCGCCAGTGCCACCGTAGAAGGTTACGTCTTCGATGAATGGAAAATGGAAGACGGAACCACCACCGACGAAACCGATACGAACCTTTCTATCCGCACCTTTACGATGACGGGCAACATCACACGCACCGCAACCTTCAAGCGCGCAATTCACCTCGTTTTGGTGGAGAACGGAACAGATGACCACTATGACGACTTTGCAGATGAGTTGGATGGCAAAACCGTCACAACGGTAACGCTCAACCGTAAGTTTGAGCAAGGACGTTGGTCCACAATCTGCTTACCCTTTGAGGTCAGTGGCGGAATGATGACCACGCTGAAGATGAGCGGACGGGTCTATGAGTTCAAGTACGCTACTGGTAACGCCAATGTAGGCGAAGGCGTGAACCTGTACTTCTCCAATGTTAAGAAGATGGAAGCCGGCAAGTGCTATATAGTGAACGCCGACAAGACATTATCTGAGAAGAAATCGTTCGTATTCAGCAATGTAACGGTTGACGTGTCAAAAGATTTAGGCGAGGCGTTGAAATCGAAAGAGGCATACGACCGATTGTCGATTGCAAGCGGCTACAAGGCGAAAGGCGACATTGAGTTGGTCGGCACGTTGCGCAACGGTACGCTGATAGGCTCCTCGATAGAGGGCAATACGTATATGGGCTTGAAAGAGAACCAAATCTACTATCCGAACACCGATACTGGCAGCACGATATGGGCGTATCGCGGTATATTCCACAGTTCAAAAACTTTGGATATAAAGAATAAGCAGAAGATGCGTATTATTGTGGACGGCGAAGACCGTGGCGAGATTCGCGTTGAGGATGGAGAGATCATTGATGCGGACGGGGATGTTCGCGCTCTAAGTGATGATCTAAGACGCAAGTTCATCCGTGACGGCGTGCTCTACATTGAGCGCAACAGCGTTAACTACGATGCACAAGGGAAAAGAGTTGATAGTTTATAGTTGATAGTTTATAGCTGAAAGAAGTTATTGGCTGTTAGTTAAAAGTTTACAACAGAAATAAAAACTTCTAACTACTGAAAACTGAATAATGTAATAAATAGGAGCGACTGCCAATCGGCAGCCGCTCCTATTGCAAAAATGCAGTACAAGCGAAAAAAAACGAATTTTTGTATTGTGAAAAAAAAATAGAAAGGCTTACCTTTGCCGCCGAAAAATAATTGCTATCTCAAGTTAGCAAAATGGCGGGGATGTAAACGCAAAAAATGACGGGGATGCAAGTGAGTTAGATGATTCGGGGAAATGAAGTGATTAGTAATAAGTTTGTAAATGATTTGAATTTGATTTGAGAATAATATGAAGCAACGTAATCTCTCTTTCAAGCAACTGTTTAATCTCAGTTTCGGCTTTTTCGGCGTTCAGATAGCCTACGCCCTCCAGAGTGCTAATATATCGCGTATCTTCGCCACTCTCGGTGCCGATCCTCACCAACTCAGTTTCTTCTGGATTCTTCCTCCTCTGATGGGTATGATAGTACAGCCTTTGATAGGCATCTTGTCCGACCATACGTGGATGGGTAAGTTCTTCGGTCGTCGTAAGTTCTACCTGCTAATCGGTGCGATTATAGCCGTGGCGGTGATGGTGCTGCTGCCTAATGCGGGCGATTTCACCTTTGAGCAGAGCGTCTATTTGGGTCTGAATGCCGCGATGTGGTTTGGGCTGTTCTCGCTGATGTTCCTTGATACGAGTATCAATATCGCTATGCAACCTTTCAAGATGATGGTCGGCGATATGGTCAACGAGGAGCAGAAAGGTTTGGCGTACAGCATCCAGTCGGCTCTTTGCAATGCCGGTTCGATAGTGGGATTTGTATTCCCGTATTTCTTCTCTTGGATAGGTATATCGAATATCGCTCCCGAAGGCGTGATTCCCGATTCGGTCAAGTGGTCGTTTTACGTAGGGGCAGCCATCCTCATCCTCTGTGTTCTCTATACGTTCTTTGCAGTCGAGGAAATGGATCCGAAAGAATATGCCAAGTTCCATAATCTGAACGGCAAGAAAGAGGAAGAGTCGGCAAGCGGGAGTGCAGAAAATACGACCCGTATATGGATAGCTTTTCTTACGGTAGGGTTGGTTCAGTTCTTCTGCTGGGCGGCGTTTATGTATATGTGGACATACTCGAACGGCGCGATAGCTATCAATTGCTTTGGCTGGGAACAGACACTTGGTGCGGACGGCGAGATGGTATGGAACACCTCCTTGCAAGCGTTCCAGGATGCCGGTAACTGGGTAGGTATAGCCTTTGCCGTTCAGGCAGTCGGCTCGCTCTTATGGGCTCTCATTCTGCCGTGGTTGGAGGAGAAATGCGGCAATAAAGGGGCATACGCTATATCTCTCTTTGTTGGAGGTTTGGGCTTTATATCCACGTTCTTTGTTACTAATCAGTATGTGATGCTCTTGTCGTTCTTCCTGGTTGGTTCGGCCTGGGCGGCTATGTTGGCTTTGCCCTTTACCATTATCACCAACGCTATCGAGGGCAGCAAGTATATGGGGACGTTGCTTGGACTTTTCAATTGCACGATTTGCTTGCCGCAGATTATTGCCGCCTTGTGCGGCGGTTCGATTCTTCGCCTCTGCTGTAGTGACTCGCAACCCGGTATGTTGGTCGTAGCCGGTGTGTTGCTTATCTGCGGTGCTGCCAGCGTGTTCCTTATTCAAGAGAAGAAATAGTGAAGACTTTATAGAATTGTTGATACATAATAAGTTAAAAAAGTATAATTAAGCATATAACGATAAAAAATAAATCAGAATTATGATGAAGCACAAACTTATTTCGCTTGTTGCATTGTGCGGGCTGTGGCTTGGAATGGCTACAGCAACGGCGCAGGTAACAGGTACAGTTGTGGAGGCTGCTTCCGGCGAACCGATTATCGGTGCCACCGTATTAGAAGCAGGCTCTACCAATGGTACGATTACCGACTTTGACGGTAATTTCGTACTCAATGTAGCCGAAGGAACATCCATTCAGTTCAGTTACATCGGTTTTCAGACCCAAACGCTTTCTGCCAAAAACGGTATGGTAGTACGCCTTGCCGAAGAGACAGAACAACTCGAAGAAGTGGTGGTAGTAGGTTACGGTTCACAGAAAAAGAAAGAAGTAACCGGTTCGGTAGCCAGCGTAAAAGCCGAAGATTTCAACCCCGGCGTGCAAGCCAATCCCGCCGGATTGCTGCAAGGCAAAGTGGCAGGTCTGAACATTACCCGCTCCACTTCCGATCCTACCAGCACAGGTTTTGACATCCAGATTCGCGGTTTCTCGACCTTGGATCAAGGCGCAGGCTCCAGTCCGCTCTTTATCGTGGACGGTGTACCCGTTAGCGGTATCGACCAGATTGCTCCCAACGACATTGCTTCAATGGACGTACTCAAAGACGGTTCGGCGGCAGCTATCTACGGTACGCGCGGTACGAACGGCGTGATTATCATTACCACCAAGCGCGGTGCCGGCTTCTCCGACCAAGCTAACACGGACGTTACTTACGATGGCTATGTTTCTGCTGCTTGGAACAACACCAAGATGGGTATGGCTACCGCAGCCGACTTCCGCAGCCTCAACGGCTTGACCAACGGCAAACTGACGGGTAACGACTTTGGCAGTACTACAGACTGGATCTCCGAGCTGACGCGCAAAGCCGCATTGACGCACAATCATAACCTCTCCGTTTCCGGCTCGCACAAAAACTTCTCCTATCGCGCTTCGGTCAACTTCAAGAACGCCGAAGGTATAGCTAAGGTGACCAATCGCCAGGAGTTGATGGGGAAGTTCGCTGCCGACCAAAAAGCACTCAACGGCTGGCTCAATATGCAGTATGACCTGTCGTATATGCACTATCGCAACGACTTCTTCTGCGGCGACTTTACACAAGCCGCCACGCTCAATCCTACCTATCCTGTTTATGACCAAGCATCCGGCAATGGCTACTATGTCAATTTCCCCATCAACGGACAAACCAACCCTGTTGAGGGTATGAACCTCAAAGAGTCATACGGCGATGGCAACTACTTCCGTGGTTCGGTTCGCGCAACGGTGAATATCCTGCCCGTACCCGGACTGAAAGTGAGCGGATTCGCTGCCCTTGAAGAAGGTGACAACCACTCGTTCTGGGCTAACAAGAACCTCTTGAGTGCCGGCTATTTGGCAGATGCCGGTGCCGCAGGGCGCAGCAATAGCAATAATTTCAACCAACTCTACGAGGCCACCGTGGATTATGCCGGTTCGTGGGGCGGACACAGCCTCGTGGGCGTGGCAGGTTTCTCCTATCAGCACTTCTTTGATGACGGCGATGGCATTACCAACCAAGGTTTTGCTACCTACAATATCAAGTATAACTCCATCGGCGAAGGTCAGGCTGACAAAGAGTATCTGACCGTCAGCTCGGGTCGCAGCACCCACACGCTGGCAGCTGGTTTCCTCCGCTTGAACTACAACTACAACGAGAAGTATCTTGTTTCCGCTTCCGTGCGTGCAGAAGGTTCATCTCGCTTCGGTGCCAACAACAAGTGGGGCTACTTCCCCGCAGTCAGTGCCGGCTGGCGAATCAAAGGTGAAGACTTTATGCGCAGTCAAGATTGGTGCGATGAACTCAAACTCCGTGTCGGTTTCGGTATGACGGGTAACGACCTCAATTCCAACTTGATGTCTGTCGCTCTGTTGAGCAAGACGGACGTGGTAACGATGAACGGTCAAGACGTATATGCCTACTCTGTAACGCAGAACGTGAACCCTGACCTGCGTTGGGAAAAGAAATTAGAGTATAACATCGGTGTGGACTACTCCTTCTTCAAAGGTAGAATGTATGGTAGTTTAGACGGCTATTTCCGTCAGACACAAGACCTGCTTTGGTACTACGAAGTGCCGACTCCTCCTTATCAGTATGAAACCCTCTTGGCAAACGCCGGACAGATGGAGAGTTACGGTTTT
Source organism: Paludibacteraceae bacterium (assembly GCA_017471175.1). Lineage (GTDB taxonomy): Bacteria > Bacteroidota > Bacteroidia > Bacteroidales > Paludibacteraceae > Colicola. The sequence goes on along the minus strand of JAFUVS010000015.1, from coordinate 222,113 downwards.
GAAGTAGCCCTGTCGGGTGTACCCGTCAAGACTAAAGACTGGAACTGGACTTCCACCCTCACTCTCGCTTGGAACGACAACAAAATCACCAAATTGAGCGATGAGTCCAAAGGCTTTAACTACAAGCAGACGATGGCAGGTAGCGTGAGCGGTAACGCATTCAACAGTATGCAGACTCAAATCCTTATTGAGGGACAGTCGGTAGGTACGTACTACGGCTATAAGTTCCTCGGATTTGATAACGCCGGCAACTGGCTCTATGAGAACCGCTACGGCGAACCTTGTATGGCGGGAGACCTTATTGAAGCCGACCGCCGTGCATTAGGCAATGCGCAACCCAAAGTGACCTACGGCTGGAACAACACCGTTCGTTGGCGCGACCTCGACCTCACCATCTTCTTCCGTGGGGTCATCGGAAACAAGTTGCTCAACGTAACCCGTTGGCAATACACGCCGGACGGTACCTCTTCGTCCACCAACCAGAACGTCTTTATGAAGGACCTTCGCTCCGGCAACGGTGCAGCGGCTAACGGAGGCGCAGTCTTTGCCGACCATCAGCACTTCTCTGACTACTGGCTTGAGGACGGCTCTTACCTCAAGTGCGACAACATCACCCTCGGATATACCTTCCGCTTCAAGGACAATAACTATATCCGCTCGCTCCGTCTGACCGCTACCGGACAGAACCTCTTCACCATAAGCGGATACAGCGGTAAAGACCCCGAAGTGAGCACTACTGCCGTATGGAGCGCAGGTATCGACTACGTAAGTTTCTATCCGAAAACAGCCAGTTTCCTGTTTGGAGTTAATCTTAATCTGTTCTAATTAAGGAAGGGTACAACTATGAAAAAGTATATCTATTCATCACTCATCGCACTTTTCTGCCTTACCGCTTTTACGGCTTGCGAAGATATGCTCAAAGAGGATACATTCGGCAAACCGACTGCCGATGAGATCTTGAGCAACGAAGACAATATCGTTCTTATGGTGGCGCAAGCGTATGCCGACCTTAAGTTCGTTCATGACCACTGGGGCTACTGGGGGGTAAATACGCTGACGGCAGACGAAGGTCTGTGTCCTACCCGTGCCGGCGGCGACTGGGCTGACGGCGGCTACTGGAAGAACCTCAACACCCACAACTGGAACGCCTACGGCGAAGCCTTCAAGTGCATCTGGAACCGTACCGTATCAGGTGCCGTGCTGTGCAATAACCTTCTGCAAACACTCGCCGATGCCAAGGACAATATGACGGAAGCCACCTATAAGCAGTATAAAGGCGAATTGGAAGTGCTGCGTTCGTACTACTACTATATGCTCTTTGACTGCTTCGGTCGCATCCCTTATATGGAGGACTACTCCGACCGTCACGAAGAACTGCTCGACCCGCAAATCACGTGGGCACATCTTGTAGCTTGCTTGGAGAATAATGCACCCAATATGGTGGTAGTCAACGATGGCAACCGCGCTTCTCAACTCGGACGTATGACCCAAGGCGTGGCTTATACTCTTCTGGCGCGACTCTATCTCAACGCCGAATCATTCGGAGTGAACCCTGCTACCGTAATGAATACCACACACACCATCGTTTATTCCAACGGCGATAAGCAGACCCGTACCCCGATGACAGAGATTGACAAAGACTTGAGCGGCTTCACAGACATCACTTCTTCGGACGATTTCTACGTTAATGCCAACCGTTGCTGCGATAAGGTGATTGCTTCCGGCTCGTATGCCATCGAGGGGAACTATTTTGACAACTTCTTGATGTTCAACGAGAAATCAAATGAGAACATCCTTGTTATCGTTGAAGACGGTTCGAAAGACAACGAGCGCAATGTGGACAAAGTGAAGAACAAACTCCAAATCTCGTTCCTCACCCTCCACTATTCACACCAAACACTTTGGCCCAAACTGCAAGACAAACCGTGGAACGGATTCTGCGCACGTCCTAACTACCTGAAGATATTCAATGGTCATGATGTACGTGGTGCCGGTATCGGCGTGGAAGATGACGGTACGCACAACCCCCACCAATGGGCTTGGTTCGTAGGACCGCTCTATAAGCAAGGTTCGAATGATGTAATCGTTGACCCAAATAAGTCTTGTACTGCTGACTCGTTGGTCATCTTGACACCCGAAATCACCTCCGACCCGTCCAAACCCGTTACGGAGAACTCATCGTTGAGCGAGGCTATTCGTACCTCCGGTGCACGTATGATTAAGTACCAAATTGATACTGCCGGTACATACCGCTACTGCGAAAACGACTTCGTCCTCTTCCGTTATGCGGACGTTATCTTGATGAAGGCCGAGGCTCTCGCTCACGGAGCAGGTGCTGCTACGGGCGAGTACAACCAAGCCGTCAGCCAAATGAAGAAGCGTGCATTCGCCTATTCGGCTACCCCCGAGAGCGACTTCGATGCCGCTTATCCGGATGCGTTCACGGGGCTTTCCACCGACTTGACCACCGGTATCCTTGCCGAGCGCGGACGCGAATTGAGCTGGGAGTGCGCACGTCGTCGTGACCTTATCCGTTTCGGTCAATTTGAGAAAGTGCAATACGTGACCGGAGCCGGCTTGAACAATACACGCCGCTGGTTCCCAATTCCTTATAGCGTACTCCAAAAGTCCAGCATCAAGGAAGACGGAACGCCGTATTGGACGCAAAATGCAGGATACTAATCCGATTGGCACGTATTTTGATTATCATTTGAAAAAGATAATGCGAAAGCATTTATAATTACCTTATAATTAACCCAAAAAACTTACAAGCATGAAAAAAATCAGTTTGCTGATGTGTGCAGTTGCTTCTTTCGGAATGCTGTTCACATCCTGTGAAAAGAAAAAGACCACTCCGATTGAAACGGGTGATTTGCTGACCAGCGGTGCTTACGTAGTAGGTGAAGCAACCGGCTACGCTGACCTGCAAACCACAGGCGTTGTGGCTACCGGTATGGCGCAAGGTCTTAACGAAGTGAGTGGTGAAGCTCGCGAAGGTATGTACGAGAAGTACATCGTACTCGAAGCCAACAAAGACTTCCAAATCGTATTCAAAGAGGGTCAAACTTACACCTATTACGGTGCTGCCCTCGAAGCTGCCAAACTGGCTACCGACGGCCAAGAATTGGACGGCTGGAAAGGTGCTTTGACGCAAGATGCCAAGATGCAAGTGGGAACTACCGGTTTCTACCACATCATTCTTGACTTCAACCGTGACGGTCTGTTAGATGCTACCGGCGGTGCACAAATCGTTGTGGCTCCCGTTGAATGGGGATTGGCAGGAAGTATGAACAGCTGGGGCTACCTCGCAGCTGACGCTCAACCTACCGTTCAAGCCAAACAGGCTGAAATCATTTGGACCTGGGATAATGTTGAATTGATGGCTAACACCGAGTTCAAGTTCAAACACTCCGGTGTATGGAAAATCAACCTTGACGATGCTGAACAAGTAAAGGCTAATTCCAACCTCGGCGCAGGTATGATTCCCAATGGTGCTAATATCGTTGTTGAAAGTGGTGGTATATACCAAGTAGGACTTATCTTCAGGATGGCGAAAGGCGACATTGCCGCTTCCTATGCTTATGCAATGGAGAAGACCGGCGAGATCGTAGCAAAAGACTATTCTGCTGTACGTCTGTGCTTGGTTGGTGACGCTGTTGCCGCTCAAGAAGGTGCTGAAGTTGATCCTGCCAATGCCGATGGTGGCTGGGCTTGGGGTAACCGCTTCGATTTGGGAACTCCGACCAAGAATGGTGACGACTATACATGGACGGCTTCCGTTAACCTGCTCGCTGCAGGCGGCTGCAAAGTGCGTTCGTACAGCACGACCGATGAACTCTATGTAGAGGCAGGTATGGATGGCGGTTCGGACAATATCACCGTTCCCGCTGACGGACTTTATACCGTAACCTTCACGCTCAATGCGCTGACCAATGCCAAGACCGTTCTTCTCGAAGGTGAAGGTGGTGCCGTTGAACCCGAAAAGCACATGGTTACTGTACGTGCACAAATGCCTTCTGATTGGACCAACACTCCTACCGCTTGGGTTTGGCCTACCGGTGGAGATGGCGCTGCAGTTGAACTCGTACAGGAAGGTAACTGGTTTGTATATACAACTCCCGAAGCTGTTGTTAGCCTTAACATCATCTTCCGCAACGGTGACAACTGGGACAACGGACAGACTGTTGACATTACAGGCTTGACCGAGAATATCTGCCTGCAGATTGAAGAGGCTGAAACTGAAATCGACGGCAAACGTGCATACCACGAAATCAACTGCGAATAATCGTTATTATTCCGGTTTGATATAAACTCTATAAGTAGAGTATTTATGTAACGCGCTACTAATTAGTAGCGCGTTACATTTTATTGAAATGTGAACCCCCGCAGGAGTTGCTGTTTAACCACCTAAGTAATATAAGAACAGGAAATGAACAACGAATGAACAAGAAATGAACAGGAAATGAACGACGAATGAACGGGAATTGAACGGCGAATATATTTATCGGATTGTAGTAGATTTCATATTTGTCTTGTGAACCTCGATTATTTAGCGAGGAAAGTAAGGGCGAAAAGACGCATCTGCTTGAGCATCGCAGCCAAGCCGTTGCTGCGGGTGGGAGAGAGGTGTTCACGCAGTTGGATGCGGTCGATAAAGTAGAGGTCGGCATCCACGATTTCACGGGGCGTATGGTCGCTCAGCACGCGAATAAGAAGGGCTACAATCCCTTTCACTAAAATGGCATCTGAATCGCCTTGATAGGTGATTTTTCCGTCTTCATTCATCTTACACGTGAACCATACTTGGCTTTGACAACCATCTATTAAGTTCTGCTCCGTGCGGCTCTCTTCGGGGAATGGAGGCAGGTTGTTGCCGTAATCAATCAGCAGCGAATAGCGATCCATCCAGTCGTCAAATTGGCTGAACTCGTCAATAATCTCGTCTTGTATCTCGTTAATGGACATAGTTTTTTTGTGTTTATAGGTTTATAAGTGGTAGTTAGGGGTATTAGAAGATAGGGTTTGATTGAATCTTTGATTTTTTAAGTCTTTGAATCGTTGAATATAGACACAATGGCATCGACTAATTGTTCGTCAGCATCTTCGGTGAATCCCGGGGCATTCACCACGTGGTCGGCTTTCAGATAGTATGCTTCGCGTGCAGCTAATTGCGGCGATATGAATTGCAGCAGTTCGTCTTCTGTTCGCCCTTGTAAGACGGGGCGTTCACTCAAGTCGGTCAGCATCAGCCGTTTGGCAAGGTCGCGGGCTTCCCAGCGCAGATAGACGCTTGTCCCTAATTCGGCAAGGCACTCCATATTGTCCTCATAGCACGGGTAACCGCCGCCGGTGGCATACACCACATTCTCGTAGGGAGACATATCGGCGATGTCTTCCAAAACGTATTTCTCTTTGCGCCGAAAAGCGTCTATGCCGAATTGTCGGATGTACTCATTCGGTGTGAAGCCGTGAATCTGCAAAAACGCATCGTCCAAGTCCACAAAGTGCCAGCCGATGCGTTCTGCCAATTGTTTGCCAACGGTTGTCTTGCCCGCCGCCATATAGCCGATGAGGTAGATGGGCTTGCTTTTTATTGTTTGGGAGTGTTTTCCGGCCATTTCTTTTGTTCTTCTTTCCACCGTTTTTCGTCTTCGTCCAGGATGAGGTATGTATTGTCGCGCCACTTGATGCTGTCGTTCTCTATGTACGCTTCCGGAAAGATGGCATCGGGGTATGGGGATGTTATTTCGCTTGTCTTGTCGCCATTGGCATCTTCTGTGATGACAATAGAGGAGCAGATGGGAGCGCAAGCCGTTATCACAATGATAACAGAGTCTTTGCTGACCGTAAGTGTATCGCGGCTGTAGGTCGTTGTCGCAGGTGTTTCAGCACCGGGGACTTGAGCCTGCAAATTCAGCGTACAGAATAAACTCGACAGCAAGAGTACGATAAGAGGAAGTTTCACGATAGTAGTATTCTACTGGTTATAGTAAGATTGTACTAATCAATTAGTACGACGGCTTGTGCGGCGATGCCTTCTTCCCGCCCCACAAAGCCGAGGTGTTCGGTAGTGGTGGCTTTGATGCTCACTTTATCTACACTTACTTGCATCGTTTCTGCCAAGCATTGCCGCATCGGTTCTATGTAAGACGCGAGTTTAGGCTGCTGGGCGCAGACGGTGCAGTCGCAGTTGCCTAATTCATAGCCTTTGTCGCGGAGCATTCGCATCACGCGGCGGAGGAGGATTTTGGAGTCTATGCCCTCGTATTCATTTCCTTTTGTGTCAGGGAAGTGATAGCCGATGTCGCGCATAGCGGCAGCACCAAGAAGGGCATCGCAGAGCGCGTGTATGAGTACATCGGCATCCGAATGTCCCATCAGACCTTGCGTATGGGATATGCGAATGCCCCCTAACCACATTTCGCGGTCGGGGGCAAAAGCATGTACGTCATATCCGAAACCAACTCTCATTCTTAATTCTTAATGAGGTCTTTGATGCCGTAGAGGTCGAAGCCGAGGGTGAAGCGCATCGTGTTGTTGAGCGGGTTGGTGTTCGCTGTGGCAATGCAGTAGCTGATGTCAAGGCGAACGATACTGAGTTTGAAGCCGGCACCGAGGGTGAAGTAGCGGCGGTTGCCTTTGCTTTTGGCTTCGTGGCTGTAACCTAAGCGGCCGAAGAACTTGCGGTCGTAACTATATTCCAAGCCCACGCCCCATTGTACCTCGTCCATCTCCTCTTTGAAGCCGTGAGGTGCATCGGCGAATGACTGGAACCAACCGCTGGCGGAACTGAGGTTGGAGAACCATTCGGAATAGGTATTTCCTGTTGTTATCTGGTTGCCGTTTTCGTCTTTGGGAGCAAACTTGGAGTATTTGCTGGCAGGGACGAGCATCTTGTTTGCCTCTACGGTAGCCATCAAGCGGTTGTAGTTGTCGAAGGGCAGTTCGTAACTGATACCGGTGCGCCAGTTGGCAGGGATGAAGTTCTGGTGGTCGCCTTTGTCGTAGGTCATCTTACCGCCGAGATTGCTGATGTTCGTTCCGAGAGCGAAGTAACTGGTACCGAATGGTAACTCAATGGGCTGACGATAGTAGAGCGAGATATCTGCCGCCATAGTCCATGCAGGGAACAATTCGGTGCCGCCGTTGCTAACGGAAGAGTTTGCTCCGTTATTGAGGTCGCTGTACAAGAAACGCAGCGTGGCAGCCATGCTGACATACTCGTGCAGTTTGCGCGAATAGGCGATGTCCAATGCCCACTCATTAGGATGCGCCTCTTGGAACATGTTTCCCTGATTGTCAATCAAATCAACTTTACCCATTGAGAAGTATGTGAAGCCTGCCGAGATGGCTTGCAGTTCGTCAAAGCGATAGAAACCTGACAGATAAGCGAGGTCAATGTCGCCTACCAGTGAGCGCAACCACGGCGTATAGGAAGCGGTTATACCTCCGCGTTCCTCAAAGAAAGCGTACTTGGCAGCGTTCCAATGCTGCGAGTTCATGTCGGGACGGGTAGCTGTACCTACGTCACCCATACCGGCGGCAGCGGCATCCGGCGCAATTGTCAGCGACGGCATTGCCGTGATAATGGGGTTGGTGTAATCAGTTCCTCGCGCCCACGCGGAGACGGAAAGTGTAGCAGCCGCTACAGCAATCAAAAAATGTTTTTTCATAAGTATTTTGGTTGTTTAGGTTTATTTCGTTTGTATAAAAGAATCAGAGATTTGCGATGTGCTTCATAGGCTATCGTATCCTTATTGTATTATTAGTTTGCCTACAGCTACAGATGAGCCGGACGTACCGGTCTGACATTGTATGCGGTAGATATATATTCCGGGGTGCATATTGGCTTGTGAAGGCGTAAAGGTGAGGGTTCGCTCGCCGTTGAAGGAAGTTTGATATACTTGTGCGCCGCTCAACTCATAGATAGTCAGCCTTGTTTGCAGCAGTTCATCGGGGCGGTCGGCGGCGATGCGGATAGTGAGCGGAACGCCTGCAGGACACGGGTTGGGGTACGCGGTAACAGTAAAGAGTTGGGTTTGCAGTCCCTTGACCACGGTGAAATTGAGCGTGGCGGTGGACGAATTGTTCATCAAGTCCCACGCGCGGAACAGCAGACTATGCTGACCCTCTTTCAGCTCGGAGAATGCGTAACTGACTTGTCCTTGTCGGTAATTGCCGTTGGTGGTAAAATAGTCGTTGAGACTGTAGGTGAGTGCATTATCGTTATCCAATACGAGCATCAAGTCGTGTCCGATACCGCTTCCGACAGCGTTAATGCCGTTCTCATCGTATAGATCGGCGTAGAAATGGGGATATTCGTTGGTTTTGCCGCCGTCTTTGAAAGCGGGGTGATCCATATAGATGTGCAGATCGGGTCCGATGGTGTCAGCGAGCAGAGCAGCCTGTGCGGAACTGCCTCCTATCACGAATGAATGGGTATGGCCAATGCCTTCTTCCATTGTGAGCGAATCGATGGCGTAATAGACAATGCGTCCCTTGCCGAAATTGTAGCGTATGTCTTTGGGCATACGGAACGTGATAGTGAACACTCCGTCCTCCACTTTTGTATTGCCCGCAAAAAGGAGGTTTGGGTAGTCCTTATAGGTGCAAGGAATGGGTGTCAGACCGCTGCTTATGGCATCGTTGTCTCGTGTGGTGATGGATTGCTGCTTGTCGTAGATGCTGACTTGTAGCGAGCCGTTGAATGTGTGCGCTGTATCGTTTTGCGGGGTGCGAATATAGCCGTTGAGAGTTACTTCTTCGAGCGCGCGCAATGTGTCGGCAGACGTGGAGGTTACCACATCGTATGCCGTAGGATATTTAAGGCGTAGAGCGGGATCGCCGAACAGAATGTATGACATCTTGTTGTCGCTATTCTTTCCGCAATTGTTTTTCGCTATGCGAGCCGCTTCGCCGATAGAGATGGAGTACGAATAAGGGTCTTGGTGTCCGAAAAGCGTGTCGCAGAGATGGCGGTTGATGTAGCTGTTTTCGTTGGCATAGACCGTTCGACAAGCCGACATAACAGCGATGGCACCGCCATTGGGATTAAGTACAGCCATCTCGGCAGCGGAAAGAGCCTGCTGGTCAAAGTGAGCAAATCCGCACGTGGCAAGCATCCAAAAAGCCTGATGACGATTGGTCATACGCTCTATGTCCGACTTAGTGAGGAACATCTCGTTGGTGATGTTGTTGGCACTGCCATGTCCGCAGTAGTCCATAAAGAGTACCCCTTGCCGCATCAAGTTGGTAAATCGGTTGTAGGCTATGGGGTAGGATTCTCCGGAAGCCGTCTTCTCTTGTACGTAGGCATCCAAATAGACTTTATTGACCACAAAATCGGGTGCTTTGTTGGCTACGTTTTCTGCTGCGATGTCGCAGATGGAGGTGTGTTGATTGTTGTCGCCGTCATCGGCAAGGAAGAGCAGTTGCTGTTTCCACGCCCCTCGATAGGTGTCCTCCATATAGGTAATCAGTTTGTCAACCACCTGTTTGGCTTGTTCCGATGTGGACACGGGCAGCCGACCTACACCGATACGCATCTCGCCGACCGGGTCGGAGAAATACGAGCCGACCACGCCGTCCGTGTCTTCCAAGAAAGTGAAGTAGTCATCCGAGGCGTATGCTTTGGTCTCAACCGTGGAATTGACAGCCTGATAGGTGAGGAGTATGTTCTTGCCGGAGTAGGGAAGCAATTGTCGATTATCAAATGTACCGTCGCCAAAGAGAAGCAGACTCTTCGGACGGGTCTGTTCAGAGGTAGCGCAGTCGTAGAGCATCTTCATCAGCCAGCGGTAGGCGGACACGTCAGGTGTGCCGCTGGAGAACTCGTTATAGACCTCTTGGTCGGTTACCACGGCGTATGTCAGTCCGTCGTATTGCTCGTGCGCCTTTGCCAGACGCAGTGCCTCCCCTCGGAATGCTGCGGGCGTAATAATCACGTAGTCAATATCGCGCAGGGCGTGCAGGTTCTGATTGGGTATTTTCTCTATGTACGCAGGTGTCAGTGTATGATTAGCATGGGTGCGAACGGCAACGTATTGTGTCACTTGCGCGTCATTCCCCGTGAAGTAGAGCGTGTCGTGGCTCAATAAGGCAGGTACGCGTCGGATGTTATCAAGTTGCGTGATGTCCCATATCTCGGTATAAGCATCCGCGCCGCTCAAGCAGTAGCGCGACAGGCTGTTTTCTCCCAAATATGCCGTTTGGCGGAAGAACAGCGCGTTATCTGTCAGCGTCAGTTCGCACTCGGCGTTCACTTCGATATAGTTCAGGTAGCAGTAGTCGGAGGCTATTTGGCTCTCATAGGTGAGCGTAATGCGCGGCACGAATTGAGCGGGTATGTCGCGCAGCCGTTTGTTGCCCGTGAGGGCAAAGGTGTAGTTGTCGGCTGTCTCGATAACCCCGAAAGGTATGTCGGTTTGTGTGCTTGCACAGGCGATGGTCAGGTTGGCTGTTCCGGCTCCTGTGGAAGCAGCTGCCACATGGCAGGACATCGGGAGGTCGGCTACGGCACTCGGTAAGTCAATCGTGAACGTGCTTGATTGCCCGGACGGTATATCTTCGCCGTAGAACTCGCGTCCGCCGCCTGTCAGTCCTTTCTTGCGGTCAATGAGGTTGACCAGGTCTTGTTCGTGCAGGGCGTAGGCATTATAGGTCGTTACGTCGTGCTTGACGACACCGTTCAGTTCATCTGCAATCGGCATCAGGCGTTGCAGCCCTTCGGCATCCGACAGGAAATAGTAGCCGTAGTCGGAGCAGTGGTTGCGCGTGTGGGTGAAGTAGCCGCCGCTGTATGTCCAAGCCACCGAACCTTGACCGTAGAACAGAATATAATCGCCTTTACCGAATTGGTTGTCTGCGCCTTTGTTCATATATAGAGCCACGGGGCATAGGTCGTCAATGCGCGGCTGCGTAAAGTCTTGCGACAGGAGTGCTCCGCCGTAGCCGAGGACGCTGACCCGTTCTGGACGTAAGCCCCATTCGGCTATCTGCTCATACGTCAGCCGATAGATACCTGATTCGCTCACACGGATACGCACCACGTTGCCTTCGCTCAAGAGCGATTTCTCGGCGTAGAAAGTAGCCGGTCGTGCTATGGCGGTTAGCGAAACGAGTAGCAATATGTAGGTCAGCAGGCGTTTCATTGAGTGCGATAGTTTTTATTTGATGCGGCAGTAGAGTAGGGGTTGATCGTCGTGTTCGTATTGGATTACGTCTTCGCGTTTTACCGGCAATGCTTCTTTCGGCGAATCAATATAGAGTATGTCGCCCATTCTCAAGGTCATCGTGCGGCTTATTTGTGCGATGGCTTGCTCGATGGGGAGGGCTTGTTCTATCTCGTTCAGAAGCGCACAGGGCAGCGTCCGAAAGACAGCAGGCGGCATCCATTCTCCTACGCACAATGCCCCGTCGAATGCCAATCCTTCGGTGGTCAATCCTTGACGAAGCAGGTCTGCCGCGCGAAAATCAATACCGTATGCCATCGCGTCATAGTATCGCATAGCAAACTGCGGCGCAATCGACCGACCTAATCGGTTGATACGCAGTGCTACACAAGGACATTGACGTATATCCTCGCTTCCATCGGGCAGGAAGAACGGCTTGCCTTGGTTGAGAAGCGATGAATCGCTTTTCATAGTCATTCGGTACGCCCCATCGTAATATGTAAAACCGACTATCTTCAAAACTTTTTCAATATTTACTCATCACTTGGCGCGTATGAAAATCTGTACGGGCGTGCCGCTGAAGTCCCACCATTCGCGCAGTTTGTTCTCCAAGAAGCGGCGGTACGGTTCTTTGACGTACTGCGGCAGGTTGGCGAAGAAGACGAATGTAGGCACTTGTGTATTAGGCAGTTGCGTGCAGTATTTGATTTTGATGTATTTGCCTTTGGTGGCAGGTGGCGGGTAGTTCTCTATGAGTGGCAGGAAACGTTCGTTGAGTTGGGCGGTAGGCACTTTGCGCTGCTTGTTCTCATACACGTGCAGAGCCGTTTCCATAACCTTGTAGATACGTTGCTTGGTCGTGGCGGAGGTGAAGATGATGGGGAAATCGGTGAAAGGAGCCATACGCGAGCGGATAGCCTGCTCGTAGGCTTTGATGTCCTTGTTGGTCTTGTCTTCTATCAAGTCCCATTTATTGACGCACACCACCATACCTTTCTTGTTTTTCTGTATGAGGGAATAGATATTGAGGTCTTGTGCTTCGATTCCGCGTGTGGCATCAATCATCAGGATGCACACGTCCGAGTTCTCTATGGCGCGTATGGAGCGAACCACCGAGTAGTACTCAAGGTCTTCGTTTACTTTGGCTTTCTTGCGGATACCGGCGGTGTCCACGAGGTAGAACTCCTTGCCGAACTTGTTGTAACGTGTGTATATACTGTCGCGCGTCGTACCCGGTCGGTCGGTTACGATGGTGCGTTCCTCGCCGATAAAGGCGTTCAATATACTGCTTTTCCCTGCATTAGGTCTGCCTACGATGGCAAAACGCGGCAGGTCGTCCGGCTCCTCATCGTTCTCATCTTTCTTGAAACGCGAGCAGATCTCATCTAACAGATCACCCGTACCCAATCCGTTTTCGGCACTGACGATGAACGGCTCGCCCAAACCTAATTTATAGAACTCGGGTGCACCGTATTGCTGGTCGAAAGAGTCCACCTTATTGACCGCCAATACGCACGGCTTGCCCGACTGACGCAACAGGTGCGCCACTTCCATATCGAAGCGCGTTACGCCTTCGTTCACGTCCACAAGGAGAAGCACTACGTCCGCTTCATCAATGGCAAGGTGTACCTGGCGGTTGATTTCGTCTTCAAATATATCGTCTGAATCCAATACCCATCCGCCGGTGTCAATGACGGAGAACTCGCGTCCGCACCATTCGCAGTGACCGTATTGGCGGTCGCGCGTGGTGCCTGCCTGCTCGGTTACTATGGCGCGGCGAGTCTTGGTCAGGCGGTTGAATAAGGTCGATTTGCCTACGTTGGGTCTGCCTACAAGAGCCAGTCTGTTCATACGTTTAGTCTAATTTTTTTGCTACTTCCACTTGCTCGAAGCTCTCTAACAAGTCGCCCTCTACGAGGTCGTTATACGAGCGGATGCTTACGCCGCATTCTTGGTTGACACCCATCTCTTTCACATCGTCCTTACCGTGCTTGAGCGAAGCCAAGTCGCCGGTGAAGATGACGATGCCGTCGCGGATGACGCGCACTTTGTTCTGGCGTTTGATTTTACCTTCACGCACTACGCAGCCCGCAATCGTTCCCACTTTCGAGATGTGGAACGTCTGCAGCACTTCGAGCGTGGCGGTAACGTTCTCTTTGATTTCCGGCGAGAGCATACCTTCCATAGCGGATTTCACCTCTTCGATAGCATCGTAGATGACGTTGTACACGCGCACATCCACTTCGGCAGTCTCTGCCATCTTGCGTGCCGTAGCCGTGGCGCGCACGTTGAAGCCGATGATGATGGCATCCGATGCCTCTGCCAACAGGATATCCGAGTCGGAGATGGCACCCACGCCCTTGTGGATGACGTTCACCTGAATATTCTCCGTAGAGAGTTTGATGAGCGAGTCGCTCAATGCTTCTACCGAGCCGTCCACATCGGCTTTGACGATGAGGTTCAGCTCCTTGAAGTCGCCTATTGCCAAGCGGCGACCAATCTCTTCCAAGCCGATATGTTTCTTCGTGCGGATAGACATCTCGCGTTGCAGTTGTTCGCGCTTGGAGGCTATCTGGCGGGCTTCCTGTTCGGTGGGCATCACGTTGAACTCATCGCCTGCCGTCGGTGCGCCGTTCAGACCTAAGATGACTGCCGGTTCGCCCGGGAGAGCCTGCTCTATGTTCTGACCGCGCTCGTTGAACATCGCCTTCACCTTGCCGTGGTACGAACCCGCGAGTACTACATCGCCTACGTGCAGCGTACCGTCGCTCACTAATACGGTCGATATAAATCCGCGACCCTTGTCAAGCGAGGATTCGATGATACTGCCTTTCGCACGGCGTTTCGGATTGGCTTTGAGGTCCAGCAACTCGGCTTCCAACAGCACTTTCTCTAACAGCTCGAATACGCCCGTACCTTTCTTGGCACTGATGTCCTGGCTCTGATACTTGCCGCCCCATTCCTCCACGAGCAGGTTCATATTGGCAAGTTCTTCTTTTATCTTTTCGGGATTGGCTCCGGGTTTATCGCACTTGTTGATGGCGAAAATCATCGGTACGCCTGCTGCCTGCGCGTGCGAGATGGCTTCGCGTGTCTGCGGCATCACGCCGTCGTCGGCTGCCACGATGATGATGGCTATATCCGTCACTTTCGCTCCGCGCGCACGCATAGCCGTAAACGCTTCGTGACCGGGGGTGTCAAGGAAAGTGAGGTGCTTGCCATTCTTCAGACGCACGTTGTACGCACCGATATGCTGCGTTATACCGCCTGCCTCACCGGCAATCACGTTGGTGTTGCGGATATGGTCAAGCAGCGAAGTCTTACCGTGATCCACGTGACCCATAACGGTGATGATGGGGCAGCGCTCCTCCATGTCCTCTTCGCTATATGCTTCATCGTCGGCGTGCAGGTCTTCTACCACTTTGGCATCCACGTATTCGGTGCTGAAGCCGAACTCTTCTGCCACGATGTTAATCGTTTCGGCATCCAACCGCTGGTTGATGCTCACCATCATACCGAGCGTCATGCACGTTCCTATAACTTTGGTAACCGGCACGTTCATCATCACGGCGAGGTCATTAGCCGTTACGAACTCGGTCAGTTTCAGTACTTTGGATTGTGCTTGTTCTTCGGCGCGCTCTTCTGCCATCTTCTCGCGTTCGAGTTGGCGGCGGTCGCGCTTATGCTTGCTGGTCAGGGTCTTACCCTTTTGGCTTTGCAGACGGTTAAGCGTCTCTTTTATCTGGCGTTGTACCTCTTCGTCGTCCACCTCTACTTTGACGGGACGCTTGTTCTGCTTGGTCTTGTTGTTCTTCTGGTTGCGCACGTCGTTCACGTCCACTTTGTTCTGCTGGATGCGTTCGCGTTTGCGTTTACCGCCGTTGCCGCCGTTCTGGGCGTGCATACGTTCTTCGCGCTCTTTCTTCTTCTCGTCCTTTGTTTTCTTGGCGGGACGGGTGGCTTGGTTCAGACTGTCGAGGTCAATCTTGCCCACCACTTTAGGCTGAATAGGAGCCGGTTGCGGGTGCAAGGTGAAGATCTTTGTCTTCTCGGTCGGCTTGTTATCCGCGGATGTTGCCACTTTCTCGGCGGCTTTTTTAGCCTCTTCCGCTTCTTTGCGTGCCTGTTCTTCGGCTTGTCGGCGTGCTTCCTCGGCGGCTTTCGCCTCTTCCTCTGCTTTGCGTCGAGCCTGTTCTTCGGCTTGGGCGCGCTGGCGAGCCTCCTCTTGGGCTTTGCGTTGAGCCTCTTCCTCTGCTTTGCGTCGAGCCTGTTCTTCGGCTTCCAGACGTGCCTGCTCGGCGGCTTTCTTCTCCGCCTCCGCTTTCAGACGCATCTCCTCTGCCTCCTTGCGCGCGCGCTCTACTTCTTTCTTGTGGTCATCCTCTATGGACACACTCTTGTTCAGTTCACGCTCCTGACGCTCCTGCGCCTGGCGGTCGGCGGCTAACTTGATAGCCATATCCTTGTTGAACGCTTGAACAAGTTGCATATACAGGTCATCGTCAATCCGGGTGTTCGGATCGGCGGCTACGCTCTTTCCTTGTTTTTGGAAAAATTCGATGGCGGTTGCCATACCGATATTAAGTTCTTTGCAAGCCTTAATCAGTTTTTGTGCCATAGTGAATGTTTTACTTCGTTAGTAACTTAATCTTCAAACTCCTCTGCCAATACGCGGTAGAGTTCGTCAATGGTCTCGTCCTCCAAGTCCACGCGCTGTTTGAGTTCCTCCTTCGGAAGAGCCAATACCGCTTTGGCGGTGTCCAAACCGATGTTCTTGAGCTGGTCAATAACCCATTGATCGATTTCGTCGTTGAACTCGTCCAAGTAGATGTCTTCTGCATCGGAGTCGTCCATCTCGCGATAAACGTCTATCTGATAGCCGGTCAGCATACTTGCCAATTTGATATTGAAGCCGCCCTTACCGATGGCGAGACTCACCTCGTCGGGCTTGAGATAGATGTCAGCTTTCTTCTCCTCTTCGTTGATGTTCATGGAGGATATTTTGGCGGGAGCCAATGCGCGCTGGATGTAGAGTTGGGTGTTGGACGTGTAGTTGATTACGTCGATGTTCTCGTTTCTGAGTTCGCGCACGATGCCGTGGATACGGGCACCCTTGATACCTACGCAGGCTCCTACGGGGTCAATGCGGTCGTTGAAACTCTCTACTGCCACTTTGGCTCTTTCACCCGGAATGCGGGCGATGTTCTTGATGGCTATCAGACCGTCATGTACTTCGGGCACTTCCTGCTCGAAGAGACGTTGCAGGAACAGCGGGCTGGTACGCGAGAGGATGACTTTCGGATTCTGGTTCTTGTTCTCGACTTGCGCTACAATAGCCTTTACTACATCACCCTTGCGGTAGTAGTCAGTCGGGATTTGGTTCTGCTTGGGTAAGAACAAGTCCACACCCTCTTCGTCCTTGATGGTCATCTCCTTTTTCCAAATCTGCTCCAACTCGCCGGTAACTATCTGACCTAACATGCCCGAGTAGCGCAGATAGACGTTCTCTTTCTTTAGTTCGAGAATCTTGGAAGACAGCGTTTGTCTGAGATTCAGTATCATACGTCTGCCGAACGAGGAGAAATCGACCTTCTCGGTGATTTCTTCGCCCACTTCCGCCTCATCGTCCAATTTGCGTGCATCGCTCAGCGAAATCTGTGTCTGCTCGTTGGCTACATCATCGTCCTCCATAATGAGACGGTTGTGATAAATCTCCAAGTCGCCTTTGTCGGGATTGATAATCACGTCGTAGTGCGCATCCGAACCGTAAACCTTGGCGATTACCGAGCGGAAGGAGTCTTCCAAAACATTGATAAAAGTCTTGCGGTCAATTTTGTTGAGTGTCTTGAACTCTGAAAAAATGTCAATCAGGTTGATTGACTCTTGCTTTTTGGCCATTTTAGTATGGGATTTTCGTTATTATTTTCTTAGAAGGAAATGTTATAGACGGTTTGCTTCACCTCGTCGTAGCGGAACGTAAGTGTTTCTTCGGCATCTATCATAAATGTTTCTTCGTCCACGCTGACTAATTGTCCGCTGTGGCGTTTGCCGTCTCGGTCGGTTACCACTACGTTATGTCCGAGGTTCTTCTCGTATTGCAGGCGGCTCTTGAACGGTGCGGTCAGGCTGACGCTGCCTACCTCAAGGCTGTAATCTTCGTTCTTGGTTAGGGGATTGCTTTCCAATGCTGCATTCAGGCGGCGGTTGAGGTCGGCACAGAAATCAATGTCCACCGTCCCGGGTTGGTCAATCTCAACCAGTACGGCATTGTCTTTACTCACCTCCACGGTCATTAGTTCGTAGGCTGTTCCCGCCAATAGGGGCTGCACCATCTCGCGTATCGTCTGCTCTTGTATCATAACTTTGGTATAAAGTGAGGGAACCGTGAACCGGCTCCCCCATTCATTCGGCGGCAAAAGTACTGCTTTTTTTTTACTTTACAATACTTTTCCGGCCTTTTTTATCAAAAACGTACTTTTCGTATCCTTTTCTTGCCGTTATTTTTCAAAATCTATTCGTATCGAAAAATCAAAAAAGGATTTGCAGGAATAGATAGAATAGCGTACTTTTGCGTGATTTTTTAGAAGAATTATGTATCGATATCAGTTCAGTTGCTTGATAATCAAAGAAAAAGAACGGTATAAACTCCTATGAGTTTGTACCGTTTTTTATCTGTGGACGAAAAAAGATGAAACGTGAGAAGAGAAAAATTGAAGTAAAAAACAAAAGCGAAAGAATCAATCTGTAAGAAATAAAGAAAAAGATAAACATTCAATTATTAGTTTTTAAATGGATTTAGTCAGTATTTTAACAGCCCTTTTGACGCTTACGGCAGGTATAGGAGTGTTCCTCGTAGCCTGCACAATGATGAGCAGCAACCTTGAGTCGGCGGCATCGCGGCGGCTCAAACGGCTCTTTACGAAGACCGGGGACAACAAATGGATAGGTGTCGGAATAGGTACGCTTGGTACGGCTGCCATTCAGAGCAGTGGCGCGGTAACGGTGATGGTGATCGGTTTTGTGAACGTGGGCATTATGTCCCTCACACAGGCGGCATCCATCATCTACGGCGCAAATATCGGTACGACGGTGACGGCGCAATTGGTGGCACTCGGTCTGTCCGGCTCCAACAACATCTCTACTACGTTGATATTCGCTGCATTTGCAGGAATCGGCGCGTTTATGATGCTCTTTGCCAAAACCGATGCATGGAAGAAAACGGGCGGTATCCTGACCGGTTTCGGAATGTTGTTTGTAGGTTTGAGTATGATGGCAAGCGCGATGGACGAGTTTGCGGCACTTGACTCCGTCAAACTGTTCCTCGCTTCTATCCGTAATCCACTGCTGTTGGTTCTGTTAGGGGCTGTTATCACGGCGATAATACAGTCCTCGTCCGTGATGACTTCCATCGCCATTACGATGGTCGTGACGGGGTTGATTGCGCTTGACCAAGGTATTTACTTGACGATGGGTAGTAACATCGGTTCGTGCGTGGTGGCTATCATAGCGGGTCTGACCAGCGGTGTGGCTGCCAAGCGGACGGCTATGATTCACTTGCTATTCAACGTGTTGGGTGTAACCATCTTCCTGGGTATAGCCTTGCTGATCAGACTGATGACGGGTGGCGACTGGAGCTTTGGAATCCTATTCGAGCGTCTCTTCCCCGGCGCACCGCAGTTGCAGTTGGCTATGTTCCATACCGTCTTCAACGTCTGCACGATGTTGGTGGCTATGCCCCTGACCACCCCGTTGGTCAATGTGGCTTGCCGAATCGTGAAAGACGTGCCTGCCAAAGAAAGCAATGAGCCGCACCTCTATTTCCTTGACCCGCAGATGTTGCGTACACCCGTTGTGGCTGTCCGTCAGCTGAAAGCCGAGGTGGAGAATATGGCAAAGATGGCGATAGAGAACTACCAACGCTCCATCCGCAACGTAACCACGTTGGACGATTCCGAGCGCAAAGAGTTTGAGCAGACGGAGCGGCAACTCAACTTCCTGAATCGCGAGTTGGTGCATTATGCCCTGTTGCTGTCCGACAGCCGACTTAACCGCTTTGACCATCAGTACCTCGTTTCCACCATCCGCACGGTCAGCGACTTGGAGCGTATCGGCGACTATGCCAAGAACATCATCGAGTATGCCGACAGCCTTCGCCAACAGGAAGTCAGTTTCTCCGAATACGCCCTCAAAGAGATTGAGCAGATGAACCGTCTTGTCGGTCGTCTCTTCGATGCTGCGATGCAGGCGTACCATACGATGGATATGACCTACCTCGGATTAGCTAATCAGATTGAGGAAGAGGTGGACCAACTCACCGACGAGATGGAGCGCAATCATATACAGCGTCTTGCCTTGGGTATATGCAAACCGCAGGCAGGCACCGAGTATATATCGCTTGCCCAGAATTCCGAGCGTGTGGCAGACCACCTGATCAACGTGGCGAAGACCATTCGCGATTTACAACAAGTATAACCCTTTAATAACGAAAAGAAATGAAAAAGAATCTGTTCGCTACCCTTTTGGTAGCATTGAGTATGTGTATGAGCGCGTGCGCCAAAGACCAAGTCATCACTGTGAACCAACTTCCTGCAGAAGCAAAGACGTTTATTCAGACCTATTTTGCTTCGGATTCAGTCAGTTTTGTAATGCAGGAGCGCGAGGGTTTGACCACGGAGTATGAGGTACGTTTTGTCAGTGGCGACAAAGTGGAGTTTGACGGCAAAGGTGCGCTCAAGAAAGTGGACTGCGGTCAGCGTGCCGTTCCTATGGCTTTGCTTCCCGAAGCAGTGCGTACATACGTGTCCAAACAGTACCCGAACGCCTTTATTACCGAATGGGGAAAGGATGACCGCCGCTGGAAAGCAGAACTGAACAACGGCTTGGAGTTGGAGTTCAACAGCAAGTACGAGTTTGTCCGTATAGACGACTAAACGGATAGCGTATCGCGACGCTTCAGCGGATTATTTCAGGGCGATGATTTGTGCTTGTTGATTGTTCATGTCGGGCATTGTTCTGCCTACGCCCGCATTGATATAGGTGGGGTCGCAAACGATGTACTTGCGGTTGTTGTACACCAAATAGTCGCCTGTCACGTTTTCATTAAAAGCCACTGCCGTGGCGAGGTGTCCGGGATAATAGAGGAGAACGACATCCAGTCCGACAAGGTCGCGTACCAAACGGGAGAAAAGGATAGCTCTGTCCTCGCAGTCGCAATACGGATAGTAAAGGGTCTCTTGGGCAAAGAAAGCACGGTCGCTGCCCCAAATCTTGTCATCGTATCCGTACTCAAAGGCAGTCTGCACCCAGTTGAGCAGCACGGCAGTTGCATTCTTTTCGTTCAAGCCGTTAATCGCCTTTTTGAGCGACGGGTAAAGCAGGTTCTTGACAGATGGCTCCACCGGTGTATTGGCGTAGGCTGCCCAGCGGGTGGTCTGGTCGCCGTTGAAACAGGCTTGCGGGTATGAATTGAAGAAGTCTATCAGGTTTTTGTTGAGGCTGACAGTGGCTGTTACGCCTGCACGTGAAGTCAGTGTGCGCTCGGTGGTAGGGTCATTCGTCAAGTCGGGTAGTTGTGTCAGTTGGAGCGACAGCGACTGCTCTTTGTCCCATTTGGCATTTGTAATCCGTATCTTTGTGCTTTTCTCGCTGCTGACATTGTAGAATTTCGTACCATCCAAGGTGTAAAAGGGCATTCTGAATATGTCATACTGACTTGCCACGAGCATATATAGTTTTGTATCGCTCATACCGAGTCGGATGCGGTAGCCCGATTGGGTCATCAGGAAAGCTTGCGCCAATACCGCTTCGTTCGTCTTGCCGTAGTGTTTTTCCGTCACCGCTTGCAGCATTTGCATATATGCCCAGTCACATAGGGCGTTGGCTTGGCGGGCATCGAGTGCCGTCTTGACGCAGATGTCGTATTGGCTGCCTGCTAACTCTACCCATGCATCGGCTATGGCGTTCTCGTCCAAAGCAAGCAGTTTAAGATTGTCATTCAACGGGAATCCGATGGTAATCAGATTTCCGTAATAGACGATGGACACTTTCTTGTAGGGCTCTTCTTTGGGTGTAACGGGCGCAATCGGTTCGGGGGCCGGTGTGGGAGGAGGGACGACCTCTACTTTCGGCTTCACGGCTATCTGCACCGGTTGGGAGTCTGCGTCAGGTTCTGGTTTGGGAGTCGGCGATGGATTGGGTTTCGGTGCGGGTGTTGGTTCCTCGAACACTATCGGCTCCACCGGTTTTTCCTGCACGGGTTTCTCCGCCTCATGAACAGGGAACTCCGCCCATTTCTGCCTCATGAACTCTGCAAACTGCTCGTTAGCGCGTTTGCGGAACGCGTCATACTCTGCCTGTTTGTCCGATTTGAACTGATTGAATTTGTCGTTCTGCTTCTTCACGAAGTCATCAAAACCTCTGTCCTGCGCTGCCATCGGCATCGCGGCACAAAGCACTAAAAAGATAATCGTTTTACGCATATTGGTCTATGTTTATATTCATACTATCTTTGCATACACCACGTGATACGCCGATTTATATTGGACTACCGCTTGTAATAGCAGACTTTTGAATACTCTCTGTCAAGCAGGAACAGGTCGTCCACTGTGACTTGTGACTGAACATGATACGATTCCAATTACAAAGCCACATAGTTATGTAAAAAATATAAACCGTTTCATTATTCTTTAATTTTTAGTTTAAAATCTACGTTATATGAGTTTCCACCGTCTGATTCGGAAGTCGTAAGATAACGATATTGTGTTATGTAACCTTCTTTCTCGCATGTGAATTCATGATTTCTACTAACATATCCATTTACACTCATGTATCCTACACTGCTTATTGTGTAGTTGCCATTTACATCCGTTTGTGTAGATGATAGTCTTTTTGATCCTTTTAAATTATAGTAATACCCATATTCTGAGTTCCAAGTACCAGTACTAAATATCTCATCACTAACATTTGCATAAGCGATGGGCTGCCCATTTTGATCGACAACCTTACCAGATATAATTATACTACTACTGTTTAAGATGAAATTCAATGTTATAGTCTTACCCATATCATCCACATTCTGATTCAATGTGTGTGTCAAATCGTGATAACCGTTTTTAGTCGCAGTTATTGCAAATTTCCACTGGTCGTAAGGAGGATAATCCTGACTATTGCTCTTATGCGGACGCGGTAATTCTAATGTATATTTGCCATTAGCATCCGTCATAGTAGTTGAGCCGATATTATAATCTGTTCCAGAACCAGAGGCACTTGAAAATTGAGCTGATATATGCGCATCAAAGATAGGATTGTTTTTAGAATCAAGCACTATTCCGGTGTAAGTGATAGATTCTTTTGTCAACTGAAAGTCCACTTTTACGCGGCGGTTTTTATCAACACTGCTCATATTAAGTTCATACTCAGAAGACGAATATTTGTCCTTGCTGGCTACAAGATAATACTTGCCATCACTGCTACCATTTAACGGTAACGTGAACTCGTAGTTGCCGTCATTTCCGGTTACAGTACTGCCGCCCACTTTGTTCTTTTCTTGAATTAGAACATTGTACAACGGTTGTCCCGTCGTTCGGTCAATCACATTACCATAAATAGTAATCTCGTTACTGGCTCCATTTGGATCACAGGAAATGAAACTCATTGCTATGCCACATAGACATGCTAAATAACATAATACCTTTTTCATACTTTTATTGATTAATCATCTGCATATTTTATGCCCACACGAAAAGAATGGTGTACTCGTTCTCCAACCACCTGCCATCCGATTTTAAAAAGGTGCGCATATGCAACATATGACAGATAATCTTTCCCCACATATGCTGCATCTGAACCATATACTTCAAAACTACCCATCGCATAACGATAAGCATATACAACATCAGCAACCAAAACGAAAGTCATCGTGTTACTTTTTTCTGTCGGAATTACTGTCACTGGCAATTCATAAGTACCGTCACTTCCTGTTATGGTACTTCCTCCTGAAGTATCAGATCCTCCTATTTTCACTTCTACACCGCCGAAAGGCTCGCCATATTGGTCAGTCACTGTTCCATAAAAGGTAACAATTCCTTTACGAGGTTTATCATTTTCACAACTTGTAAAAGTCAATAATATATATATTGTACACGCGCAATACAATAAAAACTTTTTCATACTTATTTTTCTTTATGTAATACAAACATCACTTCTTCACGCTCGCCGGACACCAGATTGACAGTCTTGCGGTCTGTGCGATACCCGTTCATCTGGGCTGTAATGGTGTATTGGCGTGGTTCCAAATCTTCAAATTCATACGTGCCGAGACTCCCTGTATAACGGTTCTTGGAACTCGGCATCAAAGTCAGCAAGACACCCTGCAACGGAGCATTTGTGTCGGCATCCACAACCGTTCCGAATATGGCGATGGAGGTGTCAATGATGCGGTGTTCGCATCCTGTAAATAACAACGAAAAGCAGATGACTGCCAGATAGATTAGTTTTCTCATTTTCTTAGAAATTATACCTTATGGCTATGCCGGCATTTCCGTCAAAAGTGACTGTCGGGGCTATAGCCACAGTGTTGTTTACGAAAATTCTTTTCTGCCCGCGAGCGACTGCGCCGTCGATAATATTGTATATATAGACGGCTGCGGTAAAGGCAATACATCCATAGCCTATGTTTTGCCACATATACGCACGGTCGGCATACGTCTGGGCATGTTTCGGGTCGTCTTTTATCAACCACTCATTAGATGCCTTCATACTGAAAGATGTTACAATGCCTGCGACTCCAATGGCTTCTGCGCCGATGATGACACCACCTTTTGCTATGCTGCCTTTGTGAATCTGTGCCATACCGGGAACAAAGCAGCGTGCGGAAAACGGGTATTTGTCCGTAATGGTCACCTGCTCATAATTATACATAGGATTCTTAGCCGTCTGAACCAGCAAATAAACCTTATAAAAACCGGGTCTTAACTCTTCTACATATTCGTCCAAGACACGTGCTTTTACTATCAAGTTATGATTGCTTTCAACAGAGATATTGCCTGATGATGTTGTTACTTTTGCGTTTGTGCCGGTAGCGACACCTCGACGGCGGAGAATTTCATCGTATGCTTTGTCGCGTGCGTTTGCTACTTCCCAACCCGTAGCAGTAACGACTTCCAGATACGAATTGTTAGCATCGTAGTGATAACCATCGACCCACAGGGGACGTTCGCTTCTTGCAAACACATCCTGCCCACCCATCAACAGGATGGGCAGAATGGTTACAACGAAAAAGACCTTTTTAGTCTTCATTTTTGAAGTTTTCATAACGTTCTTCCATTTTCTTCCGGAATTCTTCCTCTTTGAAGTCAATGCGCCTTTTTTCATCTTCCGTCAAAAGATTCTTAACAGCTTTCGCAGATTTTGCAGCCAATTCCTCTTTGGAAATAGTAATGGCGATATAGCAGTATAAATGACCGTCGTCATCAATATCACTCCATCTTATACAAGATTCAGAGGTCTGGCTCAATATACCTTGAAGAACATTGTCGCAAGCCATTTCCATCTTGTCAGCTACATCGTTCCCCGCATTGGTCCCCCAAGATCCCTTGTATTCACTAACGAGACCTTTATAGGAATGTTGCACTTTCATTTTGATAATATTCTGGGCTTCCCGCAAAGCATTGAAACGCACTTCTTCCATTTTGTTTTTGCTTCCACGCCACGCTGTAGTTGCAGCAAATTCTTTTGGAGTGTCATAAATCTGACATGGCATTTCCGAAGTCGGACCAAAGGGTTTTCTACTGTTAGATGTTTGCGTCACTTGTTTTTTTGCTCCGCACGCGGTAAGCATAGTTGCCGTCATAAGCAGTACGACTGAAAATACATTTAATCTTTTCATGATTCTTCCGCCCCTGATATCCCGTCGGGCATCGGTTTTTTGAAATACATATATTGCCTACAGCCTTTCAGGCGCCTCGGCTTTTTCCGTTATTGTCTTTTATACACACATGCACACAGAAAGCGTAGACCTCACGTGTTGCTTACTCACAACTTGAGGCCTTCGCATTGCCTGAGAACCAAATAAACAACAAGGAAACCTACGCCGATATGACTACCCAAAGAAAAAGTACAAGGTACTGCGTACAATGTACCGGGCTGATAAATGTCATACCCGTAGGCGCTCGATTGTTCGTATTGTATCCGGTTCTAAATGAAAGTTGCGAAGTTTCAAGTTGTAGAACACAAAACGTCAATAAACGCCTTTTCAATATGTAATTGAATCCCTCTAACCCATAATCGACTGTGAAACACGATTATTCGGCGTAGATAGATTCCGTGAAAAGAACACTTTCAATACGCACATCGCGTACTATGCTCATTTCAGCGGCAAAAGTACAATCAAATTTCTAATTACCAAATATGGAATCAAGATTTTTTTATACACCCGAGAAATCCGTAGCATGCCATCCGGATGTTATTTCCGGTTCCATCAAGGCTTAGTCATTCCGTATCCCTATGGTCAGAGTAGCACTATTGTACGGCTATCATACGGCTATCCTACGGTTATCTTACGGTTTTGTTTGCTGTTTGATTGCTGTCGGTATGCTGTTTGATTGCTGTTTCAGTCTAATTTGAGGACGGCGAGGAAGGCTTTCTGCGGGACTTCGACGTTGCCGATCTGCTTCATACGCTTCTTGCCTTTCTTCTGTTTCTCAAGCAGTTTGCGCTTGCGACTCACGTCGCCGCCGTAACACTTGGCAAGCACATCCTTGCGCACCTGTTTGACCGTTTCGCGGGCAATGATCTTGGCTCCGATAGCGGCTTGAATAGCAATATCAAACTGCTGTCGGGGCAGCAACTCCTTGAGTTTCTCGCACATCCGTCTGCCGAAGTCAAGGGCGTTATCGCGGTGGGTCAGAGTAGATAGGGCATCCACCTGTTCGCCGTTGAGCAGGATATCCAGTTTGACCAGATTGGACGGACGGAAGCCGTTCATATGCCAGTCGAACGAGGCGTAGCCCTTGGAGATACTCTTGAGTTTATCGTAGAAGTCGA
The DNA here is from genome assembly GCA_017471175.1 of Paludibacteraceae bacterium. Classification (GTDB taxonomy): domain Bacteria; phylum Bacteroidota; class Bacteroidia; order Bacteroidales; family Paludibacteraceae; genus Colicola. The sequence continues at coordinate 195,900 of JAFUVS010000015.1, read as the reverse complement.
TAACTATCTCGCCGAGCGGCATATCGAAGAGCAACTCCATACGGTTTCCCGAGATGTATTCCTGCTTGACTAATTCGGCGCGTTTGCCGAGGCAGAGGGTCATAATCGGACCGATATAAGCACTTGTAGTAATGATAGAAGAGCGTATGTACGGTTCTTCGATGCGGTCTATTTCGGTCAGGTCGGGCATACCGGCAGGGTTATGCACCTCTTTCATTGTGCCGTCCTTGAGATAGACGTTGTAACTGACGTTGGGGACGGTGGTGATGACGTTCATATCGAACTCGCGGTCAAGGCGTTCCTGTATGATTTCCATGTGAAGCAGTCCGAGGAAACCGCAGCGGAAACCGAATCCGAGAGCCACCGAACTTTCCGGCTGGAAGGAGAGAGCGGCATCGTTGAGCTGGAGTTTTTCGAGCGAGGAGCGCAGGTCTTCGTAGTCTTCCGCTTCAATGGGATAGACTCCGGCGAAGACCATCGGTTTGGCTTCCTGGAAGCCGTCAATGGCTTGTTGGCAGGGACGGTTGACGTGGGTGATAGTGTCGCCCACTTTGACCTCTACGCTTGTCTTGATGCCCGACACGATATAGCCGACATTGCCGGCGGTCAGTTCTTTTCGGGGACTGAGTCCGTCGCCCGTAGCAGCCATCGCGCCGGTAGAGCCGCTTGTGCGGGGGAGCAGAACGCCTATCTCGTCAGCATCATACTCTTTGCCGGTCTGCACGAAGCGCACGCGGTCGCCGGTACGGATGGTGCCGTTAACGACTTTGAAGTAAGCAATGATACCCCGGAAAGAGTTAAATACGGAGTCGAAGACGAGGCATTGCAGCGGCGCATCCTTATCGTCTTTGGGTGCGGGTATGCGCTCTACGATGGCATCCAGAATTTCGGGTACGCCTTCGCCCGTCTTGGCGGAGCAGCGCAGAATCTCCTCTTTCTTGCAGCCGAGCAGTTCGATAATCTCCTCCTCCACGCGTTCGGGCATCGCCTGATCCATGTCGCATTTGTTCATCACGGGGATAATCTCAAGGTCGTGTTCGAGCGCAAGGTAGAGGTTGCTGATGGTTTGTGCCTGTACGCCTTGTGTGGCATCGACTACGAGCAATGCGCCTTCGCAAGCGGCAATAGAGCGGCTCACTTCGTAGGAGAAGTCCACGTGTCCCGGAGTGTCAATGAGGTTGAGGGTATATTTTCCGCCGTCGGAAGCCGCGTATTGCATTTGGATGGCGTGGCTCTTGATGGTGATGCCGCGCTCCTTCTCGAGGTCCATGTCGTCCAGAACCTGATTTTCCGTCTGCTTGCGGTCGATGGTGTGGGTCAGTTCAAGCATACGGTCGGCGAGAGTGCTCTTGCCGTGGTCGATATGCGCAATGATGCAGAAATTACGGATGTTGTTCACAATTACAGTATCTATTTTAGTGAAGTTGGAGATTTTCTATTTCTTTTTGCAGCGAAGCGGGTATGTGTTCGCCGTCTTTGAGGACGCACTCGTGGCATTTCATTTCGCGCGAGTACATACGTCCCACGCAGTAGTTGGAGCGTGTGCAACCGGCGTTGTAGTGCGGGTTCTGCCGGACGTGGTTCGCGAAGTCAGGGTCTTTGATGAGCACGTGCGCCAACTGGAAGAGCGGGAAACCTTCGTCCATAATGCGTTGGCAGTTGTCGCCCGACTGGATGCCGCCTACGTAAATGAGCGGTACGTCCTTGATGGCATCTTGGAAGCGTTTGGCTTCGTCCATAAAGTAGAGTTCGCGGAACGGCACGGTAGGGATGAGCAGTCTGCCTCCGCCCATACGCAGAGCCGCTTTGAGCCACCACATATTGCCGGGCATATAGTGAGCGAGTGTGCGGATGGGCATTGCCCCTCCGAGAATAGTCATCGGCGAAGCACTGACCGTGCCGCCGCTCAAGACGATGCCGTGTACCTTATGGCGAGCAATCTCCTGCGCAATGCGGATACCTTCCTCACGCGTAACGCCGCCTCGGCAGTCGTCCCACATATTGGTCTTGACGATGACTGCCATATCGTCTTTGGCGTGCGCCATCACCTCGTCCAATACTTCGTTGAGGAAGCGCATACGGTTCTCCAATGAGCCGCCGTAGAGGTCGCATCGGCGATTGGTTCTGCGGGCGAGGAACTGCGAGATGAGGTAAGCGTGTCCGGCGTGAATCTCCACGCAGTCGAAGCCTGCGCGGCGACAGAAATCCACTGCCTCGCCGAACTTACGAGCCATCGCGTGAATCTCGTCCACACGCATACGGCGGTGAAGGGTAGGGCTGTAGAGATTAAAACCGTTGGATGCACTAAGCGGCATACAGTGACACGTTGCGTAGTGGGTCATATTGCCGCAGTGACCGAGTTGGATACTGACTTTGGCACCCTCGTCGTGGACGGCATCAGTGAGCCGCCGGAGGTCGGGCAGAATATCTTCGCGGACATAGAGTTGCCCGTCAAAACTAACACCGCTTTGATCCACAGCGCAGTACGCCACGGTGGTCATACCTACGCCGCCGCGAGCCACACTGACGTGGTAATCCTGCAGCATCTTGGTGGGGCGATTGCCTTGACACATATTCTCAAATGCAGCCGAGCGGATAAAGCGGTTGCGCAGCGTTATCGGTCCTAATTGGTAGGGTGAAAAAAGTTCGTTCATAAAGTTTTGTCAGAGTATTCGGACGATTCGGATTATTCAGATGATTCCGAAAACTCCGATGGTTTTAATAGATAAATGGGAAGATTCGTTTGAGCCGTTTGCGGTCGAACTCATCAGCAAACTCTTGTTCGTACTTGAGGTAGATGGCGTTGGCGCGCGGAATGAGGTTGCAGCAGGTGAACCAGAAGAAGACGGCTCCCGCCCACGACCAAGTGAGTAACGCCCATCCGCCCCATTCAATGATTTCGCCTAAGTAATTGGCACTCGTCACGAAGCGGTACATACCTTTCTTGGGCAGGTAGTGCTTCGTGTCGCCCGGTTTGCGCAGATGGCGGATAACGTAGTCGGAATGGATATTGATAATCATACCCGTAAAGAAAAGTACCGCACCTGCGATGAACTGCCACGAGTGAATCCAATGGGGACTGTACATACCGTACTTGGGAGCCAAATAGAATAGCCAAAAACCTTGTATATAGCCGTTCAGCACGTTCCATAGCATCGACAACGCCATAATGACAATGGGCATTTGGCTCTCGCCTTTCATCAGGAAAGGAAAGATAAACGAACGCTGGAGGTAATGAATCTCAAAGAAAATGAAGAAGATGTAGTAGGGAACATCGGTTCGCACTTCCGATAGTCCGTAGAAATAAAGCATAATCAGGAAAACAGGCACTTCCATCATACACCAGCCGACTTTGTTGCTGATAGTAGGTCCCCACTTCTCGGTGCGCATCTTGCCGTAACCGGCATTCACGTGGTAAAGCGTAACAAAAATAACCAACCCTACCAGGGCTATCATAAAACAAAAATTATAAAAATCGCGAATCGGGTCGGGTAACTCGCCCGTCAGAATGTACGTCCATTCCATAGTTATAAAGACTTAATTGTATATTCAGGGCGGCAAAAGTACGGAAACAAAACGATGTACACAAACGCCTTTTTTATTTTATCGCTTTAAGTTTGTTCGATTTTGTTTGCGTGAAAGCTGCAAACGGCGTACTTTTGCGCTTGTTCAACCTAAATTAAGTTGCTATGAACAAAACAATCCTTACTTTCTGTCTCTGTCTTGGTGCATTGACAGCCGCGCTGACAGGATGCCGCCACGTGGATGAGCAGTCGGAAACGTCCACTCTTTACCCCACTTTCAAGCCCTACACCCGTTGGTGGTGGCACTCGGCTGAGATTGACCCGAACGATGTGCGCAACCAACTTATTTGGCTGCACGATCACGAGTTTGGCGGCGTTGAGATTGCTTGGATTTATCCGATGTTCTGCGATTCGACCACTCCCCATCCCGCTTTCCTCTCCGAAGAATGGGCACGTCCCGTGGAGGTAGCCAAGCACGTGGCTGACTCGTTAGGACTGGGTTGCGACTTCACGTTCGGAACGATGTGGCCCTTCGCCGATGTCGATCTGCCCGATGGAGACCAGACACGCAATTTCTTTGATAGTGTGGAGATTGCCCGCCGCCCGTTGGTATGGGATCATCCCCGCGAAGCACGCATCATCAACCACCTCAACAAGGATGTCTTTTACCGCTATGCCGACAAGATGAACCGTGGACTGCACAATGCCTACAAGGGTAGCAAGTCCGGCTTGTTTGTCGATTCGTGGGAGGTCGAAACCGAGTATCTCTATACCCCGGGCTTCGAGAAGACGTTTATGGCGGAACACGGCTACGATATCCTTCCTTATCTGCGTGATACCATGCTACTTAATCCCAAGACCCACGAGATTTATGATGCCGATGTCTTCTACGACTATATGTCCACCCTCTCCAAGTATGTCCTCTTCGATTTCTACGAACCGTTTGCTCTGAACGCCACCCGCGAAGGCTGTTTCTCGCGCGCACAATGCGGCGGCGCACCTACGGACTTGCTTACCGCTTTTACTTTGGTGGATATTCCCGAAACAGAGGCTATCCTCTACGAACCCTGCTTCAGCAAGATTGCCGCCTCCGCTGCCACACTCGGCAAGAAAGATGCCGTCACAGCAGAAACTTTCACTTGCGCTTACGGCTGGACCAGCCTGCGTTACAATAATTTCCGCGGTCACTCGCCCCATCAGGGCAAAGAGCAGATTGCCGACCTCAGGCTTATCTGCGATGCCCTCTTCGCCAATGGAACCAACCAAATCATCTGGCACGGTATGCCGCTTAATCACTTGGGCGATACTGCCAACTATTTCTATACCACCTGCCAAGTCAGTATGCACCCAGAGAACAACCTCACAGGGCAGCAACTCACCGACTTCAACCGCTATATGACACGTGTTTCCACCTATATGCGTCGCGGTGTGAACTATACCGACTTGGCGGTTTATATGCCTTTGGAGGATTCGTGGATGGGCGGTGCCTATACAGACGAGGAGCGCAAGTTCTTCAACTGGCTTTGGGGACGCTACGAGATGCGTTATATTCAGACTCCCGCTGCGCAGAAAGGTCGCCAGCCGATGTGGGTTAATCAGTATTTCCTCAACGGCGCACGCTACGAAGACGGCGTGTTGCGCTGTGGCGAAACGACTTTCAATGCTCTCTATGTGGACGTGGACTATATGGAACTCACTGCCTTGCAGACCATCGTGCGCCTTGCTTCGGAAGGTCTGCCCATCTATCTTGGTCGCGAACCGAAAGAACCCGGCAAGGTAAAGCATACCGAGGCGTATGCTGCGGCTTTGACTGCATTGTCGGCTCAACCTACCGTTACACGCGATGCAGCCCGATTAGAAAAACAACTGCCGCTCATCGAGGGTGATAACCTGCCTGACTTCTGGGTTCGTCAGGACGGCGATGAATACTTTGTGTTCGTGGCTAATCCGATGACGCAGACCATTGAGTACCCGCTCGCGTATGAGTATGCTTTCACCGATCAAGGCAGCGAGCGCACCATCCGCGTCAATCACCACGACCGAACGGATGAACTCACCCTGCGTTTCCGCCCCAACGAGTCGCTGATGTTGCACGTTACTGACAGCGGGGTGGAGTACCTTGACCTTGACTACACGGCTCCTCATCTGCCTGCCGAATAACGATGACTTTTCCCCGTTCATTGACTCCTTATAGAGGATTTATCGTATTTGCCGTCACGCTTGTGGCGGCAGATACGGTATGGAAACTGTCGGTCCACGGGGACGATGCAGGGGTAGGGGATGTAACGCTGTGGGGAATGACCGTCACGCCTTTCTTTGAGGCATTGGCGCACCATACGGCGACGGCTGTCCAACGGCTGCTCTGTCTGACCCGCGAAGGCATTACGTTAGTGGATAATGTCATCCGTTTCCCTGAAGGACATGGCAATCATATTGTATGGGGATGTACGCCCGTCAAGCAGTCGTTCATCTGGCTGTGTCTGATGCTGACCGCAAGCGGAGCGTGGAAGCACAAACTATGGTATATACCGCTCGGCTGGGGGATTATCTATGGCTTTAATATCTTGCGAATCTATTGGATCAGTCTCATTATGCAGCCCCATCCCGAACTCTTCCACCTCTTCCATAACTATCTGTTCAAGTACCTCTTCTATTTTGTCATTTTCCTGATGTGGCTTATCTGGGAGCAGACAATAGGAAAGCATCGGTATGGTCTGAATTTTACATAATTCAACAGTGTTTTTCATCATACTATCCGTAGAAGAAAAATAATTGATGGTAAATTGTTGGTAATTGGTGACCAAGAAAAATCAAATTGACGACCGGTTCTCTTTTCTTGAAATACGTGAGAAATGCCTAAAAACAAGCAGAATGTAAAATAAATTTGTGCAAATACGAAAACCGCCGTAATTTTGCGCGGCTTTTTACGGGTCAAAAACAGTTTCGAGCCGCAAACGGCGGCTCACAGTATGAACAAAAAACAAAAAGAAAGACAATGAACATTGTTAGAAAAGAGATTCAGTTGCCCGACGGACGCGTCATTACGTTAGAAACAGGCAAATTGGCGAAACAAGCCGATGGCGCCGTGATGGCAACATTGGGTAACACAATGATTTTGGCAACGGTATGCAGTGCCAAGGACGCAGTACCCGGCACCGACTTTATGCCCTTGACGGTAGAGTACAAAGAGAAATTTGCTTCCGCAGGTCGCTTCCCGGGCGGTTTCACACGCAGAGAAGGGAAAGCAAGCGACTACGAAATCCTGATAGCGCGACTCATCGACCGTGCATTACGCCCCCTCTTCCCCGCTAATTACCACGCAGAGACATTCGTAAATGTAACCCTTTACAGTGCCGACGGCATTGATATGCCCGAAAGCATCGCAGGTCTGGCAGCCTCCGCTGCTTTGGCTTGCTCCGATATACCTTTTGAGGGTCCTATCAGCGAAGTGCGCGTGGCGCGCGTCAATGGCGAGATGGTCATCAACCCCACCTTCGAGCAGTGCGAACACGCTGACCTCGAATTAGTTGTGGCTGCTACTGAAGATAACATTATGATGGTAGAGGGCGAAATGAAAGAAGTGCCCGAAAGCGTGATGCTCGATGCCATCAAAGCCGCTCACGAAGCCATCAAACCTCAGTGCCGCGCCCAAATAGAAATGATGCGCGAATACGGCAAGGAGGTGAAGCGCGAGTACTGCCACGAGATTAACGATGACGAACTGCGTCAGGCTGTTCACGTCTACGCTTACGACCGGGCATACGCACAGGCTACCAGTGCCGACACCGACAAGCACCACCGCGAGGCTATGTTCTCGCAGATTCGCGAAGACTTCAAGACCGACAAAGCTGACTATATGCAGCAGCGCGCTGAGGCTCTCGGCGTTGAGGTGGACGATATAGCAGCTCTTGTGGACCGCTACTACCACGACGTAGAGAAAGAGGCTATGCGTCGCGCCGTCCTTGACGAGGGTAAACGTCTGGACGGACGTAAAACGACCGACATTCGTCCTATCTGGTGCGAAGTCAGCCCCCTGCCCGGACCTCACGGCTCTGCTATCTTCACGCGCGGAGAAACGCAATCGCTCTCAACCGTTACACTCGGTACTTCCCGCGACGAGAAAATCATCGACGAAGCACTCATTCAGTCCACCGACCGCTTCCTCCTTCACTACAACTTCCCGCCCTTTGCTACCGGCGAAGCCAAAGCACAACGCGGCGTAGGTCGTCGCGAGATAGGACACGGCAACCTCGCTTGCCGCGCACTCAAGAATATGATTCCCGAGGATTATCCCTATGCTGTCCGCGTCGTTTCGGATATTCTTGAATCGAACGGCTCCAGCTCAATGGCAACGGTATGTGCCGGTTGCTTGGCTCTGATGGATGCCGGTGTGCAGATTAAGAAACCTGTCAGTGGTATCGCTATGGGACTCATCTCCGAGAACAAAGGTACTAACTACGCTATCCTCAGCGATATTCTCGGTGACGAAGACCACCTCGGCGATATGGACTTCAAGACCACCGGTACCCGCGATGGCCTGACCGCCTGCCAGATGGATATCAAGGTGGACGGACTCAGTTACGAGATTCTTGAGAACGCCCTCGCACAAGCCCACGAGGCACGTATGTATATTCTCGACCGTATGCTCGAAACGATGCCCGCACCGCGCGCCGACATCAAGCCGCACGCTCCGCGTATCGTTACTTTCTATATCCCCAAAGATATGATTGGTGCCGTTATTGGTCCGGGCGGGAAGATCATCCAAGGTATCCAAGCCGAGACCGGTGCAGTCATCTCGATTGACGAGGATGACCGTGGCGGCAAAGTCGAGATTGCCAGCAATAACGGCGATTCGATGCAAGCCGCTATGGCGAAAATCAAAGCCATCGTGGCTCTGCCCGAAGTGGGCGAGACCTACGAGGCTACAGTTAAGTCCATTATGCCTTACGGCTGCTTCGTAGAGTTTATGCCCGGCAAGGAAGGTCTGCTGCATATCTCCGAGATTGACTGGAAGCGTTATGAGACGATGGAAGAAACCGGCATCCACGAAGGCGACAAGATTATGATTAAGTTGCTTGAAGTGGACGAGAAAACAGGCAAGTTCCGTCTCTCTGCCAAGGCGCTCAAAGAGAAACCCGAAGGTTATGTGGAGCCTGAACGTCCGCAACGTCCTCCTCGTGGTGAACGCAGTTTCGGTGCTTCCACCGGCGCACGTGGTGAGCATAACTACGGCGACCGTCCCCGCTCCGAGCGTCATGGACAGCACGAGTTCCGCAACCGCGATTTCGATGGCGACGGAGCACGTCTGGACCGCAGACATTAAGAATAACAGACATTAAAGAGACGTACATAATAAAAAATCAACCACAGACCGAATAATCTGTGGTTGATTTTTTATTCGCATCCGGCTACGAAACTCGCCAACCCGTAGAGGGGAATGTTTTGGACAGTTTTGCCGCTGTGATACGGGAGGGGAGATGTCTTGACTGCTATATGCGGATTGTAGTTTTGGCAGAACAGCGTAAAACTGCGCGAGCGTAAGTTTTCTCCTGACTTTGCTTCGATGGGTATAATCATTCCATTGCGTTGAACAATAAAGTCCACTTCAGCGGTGCTCCGTGCATTCGTCCAATAGCCAATGTAGTCAGTGTTTGATAAAGCTGTCAGCTCTTGCATAACGAATTGTTCCGTCAGCGCACCCTTAAACTCTGTAAATATGTCGTTCGTACCAATGAGCGTTTGCGCGTTCAGCCCCGCCATTGCTCCAAGCAGTCCCACATCGACCATAAACAGCTTGAAAACAGATAACTCTTGGTAGGCTATCAGCGGCATACGGGGTTCTTCAATACGATGAGAACGAAGCACCAATCCGCAGTCATACAGCCACATAATAGCAAGTTCAAAATCTTTTGCGCGCGCCTTCCCGCATCACACCATAGACAAACTTCTTATTCTCTTTGCTTAATTGCGCCGGCAGGTTTTCCCAGACCATATTCAAATTTTCGGAGTACATTAGGACTAATGAAGTCATTGATGGTTAATTGAAGATAATTGATGACTCGTTTTTAGGTATGCAATGGGAGCAAATTATGCGCATCCCTTAGTAAAAAAATACAATTTGCGCATAAAAAAATAAAAAATAATAGGTTTTCAGTTGGTTGTATGATTCGACTTGCTTAACTTTGCCGCGTTACATAAAATTATGCGGTTATGAAAAAGTTTTACGTTTTGTTGGTAGGGTGTTTGTTTTTGGCGGGCATCTCTATGCAGGCACAAAAAGTCAGTACGGTTTCTGTAGTGAGAGAAACGGATGAAGACGCTGTTTACGTTTCTGAGTCAGAGGAAACGGAATATACAACGGAAGAACAAGCAAGTTTGCAGAATCGTGCTCCGCAGGCTGATTATCCGATGTACACGGGTGTACGATATCTGCGGGCAAGGCAGAATGGCAGCAATTTTAACTTTGATTTGTTCTTGACTATCAATCAAGCTAATGGAACTCCTGTGTCTGGTTTACACGTAATTGATGTCAATACAGGTTCTAATACGAAGATTGAGGGAACGCACACAATCACCTATACAACCGCTCAAAATTGTAGTGATAAGACTTGGATTGTTGATAAGGACAAAGATTATGCAGATGATCCAAAGGGTCAAATTACACTGACATACAAGCGAATGGGGAATGACGGATATCCCATTTATCGTCTTCAAGCTAATAATATACGGGCTTGTCAGAGTGGTAGATATTACTATTTCGGCGGCTTCGATAAGGAGGTTACTGTAAAAGCCTATAATTATGACTTGGATCAAGAGATAACGCTTACCGACTATTTCGATGGTATTAGTATAACGGCATCAACCACAGACCGTTATATTGACAATACAGGTGCGGATGTCGATTGGAAATACTGGCTGTTGGCTGGAGCAGGTACAGGCTCTGATAATAAGTCATATCGTTTTACGCTTAAATATAATTCGGCTACCACTCTTGGCTCTTTTGCCTCTTCTTTGTCAGATACGGAAGTTACAAGTCTTTATCAAGGTTCAACAAAAATTGAATATACTTCTGTAGAAACTACCGTAACGGAATATAAGACAGGAAAATACAAAGTTGTTGCTACGTTCACGGCTACCTCGGGAAAACAATATATGGTAACTGCTGATTTTACAGATGATTGCGTGGCAACCGATGAAGTTGAGCCACAAGGAGATGTACCGTGTACGGCATACTTTGCCTTAGACCAAATGAGTATGACAAGCCAAAAGACGTTGGGCAGCAAAATGTGTGATGCAGATTGGAAAACCGGTAACGGCTGGTCAAAGACATTTACGGTTTTGCAAGCAACGAATAGTGAAGGCGCAAACGTTAAATTGTTCTTCTCAGATATAACCACACAATCGTACAATGCAATTACCGCACCCGCAGCAGATGACTATATTTTTGCAAAGGCAGAATTAGCCAATGATATGTCTTATGCCGGATATACAGAGTGTTTTAACTCCACAGGATGGGAGAATTTGTATTATTTCGGTTTTGTTTACGATTTATCAGGAACAACCTACACTTTATATTCAGATGGTTTCAGCGATTATAGCAACGTTGCAGTAGGACAAGGAGAATCTAATCCTTACATCGGATCTCAAGCTTATTTCCCAGGCGCATATAGCGATCCCGAAAATGATTATGTATATGCAAGTTATCATAAGATTTGCCCCTATTGGTCTTATTATGTTTGTCCGAACAGTAATGAAAAGATTTATTTTGACAGCAATGATGTGATTCACGTTGAGCGGAAAGCGGATGGCAATGTCTTTATTCAAGTACGCGATAAGAACGATGCTTCAGCCGTTTACGTGCAGATAGGTACTGCTGCTTCCGAGCAAGGCGGAACAGAAAATGGCGAAGGAACGTCGTCCACTCCGACTATCAAACTCTCCACCTACGTTAATGGTCGAGGGTCGGTAGCCGTATCGCCTGACGAGTGTCTGTATGCTGCGGGAGAGACAATCACATTAACCCCCACGCCCGGCAACAGCGATTGGACGTTCAGCGGATGGACGGGTGCGTGCGCCGGTCAGATAACCGACAATGGCAACGGCACATACACCTATACCGTACCCGCCTACGACTGCGCCGTGATTGCCAACTTCACCGAAGGAGCATCCTACAACGTGGTGTTCAACAACTACAACAACAGCAAGTTGCAAAGCGGCAAAGTGAAGAAAGACGAAACACCTGTTTATAACGGCGTTACACCCGAAAAGCCGCAAGACAACTATTACACTTACACGTTCTCCGGCTGGAGCGACGGCACGAACACCTACGGAGCAACTGAAACACTGCCCGTCGTAACAGGGGACGTAACCTATACGGCGCAGTTCACACAAAAGGCGCGTCTGTTCAACGTCATTTTCAATAATTACGACAACGAAGAGTTGTGGCAAGGCGGCTTTGCCTACAACACAGCACCCGTCTATGGTGGTTCAAAGCCTACTAAACCCGAAGACGAGGACTATGCTTATGTATTCAGCGGTTGGACGGACGGAACAAACACCTATGGTGTAAACGATATACTGCCCGCCGTAACGACAGATGATGTCGTTTATACTGCCGTCTTTGAGCAAGAACCTTTGGAGTTGCATATAGTCCTGATAGAAGACGAGGATGCGGACTACTATAATTGGTTCTCCGATAAGTACAACGGTCGCCGCGCCACCACGGTTACGCTAAACCGCCAGTTCACACAAGGCAAATGGGCAACCCTCTGTCTGCCGTTCGATGTATCCACAGCACTGATTACTTCGCAAGGTATGATGAACCGTGTCTATGAGTTCAAATACACCAAAGGAAATGAAGAAGAAGGACTTACGCTTTATTTTGCACAAGCTAAACGCTTGGAAGCCGGCAAAGGTTATATAGTGAATGCCAACGCCACGATGGCAAAGAAAACCTCGTTTGTCTTCCCCGGCGTGGTAGTCAATACCGAAGCTGACATCAACTCGGGCTTCGATATAGCCAATTTGGAAGGCTACAACACGCAGGGTACTGTTTATTTGGTCGGCACGCTCCGCACGGGTCTGCTGTTGGGCTCCGAAACAGGGACACGCTATATGGGCTTGAAAGACAATAAGATTTATTATCCCAATTCCGAGCAGGGGACTAATGTTCGCGCTTATCGCGGTATATTCCGCAATACGGAAGATATGCAGATGTCGCGCGTGCGCATTGTAGTAGAAGGTGAAGACGGCGATCAAGTGAGCGAGTTGGAGGTGGTGAACGGCGCATTGGAAGATTCTGCCTTGCCCAAGAAAGTGATGCGCAACGGCATACTTTACATTCAGCGTAACGGCGAATTGTTTGATGCCCAAGGGCAGAAAGTGGAGTAATCAGTCTGTCAAAAATAAGTACGAAGTCCGATAAATCAAAATAAGTAGGAAGCCCGATAAATATATTGGTTTCACTTTTATTAAGAATCGGCAGCAAGTTTCGGCTCGCTGTCGATTCTTTTCAATCTATATCTTTGCCCGCAGTAGTCTTTTTATCGTTTATATTTGATAAAATTCGTTTTTTAGGCATTTTCTTCGTGTATAATCGATAAAATGCAATATGGCGTTTGCAGTCAATATGTGCGGTATGGGTTTCATTTTGAAAGAAAACTGACAAATTGGGCGTAAATATGTAAAAAAAGTGCGAAAAATTTTGCATTTTGTTTCCAAAAGTGTATTTTTGCCGCGCATTGTTTCTAAATAATCTTAAAATCATACGAATATGAAGAAATTTTACCTGTTTTTGATTGCGACTTGTCTGTCGTTAAGTAGTCTTTTTGCGCAAGCACTTGTCGCAGAGCAGGGGATGAAAAGTATTCCCGATGTCAATGTTGTGGGCGGCAGAAACAATGCCCCACAGGCGAGTTATTCCTATCACTTTAGTTTTGATGAGGATGGCAGTATAGAAACTTGGTGTTTCTTTAAGGGATCTCGCCGAGGCTTAACTTCGCTCACTCTCATTGATATCATTTGGTTACCTCTGCCTAATGATGAAAATGTGCAATTGCAGTTTTCAATGTCCTATGGTTCTTCTGTAGGACAAACTAAATATGGTCAGATTTTGAGTCCTCCAGCTGGAACATATACAATAGTAACATCATCAAGTAATATGGATGCAAGTTCGAAAATGTGGGCAGGAGGAGACTTGTCGTATGGAGAAGTAACGAGCGGAACAGGTGTAGGGTATTATTATAATGTAGTTGCAGATGACTTATCTCAAAGTGGAGATATATATACCACAGGTTATGCTGATTCTTGGATATCTTATGATGGTTCAAGTTCTACGAATTTCAAGAGTGGTTCATTTATCGTTGAACCGGGGCGTCATGGCTACCCATATATATATTCTAAATCCCTAATAGATGTAAAAAATAATTCGCTTGATATTACTATCAATGATAGCCGTAATTTAACTACGACCTATATTTCAGCGGAAACGATTCCTAATCAAGAAGAAATGACGGTAACATTGTTAGGCGATGATGGTAATGGTAACCAAATGAAATTTGTGTTCAATGTGTCGGACTTCAATGAAAATGGTAGTGTACCCGCAGGAATCTATACGGTAGGAACTGATGTTAGCGGTATGGTGTATGATTTGGACGGATTTACATCATGGCAATTATCCCGCGGAACGGTTACTATAGCTTACGATAGCTATGGGAGGCTAACGATGTCGGTATCATCGTTATATGGTTTGTCAAATGGTGAGGAATACTCACTCAATCTTTCGATGAACGGCATCAATGTTTCGAGTGTCGCTTGTCCTGAAGTTGTTTACTTTATTTCTAATGGAGATTTTTGCGCAAGCAATTTTATCTCGGAAGGAACCAATACTGTAGTATATCATTTGGGTTGGTTTAAAGATGGAGATACCTCCAAACGCCCCGGTTTGCAAATTCCGTTCTGTTTCTCAAAATCCGACATTCGCTATGTGAACGGGAAAGTTGTGCCGCCGGATGGTATTTACCCCTTCCACCCCGGTAATCATTTTATAACAACCCTCACTAATTCGAGCGGATATAGTACGGAAGCAGAAGTAACTTCAGTGAATAACAATACAGCGGCAGGATATCAATGGATTTTGTTGGAGGACGATCAATTTAACAGAATTTCAGCAAAGAGTTCTTATATAGATGAGTCGGATACTCGTTACTATCTCAATTCAGGTTATGTGACTATCTCCACTCAATCCGATGGTGTTCATATAGTAGTTGAGGCAAACGGTGGAACTGACCCTGAAGGAGTGATGGATTTGCCGTTCAAATTTATAATCCAACCTAATTCTGCCGGTTATAAGTTTGATGTGAGCGAAATTGTTGGTGAAGGTACTGTCATCAAGACTCCTGAACAATGTCTCTATCAAGAAGGCAGTCAAATTATTCTCACGCCAACTCCTGCTGACGGTTGGACTTTCAACAACTGGACAGGCGAATGTACTGACAATATTGCGGACAATGGAGATGGTACATTTACGTTCACCGTGCCTGCTTCCGATTGCTCTTTGATTGCCAATTTTGTCGAAGAATCAGGTCATACACTCAGATGGGATTTCAATGGCGGCGAAACCTCTTCTACAGAAACCGAATATACCCACGGAACGAATATAGAAACAGGGGAATTTATTAAAGCACCCGCAGATCCGACACGCGAAGGCTATACCTTCGCAGGTTGGCTCAACAGCATTATGGGGCAGATAGAGTTCGCTGATGGCGGTTATTTGACTTCTACTATTGAAATGCCTGCTGAAGATTTGACCTTTACGGCGCAATGGACGGAAATCCCGCACAATTATATCATCACCTTCCAAGACACGGAAGCCGATGGCGGTTACGAATGGGGAAGCGATGAATTCGCGTATGGCACAACGCCCGTTTATAGTGGCACTGAACCGACCAAGGATGCAGATGAGCAATACACCTACGAATTTGCAGGTTGGACGGACGGCGAGAACGAATACCAGACAGGTGCAGACCTGCCCGCAGTAACAGGCGAAGCCACCTATTACGCCGTTTATACTTCGACCAAAGTTCAATACACTCTGACTTGGGATTTCAACGGCGGTGCAACTGCTTCCGCAGAAGAGGACTATACGCACGGGCTGATAGACTGGGGAACTGCCATCATCGCTCCTGAAAATCCGACAATGCAAGGCTACACCTTCACGGGCTGGGATGCCGAATCGGTTGCCGCAGAGATGCCGACCCAAGACCTCATCTATGCGGCTCAATGGGAAGCCAATACCTATACGGTACGTTTCGACAATAACAACGAACAGTATCAAGCCAACGGTGCAATAACAGGCGAGATGGAAGACCAACTCTTCACGTATGATGCCGTAGATGTGGCTCTTACCGCCAATGCATACGAATGGGCTGGACACACGTTCCAAGGCTGGGCAACAGCTGCCGATGGCGAAAAAGTGTATGAGGACGGCGAGGCAGTCAGCAACCTGACTTCACAGCAGAACGGTGTAGTAACACTCTATGCCGTATGGAAAACGAACAACTATACCATTACGTTCCAAGACGCGGAAGCCGATGGCGGTCACGTATGGGGAAGCGACGACTTCGCATACGGCACCGTGCCTGCATACAACGGCGAGCCGATGCCTTCGAAAGAAGCAGACGAACAATATACGTATCAGTTTGCAGGTTGGAAGGATGCCGCAGGTATAAAATACCCGATAGGAACAGACCTGCCAGCCGTTGAGGGTGAAACAACCTATTATGCTGTTTATATCCCGACCAAAGTTTCGTACGAGTTGGTATGGGATGTGAACGGCGGCGATGAATTGACGGGCGACTATACGCAAGGTACGGTAGAGTGGGGAACAGAGATTGTCGCTCCTGCCGCTCCGACACGCGAGGGATATACCTTCACGGGTTGGATGAACGGCAATACAAACGAGATAGAGTTGCCCGCCGAGGAAACAAATATAATGCCTTTTGCGATGCCGGTTGATGGCTTGACTTATGCGGCACAATGGGAAGCCAATGTATATTATGTGCGCTTCTTTGATAACGGTGAGTATTACAATGCCGCCGGCACTATAGAAGGAACGATGCCCGATCAGACCTTCTACTACGATGAAGGACAATACTTGCAGGCGAATGCGTTCACTTGGGAGGGACATACATTCCAAGGCTGGGCTACTACCGCAGACGGCGAGGTAGTCTATGGGGACGTGGAAGATATTACCGATAATTTGACATCCGTGAAAGATGCAGTCATCGAGTTGTACGCAGTTTGGACGACGGATACATACACCATTACGTTCAAGAACTCAATGGGGGACGATGATTACGTATGGTGGAGCGGCGAGTTGGCGTATGGCACCATACCCGTCTATGAGGGCGAGACACCCGTTAAAGCCGCCGATGCGGATTACACGTACACGTTTGCAGGCTGGATGGTTAACTTGGAAGAGCAGTATCCTATCGGAACAGACCTGCCCAAGGTAACGGAAGATGCCACTTACTTGGCTATGTACACCCAAGAGAAAACACAGTTCGCGGTTCGTTTCGTTAATCCGGACGGCAGTGAGTTGCAGAGATATGAGTTGCCGATAGGTGCCGTTCCTGCTTACGATGGTGTACCGACACAAGCGAATGAGGGCGATGAATACAACTACTATGTATTCACCTTCACCGGCTGGATTGACGATGCGAACAACTCGTATGGTGCAAGCGCTACACTACCTGCTGTAACGGGTGAGATTACTTATATGGCACAATATAGCAAGCAACTGTTCATCAACCTGCAAGAGCAGATGGACGATGACTACTATACCGACTTCTCGGATAAGTACAATGGTGAACGCGCTACGACTGCTACGTTGGTTCGTAAGTTCGATCAGGGCAAGTGGGCTACCCTGTGTCTGCCCTTCAATGTCAATGCAGCCGTGTTGACCTCGTCGGGGTTGAAGTCGCGTATCTATGAGTTTAAGTACACAAAGGGTGATGCCGAGAACGGGTTCACACTCTATTTCGCGCAGGCGAATAAGTTGGACGCAGGCAAAGGATATATAGTCAATGCGAATGCAGTCTTGGCACAGAAGACGCAATTCGTATTCCCGAACGTGGTGGTGAATACGAACGCGGATATACAGTCAGGCTTTGACATTACTACCTTAGAGGGCTACAACTCGCAGGGTAATATCTATTTAGTAGGTACGCTTCGTCAGGGAAAGGTGTTGGGCGATGACGGCAGCGGCATCTACTATATGGGATTGAGCAGCAACAAGATAAAGCTTGCTAATAGCACTACGGGTACTGTGGTTCGTGCCTATCGCGGTATATTCCGTAGCACGGAGCGCATTCAAGTGTCTCGTGTACGTATAGTAGCCGAATCGGAAGATGGCGAAATAGTGGATGAATTAGAAGTGGTGGACGGCGAGATGAAGGAAGCCAGTGCGCCTTACAAGTACGTTCAAGACGGCATCCTGTATATCGTTCGTGACGGTGTTCGCTATACGGCTGAAGGACAACGTATTGATTAAAAGGTGTTTCGCTCTTGTAGCGAAAGGAAGGGTAGATGAAAATTGGAGTATTTGATAGCGGTTATGGCGGGCTGACTATTTTGGACAAGATCCGAAAGCGTCTGCCCGCCTACGATTATCTCTATCTTGGGGATAATGCGCGTGCGCCATACGGCAGTCGCTCGTTTGAGGTCATCTACCGCTACACTTTGGATGCGGTCAGGCACTTGGAGTCGGAGGGGTGCAGGCTCATCATATTGGCTTGCAACACGGCTTCGGCGAAGGCTCTTCGCACGATTCAGCAACACGATATAGACCCTTCGCGCTTGCGCGTGTTAGGCGTTATACGTCCCACGGTGGAGGCTGTCAGGGGCAGTCATATCGGTGTGGTGGCCACGCAAGGCACGGTACAGTCGCAAAGTTATGTCCTCGAATTAGAGAAACAGTATGATGAAACAGTCATCACGCAGCAGGCTTGCCCGATGTGGGTACCGCTGATTGAAAACGGCGAACATCTGTCGCAGGGTGCAGACTATTTCGTGGACAAGTACCTTTGCGAACTTTGGCAGCAAGATCCGAAGATTGATACACTCATATTGGGCTGCACGCATTATCCGTTGCTGTTGCCGAAAATACGTGCGTGGGTCAATGCACACGCCGCTCATAGCGTGCAGATTATTGAGCAGGGGGATATAGTGGCGCGGAGTCTGTGCGAATATCTGCAAAGACACTCTGATATAGAAAGCGTTCTGTCGCGCGGCGGCACTTGTCACTACCTAACTTCCGAGCAGGCGGACACGTTCAATCGCTCGGCAGGTATTTTTCTTGATTCGCCGATTTCTGCCGAACATATAGAACTGTAATTCCCGAAATACCGAAATATCGATAGTTCGATATTTCGGTATTTCAATAGCTGGATTCTTATTCCTTTTCCCAACCGTTGAAGATGTCCGGACCATAGGTGTTGTCTTCGTCTTTGTCGTGCAGAGGCGACCATAGTTGGGCGAAGAAGGGATTGCGTCTGGCTTCCTTGTCCCACTGCCATGGACGTGCATCAGGTAGGTCTTGGTAGGGCCACGGGAAGCATTCGGGACACCAATGCCCGCCGAGAAGGATAAGTCGCGGTGTGGCTTCAAACTCGTGTCCTTCGGCGCATTGCCAGCAAAGAGGAGTGTCCCATAGACTTGTATCGAACGCGTCGCTTGGGCTTGTATCGGGTTGGTCTGACGATGTGTGGCGGAGGTTTTGGAGTTCTTGTTCGGTAGTCAAGCATTTGCCTCCACGGAAGGCGGCGGCGCGCTGCATATCTTCGAGGGTGAAATTCGCCATCGGTTTGTTTTCGTCGTAGCCGTGATCTAACAGGACGGCTTGCTCGGAGGGGCGGGACAGGTCTTGCTCTTTCCACGGACGGATAGCGCGGTACTTATCCATTGAGCCGTAGTAGGCAGCAATACGTTGGTCGGTTTTGGCTTTGATTGCCGGGTTATCAGATTGTGTGCTTTGTTTGATCCACCATTGCGTACCGTGTTCTTTCTTCATTGCCATAGTGTACATCGCCAGTTTGACTACGTGCGGTACGATGTGTGAGAGATAGATAAGGCGCGAGCGAATGGCGAAGCGGAAAGCGGGTGGCAGCGAGTCGGATTGTGCCATTTGGCGGAAATACTCCTTTATAGGAACATTGGCGCGGAAATGCAGGTAACTCTCCAATAGGTCGCTGTCTAAATACCACATCCCGTGGAAGTTGCGTGTAACGAACCACTTGGCTTCGAATATCCGTTCGGGCTTCGGGCATCCGATGGCGTGTAGGAGCAACTGCTCAAACTCGTAGTTGGTGATGCGGTATTGGGATCCCGAACCTATATTATAATAACGATTCCAAAACTCTTCGGGTACTTCTTCGCGGCATACGCGTTCAAGGAGTCTGCCGCTATCTTCTACGGTAGCCCATTCGAGGACACCCCGAATGGGTACGTGGAACATAATCGGGTCGTAGTTCTTGAGTATAGCGGGGTAGAGTATGCCCGACTGGCGAAGGCTGACCCATTTCTTGATGGGTGCGTTGGTGAGGATGCGTTCAGCAAAAACCTTGGTGATGCCGTAGTGGTCGTATGGGGAGACGCAGACGGGGTCGCCTGTCCGTCCCCAGTGGAGCGGTTCGCGCCGGTCGCCCATCTGTGCTACCGAGCCGATATAGACTAATTTGGGTTGTCTTTGTTGTGCGAGGATGGCATCGCGGATGTGGGTGGCGGCTTGGATGTTCGTTTCGCGCGTCAGGCGGGGGCGGTAGTCGGCTTGGGGAGATACCATTCCGCCTGTATGCAGCACGATGTCGGAGCCTGTAACGCCTTTGAGTACATCTTCGTAGCGGGTCAGGTCGCCCCAGACGATTTCTATACGGTCGGCGAAGGGTTGGAGACGTTTTTTGTTTTTATCGGACGGGCGAGCCAAGACACGCAGCCGGTAGCGTTCGGGGTAGCGGAGTATCTCCTGCATACCGGCGAATCCCATGGTGCCGGTGGCACCTGTAAGAAAAACGGTTGTCATATTCTTATTTTTATGCGGGCGGGGATTGGCAAGCCTACCACGCTCCAAGTTTGGCGGCAAAAGTACAACGATTTATGGCTGTTTATGCAAAAAAATGCAGAAAAATGTCAAAAAAATTTGGTGGGTCGAAAAAATCGCCGTACTTTTGCACGCTTTTTCGTGGTAAGAGTGTTTGCGCGAAGGCAATGGTACCTTAGCTCAGGTGGTAGAGCAATGGACTGAAAATCCATGTGTCCTTGGTTCAACTCCAAGAGGTACCACAGAGATGACCCGCTTCGATGAGCGGGTCTTTTTTGTGTGAAAATGGGTCTTTTTTGTTGGTAAGCGGGTCTTTTTTGTGGTTATAAAGTGTTGATATGTCCGAAAATTAGGCTATCTTTGCGGCGAATTTAGGTGTCAATTATTGTTCAACTTAAATATAACCATCATGAAACATTTGCTATTAGGAGATGAAGCCATTGCTCAAGGTGCGCTTGATGCAGGTTTGAGCGGCGTGTATGCTTATCCGGGTACGCCTTCGACGGAAATCACGGAGTACATACAGATGCAGAATGCAAAAGGTAAGGTGCAGGAATCTGTTTTTTGCCGTTGGGCTACGAATGAGAAGACGGCGATGGAGGCGGCGCTCGGTATGTCTTATATGGGCAAACGGGCGCTTGTTTGTATGAAGCACGTGGGTATGAACGTGTGTGCAGATGCTTTTATGAACTCGGCTATAACGGGTGTGAACGGCGGTTTGGTCGTAGTGGCGGCTGATGACCCTTCGATGCACTCATCGCAGAACGAGCAGGATAGCCGTTTCTATGGTAAGTTCGCAATGATTCCGACCATCGAGCCGAGCAATCAGCAGGAGGCTTACAGTATGACGCAGGCGGCGTTTGACCTGTCGGAGAAGATGCATACGCCTGTGCTGCTGCGTGTTACGACGCGTATGGCACACTCGCGTGCCGTGGTAGAGACGACAGACAGTCCGAGGAAGCAGAATGGCAAGTCGATGCCCGAGAACGTGCAGCATTTCATTCTTCTGCCCGCTTTCGCCAAGAAGAACTACGCCGAGTTGGTAGCTGCACAGAGCGAGTTCGTCCGCCTGTCGGAGACGTGCGGTATGAACCGTTACGTGAAAGGTATGCGTCCCGAGCGCGGTATCCTGACCTGCGGTATTGCCTACAACTACCTGATGGAGGTGCTTCACCACAAGGATGCCAACGAATGGCGCGATGCCAGCGTGCTCAAAGTGACGCAGTATCCGTTGCCCAAGACAATGATTGAGCAGATGGTCAAGGACGGCGCGAAAGAGATTATGGTTATAGAGGAAGGTCAGCCGGTAGTGGAAGAGTTGCTGCGCGGTATGGTTCCTTCGTCGGTAGCGGTTACGGGTCGTCTGACGGGTGCGCTGCCGAGGATGGGTGAGTTGTCGCCCGACTGCGTACGCACGGCATTGGGTATGAAGACGTTAGAAACGCCCGAAGTGGACAGTCTGGTAGTCAGCCGTCCGCCTGCGCTGTGTCAAGGCTGCGGCCATAGAGATATGTATGCCGCGCTCAACGAAGTGGCACGCGAGTATGCCGAGCCGCGTATCTTCGGCGATATAGGTTGTTATACGTTAGGTGCTTTGTCGCCTTTCCACGCTATTCATGCCTGCGTTGAGATGGGTGCGTCGGTAACGATGGCGAAAGGTGCCGCCGATGCCGGTCAGCATCCTTCGATAGCCGTGATAGGCGACTCCACGTTCACCCACTCGGGCATAACGGGTCTGTTGGACTGCGTGAACTCGAACGCGAATGTGGTGGTACTCATTTCCGACAACCTGACTACGGGTATGACCGGTGGTCAAGACTCGGCAGGTACGGGTCGTTTAGAGCAAATCTGCTACGGCGTGGGCGTAGAGAAAGAGCACGTGCGCGTGGTAGTGCCGCTACCCAAGAACATGGAGGAAATCAAGCAGGTACTGCGTGAGGAGATTGACTACAAGGGTACGAGCGTAGTGATTGCGCGCCGCGAGTGCATCCAGACACTCAAACGCCACCTCAAACAGGCGAAGAAGTAAGTCGAAAACAGTAAGTCGAAAGTCGAAAGCAGTAAGTCGAAAGATAGGTTTTCTAATCAATTATTTTTCAATTTCAAAGAATTTTCAACTATGAAAAAGAATATTATACTTGCGGGTGTGGGCGGACAAGGTATCCTCTCCATCGCGACGGTTATCGGTGAGGCAGCCCTTGCCGAGGGTTTGTACTTAAAGCAAGCCGAGGTTCACGGAATGAGTCAGCGCGGCGGCGATGTGCAGTCGAACCTGCGTCTTTCGTCCGACCCGATTATGAGCGACCTGATAGAGAAAGGCGATGTGGATCTGATTATCTCGTTGGAGCCGATGGAGGCGTTGCGTTACGTGTCGTATTTGGCTCCCGACGGCTGGATTGTTACTTCGTCCGTGCCGTTCGTCAATATACCCAACTATCCGGAACTGAACGAAGTGTTAGACCACGTGAAGGCGTTTAAGAACCACGTACTGTTGGATGTGGAGGCTTTGGCGAAGGAGGCGGGTGCTCCGCAGCAGGCTGCCAATATGGTGCTGTTAGGTGCTGCCATTCCGATGCTCGGTATCGACCACGACAAGATGATAGCCGGTGTTCAGCGCGTCTTTGCCCGCAAGGGTGAGGCGGTAGTGGCTACCAACGTGGCAGCCGTAGAAGCCGGTTACGCAGCGTCGAAACACTGATATTGTCCAAAATCACAGTATTATGTTTCCATTGAACAAGCAGTTGGTCGATAATATCTGTATCGACTTCGGGTTGCGCAATGCGCATGAGTTAGGAGCTGCCAGCATTCGTCAGTTGGTAGGCGTGGTGAAGGACATAGAGCGTGCTACGGGTGAGGAGTTCGTTCACATGGAGTTGGGTGAGCCTGGGTTGCCCGCCGAGCGAATCGGCATTGAGGCGGAGCACGAGGCGTTGCTCAACGGCTATGGAGCCAAGTACCCTGTGATAACGGGAATCCCGGAGTTGAAGCACTGGGGCTCGGAGTTTGTGAAAGCCTTTGTGGGATTGGATATTCCTGACGAGTGTATCGTGCCGACGGTGGGTTCGATGCAAGCGGCTTTCGCGCTGAATATGACGATGTCGCAGTTGGACAAGAAGCGGGATACGGTGCTCTTCATCGACCCGTGTTTCCCGGTACAGAAACAGCAGTGTAAGGTCATCGGTGTGCGTGTGGACTGCTTTGACGTGGCGCAGCACCGTGGCGAAGCCCTTGCCGAGGAGTTGGAAAAACATTTCAAGACGGGCAGGATAGCGGCGATGCTGTTCTCTAATCCGAACAACCCGTCGTGGATGTGCCTGACGGAAAGGGAGTTGGAGATTATCGGTCAGTTGGCAACGAAGTATAACGTGCTGGTAATCGAGGACTTGGCATATCTGAATATGGACTTCCGCGACAAGAAGCGCGGCGTACCGTATCAGCCGCCTTATCAGCCTTCCGTAGGCAGATATACCAACAACTGCGTGCATATGATTTCGGCATCGAAGATGTTCTCTTATGCAGGACAGCGCGGTGCTATCGTGGCGATGAATCCGGCTTTGGCGCACAGGTGTTTCCCCTCATTGGGCGAACGGTATGGCAACGATGGTCAGTTCCTGCGTAACTTTGTGTATATCGTGCTGTACAGTCTGTCTTCGGGTGTTACCCATTCGGTTCAGTTTGCGATGGCAGCGATGTTCAAGGCGGCTTGTCAGGGTCAGTTGCACTTTGTGGACAACACGCGCGAGTATGAGCGTCGTGCCGCACGCATCAAACAGATAATGGTAAAGAACGGTTTTCATATCGTCTATGACAAGGATGCGGACGGACAGGAAGTGGGTAACGGCTTCTTCTTCACGTTCGGCTACAAGGACTGGACGGGCGAGAAGATGCTCAATAAGTTGATTTACTACGGCGTAAGCGCGATAGCCTTGGGTTCGACAGGTGCGCAACGGGAAGGTATGCGCGGTTGCGCCAGTGCTATCCGTGAAGACCAGTATGCGCTCTTGGACGAGCGGCTCAAGAAATTCAACGAGGATTACAAGGAGAGTTGAGAGTTGAAAGTAGGAAGTTGAAAGAAGTTCTATAGTTGATAGTTGATAGTAAAAAAAGCAAAACTGCAAAACAGATGAATTATCAGTATGTATCTCCCGCTGAGGCGGTTAAGTATGTGAAGAGCGGCGACACGATAGTTGTGCAAGGTTCGACCTCCATTCCGATGGTGCTTCTGCGCGCCTTGACAGAGCGGGCAAGCGAATTAAGAGATGTGAAACTGATTTCGGGTTTCGGTGTTCATCCCGAGGATGCTCCGTATGCCAAGAAAGAGTATATTGACTCGTTCCGCGCGCTCAGTATCTTTGTGCCGAATAACCTTCGCCGTGCGATGAAAGAGGGTGTGGCGGACACGATTCCCTGTTTTTTGGGCGAGGTGCCGAGTCTGTTCCGAAGCGGTCAAGTGCCTGTGGACGTAACGTTCCTGAATGTGAGCGAGCCGGACGAAGAGGGTTACTGCTCGTTCGGCGTGTCGGCGGATATAGCCTTCTCGGGTCAGGAGTGCTCGAAGACCATCATTGCGCAGGTGAACAAGTATATGCCGCGCACGTTTGGCGATCCGGTTATTCACGTGAGCAAGTTGACGGCTATGTGTCGGGGCGATGAGCCGTTGGTGGAGGTGCCGACACCCGTTCCGAGCGAGATTGAGACGAAGATTGGCAATTACATAGCCGCCGAGATACCCGATGGGGCAACTTTGCAGATTGGGGTAGGGGGCATTCCGAATGCGGTCATCAATGCGCTGAAAGACCATCAGCACTTGGGACTGCATACAGAGGCGATTACGGATGGTGTGCTGCCACTCATAGAGAAAGGTATCATCGATAACTCGCTCAAGAAGATACTACCGGGCAAGTCGGTGGGTTCGCTTATTTTGGGCAGCCGGCATCTGTACGACTATATAGACGGTAACGAGCAGTTTGTGATACGCGATGTGGCTTGGACCAATGATCCGCAGATTATCCGTCAGAACCCGAAGGCTATGTCTATCAATTCGGCGATCGAAGTGGATCTGACGGGACAGATCTGTGCCGACTCGATTGGCGAGACGGTCATATCGGGTGTGGGAGGTCAGCACGATTTCTTCTATGGTTCGGCTTTGTCGGAAGGCGGTAAGTGCTTCCTTGCGTTGACGAGCAAGACCAATAAGGGTCAGTCGAAGATTGTGCCTCGTTTGGCACCCGGTGCGGGTGTGGTGACGACACGTTTCCAAGCGCAGTACATCGTAACGGAGTACGGCATTGTTTATCTGCGTAATCTGCCTTTGGCTGAGCGTGCGAAGGCGTTGATTTCGATAGCGGCTCCCGAGTTCCGTGAGGAGTTGGAGCGCGCAGCGGTGGAGCGTTTCGGCATCGGTTATCTGCGGCTGCGGTAGAGGCTGACGTTGTGTTCAGGAAAATCAATTGTTGAAAAAGTCGTCCAAAGTGACGACTTTTTGTATGGGGGTGGTGTACATTCCTTTTACTAAGCCGAAGGTGGTGATAATGTTTGATTTCGCGAGATGGATTGGTATACTTCCGAGTTTGGCGGAAAAGAACAGAGCGTTGCCTTGTGGGTAACGCTCTGTTTGGTTTTTTGGAATGATGGTTATTTAACGATCTTACCTTGTGCGTTGTAGAGGTTGTCGCCGCGTTTGATGTAGAGCTGACCGTCAATCATCATCTTCTCTCCGTCGTTGACTTTGTCCATATTGACTTCATCGAGACCTACGGTGAAGAGGTTGAGCGTGATGGTGAAGCTAACGGTGCGGTAGAGTGAGTTGGAACCGTTGAATTCGATGTACATCGTACCTTCGTTGTTGGTAACATCGGCTGTACCTGAAACGATGTAACGAACTTTGTCGATTTCGGTATTGCTAATCATTTGTGCAGCCATTGCACCTCCTTGCGATACATTGTTGCCAGTAACGGTAACGAAACCTGCCTTGATGGTGTTGGCACCTGCGATGTTGGAGATGGTGTATCTGCCTTGCGGGATGGTGTATGCCTCATCGGTGCGGTTAGCATAGAATACCATATCCAAGTATTTAGCATTCACGGCATCAATAGCCTCTACCTCGGTGGTGTGGAGATTGCCTTCTTGCTTGTGGTAGCCGTCTGTGGTGAAAGGAACGACCTGCTCGGTGAAGAATTGTGCATAGAAATCTTCGTTGGTGTCGTAGTAGATGATGTCTTGGTTGGTGTTGAGACCCTCAATCATCGTGATGTGATAGACTTTATTGGATTTGTCTGTCAGATAGAACTCGTATTGGGTGGTGTTGTTAGCGCCTTTCTTGACGGTACCGGTAGCGGAAGCGATTTCGATTTCGCTGTAGTTTTTCCAGTCATCGTTAGTGGTGAAGAGGGAAGCACCGCAGAAGGGGTTATTGTCATCGTCCACGAAACTGAAGTCGCTTGCGATATAGGTACCGAGGATGTCTGATCCGTTGGCAGCGCAATAGATTTCGGCTTGGTAAGCGGTGGGGTAGTTGTTGTAGTCGTAGTTAGCACCCATAATGCTCCAATAGCCTTTGCTGATGGTTGATTTGTCCACTTGCGGGTTGTAAACGGTCAGTTCAACGGAAGCTTGGGGAGCGGTTTCGGAAAGGGTGATGCGTGCTTCGTAGTTGGTTGGGTCAGCCTCGTATTTGTCTTTCCAAACGGCTTGACCTTCGATAGTGCCGGAGAACGAGTAAGCGATAACCTGTTGAGCCTGTTCGTCCAGGACGAGCAATTCGGAGGCAACGATGTCGTAGATGTCAGCGGTAGTGGTGGGGTTTTGTCCGCGATAGGTGAGGGTTACTTTACCGTAGCGTACGATTTTGGTGTCGGTGCCATAGAGGAAAGAGTTGGCTTTTTGTCCGCCGCCGAATTCGGAGTCTCCGAGGATATAGGTGCCGGCGAGAGAGTTAGCCGATTTAGCGGTGAAAATCAGACCGATAGTTACTTTATCGTTTTGGTCGAAGAGTACGAGTTGGTAGTCCGAGCCGCCGGTATTGAGTGCAAGGAAAGCGGTGGGCGAAGTCCACGTGTAGTAGGCATCAATGCCTTCTTGCGGGGCATTTTGAATGGGATTAACTTGCGGAGCCTTCTTGGCGACAGGCAGGGCGTTTGCGCCGATGGTAAGAACCAAAGCGCTGAGAAGAATTAAAGCTTTCTTCATAGTTGTAAATGGTTAGTTATGATTTGTTATAAGTTGTCTGGCTTGAAAAAATCGCGCAAAGGTAGGCAGGATTTGGGAAGTGGGCAAACTTTTTTGCAAAATAGATAAAAAATTTGTGATTTTGCAATATCGTGTTTAATTTTGCGGCGTTATTAGAAAGATGGTTCTGATAAGTGGGCGAATAGTATTCGCCCGCAATGGACAAAACCGATGATTAAAGACTTGATGAAAACAAGAAAGGGAAATATGGAATGGTAGGAGATTTGCCGAGCGGGTTGTTAGAGCAGGCAGTGGAACAGATGAACACGCTGCCGGGGGTGGGGCGGAAGACCGCATTGCGATTGGTGCTGAATCTGTTGCGTCGGGACGAGAAAGAGGTGGAGGCTTTTGCGGGGGCGTTTCTGAAACTGAAGAAAGAGATACGTTATTGCCGCTGCTGCCATAACCTGAGCGATACGGAGGTGTGTCCGATATGCAGCAGCCGGAGCAGGGACAAACGGACGGTGTGCGTGGTGGAGAACGTGCAGGACGTGATGGCGATTGAGAACACGGGGCAGTATAACGGTGTGTATCACGTGTTGGGCGGAGTCATATCGCCGATGGAAGCCATTGGTCCGCAAGACATAGAGATAGAGTCGCTTGCACGACGCGTATCAGAAGAACCGATACGGGAGGTTATATTTGCACTGCCCACAACGATGGAAGGAGATACGACCACTTTTTATATCCACAGGCGGTTGCAGCAGGCGGAGGAAATGAGAAGAAGCGGGCAGAAAGGGGATGAAACGGAAATACGCGGGCAGAAGGGGGATGAAACCTATGAGCCGCTTGTGTTCAGTCAGATAGCGCGAGGGATGGCGATTGGGAACGAACTGGAATATACGGACGAGGTGACATTGGGACGGTCGATTGTGAATCGGCAAGTGATTGGTTAGTTTAGAGTTTAGAGTTTAGAGTTGAGTGTTGAGAGTTGAGAGTTTAGAGTAGTTTAGAGTTTAGAGTAAATCCAAATGATAAAGATAATGGAAAAGAAAGACGTAGTGAAGCAGTTGAACCGTGTTTATTACGGGATGATGGCGGGTGCGGTGCTGACAGCCGCGCTGATGTACTACCTGATAATGAAAGATGTGTTCAGCCCGATCGACCCGATGTCCGGCTTGGGACAGGTAATACAAAGTATCATCATCTTTTTGGCAGTGGTTAGCATTCCGTTGGGACTGTATCTGTTCAGCAGGAAGTGCAAGAAAATACGTGCCATAGAGGACGAAACGGAACGCCTGCAAGCCTATCTGAATGCAGGCAGATGGCGGATAATAGTAGTGAGTTACAGTATGTTGACCGGTATAGCCGGATACTACCTGCTGGGCGGTTACCAATCGATGATATGGATAGCCGCAGTAGCCGCCATAGCGTGGTACTTCACCAAACCAACCGAACGTAAAATAGAATTAGAACTTCTTCCTGATGACGATCGCTATTGATTTTGACGGCACGATAGTGCAACACGCTTACCCTGCGATAGGTAAGCCTATTCCCTTTGCTATAGAGTCGCTGAAGATGCTGCAGACGGTGGATCACCACCAGTTGATCTTGTGGTCGTGCCGCGAGGGTGCGCTACTGCAGGAAGCCGTGGACTACTGCCACGAACGCGGGTTGGACTTCTATGCGGTGAACAGCAACTACCCCGAAGAACAACAGTTGGACACGCAGATGCCCGAAGGAGCATTCACGCCGCGCAAACTGAAAGCGGATCTGTTTATTGATGACAGGAATCTGGGCGGGCTGCCGGACTGGGGCGTTATCTATCAGATGATTCACAGCGGGAAGCAGTTTCAGCCGGCTTCGCAAGTCAACGAAACACCGAAAAAGAAAGAGGGGCTGCTGCAGAGGCTGTTCGGGTGATGAATTATATGACCGATGAAAGTTAATTTGCGGAAAATAGAGCCGATGGATGTGCCTTTCCTATATCAATGGGAAAACGATGCGGCAGTGTGGGCTGACGGGGCTAATCATAACCCTGTGAGCCAACAAGACCTGCGTGACTATGTGGCGCAGACGACGGGCGATATATACAAGGACGGGCAGTTGCGGCTGATTATTGAAGTAAAAGAGGAGAGAAGTCTTGAGAATGCTTGTGGTTGCGAGGGGGAAGGTCGGCGTTGTACGGTCGGGTGCGCGGACTTGTTTGACTTGGATGTGCGTAACCGTCGTGCGGCGATAGGACTTTATATAGCAGCGGATTACAGGGGGAAAGGATATGCGGCGGAGGTGCTGCACGAGTTGGAACGGTACGCCTTTCTTTTTTTGCGCCTGCGGGTGCTTTATGCTGTCATCGGGACGGGGAATACGGCTTGTATGCGGCTATTTGAAAAGGCAGGCTATACACAGTCCGGGACGCTGAAAAACTGGACGTTAGAGAGCGATGCTGTCCTTTGGTTGAAGACGGAAAAACAGTTTCTTGAGGGTTCCCATTCGGGAACGACATACTAATCACATACTAATCACATACTAATCACATAAGAATCACATAAGTTTCACCCGCTTTAGTCTGCGCATTTATACGGTTTAATCAAGGCGAAATCAGCCAAGATTGGCTGAAACGGTAGGATGGAATCTTTGAGAGTTCAGGAGGGAATATAATCAATAATGCAATTAAATAAAAGAAGATGAAACGCTTATCTTTGTTTTTAGCCCTGTTGTGGGGTGTAATCGGCTTGGGAACGATGCAAGCCGGAGAAAAGATGTCTGTTCGGCAGGTGGAGCCTTTGTGCTGGTGGACGGATATGCAGATGCCGCTGCAGTTGATGGTTCACGGGACGGACTTGGTGAGTTCGACTGTTACCATTCAGCGTCTGAACGGGAAGCGAGTGGTCAAAGGTGCTTGTACGGGGTTGCAACTACGGGGGCAGCACAATGCTTATTCGCCGAATTATCTGTTTCTTGACTTGGATGTGAAGGAAGCGGGTACGTACCGTATTACGCTCACGAAAGCAGGCAGGAAGACGAGTTTTGACTATCAGATCGGTACGCGTAGAGCCGGTAGCAGGGAGCGGCAGTCGTTCACTTCGGCGGACTGCATTTACCTGCTGATGTCGGATCGATTCTGCGATGGGGATGCGGCGAACAACACGGTGAAAGGTATGCTTGAAAAAGGCAATAAGCAGAATGTGCACGGTCGGTGGGGCGGCGATATAGCCGGTATCATCCAACAGTTAGACCATATAAAAGAGACAGGTGCAACGGCTATATGGCCTACACCGCTACTGGAAGATAATGAAGCCGAATGGAGTTACCACGGCTATGCGTGCTCGGACTACTACCATATAGACCCTCGTTACGGGAGCAATGAGCTGTACTGCGAGATGGTAAGGAAGGCGCACGAGAAGGGAATAAAAGTGCTGATGGATATGGTGCCTAACCACTGCGGTGCGGCGCACTGGTGGATGCAAGACCTGCCCTACAAAGACTGGGTGAATCAGTTTGACGAGTTCACGAATACAATCAATGTGTTCTCGGCGAACTATGATGTGAACGCCTCGAAGTACGACAGGGAGTTGAGCAACCGAGGTTGGTTCGACCGCCCGATGCCGGATATGAACTTGGATAACGAGGACTTGCTTCGCTATTTCCAACAGTGGGCTATCTGGTGGGTTGAGTACGCCGACTTGGACGGTCTGCGCGTGGACACGTATCCTTATATAGGAAAAGAAGCATCGGCTGCATGGGTACGGGCGATACGGGATGAATATCCGAACCTGAACATCGTGGGCGAATGCTGGACGCGTCCTGCATCGGCTGTGGCTTACTGGCAGTCGGGTACGAAGAACTACGACGGATATGACTCGGGTCTGCCGAGCGTGATGGATTTCCCCGTGGAGGAGGCTATCCGTCAGGCGTTGGAGAACGATGGCAACTTCTGGGACGGCGGAATGGCGAAGGTGTATAACGCGGTGGCGATGGACTACTTGTATGCTGATGTCAATCAGTTGCTTATGTTCGTTGGTAACCATGATATGGACCGCTTTGCGGACGTGGTGAAAGACGGGGATATACGGCGGGTGAAGATCGGTCATGCGTTGGTGGCTACGATGCGCGGAATCCCGCAGATTTTCGCAGGGGACGAATACGGAATGCGCTCGTCGGATAGGAGTTCGGGACACTCGACGTTGCGTATGCCCTTGCCTTCAGCGGACACGTTGACTGCCGAGCAGAAAGACCTGTATGACTATGTGAGCCGCCTGTATCAGTGGCGCAAGAGCGAAAAGGTGCTGCATACGGGACGGACGATTCATTTCTTTGACAGGGGCAATACATACGCTTTCTTCCGCTATAATGACAAAGAGGCAGTTTTTGTGTTCGTCAATGGTTCGGAGGAGAAGAAAGTGATTCCGACAGCTCACTATGCGGAGATCCTCAGTCGGTATCAACCGAAAGGTCGTAATGTGCTGACAGGTAATGTGATTGACTTGTCGCGCGGGGACTTGGAAGCCGAACCGCTTTCCACGCTGATTGTGAAAATAGGCCGGTAGTACTTGCTTTGGCACGTTTTTTGCTGCATAGAGTGCGCAAAGAATGAAATGATGAAACGTATAATAGTAGTATTAACGGT
This sequence comes from Paludibacteraceae bacterium, assembly GCA_017471175.1. Classification (GTDB taxonomy): domain Bacteria; phylum Bacteroidota; class Bacteroidia; order Bacteroidales; family Paludibacteraceae; genus Colicola. The sequence goes on along the minus strand of JAFUVS010000015.1, from coordinate 163,484 downwards.
CGTGCTGTCGGTCGGTTGGGTACAAGCTCAGCCGGTGGTTCTGACGTTAGATTCGTGTCGGAATATGGCTCTTCATTCGACGTTGAAGAGCCGTATAGACGAAGAGAACGTCTTGGCAGCCAAGTATGCGCGCCAAGCCGTGACGGCACGTTTCTTCCCGCAGGTGAGTGCCAATGGGGTGTATCTGTGGAACTCACGTCACGCCTATCTGATGTCGCAGTCCATACCGACACAGTTCGGGTCAATGGGGTTGAACGGCTTGACGTACAAGAATCCGTATTTACAGTTAGCCGAGCAGTTGTTCCCTGAAACGGCACAGGCTATCAACCAAACCACGGGGGCGATTTATGGCGATATATACCGGCAGTTCGACCTTGATTTGACGCACGTGATGGTGGGTCAAGTGGGTGTGGTTCAGCCTGTTTATGTGGGTGGGAGGATTATCTTTTCGCACAAGATGGCGCGCTCGATGGAGCGTATAGCACAGATCAATGCGCACAAGAACAAGACGGACTTGGTGGTGGAAGTGGAGGAGGCTTATTGGCGCGTGCTGTCGGTGCAGGAAAAGCAGCGGTTGGCAGAGCGGTATGTAGCATTGGTGCGTCAATTGGAGCAGGAAGTGGCGTTGGCTCAAGAAGAAGGTTTAGCAACGAGTGCGGATATGCTGCAAGTCAAGATGGCAGTGAGCGATGCCGAGTCTTCGTTAGCGAAAGCACAGAACGGACTGATACTCTCGAAGATGGCTCTGTGTCAGGTGGTAGGCTTGCCGCTGACAACGGATATACGACCGGATGACAGTGCGCAGTTGGATAGTGTGTCGCTGACGGATTTTTCTGCTGATTTGGAACAGATTAAGTCGCATAGAGAGGAATTGCAACTATTGGGCGAACTGCATAATGTCGCCAAGTCGGGTGTAGGATTGGCAGCCGCCGGATTGCAACCCAACATAGTAGCGTCCGCCAACTACGTGATAACCAATCCGAATGTAGCGGACGGCTTTAAGAAGAACTTCGAGGGCTTTTTCTCGGCAGGTGTGGCAGTCAATATCCCGATAGCCCATGCGTCTGACATTTTGGCAGTCCGTGCCGCCAAGCATAAAGCCAAGACGGTGGAATTACAGATAGAGGAGGCGCAACAGAAGATAGAGTTGCAGGCGACCCAGTCGGCACAGAAAGTAAGCGAAGCGTCCCGCCAATTGGTAGCAGCCAAGACGGCTCTTGCCCACAGCGAGGAGATACTGCGTTATGCGCAGGACTCGTATGCGGAGGGTATGCTGACCGCCACCGACCTTATGAAAGCACAAACGGCTTGGAATAAAGCGTATAGTGAAGAAATCGATGCCGCTATAGCCCTGCGTATGGCGGAGATAACGTATAAGAAACATACGGGGAAATTGGAAGTTGAAAATTGATAGATAGTGAATATGGAACAGAATAAGCATCGGATGAATGCCCGTAAAGACCTGCTGTTGGGATTGGGCGTGTTGTTTGCTGTTATTATCGTAGTGGCAATCATCGGTATATTCGTTCTCAAAGACGAGAAAATAGAGATATACGGCGAGGCGGAAGCCACCGAGTATCGCGTGTCGGGCAAAGTGCCGGGACGTATTGAGATGTTCCTTGCCGAGGAGGGCGATCAGGTCAAGAAAGGCGACACGTTGGTGATTATCAATTCGCCCGAAGTGGAAGCCAAGTTGTCGCAAGCGATAGCCGCCCGTAATGCAGCCGAGGCGCAGAACCAGAAAGCCATTCACGGTGCACGCGAGGAGCAGATACAGGGTGCATACGAACTGTATCAGAAAGCGTTGGCAGGCGAGGAGGTGTATCGCAAGTCGTTTGAGCGCGTGGACAGGCTCTATCAGAAGGGTGTGGTAACGGCGCAGAAACACGATGAAGTGGAGGCGCAGTACAAGGTGGCGCAGGCGAATGTGAAAGCCGCCAAGTCGCAGTATGATATGGCTCTGAAAGGGGCACAGGAAGAGGATAAGGCTGCGGCTCGCGCGCTCGTGGCTCGTGTGGACGGCGTGATAGACGAAATCAATATCGCCAAAGCGGAACGCTACCTGACCAGTCCCGTGGACGGCGAGGTGAGCGAGTGTTTCCCGCATGTGGGCGAATTAGTAGGTCAAGGCTCACCCGTGATGGCTGTGGTGGATACGAAAGATATGTGGTTCCACTTTGCCATTCGTGAGGATATGCTCAAAGACATCACGATGGGCAGCGAGTTGCAGATACGTGTTCCTGCATTGGGCGAGGAGACGTATCCCGTAAAAGTGACGTTTATCAAGGTGATGGCGAGTTATGCCACGTGGCGTTCGACGCAGACCAATGGCGGCTATGATATCAAGACCTTTGATGTGAAAGCGCGTCCGCTGACCGAGATACCTAATCTGCGTCCCGGTATGACGGCGGTTGTGGTTCGATAAATGGTTTCCCTGACTCGTCAAATAGAGATTGTTCTTCGTGTAGCGAAGCGTGAGGTGAATATGCTACTCCGGCGGCCGGTGTACATCTTCTCCACGATATTCGTGATGTTTTTCTCGTGCGTCTTTTTCCTTACTCTTTTTAAGACCGGTTCGCCGGAGAAGATGCCGATAGCGGTGGTTGATTTGGACCATTCAGCCATCTCTCGGCGTGTGGTGCACGAGTTGAATGCCACGCAGGCGGTGGATATAGTGGCTGTGACGGATACGTATGAGCAGGGGCGAAGGTTGATGCAGCAGGGTAGGGTATATGCTTTCGTGGTAATCCCCGAGCGTTTCTACGCTGATTTGGCATCGTTCAAACGGCCGGAGGTGGTGTTCTATATGAACAATGCATATACGATTGGTGCTTCGACCGCCTCCAAACAATTACTGACGGTAATGACGTTGGCTTCAGGAGCGTTCCAGCGCGAGGTGCTGCGCAAGAAAGGACTGCCTGAATACTTGATAATGAAACGCTTGCAGCCTATAGCGGTAGAGAGTCACTTTATAGGCAATCCGTCGAGCAACTACCTTGTCTATCTGACGGGGATTATCCTGCCGGGTATATTGGGTCTGATTGTGCTGATGATAACTATCTATTCGATAGGCTTGGAACTGAAAGGAAAGACCTCTCGCGACTGGCTTCGTGCCGCGCAAGGCAGTTTCACGCGGGCAATGGTGGGTAAGTTGCTACCGCACGTGGTTCTGTATTGCGCAATGGGTGTGACGATGAACATCGTGTTGGTCAGAATGATGCACTTTCCTGTGAACGGCAGTTTCGTGTGGCTCAATGTCGGTATGGTGGCATATATATTGGCGATGCAGAGCATTGCGGTCACGTTTGTCGGGATTATTCCTATACTGCGTGTGGCTCTGTCGGCAGGTGCCTTGTACGGGATGCTTTCTTTCTCCTTGTCGGGCTTCACGTTTCCTAAGATGGGAATGTTGCCTTTTGTGCAGGCTTTGACCAATCTTTTCCCATTGCGGCATTATTACCTTATCTATGTCAATGAGGTGCTGCTCGGCAATCCGATTACGCAGTCGTTGCCGGCGGTGGCTGTGCTGATTGCTTTCACTGGCTTGCAGATGCTCATAATGAGACGGTTGCATAAAGCCTTACTCTATCAATACTTCCCGAAAGACTGACGACAGATGAACATACAGCGATGGATAGATGAATTATTGACGCGTCTTGGGGACACGTGGCGCGTGTATGTATTGGAGTTGCGTCGTATATTCCGCGATTCGGGCGTGATGCTGATTTTCTTTGTGGCAGGTTTGGCTTATCCTGTCATCTACAATCTGATTTATGTACGCAATGTCGTGGAGAACGTAGAAGTGGCGGTAGTGGATATGTCTTGTTCGCCTGCGAGTCGTGAGTTTGTGTATCGTTTTGATGCTGCGCCGGAGGTGGAGGTAACGCATACGTGTGCCACAATGGAGGAGGCACAGGCGTTGCTCAAGGCGCAGAAAATACACGGCATACTCTATATCCCGGCTGATTATGAGAGTATCTTGCTGACGGGGTTGGAGACGGCTCATATCTCACTCTATTGCGATATGTCATCGTTCCTGTATATGAAGAACGTCTTGACGGCAGCCAATATGGTGATGCTGGACTATATGAACAACATCCAGATAGACCGTTATGAGGCGATGAATATCGGCGAGGAGATGAGTTGGGCATTGGTGCAGTCGGTGCCTTTCAAGGCAGTGCCTCTTTTTAATCCCACAGGCGGTTATGGTACATTCCTTGTGCCGCCTATCTTGGCTCTTATTGTGCATCAAACGCTCTTCTTCGGCATCAATATGCTTCAAGGAACGGCTCGCGAGGAGAATACGGAGGTGTTCATCCTGCCGGGGCGACGGCGCAGAGCGTCTGTCTTCCGACTGCTCATTGGGCGCGGGGCTGCGTATTTCGTTATTTATATGGCGATTGCGTCTTTTGGTATGATTCTGATACCGATTATTTTCGACTTGCCGCATCTGGCAGCTGTGGGCGATGTGTTGCGTTTTATGGTGCCGTTCTTGCTCAGCACCATCTATTTCTCCATTTTCTTTGGTTCGTTCCAGAAAGAAAGGGAAACGGGAATGGTGACGATGCTCTTTTCTTCGTTGATTTTCTTCTTTATATCGGGTGTGAGTTGGCCGTGGGAGAGTATGAATCCTTTCTGGAAGGGATTGGGCTACCTGCTGCCTTCCACGTGGGGGATGCACGGCTATATCCATCTGCAATCGATGGGAGCAACATTGGAGACTACGGCGCGCGAGTATCGGATGCTATGGGTGCTGACTGCCGTTTATTTCGGGGCTTGTGCATTGCTTTATGCCTACAAGGCTTGGCGGATGGACACCACTGCGCGCCGCGAGCAGGCTCTACGTAAACAAATGGTTATGGAGCGAATAGCCACCGAACGCAAACGCATAGAAGATAAACAGGAAAAAGGAAAACAATTCATAGAACAGCACATTAGACATTCCCGCTTATGACATCTATTCTTCCTCTTGACCGCGTGCGTGAAGCGGCGCAACTATTGAGCCAAGCTCGTAAAGTGGTTATTTTGACGCATATATCTCCTGACGGCGATGCGATGGGATCTTCGTTAGGGCTATGGCATTGGTTGCGAGGTTTAGAGCCGACAAAGCAGTGTACGGTTGTGATACCCAATGCGTTCCCTGATTTCTTGGCTTGGATGCCGGGTGCGGACGAGGTGGTTATCTTTGAGAAAGACCCGGAACAGGTTCGCCTATTGCTTGACGATGCGGATATGATTGTCTGCACGGACTTCAATGAGCCGAAGCGCATCGGTGCTTTAGGTGAGTGTCTGACCGCCGTTCTGCAGACCAAACATACACATTGCCTGCTGATTGACCATCATTTGCATCCTGCTGATTTTGCTACAGTGATGTTCTCTTATCCTGAATCGCCATCCTCGTGCGAGTTGGTGTACCGTTTGCTCATTGACCTTGCTCAATCATCTGATTATCATCAGTTCTGTTGTCCATTGTCGCTCTCTGTCGCCACGTGCCTCTATACGGGTATGATGACCGATACGGGCAACTTCTCCTTCAATAGTAATCGGGCGGATATGTACGAGATTGTCAGCCATTTGGTTCGCATCGGTGTGGATAAGGATGCTGTGTATAATCGCGTGTTTAATGCTTATACGGCTGACCGTATGCGTTTGGTCGGTTATTGTCTGTACCAAAAGATGGAGATTATACCCGAATACCATGCCGCGTTGATTTACCTCAAGCGCAAGGAGTTGTATAAGTTCAATTTCCGTTCCGGCGATGCGGAGGGAATCGTCAATATGCCCTTGCAGATTAAGGATATTTACTATTCCTGCTTTATGCGCGAGGACAAAGTGCTGCCTGCCGAAGAGCCGCTGGCGGGAGGCAGTAAGATTAAGGTCAAGATCTCAATGCGTTCGCAAGGCGACCGACCTGTCAACGATTTCTGTCACGAGGTGTTCCACGGCGGCGGACATAAGAATGCCTCCGGCGGCGAATATTATGGTCCGATTGAGGAGGCGGTCGAACTCTTCAAGCAGAACTACGCCCGATTTCTGCAAAAGAACTAATATCTGACTAAAGTCGTTGACCTTGTGCGTTGTAGCGAACCCCTTGACGCAGAATAACAAGTTGTCCGTCTTGCATTATCTTGACTGGTTGAGTACTCTTTACAGGCGATGCAAGGTCGGTTGGCTGTGCGTTAGGATGCAGGTCGTAGGCGTTAGTGATTTCGGTACTGGTCTCGCCTAACCAGCCGCATACTTGCAGCACGCCGCTATAGACTTTGACAAAATGAATTCCGGGCAGATGAACGCTCTCGCGCTTGCTATTCACAGCCCAATCAATATCAAACTCCGATGCGTGACGTTCGGGATAATCCGCTACCACGTTGGGATGGTTGTCCGCGTAGCCCCAGTCGAAACAATACAGCACATAGTACGAACCCTTACCGCTCTCGTCCTTGCCGTTGTCGCGCAGTCGTGTGCCGGTGAAGGACATTGAGTTGTCGCTGATCCATTCGGGAAAGTAGTTCTGCGTGTGATAAGCGTTCTTTGGCAGGTAGCCTTGGTTACCCTCGTTGTCGCGCCAAAGAATATATTGGTCGGCTGGTGCATTGTCGGCAGGGCGGTAATAGGTTACTTTATACTTAAAGCGAGTGAGCGGGTTGCTCTCTTCCGAACCGGCAAGTTCATACCATTTGTCATCGGGCAGACCGTTCCCGTTGTCGTCACGGCTGACCATCACCACTCCCGGCTCGCTGCTGCCGCCTAATGCGGTCGTGTCATTCGGATTGCTCATAGCATACGTGGCGTTACCCAAAATCTTGAGGTCATACGCACCGGGGACATTGATAATCTCGTGATCGAAGCCGAACACTATATAGCCGCCCCAACTGCCGAGCGAAACCATTCCGCCCTCGTTATCGGCAAGAGCGTCTTGGGCTTTCAGAGCCATGTCCTCGGCGGTGTCGCCTGCTTCCCACGTGGGAATGGTGTTGATGAACTGCCCCGGAGCGGGACGATACTCGAATACGCGCGTCAAATACGGCGTAACGGAAGAAAGAAGAATGAATAGTAGTGTTTTCATACGAAACGCAAAAGTAAGGTAAAAATAGGTAAGTACAAAAGGAATTCCGAAAATCTTCTCACCATTCGGCACACAAAAAGCGGGCGCATCCCTCTCTGCGCCCGCTTTTATTGTCCGGTTATGCCCCATGGCAGCAAGGATAACCGAACGTCAAACCCTCTCTATGGGTCGGTTCTTTCGTTTTCGGCAGATGGCTTAATCGCAGTCATCCCCGTGTTGGGGTACATAACTGGTTACTTGCAGATCCGGAGTTATCGTCGAAATAGAATCGCCCGAACCGGTCAGTATGCCTTCCATACGCATACTCGTAACCTCTGTCATAGGCTGCATATACGCTTTTCTGTTCATAGTCTCTCTTTGGTTTAGTCTATTCGTTTGCCTTGGGCATCATATACTTGTCCGTCCTTGCGGATGTACAGACGGCCGTTCTTGATGTATTTCTCTATGCTTTGTTCTGTCTCATCTTCATCCACAGCAGTCGGCATCGGACGCTCAAGACCTATTATCATGCGGCGCGCAGAAGGTGCAAAGCCTGCACTCGCATCCGTAATGCTCTCCGCGTGGATATACGCGCGATTAGCAGATGCGTGGTTGCCCTCGCCGGCTAATTTCAGACCGTTATCCTTGATGTACCAGTCGCCTACGGGTATCGTTACATAGTCGAATGTGCCGATCAGACCGTTGAATTGACCCGCTGTGGCTTCGTCTGTTTCATTGTAGAACAGTATAATCTGCTCGTCGGTCGCCTTGAAAATATAGGGCTTGCCTGCTGCTACGGTTGTCTCTTCCACTAAGCCGATTCCTTTGAACAGACCACCATCCATATATTTCTTCTCGATGGAGTAGAACTCGCCGCCTTTCGTCTCGCCTGCTGTATATGGGAAGCACAGCGTGCCGTACTTGCCGTCTTCCAAGCCCTCACGTACATACTTTTGCTGGTAGTTCGAGTAGTACGTCTTGCCGCCTATCTCGTGTTGATAGACTTTCTTTCCGCCTATTACAGGCAGCGGATCCACACCGATCTCCTGACCGAAAGCGTCACCGAGCTTGTATGCCACTTCACCGCCTGTCCAGGCTTCGGGAGCAGTGATAATCGTTGTGTTGAGTTCGTTGAAGAGGAAATCCTCGTCAGCGTAAGCGTTGGTCACTTTGTCGGTAGTACCTGTAGTGTTCGCCATCGGGCGGATAGCCCCGTGGCACGAATAGCCGCTATTGTTGGATTGTGTGGCATGTACGCGACCAGTGTTGTAGACATTGGTGACAGTGATGTTAACCGTAGAGGCATATATACCGCCCACATTGTTGTTGGCTACGATGTCGCCGCAGTTGTAACTATTGGTGATAGTACCATAGGTACCGTTCATGAAGGCAATACCTGCCACGTCCGTTCCGTAAGTCTTTGTCGCATTAGAGACCGTCACATTGCCGTAGTTGGCACAGCGGTCAATGTTCACATACGATTGAGCGTAACCCACAATACCGGCTACATATTTGGAGTGTCCCGTCACATTCGCATAATTAGTGATGCCGGAGATAGTGCATGGCGTAGCTTTTGCTCCTTGTGCATGACCTATAACGCCACCCAACTGCACGCCGGTCGTCTTGTCATAACCGGAAGTAACGGAGCCATAAACGGTCATGTTCTTTACCGTTGCATTGGTCAGGTAACCGAACAGGCCATAATAGCGTCCGTCAGGAGTGTTGATAAAGAGGTTCTTTATCGCAAATCCCTGTCCGTCAAAAATACCCGAATAGGGTTTGGCACTACTGATGCCTATCGGCATCCAGTCATAGCCGCAGAGGTCAATGTCATTGTCAAGAACCGCTTTCCAACTTTTGCCTGTACCGGCATTCACCTGCGCGGCGAACCATGCCAACTGGGCTCCGGTTTGGATATGATAGATGCCGTCGACCGGCGTCACCGCTGCATTATCTGTTCCGTTCCATCCTTCTTCAGGGATAGCCTCCAGCGCAATCGTTACCGTTTTCTCTGCCTCATCGCCTTCTTCAATAGTCACTGTAATCACCGAGCGTTTGTATCCTGTAGCTTCCGCGTGCACGGTGTTGTCTCCTTCGGTCAACAAGTATCTGCCCTCCGCATCGGGAGTGAGTTCTACACCCAGACTATTGGTCACTTTGCTGATAACCGTCTCTTCCGGCGTGAGGACAAAAGTCACTAGACTCTTCGTGGGCTGCGTCACTGGGATGATAGTCTCGGGCAGGGCTCCGAAATATGTCTGATGCGCAACGGCGGTGAAGTTAGGCGAACGACCGCCTACTTTGTCTATCGTTCGGTGGTTGCCTATCGGGTCACCGAAACCGGTCACTTGGATAACACCATCGGTGAGGTTCATAGTCGGGTCGGTATAATCCGTAGGAATAGTGAACGAAATAGCCTGCGCAGATGGAGTGGAACCGAACCAGTATTGGTTGCGGCCAAGAATCAAGGCAGTACCCGCCGGAACACCATTATAGGTTACGTATGCAGACATATTATAGATACCTGATAGTTTGTTGGCAGGATGGAAAAGCCCGTCATACTGAATCTTCACGTTGTCGCCGGGGAAGAACTTGTCTTTACTGGTAGTCTCGTTCGTAATGGTGCGCGTAGCGTGGCGGGCTGTCAGTACTTGGTATTCGTACTTGCCCGTTCCGTCTCCCATACGGACTATCTGACGGCCGTGTTTGAGTGGCAGGGTATAGGTGTTGTCGGCATTCTTGCTGACTGCGTGCCAGCCGGTATTATAGACTGCATCGTTCGTACGGATAGTAGGATAACTGATCTCTACTGTCTGCACGCCCGTCGGCTTGAAGGTATAGTTGAAGGTCTCTTCATCGTTGATGTAATAGAACACATCGTGCTCGGCATCCACATAAATGCCGGCGTTCTTTTTTTGATCCTCGTTGTACGTCTCGTTTATGCGCATATTGGCATCCATCCCGTTTTCGGGGGCATCTACGCTTACGACAAACACACCCGTATTTTCCGGCCAAATGGCACCGAAATACTGACCGCCGTAATAGGGACTCATTTTTCCGTTATTGGCGTACTGCACTGCCGATGCCGCATCATACGTCACCGTCACTATCGCCGTACCTGCTTTCTTCGCGCGCAGTATCGACCATTCCGAGCCGATATTCCCATCTGGCACCACTTCAACCACCGAATTATCCGGATTGCCGTTCATATCATACACGGCATAATGATAATCCGGCTCCAAAAAATAGTTCTCCGTCTGATTCGGGATAATCTGCCAGTCACGCTCTGCCATCAGGTTGTATTCTTGCCCCGATACCATTTTCAGATAGTTCTTCTCGTTGATATTTATAAATATGTTGCAGTCGTTCAAGCCATCTAAACTCTTCGGGTCATCATCCACCCATTTCGGATTCTTTGCCGAGAAATCTGCCTCGGTGAAATTAATCACCGGACACTTACTCTCATCCGTATTATAATAGAATGTGAGCAACTGCGTCAGCCCGCCCGTTTTCCACGCGCGCATATTGTACTTCCCGCCTGTGCCCAAACGCCACGTATAGGTCTTGGTGCTGCCGCTTGTCTCTACCGATTCGGGAGCAATAACGCGGAATGGAGTGAAGTGAATCGTTCCTGAACCTCCGTCGCCGCCGGGCTTTTGCATCATCGCTATCTCTGCGTCCACAGGGCAGGTCGAGGTGAACAATCCGCCCTCGCGTATCTTCCCCTGAATAGTCGTATTTCCCGTTACGGTACGTCCGTCATCCGATGCCACGTAGCCTTCTGCTACACGTGCATCCGACGGCACAAATCGCAGTACCACGCTGCCGCCGTCATACGTCAGCACCGAACTGTTACCCGCATTCTCGCCTAACGTCACTGGATACGTCACTCCCTCGCGGCTGTGTACCTCCACGTTCTCAATCGTATAGTCCGTGCCATATACCCAACCCGAATTGGTCACCGCAATCTTGGTGATGGTCCATATCTGCATACTTATGTCTGCATCGCCCACAGAAAAAGTCATCGTACCGTTCAACTCATTGCTTGAGTTATAGCCTTCCAATATGTATTCGCCCGCCGGAAGGTTGTTAAATACGTAGGTGTTCTTGCTTGCAGCTGTGGTCATAGCGTCCTCCGCTATCACATCGCCTGCACTGTTCTTCAGCGTCAGCGTCCGGGTTACTGAATTCATCGTGACCTCCACCAATGCTGCCTCCGCTCCTGTTCTCGCTCCAATGAGGAGCAAGAGCCACAATAGAAATACAGAATGTTTGTTCATATCTTTGATTTATTTGTACATTACCTTCTTTGTCCCGTTTCCGGTTTGAACGATTGACACTTGTCCTTTTGTTGGTCGTCCGTTCATTTGTCTGCCGTCTATGGTATAGACGGTTTGTTTCTTGTCGTTTGTTGTCTCGTCTATCGCCGTGGGGGACGATAGTGTAGTGGCTTCCAATGATACACGTTCGCTGGCATTGCCTGACGTGTCTAATGTCTCCACTTCCAGTTTGTACGTTCTTCCCGCATCCAAACCCGTGATGGATACGGTCGTGTATTTAGGGCGCGAATAGCGTTTGCCGTCCACATAGACGGCGTATTTGTCCACCGCTATATTGTCTGTTCCTGCGTCCCAACTCAGTACGATTTTGTACATCCCCGTTTCTGTCACGCGCACGTTCTGTGGCGGGGTAGGGGGTGTCATATCTTTGGTGCGGGCTGTTGTGTAGCCCCAGTCCGAGTGTTCGCCGTAAGCCGACACAGCCTCCGCAAAGAAGCGGTACTGCGTATAGGTCTCCAAATCGGTAAACAGAAATTCCCGCGTATCGGTCGAATCAACCAATACCGAATCGACGTACAGTCTGTAGTATGCCGCGTCGCTTACCTTGCTCCACGTCACGCGCACGCTGTGCTCGTCTATCACCTCCGCTTGCAGACCTGTAGGGCGTGCTATCTCGTCCACATGTTCTAATACCTCCATTCCGCCCAAGCAGAAATAGGCGGCGGTGTTCATCCCTAACGCACCGGCTTCATCCGAACTCTCCATCGTGAAGTACAGCCCGTTAACCTGTCCCAACGAACTCAGTTCAATCCATGTCCACGCAGTCGGCATATCCAACTTGTTGTCATGGAACGAAGCAAGAGAGTAGGTTATCGGCATGCCTGCCTCTTTCCCTTCTTCGTCCAAACCGTGTATGATAAGGTTGAAGTACGCACCGTTATCCGCAAACGAGTGGGCAAAACCGTCGTCATGCTCTATGCCGTAGTAAGCCCACGGATGGTTGCATACCCATATACCTAACGGGCGGTGGGTCTGACCGTCGGAAAAGTCAATCTGCAGACAATGAGAGTCTTCACTGTCGCTGTTATACCCCCAGTATGCCACCATATAAGGCAGACCGTTCACCGTCTTGCCGTCGGCATCCAAGCCGCCTCCTGCCATACAGCCCCATTGGTGTTCAATCCAGCCGTTTGACGAACCCGCCATGCCGTAGTCTTCCTTGTCGCCGTTCGTGCACAGCGTGAAGCCTTCCCAGTAAGGCATACCGTTCGGGTCTTGCGACTGAATGGCGTTCTGCATATGGCTGAACGTAAACAGGTCGTTAAAGTCCAACGACGTATACTCCCCGCTGTATGTCATCGCCCACTTGCCGTCCGCATCCTGCTCATAATCGTCTAAATGAGCCGACATATCCAAACGGATGGTATCTGTTGCAAGCATCGAACTCCATAGGGACAACAGCATCAATTGTGCAACTAATCGCTTCATTATGTATTATTTTTCTTTCAACTTTTCTCTGTAACTTTCTCGTTTTTATATCAGCCCGAATTGTATTCGGGCTTGCTGAACTACCTCTCCTCCCGTACTTACTTGCAGGCACGGGAGGAGGATAGACTACCGCTTATTCGCCGCGCAGTTCAGGCGCAGGAGCATCGTGTTCAAAATGAAGTACATTCGATGGAGCGGAAGAAGCACCGCCGCCGCTCGCGCATATTATGGTACTCGTTACCTTCATTACCTCTGTCTGAGGGGCTTTATAACTTGCTTTCATTTTTCTGTCTCCTTATTATATTATTGTACATTCTTACCCTGTGCGTCATACACGCGACCGCCCTTTATGATATACAGCTTGCCGTTAATCATCTGCTTCGTTGCACCGGTCTCATTCTCAACTTCTTCGGGAAGTGCAGTCGTCTCTTCGCCGACGCGAGGCATTACCACACGTCTTCTGCCCGCTACGGGAGCAGGTACACCCGCCGGTACATACGTCAAATCAATGTAGGCACGGTTGGCATCCACCATATTCACGCCCGTGGACTTCCATAACTTATTACCATATATAAAGTACATATTAGCAGGCACTTCCGTGTTATCGTCAAACGTGCCTTGCAGACCGTTGTTCATTGCCGCGCTGACAGGAGTGGCTACTGCTTCGCCCGAATACGTGCAGTTCAGACTCGTAGCAGTGGCTTGGAAGATATATGCCTTACCGGCGGTCAGGCTGCTGACCTCTTCCAATACGACACCGTCACTCGTCTGACCAACAGCCTCAAAGAACGTAGCACCCGTGAAGTCACCTGCATTCACAGCGTATGGCAGGCAGATGGTACCGTAGTTGCCCGTTGTCAGACCCGTGCGCTCGTAACTCGTCGGCTCTTCCGGCTCGGGAGTCGAAACAGGGAAGCGGACTGCCATATCGTCCCAAGCAAAATATGCAGCTTGACTTAGTCCATAACCATTGTCCGTGCCGGATCCTTCGCCATACATAGCAAATTCCAATTTCTCGATAGCACCAAGACTGCTTAAATCCCATTTCGTCCAGTCTCTGGTATCTGCTGTTCCATCTCCGGCAAAGAACAGAAATTCCGTTGTGGCAGAAGGTTCGGAATCTTCAGCTGAAGCAAAACCGCGTGCTTTTATCCAAAGTTTGCCGTCCTCACCCAATACATCTGTAAGTTCGTTCCCATGAAATACAGTATAATAGGTATAGGTAGTAGGACAAACATATATATGGTCAATCACACGGGCTACGCCGTCTGCAAATACAAGCGCAGGAACTTCTGATACGCCATATCCCGTATCGTCGATATATCCGAAATGTACACAGAAATTATCCGAGCCGTTGTGACCGCCGCCTGCTGTGTTCATATCATTACTACCGGCATCCGGACGATATGCAGTAAGTTGATACAAAAATTCACCATACGTTTCATAGTCTGAACTCCAATAATGGCTGATAGCTTCACCGCCTCCATAGAACGCATACGACCCCATGCCCCATGCATCAATGAACTCGTGATGTAATTCCGTATTTCCTCCATCAGTCCACATATAGGGATCTTCGGTACCCCCGTTATTTTCGCCGTAGAGGAGTTGCCCATACTGCTGTGGGTCATCAATTAAGTCTGACCAGCCTGATAAGCCGTTTACAGCCTCAAAGCCGTTCTTTTCCGAACCGTCCTCAAACGTCAGCACGCGCAACTCATAACTCTGCGCATTCATTTCGGAGCCTAACAGACACATAGCTGCTATCGCCCCACTCAAAAGAAATCCTTTTCTCATAGACTCTTCTTTTTTTTAGGTTAATTGTTTAGTTGTTGATTATTTATTAGTTTATTTGTTTGTTTGTCCCCTTGTCATCTCGCACGTAGAACGTTACAAACACGATAGATATACGTTAGATACACGATAGATATACGTTACATAAACATTATATTTCTCTGTGTAAACAAACACACACCAACGCCCGCACGCAAAACAGCCTCGCGCACGGACATACACACAGCAACAAGTGTGTACACTATAACAATGTGTCTTACTAAATCCTTTGCCATTGACCTGCCCGTATCCGGGGGCGACCAATTCGTTTCGCCAAATGGCAGGTCTTCTGACTCGTTCCGTGATTTCTCGTCTTCTCGGCTATAGGCCAATGACGTAAGAATGAGAAATCACTACATGATAGAACTCACAGCAGCCGGTCTGTACAGGAATCGCACCTGTTTCCCTTTTCACTCTACGCGCCGAAAAAGCGTTTCAAGCACCATTTGCAACCGCAAAAGTACGCCGACTTTTCCACCTGACAAAAAAAATCTGCAAAAAATCGCACCTTTTTTTGCCATATCCGAAATTTGCCCTACTTTTGCGCCGCTTTTGACCAAAGCAGGTTTACCTGTCCTATCAATTAAGCATTCGGAAAGTTGTCTGAGTGGTCGAAAGAGCCACACTCGAAATGTGGTGTACGCATTACGTCGTACCGGGGGTTCGAATCCCTCACTTTCCGCAAAAAGTTCTCACTTTCTGCAAAAAAAAGAAGGAATACCAATCTGGCATTCCTTCTTTTTTTATCTTTTCACTTTCTTACGCTTCGTCTTCAACGGCTGCTTGAGCGGCTGCAAGACGTGCGATAGGTACGCGGAAAGGCGAGCAACTTGCGTAGTTCATACCGATACGGGCGCAGAACTTAACGGAAGAAGGCTCACCGCCGTGCTCACCGCAGATACCCGTGCGCAATGCCGGACGGATGGCGCGACCTTTCTCAACCGCCATCTTGATGAGTTGACCTACGCCTTTCTGGTCCAGCACTTGGAACGGATCGGCTTTCAAGATCTTCTTATCCAAATAAACGGGCAGGAACGAAGCAATATCATCACGGCTGTAGCCGAACGTCATCTGCGTCAGGTCATTTGTTCCGAAGGAGAAGTATTGTGCCTCGGTGGCGATACGGTCGGCGGTCAGAGCAGCACGAGGTATCTCAATCATCGTACCTACCTCAAACTCTACCTGTACGCCGTACTCTTGGAAGACCTCTTGAGCCACGCGCATAATAATCTCTTTCTGCTGCTTGAACTCGTACAAGATACCGATCAGCGGAACCATAATCTCCGGCATCGGGTTCTTGCCCTCTTTCTTCAATTCACAGGCTGCGGACATAATGGCGCGGGTCTGCA
This sequence comes from Paludibacteraceae bacterium, assembly GCA_017471175.1. Lineage (GTDB taxonomy): Bacteria > Bacteroidota > Bacteroidia > Bacteroidales > Paludibacteraceae > Colicola. The sequence goes on along the minus strand of JAFUVS010000015.1, from coordinate 147,492 downwards.
TAGCAGTGATTTCGGGGAACGTGATACCCAAACGGCAACCGCGGTGACCTAACATCGGGTTATTCTCCGCGAGGCTGTTCACGCGTTGCTGGATCTCCTCAACCGTCACGCCCATCTCTTTCGCCATCGTCTCCTGACCGGCTAAATCATGGGGTACAAACTCGTGCAAAGGAGGATCAAGCAAGCGGATATTCACGGGATAACCGTCCATAGCCTCCAAGATACCCTTGAAGTCGGCTTTCTGATAGGGCAGCAGTTTGGCCAATGCTTTCTCACGACCTGCCGTGTCCTTGGCAAGAATCATCTCGCGCATCGCCACAATCTTCTTGTCCTCAAAGAACATGTGCTCCGTACGGGTCAGACCGATACCCTTCGCGCCGAATGAACGAGCCACTTGGGCATCGTGAGGCGTATCCGCATTCGTCCGTACTTGCAGGCGTGTGTATTTGTCGCACAAGTCCATCAACGCCTTGAAGTCGCCGCTCAGTTCGGCTGCCTTCGTCGGAATCTGACCGGCATACACTTGACCCGTCGAACCGTTCAGCGAGATATAGTCACCTTCCTTATAGGTAACGCCCTCTATTGTAACTGTCTTGGCTTTGTAGTCCACGATGATGGCACCCGCACCGCTCACGCAGCACTTACCCATACCGCGAGCCACAACCGCTGCGTGACTGGTCATACCGCCGCGAGCCGTCAATATACCTTCCGCTGCAGACATACCTGCCAAGTCTTCAGGCGAGGTCTCGATACGAACCATAATCACCTTATGACCGTCCTTATGCCAAGCCTGTGCATCGTCGGCGTGGAACACGATTTGTCCGCAAGCAGCACCCGGAGATGCAGGCAGACCTTGCGTAATCACTTGCGCTTTCTTCAGTGCCTCCTTGTCGAAAACAGGGTGGAGCAGTTCGTCCAACTTCTGCGGCTCGCAACGCATAATAGCCTCTTTCTCCGTGATCTTGCCCTCGCGGCACAAGTCCATCGCTATCTTCACCATCGCCGTACCCGTGCGCTTGCCGTTACGCGTCTGCAAGAACCAGAGTTTGCCCTCTTGAACGGTGAACTCCATATCCTGCATATCGCGGTAGTGGTCTTCCAATTTCTGCTGAATCTCGTTCAACTCCTTATACAGAGCAGGCATCGCCTCTTCCATCGAAGGATACTTGGCGGCGCGCTCTTCTTCGCTGATGCCGCGCAGTTTAGCCCAACGACGGCTGCCTTCTATCGTGATTTGTTGCGGAGTACGGATACCGGCTACCACGTCCTCACCTTGTGCATTGACGAGATACTCGCCGTTGAAGATGTCTTCGCCCGTAGCGGCATCACGGCTGAAGCATACGCCCGTAGCACTCGTTTCGCCCATATTGCCGAATACCATCGCCATTACGCTCACGGCTGTGCCCCATTCGTCGGGTATGCCTTCCATCTTACGATAGAGGATGGCGCGCTCGTTCATCCAAGAGCGGAACACCGCGCAGATAGCACCCCACAACTGCTCTATCGGATCGTTCGGGAAATCCTTGCCCGTCTGCTCTTTGATAGCCGTCTTGAACTTGGCTACCAACAACTTCAACTCGTCCACATTCAAGTCTTTGTCCAACTCGATGTGACGAATCTCCTTCACCTCTTCGATGATTTTCTCGAAGGGGTCGATGTCGGTTTTGTTCACGGGTTTCATTCCCAGAACCACATCGCCGTACATCTGTACGAAGCGGCGGTATGAGTCATATACGAAATGGGGATTCTGAGTTTTCTTTACCATACCCTCGGCTACTACGTCGTTCAAACCGAGGTTCAGAATGGTGTCCATCATACCCGGCATAGAGGCGCGGGCACCCGAACGAACGCTGACCAACAGCGGGTTTTGCGGATCGCCGAACTTCGAGTTCATCAACGTCTCAATGTGGCGGACGGCTGCCATTACATCGTCATTCAATAAGGCAACTATCTTCTCCTGACCCACTTCGTAGTACTCGTTGCAAACGTCCGTTGTGATGGTGAATCCCGGAGGTACGGGAACGCCTACAAGGTTCATCTCGGCGCAGTTCGCACCTTTGCCGCCCAATTGCTCACGCATCTGGGCATTACCCTCGGCCTTACCGTTACCGAAGGTGTAAACGCGTTTCTTCTGTTCCATTTGAATTTAATACTTGATTTATATAATTTTTTTTGTGTGCTTATCACCCTTTCAGCCCGCAAAAATACGCTATTTTACAAAAATGTACAAAAAAATAGCATTTATTCTCAAAAAATTAAGCGCAATGCCATTTTTTTTACAGAAAAGCCGGATTTTCGGCACCTGCTTATCAAGCCAAATCAGTACCCGGTGGAATATACAGGTGGTTCTTTAAGGAGAAGAAAAGTATGGCAACGTATTGAATAATGTTGTACGTTCAACAAAAAGTCCGTACCTTTGCCGCCCCTGAAAATCAGGATTATCTTAGTAAAGTAAATCAACTTAATCTTAATAAAGAAACATTTCGTATGAAAAATTTTGTAGATGAACTGCGCTGGCGCGGTATGTTGCAGGATATTATGCCCGGCACGGAAGAACAACTCCTTAAAGAACCCACTACCGCTTACGTAGGCATAGACCCAACTGCTGACAGTCTCCATATAGGACACCTTTGCAGCATTATGATGCTTCGCCACCTCCAACGCTGCGGACATAAACCTATCGCCCTCATCGGAGGTGCCACAGGTATGATTGGTGACCATTCCGGCAAATCCGCCGAACGCAACCTCCTTACCGAAGAAACCTTGCGCCATAACGTCGAAGCCATCCGCAAACAGTTGGAGCATTTCCTTGACTTCAACTCCGATGCACCGAACGCCGCCGAACTGGTCAATAACTACGACTGGATGAAGGACTACACCTTCCTCGATTTTGCCCGCAATGTCGGCAAACTCATCACCGTCAATTATATGATGGCGAAAGACTCCGTCAAGAAACGCTTCAACGGCGAGTACTCGCAAGGTATGTCCTTCACCGAATTTACCTACCAACTGCTGCAAGGCTACGACTTCGTTTATCTCAACGAGCACAAGAACTGTAAGTTGCAGATGGGAGGCTCCGACCAATGGGGCAATATCACCACCGGCACCGAACTCATCAAAAAAATGACCGGCAACGATGCCTTCGCCCTCACCTGTCCGCTCATCACCAAGTCCGACGGAGTCAAGTTCGGAAAAACAGAAAGCGGCAACGTTTGGCTTGACCGACGTTATACATCCCCCTATCGCTTCTACCAGTTCTGGCTCAATGTCGCTGACGAAGATGCCAAACGCTACATCAAAATCTTTACCTCACTCGAAAAAGAGGAGATTGACGCGCTCATCGCCGAGCATGATGCTGCACCCCACTTGCGCACGCTCCAAAAACGACTCGCCAAAGAAGTGACCTGTATGGTACACAGCGAAGCCGATTATATGGCAGCCGTCAATGCCACCAATATCCTCTTCGGCAACGCCACCAAAGATGCGTTGGAATCGCTTGACGAGGAAACCTTCCTCCAAGTCTTCGAGGGCGTAGAGCAGTACGAAGTCAGCCGTGATGAACTCACGCAAGGTATTGCCCCGCTTGACCTGCTCGCCGAAAAAACACATATCTTCCCCTCCAAAGGTGAAGCCAGAAAAATGATTCAAGCCAACGGCTTGAGTATGAACAAGCAAAAACTCACCGACCCGCAAACACCTTTCACCACCGAGGCACTTATCAACAACCGCTATCTCCTCTTCCAAAAAGGAAAAAAGAGTTACTATTTGGTAATCTGCAAATAACAGAAGGTTCTGTAAGCAAAGGCAATCTCTTTCTAACCTATATATAACGGCGGCGAATTCCCCTAAACGTATGAATATCTTAGATCAAATCAGACAACGACTCTTCCTAAACCAACTGCGCAAGCAACCTGCCCGCGATGTGCGCTTCCCGCAGTGGCAAAAAGTGCGAACCGTCTTGCTTATCTACGACAGCGACCTGATGGAGAAAAACAGCGACATCCGGGAGATAATGCGCCGCTTGATGATGAACAATAAGCAAGTCTTCCTATTAGGCTACGTGGAGCGCAAAGACGTGCAGTCACCTATCTTGCCGCAAAGCCGTATGTTAGGCTCGCGCGATCGTAACTGCCTCTACCAACTGCGCAAAGACATCATTACCGCCATCGCCGAAAACGAATACGACCTTATTATTGACCTCACCCAAATACCCTGTTTGCCCTTGCAGTACGCGGCACTTTTTGCTAAAGCCCGCTTCAAAGCAGGTAAACATATCGTTGAGGGGCTGCACGATTTTGATATTGATATGCCCGTACAAGAGAGTCACACACCTTTGTTCGATCAGATTGTTCATTATCTCCAAACCATTGAAAGCAAAGACTGAATGACGCATAGAAAATACAAGAACTGAAATAGACGATGAAAAAACATAAACTGAGCGGATTGGGAACGGCACTCATTACGCCGTTCAACGGAAAAGGAGAGGTGGATTACAAGGCTCTTGCCGAGTTGGTGGAACGGCAGATAGCAGGCGGAGCAGATTACCTCGTTGTCTTAGGCACCACAGGCGAAGCCGTAACGATGACTGACGAAGAACGCGTGGCGGTGGCTACCTTTGTGAGCAAACAGACCGCCGGACGACTGCCGTTGGTTTTAGGCGCAGGAGGTAACTGCACAGCCGCCATCGTCGGTCAACTCAAACGACAAAAAGAATGGCTCCAAACCCATTTCGCCGCTATCTTAAGCGTTTGCCCCTACTACAATAAACCCTCACAGGAAGGACTCTTTCAACATTTCCGTGCCATCACGCAAGCCACTCCCGTCCCCGTCATTTTATATAATGTACCCGGACGAACCGGCATCAATATGCTCCCCGAAACGGCCATCCGTATCTATAAAGAAGCACCCGACAAAGTAGCAGGTGTCAAAGAAGCCTCCGGCAATATGGACCAAATCGGCAGATTGATTGATTTGAGCCAATCCCAAACCGATGGCAATCTGCTCGTTATTAGCGGCGATGATGCCTTGGCGGCAGATATTATGAAGCGTGGCGGCAACGGACTCATTTCCGTGGCATCCAACGCCTTCCCCGCTGCTTTCCTGCGGATTGTACACGAGCAAAACAAAGCCTTGCAAGAAAAGTACGCCGAGTTCATCCGACTCTTGTTCGTAGAAGGCAACCCTGCCGGCATAAAGACGGTAATGCATCAGATTGGACTGATACAAAATTGCTTACGCCTTCCTTTGGTGCCTAACTCACTTGAAGTGCAAACTGCCATCCGAGATTGTCTTGCGCGTCTCTCTGACAATAATCTGACCGAATAAACAAGCAATGGCTGACTTAATCGCTACCAAGATGAAAGTAAGAATCATATCCCCTTCCGGAGCCGTTGACCCACAGCGCGTGGAGCAGTCCGTTTCCGTACTCGCTAACTGGGGCTGGCAGGTAAGCGAAGGACAATTTACCCGCACTCGCTGCGGACGCTTTGCTGCCACACAAGAACAACGACTGCAAGACCTTATAGAGGCTCTCTCCTCGGATGCGGATGTCGTACTATGCTCGCGCGGAGGCTATGGTTTACAACAACTCATAGACCGCATACCGTCCTCGTTAGCCACTGATGAAATGCCGTTAATAGTTGGTTTCTCGGATATAACCCTTCTTCACCAATTCTGCGCCGTCAACGGCAGACCTTCGCTCCACGGAATGATGTGCCGTCAAAACGAAGCAAACGCCAACCGCGAGGATGTCCTTCTGTGGAAACAAGCCGTTGAAGGAAAAGAAATCACCTATCGCTTGCCTCCCCATCCGTTGAACCGTCACGGAGAAATAAAAGGACGAATGACCGGCGGCAACCTCAGCGTCCTCTACGGCTTACAGGCAACGCCGTGGAGCATCAATAAGGTCATTGAACGCGCTGCCGAACCCGTTATCCTCTTCCTTGAAGATGTCGGCGAGCGGCACTACCATATCGACCGTATGATGCGCAACCTCCGTATGAGCGGCGTGTTAAGCCGAATAAGCGGCTTGGTTGTAGGGCAACTCACTGACTGCGAGGACGATGAAGGTATGGGGCAAACCATCCTTGAAACCATTTTCGATGCCGTCAGCGACTATTCATACCCCGTCTTTTTCGGCTTCCCCGCCGGACACGATGAAATGAATTTCCCCCTTCCGTTGAACACTCCCTGTACTATGCAAATCGACGAAAATGGGCTTTATTTGCATTTTAAGGCAAGGTGATACCCTCTACCGATACCCCCTCGAAATAGTACAAAAGTGCCAAAATAACGAAAAAAATGAGGTTGCTCTTGTAGGGCAACCTTTTTTGTTGTACCTTTGCACGCTTTTTGAGGCGTTTTCGAACGGATTCTTACTTTTTTAGACCTTTATTTAATGTAAATCCTAAAAACTATGAATTCTGAAATCTTTGAATAAATAAATACAAATACATAAAACACTTATGTCAGAAGACAGAATTATTCCCGTTAAGATTGATGAAGAAATGCGTTCATCGTATATTGACTATTCGATGAGCGTGATTGTGAGTCGCGCCTTGCCCGATGTGCGCGACGGATTTAAGCCCGTTCACCGCCGTGTGCTGTTCGGAATGAATGAATTAGGCAATACAAGCGATAAACCGACCAAGAAGAGCGCACGTATCGTCGGTGAGGTCATGGGTAAATACCATCCCCACGGTGACTCCTCTATCTATGGTACGCTCGTCCGTATGGCGCAGCCGTGGAATATGCGCTACTGCCTCGTGGACGGTCAAGGTAACTTCGGCTCGGTGGACGGCGACAGCCCCGCCGCTATGCGTTATACCGAAGCCCGATTAAGCAAACTCGCCGAAGAGATGCTGCGCGACATCGAAAAAGATACCGTGGATATGCAGCTTAACTTCGACGATACACTCCGTGAACCGGTCGTGCTGCCCACACGTTTCCCGAACCTGTTAGTCAATGGTGCTACCGGTATCGCCGTCGGTATGGCTACTAATATGGCGACCCACAACTTAGGCGAAGTCATTGACGGCTGCGTGGCATACGTCAAACGCCAAATAGCCATCGATGAAGCCAAAGCCAACGGTCAAGAAGTCCCCGAGGAAATAACCGTAGCGGAACTGATGCAGTACATCAAAGCCCCCGACTTCCCTACAGGCGGTACGATCTACGGCTATCAGGGCGTGCGCGATGCCTTTGAGACAGGTAGAGGACGCATCGTCATCCGCTCCAACGCCGACATCGAAACAGAAAACAACGGACGCGAACATATCGTCATCACCGAACTGCCCTATGGCGTGGTCAAGAGCGAACTCGTAAAGAAAATAGCCGACCTCGTCAGCGAAAAGAAAATAGAAGGCATCAGCGACATCAGCGACCAGTCCAAACGCGATATCCGTATCGTGGTCGAACTCAAGAAAGATGCCAACGCACAGGTCGTTCTCAATAAACTCTACAAATTCACCGACTTACAGTCCAGCTTCTCGGTCAACAACATAGCCCTCGTCAAAGGTCGCCCGATGCTCCTGAACCTCAAGAGCCTCATCGGCAATTTCATTGAGCACCGTATGGATGTCGTTACCCGTCGCACCCGCTGGGAACTGCGCAAAGCCGAAGAACGCGCCCATATATTGGAAGGCTTGATTATAGCCGTGGACAATATCGACGAAGTCGTTCGTATCATCCGCGCTTCTCGAACGCCGCAAGACGCACAGACCAATCTCGAAGCGCGCTTTAACTTGGATAACCTCCAGTCCAAAGCCATCGTGGATATGCGTCTCAGTGCCTTGACAGGACTACGTATCGATGAACTTAAGCAAGAGTATGCTGACCTCCAAGACCAGATACAGCACCTCAAAGAACTGCTCGGCAGCGAAATCCTCCGCTACAAAGTGATCATTGACGAATGTGAAGAAATCAAAGCCAAATACGCCGACGAACGCCGCACCAAAGTGGTCAAGATGGCTACCGAGTTCAACCCCGAAGATATGTATGCCGATGACGATATGGTCATCACTATCTCCCACCTCGGTTATATCAAACGCACCCCGTTGACAGACTTCCGCCAGCAGGGTAGGGGAGGTATCGGTTCACGTGCTTCCGCTTCACGCGACGAAGACTTCATTGAGTACGTTCACCAAGCCTCCATGCACTCCACAATGATGTTCTTCACCACATCAGGTCGGCTCTATTGGCAGAAAGTCTATGACCTGCCCGAAGGCAACCGTCAGTCCAAAGGACGCGCCATTCAGAACATCATCAACCTCGAAAAGGGTGACAAAGTCTGCGCTTTCATCAACGTCAAAGGACTCAACGACCCCGACTACGTACAGAACCATTACCTCATCTTCGCTACGCGCAACGGCTTGATGAAGAAAACAACATTGGAGTCGTATAGTCGCCCCCGCGCCAACGGTATCAATGCCGTCGGACTGCGTGAAGGCGATGCTCTCATAGGCGTTACCCTCACCGATGGAGAAAGCCAGATGCTCATCGCCTCCTACAACGGCAAGGTTGTCCGCTTCCCTGAGAACCTCGTGCGCCCCATGGGCAGAACAGCCAGCGGTGTGCGCGCTATTCGTCTCGAAGAAGACGGCAAGGACTGCGCTATCGGTATGATTTGCGTTGAGAACAACAGCGATAAGACCGTACTCGTCATCTCCGAGAATGGCTACGGTAAGCGCACACGCCTTGATGACGAAGACGGCGAACCCGTTTATCGCATTACCAGTCGCGGAGCCAAAGGCGTGAAAACAATGAACATAACCGACAAGACAGGACATCTCGTAGGTCTCCACGCCGTGGACGACAACCAAGACCTGATGCTCATCACCAAATCCGGCACCGCCATCCGTATGGCTATGGATACGATTCGCGTGATGGGACGCGCCACACAGGGGGTCAAACTCATCGAACTCCAAAAACGCAATGATACGCTGATGTTCGGCTGCATCGTTCCGAAAGATGAAGAAGATAATGCCGAACAGAGTATAGAAAACAATCTGCAACCCTCTGAAATAGCCGATAACAACAGCGATGAGCAAAATGGCACGATTGTTGCAGATAACTCTCAAAACACCTCTGACAATAACGAATAAACATACCAACGTATGAAAAAGATTTTATCTATGGTAGCCCTTGTGCTGATAAGCGCAGGCTGCATGGCACAAAAAGGAAACGTTCGTAAAGCCGAAAACCTCGCTCTCGCTGATTCACCCGACTTCGCAGGGGCAAGAGCCGCCATCAAAGAAGCACTCGCTAACGATGAGACCAAAGACCAAGCCAAGACATGGTACATAGCCGGTATGATTGGCTATAAGCAGAACGAAGCCGAATACCTCAAACTCCAATTAGGAAAAGGCGGCACTGACTATAATGTGCGCGGTACAGCCGTTCTCGAAAGCTATAACTATTGGATCCAAGCCGACAAACTGGCTATGACCCCCGTCTATGACAAGAAAGGTAAAGCCAAATACGATACCGGCACACGCCGTAAAATAGCCGACAAGATGGTCGAATACTACGAACACCGCGAACTCGTCTATTATGCCTACAACCTCTGGGAAAAACAGGATTTCGCCACCGCTTACGAGGCGTTCAAAGCCTATATAGCCATTCCCGACCTCGAAATGATGCAGGAAAAACGCTATAAGGACAGACTGCCCAAGGACACAACCTACCAAGACATCTGCTATAATGCCGCACTTGCCGCCTATAACGCAAAGATGTACGACACGGCGATCACCGACTTGCGTAAACTCATCGAGCAGAACGTCAAACCCGTACAGGCAGGACAATTCATCTATCAGAGCTATATCAATCTTGGCGACTCCGCCTCTGCCAACGCTTGGTTGGACGAATGTATCAACCGTTATGCAGACAATACGTGGTTTATGCAGAACCGCATCAATAACCTCGTGAGCGGCGGACAAATGGACGAAGCACTCGTCTATTTGGACAAAGCCATTGCCGCCGACCCGCAAACGCAATACCTCCTGCTCAAAGGCTCTATCTTAGATATGCAGAAGCGTTTCGATGAGGCTATCGCCGTTTACGAAGAGGCTCTCAAAGCCGAACCCGAAAACGCCGACTTATGGTATAATTATGGTGTGGTCTATGTGGATAAAGCTAACCAACTGAATGAAAAAGCGGCTTATATGAACGCCAAAGACTATAAGATCGCTCGCGTGGAAATCACCGAAACATTCCGTAAAGCGTTGCCCTACTTCCAAAAAGCACACCAACTCAAGCCCGATGATTATACCTATAAACACCAACTGCGTTCTCTCTACTATCGTCTTGGTATGCAGAAAGAGTACGATGAATTGGCAGACTGATGGGGCGTATTCTCGCTATTGATTACGGACAAAAACGTACAGGATTAGCCGTCACTGACCCGCTTCGGATAACGGCTAATCCGTTGCTCACTATCCTCACTAACCAATTGGAGAATTGGCTGCAAGACTATTTCGCGCACAACCAAGTCGATGAAGTCGTCATCGGACACCCGATACAACTCAACGGACAGGAAAGCAGCAGTATGCAGTATATACGCCCTTTTGTGCAGCGGTTTCGCAAAATCTTCCCCTCAATGCCCCTATATGAGTATGATGAGCGTTTTACGTCCACCATAGCCCATCAGGCAATGATAATGGGAGGTATGAAGAAAAAACAGCGGCAAGACAAAGCCGTAGTGGATAAATTAGCCGCCTGCATCATACTCGAAGATTACCTCCAATCGCGCTAAACTCTAAACTCTAAACTCTAAACTCTCCAACTTCTTTCAACTTTCAACTATAAACTAAACCAATGATTCTCCCCATCTACTTATACGGTCAGCCGGCATTACGAAAACCGACAGACGAAATACCGCCCGATACCGACTTGAATCTCAAGCAACTCATAGCCGATATGCACGAAACGCTGACCTCGGCGGAAGGCTGCGGCTTGGCGGCTCCTCAAATAGGTAAGTCCATCCGTCTCTTTGTCGTGGACGGCTCCGAACTCAAAGACGAATACCCCGAATGTGTGGACTTTAAGCAAGCTTTTATCAATCCCACTATCATCGAGCAAAGCGATGAAACGGTTACTTACAGCGAAGGTTGTCTGTCCCTGCCCGGCATATCGGAAAACGTGGTACGCCCCAAAACAATCACCATTCGCTACCAAGACGAAGACTTCAACTGGCATACCGATACCTATACCGACTTTAAGGCACGCATCGTTCAGCACGAGTACGACCACCTCGAAGCACACGTCTTCACCGACCGCATCTCGCCCATCCGTAAGCAGTTTGTGCGCGGCAAATTAGCCAATATAGCCAAAGGCAAAACCGTATCTCGTTATAAGTATAAACATTGACAATGGAAACTTACTTAACAGCCGTCGGAATCATCCTATTAGGCACGTTGCTTCAATCGGCAACGTATGTGCCTATCAGTATGGTTAGAGAATGGTCATGGGAAACTTTTTCCTTCGTCAGAGGCTTGATTATCTATGTAGCCTTGCCCCTCTGGGCGGCTAATTTAGCCTTGCCTCCCGGCTATCTCTTTTACGAACTGTTTGATCAAGTTCCCGGTTTTCAGTGGGCTTCCACTATTGCCCTCGGTGTCGTATGGGGAGCGGCGGATCTGGCGTATGAGCGGAGTATGTTCTATTTGGGTGCTTCGCGCGGAAAGGCCTTATCCACGGGAATGACAGGATTCTTCGGCATCGTGTTGGCAGCACTGGTGATGCACTTTTTCTTCTACAATACGCACCCCGAATGGGGAATCTCCTTGTCGGTCATCGCAGCCATCGCAGTGGCTCTGGCAGGTTTCTATATGGTCGGCAAAGCTGGCGACCATAAGGATCTTGAAATCCATTCCGTATTAGATGCCGACAGACGGCATTTCAATACCAAAAAAGGTGTCCTCTTTGCCCTTTTAGGCGGTATAATGGGAGCTTGCCTAAACATTGCGATGGTCACAGGCGAAGGTATCTTCCTGCCTGAAACCATCGTGGCATACCGTTGGTTACCAGCCTTATTCCTATTCTGTTGGGGGGCTTTTGCGTCCAATACCGTAATCTGCATCGTGCAGAACATCCGCAATCACTCCTTCGCCGAGTACTCAATGGGCGGCGTTTGGAAATTCAACCTCATAATTTGCGCCTTAACCGGCATGGCTGAATTCGCCGCACTGTTCGCTTTTTGTACGGGACGAACCTTCCTGATTAAGAATACACCGTTTATGGTTTTCACGTTCCTCATTATGCTCATCGGACAAACCCTGTTCGGACACATGTGGGAACTGATTGTCAGCGAATGGCGCGGCATGAGCCAAAAAACGGCTCAAACCCTACTTGTCGGTGTTCTGCTCTTGCTACTTAGTATCGTACTTCCTTTGTTGGTAAGTCTTATGTAAATTCATTTGGTATAGATTTTGTAGAAAGTGAAAAAAATATCCATAAATCCCGCTATGAAACGTTTGGCAGCCATATTCGTTTGCTCCCTCTTCCTTTTCCTGCCTATGGTGCTCAATGCCCAGAACGCCACTTCTTCGCCTTCATCGCGTTTCGGCTACGGCGAAATGAACGAGAATATCCCCACCGCCTTTCGTGGTATGGGAGGCGTGGCGGCAGGAATGCGGCAGCGTTCGGCTATCAACCCCTCGCAACCGGCTTCTTACACCGCCTGCGATAGCGTTACTTTTATGTTCGACCTCGCGGCGAGCGGTATGTGGACACGCTATGCCGATGCCAACGGACATCGCAACCGACCCAACGGTAACCTCGAGTTCGTTACCCTCCAATTCCCTATTTGGAAACAGCATATAGCTTTCTCGGCGGGTGTTATGCCTTATACGTCTGTCGGTTACGATTTTGCATTAAGCGGCTCATCGGGCGGATATGACTACCAAATAAAGTACCAAGGCGAGGGAGGTATAACCAATGTGTATGCCGGACTGAGTTTCAATATCCTCAACTGGTTTGCCCTCGGTGCCAATTTCTACTATATGTTTGGCGATGCCACCAATGCCATAGACCTCTCTTTCTCCGATAATGCGGTTACAGGCTCTACGATGTACCAGAATATGCGCGTCAATTCCTTCCGATTCCGCTACGGAGCACAACTCTTTCATACCTTTGCCGACCGACACAGAATCGTGTTGGGTGCCGTGTTGGAAAATCAACAGAAATTGAGAGGCGAGTTTGTACAATACGAACTTTCCACCCTTGACTCCGTCTTGGTGCAAGAAGACGGTTTTCAACTACCTCTTTATTATAGTGTAGGTGCCAGTTACTGCTATGACGACCGCCTCTTAATCGCTTTTGATTACAGCAACCAGGCTTGGAACAACGCTAAGTACTTCGGATTGACCAACGTCCTCCGTAATCGCTCACGCTACGCCTTTGGCGCGGAATACCGCCATAATAAGATGAGCCGAAACTATGCCGAACGGATGTATTGGCGCATCGGAGCTACCATTATGGACTCGTATGTGCAGCAAGGCGGAAAAACAGACTTTGCCGTATCGGCAGGTGTAGGATTTCCGCTTCGTACCTCCGAAACGCTGTTCAACATCGCCTTGGAGTATAATCGCCGCCGTTCAGCAGCCAATCTGGTGGAAGACAACCTCAAACTGACCATCAACGTGGCTGTGGCTGAAAACTGGTTCTTCAAGCGCAAACTCTGATACTTCAACCCCAAAATCCGATATTCCCGTAAAGATAACAACTTAAACTTCATACTACTATGAAAATCAAATCTCTTATCCTCATCGCGCTATGCGGTACCATTCCGGCACTCGCCATAGCCAAACAACCCAAGAATAACCTCGCCAACGAGGCGGCAGGACTCTACGCCGATGACGAACCGACCATCACCGAAGAGTGCGTCAAGAACGTTTCCGTTGTTCATACCCTCGTTAAAGCCAAACAGTTCGCCGAAGCATACGAACCGTGGATGGCAGTCTATACCGAATGTCCCAACGCCAACAAGTCTATCTATACCGATGGCGCAAAAATCGTGGACTATTTCTATGCTGCGGCTACCGACCCCGCTGAGAAACAGCGTCTCGCGCAACTCTCAGTGGATATGTGCGACAAGCGTATCCGCTATTTCGGCAACGACCCCAAGTATCCCACTGCCTATATCTTGGGCGAAAAGGGCTTGGCGTACTGCGAGCACTTCCCCGAAGACGAAATCAAAGCAACCGCCTACCCGTGGTTCAAGCAGTCGATTGAAAGCCTCCAAGCACGCTCCAAAATCACCGTGTTAGTGGAGTTCATAAAGGTAAGCTACAACCTCTATAAGTCCGACCCCGAAAAATACGGAGAGCAGTTCATCGCCGATTATTCGCTCGTCAGCGGCTATCTCCAAGCACAGGCTGCCGACCATACCAACAAGAACGCGTCCGCAGCGGCACAGCAGAAAGACTACGTGGACAATATCTTTGCCGTTTCGGGTGCTGCCAACTGTGACCAGTTAGACAAACTCTATGCTTCCTATTTGGAAGAGAACAAAGACAATATGGAGAATCTCTTTAAGATTATCGGACTCTACAAGCGCGTTAATTGCACTGAATCCGACATCTACTTCGCAGCTTCCGAGTATGCACACAAGATGCAGCCCGCCGAAGAGTCTGCCGCCGGTTGCGCCAAGATGTGTATGAAGAAAGAGGACTGGAAGGGAGCGATTGCCTACTACGAAGAAGCACTCAAATTGGTCGAAGACGAAAACGATGACGACATAGACGATTATCTCTATAACATCGCCTTCATCTACTTCGACAAACTCAAGAACTATACCGAAGCACGTCGCTACGCCCGTATGAGCCTCGAAGCCAACCCGCAACAAGGACGTTGCTATATCCTCATCGGCTATTGCTACGCCTCGGCAAGACCCTATACCGATGGCAGTGCCAAGGCTGCTATTCTCAACAAAACCGTCTTCTGGGCTGCCGTTGATAAATTCCAAAAAGCCAAACAGGTGGACCCCTCCTGCGCCGAAGATGCCAACAAACTTATCAGCACCTACAGCAAATACTTCCCCACCAAAGAAGATATGTTCGACCTGCCGAACGAATTTGGAGGAGGTACTTTCATCGTAGGCGGATGGATTAACGAAGCCACTACCTGCCGTGCAGCGCACTAATCGGATACTTTATATCGGTGCTGTCTTTCTCTGGGCAGCACCGTTCTTTTTCTCCTCCTGTCAGAAGAGCGATGTCAAGCAGACCGAAGCCGTCACCGACCGACAAGCCACGCCCGTATTAGACGTGGATAGCGTGACCACGCTTATTTCTGATTCAGGCGTGGTGCGCTATCGTATTTCCGCACCCGATTGGCAGATCTTTGACAAAGCCGAACCCTCCTATTGGGAGTTCCGGCAAGGTATCTACCTTGAGGAGTTCGATGAGCAGTTGAACGTACAAGCCTCCCTTCAGTCCGACCACGCACGGTACTGGGATAAGGAGGAGCGATGGGAACTAAAAGGCAACGTCCACGCACTCAATGAGAAGGGCGAGATGTTCGATACCCAACTGCTTATTTGGGATCAGCACGCGGAGCGGGTCTATTCCGATTCGGCTATTACCATCACCCGCGACTCCTCCGTCATACGAGGGATAGGCTTCGAGAGCAACCAGACAATGACCCACTATACCATCCTCAATCCGACCGGCTATTTTACCGTGGACGAATAAGCCGTGGGCAATGTACTCGCGACTTATAGGAGCGAGACAATAGAGCAGACTGCCACGCACTCACTTCCCCCAAGATGGCAGAATCCGAGTGCGTCGCTGAACTATTTAAGATGTATCAACAACTGACAAAATAATACGACTATGGAATACAAATTCATATTAGACGATCTTGTTGATGTCGGCGTATCATCCATACGCGGTACAATGTTGGATTGGCTGCGTGCAAGAAATTATAAAGGAATAAGATATGATAGAAATATAGCACTGATGTAAACGCTCCATACAGAGCAAAATTGTATGTAAATACCGCAAAAAATGAAAAAAATGTGTAGCTATTGTTGGTATTTGTTCAAAAAGCAGTACCTTTGCACGCCTATACGGTAAAAACGCTGTCAATACAGCGAGTGAAAAACGGACGGTTATAGAAGCGTTACCGTTCACGGGAAGTAGTTCAGTCCGGTGGAATACCTGCTTTGGGAGCAGGGGGTCGCAGGTTCGAATCCTGTCTTCCCGACCCTTACGATAAAATTTAATAGCATGCAACTTAAGAAATCTCCGGGTGCCAGTCTTGAAGGCCAAAAAGTTACCTACGTCTTGGTAGGTTTGGTATTCGTCTTGAGCCTTTGCTACGTCGCGTTCGAGTGGACCGAAAGAGACGTTACCAAGTACGAAGTAGCGGATCAGGATTTCCAGTTTGAAGAGGAAATCGAGATTCAGCAAACCACGCAAGAAACACCTCCCCCTCCCCCACCACCTGTAGTACAAGAAGTGGAAGTCCTCAACGTCGTGGAAGACGATGTGGAAACACAGGAAATCGAAATCAACACCGAAGACCAAAAGGATGTTGAGGTCGTTATTCAAGCCCCCGTGGAAGTGGTCGAAGAGGAAGAAGAGGAAGAGGTTGTCTTCGTAGTCGTAGAAGATATGCCTGAGTTTCCGGGCGGCCAGCAAGCACTCTTCAAGTATCTTAGCGATAACGTCAAGTATCCTATCATCGCCCAAGAGAACGGTATTCAAGGGCGCGTTATCTGCCAGTTCGTGGTTAATAAGGACGGTAATATCGTGGACGTGGAGGTAGTACGTTCCGGCGGCGACCCGTCGCTTGACAAAGAAGCTATCCGCGTCATTAAGTCCATGCCGAAGTGGAAACCCGGTAAGCAGCGCGGTAAACCCGTTCGCGTCAAATATACGGTTCCTGTTAATTTCCGTCTTCAATAAATTTGGATTTATCTACACAAGATATCACGTATTGCAAGGGTGTCGGTACCAAGCGTGCCGACATTCTTCGTAAAGAGTTAGGGGTACATACTGCGCTCGATATGCTGCAGCAGTATCCCTATAAGTATATCGACCGCAGCCGGTTTGTCTATATCCACGAGATTGACAACGAAGACACTTTCGTGCAAATCAAAGGGGTTATCACCGAGTTTCATACCGTCGGCATAGGCAAAGCGCAGCGGATGGTGGCTACTTTCTCGGACGGACAACGTACTATCGAGTTGGTCTGGTTCCGTCAGATTCAGTATCTTAAACTGGAACTCAATACGCCCTATCTGCTCTTCGGCAAGCCGTCCGCTTTCAATCATCAGTACAATTTCGTTCACCCCGAACTTACGCCGTGGAGCAAGGTCAAACCCGAAATGACCGGCGGGCTTGAACCCTACTACAACACCACCGAGCGGATGAAGAACGCAGGGCTTAACTCGCGGGCTATGCGCACTATCATCCTCAACCTCAAGGATGAACTGCTGCAGGGCTTGCCCGAGACGCTCGGTATGGATCTGGTCAATGCCTACCACTTGATGACGCGCTCGCAAGCCGTCTATTCGGTTCATTTCCCGAAAGACACGCCCACAATGCAGCAGGCAAGGGCGCGACTGAAATTTGAGGAACTCTTCTATATCCAGCTGCAACTGCTTCGCCAAATGAAGAAGCACGAGCAGAACATCGGCTATAAGATGCCCATTGTGGGCCATTTCTTCCATCATTTTTACCGCGATTGTCTGCCTTTCGAACTCACCGATGCGCAGAAACGGGTAGTCAAAGAGATCCAGGCAGACCTGCGTTCCGGCAGCCAGATGAACCGCCTGCTGCAAGGCGATGTCGGTTCCGGCAAAACATTAGTGGCACTCCTTGTCGCGCTTCTTGCAGCCGATAATGGCTATCAGACTTGTATTATGGCTCCTACGGAGATCTTGGCGCAGCAGCACATGCAGACCATCTCCGAGTTTCTCAAAGATACCGAAGTACAAGTAGCCCTCCTGACCGGCTCGACTACGCGCAAACAGCGCGAAAAACTGCACGCCGCCTTGCGCGCCGGACAGATTCATATTCTTATTGGCACGCACGCCTTGTTGGAAGATGAGGTGCAGTTTGCCAACCTTGGTCTGTGTGTCATAGACGAGCAGCACCGTTTCGGCGTGGCGCAACGCTCGCGTCTCTGGTACAAGAACGAACACGCTCCGCATATCCTCGTCATGACCGCTACGCCTATTCCCCGAACGCTTGCTATGACCGTCTATGGCGACCTTAAAGTCAGCGTCATTGACCAACTCCCGCCCGGACGAAAACCCGTACAGACACTCCATTACACGCTCTATCGCAAGGGCGATATCTACCGCTTTATGGAGCAGCAGATTATCAAGGGTCATCAGGTATATGTCGTATTCCCGCTCATCAAGGAAAACGAGAAATTAGACTTGCAGGACTTGCAAAACGGCTTTGAGGAGATCTGTCAAGCCTTCCCGAAATACCAAGTTTCGATGATTCACGGGCAGATGAAAGCCGCCGATAAGGACTTCCAGATGCAGCGTTTTCAGCGGGGAGAGACGCAGATTCTTGTGGCTACCACCGTCATTGAGGTGGGTGTGAACGTCCCTAACGCCAGCGTGATGGTCATTATGAACGCCGAGCGGTTCGGACTCAGTCAGTTGCACCAGTTGCGCGGTAGGGTAGGGCGCGGAGCGGAGCAGAGTTATTGTGTTCTCTTGACGCGTGCCGAACTGACCAAAGACACCCGTCAGCGGATGGATATTATGGTGGCTACCAACGATGGTTTCCGTATAGCCGAAGCCGACCTTCAACTGCGCGGTCCGGGCGACCTCGAAGGAACGCAGCAGTCCGGCTTGCCCTTCGACCTCAAGATAGCATCTCTGGCTACCGATGGTCAAGTGTTGGAAATGGCGCGCGAGGCGGCTCAAACGCTGCTTGATGACGATCCTATGCTCGAAAAAGAGTGCAATCGAATCTATAAGCGGCAACTGGATCTTCTGCGTATTACTGCCACCAACTGGGGCGATATCTCTTAGTCTATTTCTTGCAGAAAATGATTGTACGTCAATGACTATGGCATAACCGGTTGCTATAGCGATGTTTTGTACCCTTTGGGCGTATAGCCCGTGGTGCGTTTGAAGAATCGGCAGAATGCCGACAATTCGTTAAAACCGAGAAAATAGGCAACTTGCTGCACGGACATCTCTTTGCGGGTGGCGAGGATGTTTTTGGCTTGTGTGGCAATGTATTCCTCTATCCATTGGCTTGCCGTTACGCCGATGGTTTGATGAATCAGTTTCGAAAAGTATTTAGGGGTCAGGTGCAGCAGGTCGGCGTAGAAGGCTACATCATGCGCCTGCCGATAGTGTGTCGCCAACAGGTCGCAAAACTCGTTGAATAAAGCCCTGTTGCGCGATGGCGGAACGGCTTTGTCTTGTTCGCGACGGTATGAATTAAGAATCTCGATAGCCACATTAAGTTGGTAAATCAGCATTTCGCGTCTATGGGGCAACATAGTTTCCGGCATCTTGCTGATGGTGTCAAGGACGTTTATCACCTGTATCATCAGACGCATCTGTTCATCGGTAAGAACAGATGCCGGCGCAAGGTGGAACTTGCTCAAGTCGTGTGAGAGCGTGCGGTGTTTTATCTCCCCGAAGAATTTTTGGGAAACCACGAGCAATGTAACGTCATAGTCATCGCTGCAGTATAGCGGACAGAGAAGGTGATTGGGCATTACAACGGCTATGTCATTTGCGCTGAAGGTAACTTCCTTCATATCGTACACAGCGCGGGCTGTACCGCAGTGGTTAATACTGATAACAAGGTGAGGTGAGGAAAACTCTACATTTTCAGGAGCAGGAAAGCGATGTACGTTGTGTAAGACCACAATATCAGACTTATTGATATCTCTGATAAAAATCTCTTGTTGCTCGGTTTGGGGCATACAAATAACTGTAATTAAGATTAAAAACGCCGCAAAAGTAGGGCAGATAATCGAATCTTGCAATAACTAAAAATGAGTAAATTAGCGAAAAAATGTCAATAATTATCGTAGTAGGGGTAAGTCTCTTATTACCATTTACCCTTACTTTTGTCCGCTTTTTTGGGCGTGTCGTATATAAATTAGGTACGTGCGAATAGGAAATAACCATTAAATCAATACACAATGAAAAAAATTTTTACGTTTCTTATGGCGTTAGGAGGTGCGTTGCTGCTTGATGCAGCCGACTATCCTTATCTTGTGTTTACCAACACAAGCGGAACGAATGTCGTATTGAGCGTAGAGAACCTGACGTTCAACGTTTCCGGCTCTACGCTCCAAGTCTCTAATGCAGAAGGTACTACCACGTTTACCCTTACCGACCTTGCTTCTATGCAGTTCTCGATGGATGGTAGCACGGATGGTTTGGAGGATGTACTCAATGCCGACCTCCCCGTCAGCGTGTACTCGCTTACCGGTGTTTCACTCGGTACGTTTGACAACCTGCAGCAAGCCGTGGAAGGGTTAGATGTGGGCAGTTATGTGATTTCAGATGGTAAAAACGCACAAACGATTGTGGTACAATGAAACGATTCTCTATTCTTCTGACCGCAACCATCGTTGCGTGTTCCCTTTCAGCGCAGACGCTGAATGTCAAAGTAGGCAACGTTACCTATCTTTTCCCCGCATCCCAAGCCGGTGTAATGACATATAGCGACGGCTCCTCCCTTACCGTTATGGGCAAGACATTCACGCTGAACAAAGTATCGTCTATGTATGTGGACGAAACGGCAGTTACGGACGATGCCGTCAGCGTGGTTTATAGCGGTTCGTCCGCCTCTATTACCATAGCAGGGAGCGTGGCGCAATATCTGACCATTACGCAAAGCGGTGCCCATGTGTCCATCGTTCAGAGCAGTGATCTTGCACAAGAAATCACTTATACCCTCTCCGGCTCATCGTCCGATGGCGGCTTCTATATGGAAGGTTCCTATAAAGCTACCGTGGAATTGAACGGACTGAACCTCACCAATTCTTCGGCTGTCTATTCCGGTGCTGCCGTGCATATCCAAAACGGCAAACGTATTAAAGTCAAACCCTTGAACGGTACGACCAATACGCTGACCGATGCCGCTTCGGGTTCGCAGAAAGGTTGCCTGTACGTAAAGGGGCATATCGAGTTCGCGCAAAGCGGCACGCTCAACGTTTATGGCAATACGAAGCACGCCATTAAGGCAGGCGAGTATGTTACCATCAAGAATGCTACCATCAATGTGCTATCGGCGGCGGGTGATGGACTGAACTGCGAGCAGTACTTCCTTATGGCAAGCGGCACGCTCAACATCAGCGGCGTAAGCGATGACGGCATACAGTGCGACATCGAAGATACCGACACCGGCTCCACGGGCGAGACTGCCGACCACGAAGACGAAGATAGCGGCAATATGTATCTGCAAGGCGGAACGATTAACGTCAATGTTACGGCTACCGCTGCCAAGGGCATCAAGGCGGAAGGCAATATATCCATTAGCGGCGGCACCATCGGCGTTACCACTACCGGTAGCGGAGAATGGGATTCCGATGACCTCGAAACGAAATCGGCTTGCGGCATCTCAAGCGATGCGAACATCACCATCTCAGCCGGTACAATCACCCTTAAAAGCACCGGATCGGGAGGCAAAGGACTGAAATGCGACACGTTGCTCACTATTAGCGGTAGTGCCGTTATTGACGTTACCACCACAGGCGGCTTGTACTACAACAACGGAACGAAAGAATATACCAACTATACCGGCAATACCGACAACGTTGACAGCGACTACTACTCATCGCCCAAAGGTATCAAGGCAGGCACCAAAGTGGAAGCAGGCAAACAAAACAACAAAACTACGTATAATTACTACGGCGGTATCGTTATCAGCGGCAGTACTATCACTGTTTCCACTTCGGGTACGAACGGCGAAGGCATTGAGAGTAAGAGTACGTTGGTCATTTCGGGTGGTGAAATAGCCGTGAATGCATACGATGATGCTATCAATGCGGCTTCAGACCTGACAATCAGCAACGGCTATGTCTATGCGCGCGCAACGAACAACGATGCTATTGATGCCAATGGCAACTGCTACATTCAGGGCGGTTTGGTTTATGCTATTGGCGCTTCCGGTGCGGAAGTGGCTATTGATGCCAATTCGGAGGATCAGAAGCAGTTGTATGTATCGGGCGGTACGCTTGTGGCTATCGGAGGACTGGAAAAAGGCGCAAGCCTGACGCAGACGTGTTATAGTGCTTCGTGGAGTCAGAATACGTGGTATGCCTTGACGGTTGGAAACAACGTCTTTGCGTTCAAGACTCCGTCAAGCGGCGGTACGGGTATGGTCGTTTCGGGTGCGTCCACCCCGACCCTGAAGAGCGGCATAACGGCAAGTGGAACAAGTATATTCGGCGGTGTGGCTTATTATCCCGCTACCGTATCGGGAGGCAGTAACGTCAGCCTGTCTTCTTATTCGGGAGGCAATACAGGCGGCGGAAATTTCCCCGGTGGTGGCAATAATCCGGGTGGCGGCGGATTTTGGCACTAATCAGCCTTGATATAGTAAAGAAAAAGACCGAACTCATACGAGTCGGTCTTTTTTTCGTTGGATTATTCTCTTTTCGCGTAGGTCGAGATGTCAATATGCTCGGTGCGGGGCTGCCATTCGGAGTATATCTGTGCTGCCGTTTTGTCGTTATTGCAGGTGATGGTATGCAGGTAGCGAATAGGCTGTTCTGCTGATTCGCTCGGAAGTTGAAGCAACCGGCATTGCAGCGTGTCGCCGAAGAATGATTCTTTTTGCCAGCGAATCGTCAGACTGCTGAGCGCATACGTGTCCATAAAAGTCTCGTTGGCAGACTGCATAGCAATGTGGAGGTAGGTACGGTTATTGGTATGTTCGTTGAAGTCGAGATCGATTGACGTAACGGTATGCTCAAATTGCTGTAGCAGTGAGCCTTCTGTTGCAAAACGGCGTTTTTTGTGTGAGTCGCAGGTTAATTCCGGTAGGATAGGAATCCTGGACAGAAACGGCGTGATAGGAGCGGGACGGTGTGCTTCGGTGTCCAATAGCGTCCAGCAGCCGTAACCGTGTGCCACTTCAATGCCGTCTTGCCGACGGATACGAAAGTCTGCATACAAGCGCAAATTGCTAATCTCGCTGTTCCATACAATCACCTCAATGTCGTCCGACCATAGGGCTGTCTGTTGAGTGAACCATGCATTAAACTCCGTTATAACCCATAATCGTTGCTCTTTGACGACATCGAAGGCGGCAAGGTTAAGACAAGCCATATAGCGAGCCCAACAGTCTTGGTAGTAGAGCAGTACTGCGTTAGAAGTCATACGATAGCGGGTGTCCATATCCGCTGCCGTGAGTGAATAGCGATGCGTATAGTTGTCCATAGCGTCTTGTTTGATTTCAATAATATGTGATACAAAAAATCGCCGCAAAGGTACGACAAAATCTGAATAGATATGCTTTTCTCATTTTGCAAATTGAAGAAAAAAATAGGGTGACCTATTGTAAGTATGCCAAAAATTATGATACCTTTGCCGCTTGAATATACTTATCAACGGATAATCAAATATAAAAATATGAAACCAAACAAACGGGCAATAGGTCATATCTCACGATGGCTTTTGCCTTTTTTATTTCTGTTTTATAGCTCTGTGCAACAGATTGATGCATCTGTTTTTTCCGTTGGACCGGGTGTATATGTGGAGTTTAAGGCGAGCAACGAGCTGGTAGAACCAACGTTGTACCCGTGGGCGGATTTGCCTTCGTTGGAAACCGGCGGTTGGCGGGTGCTGACAAGCGATGAGTGGATGTACCTGTTGGTGGACGCAGAGGGAAGCGGGCGGACGAATGCCAATAGCCTCAATGCGTTAGGACGTATTCAGACCGGCACTTCTCCTGCCACGTATCAGAACGGTCTGATTATCTTGCCTGACTTTTGGGTACAGCCCGCAGGAGTACCTGACTTTCAGACGGTAAGGAGCGGTATGACGTATGCGGGCAATACCTATACGCAGGAGCAGTGGCTCTTGATGGCAGCAGCCGGTGCGGTTTTTCTGCCCTGCGGCGGGTACGGCTATATGGACGGAAGCGATTATGTCGTAGAAGATGCGGCTGATCAAGGCTCGTATTGGGCGAAAGATGAATACAGCGCAACGTATGCCAACTGTATTCGTTTTCAAGAAGATGCTTTCGGAGGTATCCATGATTTTAATTACCAGCGTAAGACAACTTATTTTGCTGTCTGTTTAGTTCGCGATGTGATTATGCTCTCCGAGAACGATGAGCAGGCTACAGTAGCGGACAAATTGGATGCACTTCGTGCAGCGGACAAGGAGGATGTGTATCTCTACCGCACACTTCGTAAAGCAGGCTGTTTCAATACATTGACCCTGCCTTTCAGCGTACCCGATATACAGTCTTCACCGCTCAAGGATGCCGATGTCTATACCTTTACGTCTGCTACGGTTGAAAATAATACCTTGATTTTGGAGGTAGAACCTCTGACGGGTTCATCGCTTGTCGGCGGTACACCTTATCTTATCGAATGGGCGAATACGGGCGAGGTGCTTACCCTGATGCATTTTACCGATGCCCGTTTTGATAATGATGCCACTGCCGATGATGCCGGTACGGGCGATGTTGTCTTCCACGGCTTTTACGGCAAGACGCATATTGCCGATGCCACCCGCAATGAGCAGCATCTCAATCTCTTCCTTGAGGGAGGCAACCAACTCTATTGGCCTACGGACGGCGACAATCCCGATGCCAAGATGTTAGGCTTTCGTGCTTGGTTTCAAGTAACGGCAGGCTCTGTTTCGATGCCTGTTCGCAAAGGGATGCCTGCTGCGCTGCGGATACGCTCCACGCCTACCGACATACCGCAAACATCTTATGCAATAGAGAGTGCCGGGATAAGCAAGTTATTGCTTAACGGACATATAATCATAGTAAAAGACGGAAATCAATACACTTTAGAAGGACGAAAATTATGAAACCCTACAACGCCCCGCGAGCGGATATATCTCCGCTTTTGCTGCAAAAAACATTGCTGGTTCAAAGCCGTATGCCTGTTAATGAGGACGGCGACAGACAAATCAACGCTTGGTAATTACCACAAAACAATCCCGATATGATGAAAAAAATGTATCTCTTTGCACTTTGTGCATTGTCTTTTATTGCCCTTGTCGGATGCAAGAATAAAGACAAAGAACCTGTTTCCCGTTCAGTTACGGGCAATGTGACCAATGTCGATTGGACAGCTCCTGAAGATCACGACCCTGCATCTTCTATGACTGCTGTTATAGCCGTAGATATGTTTACCCTCTATACGGGGGAACAGTTGTTCGCGGCTAACTATGAACTGACGGCAGACGATGTGGTGGCAGCATTCGCAGGAAACGAATGTGTCGGCACTGCGGAGCAAATCAACGGGTTGTTCTTCCTCTTTATCTGTGCGCCGACAGCAGACGAACAGATAGCGATTCGGTATTACTCTTCCCGGCTCAAACATATCTATGTTTCGGAGCTGATACCATTCAGAAACGATACCCGATTGGGAACGGTTAGCGAACCCTACACTCCTAATTTTATAGTAGAAAAATAAATGTAGAGCAATATGAAGTTATCGAAATTATATGTCGCTCTGATTGCAGCGATAGGTGTTTTGCTTTTTGCGCCGCATAAGGTGCAAGCCAACGACTATTTGGAAAAAGAATACCACTACAAAGCCTATCCCACGGGGGCAGACCATGTGCATTTTATTCTGCCGGTATGGTCGTATGGCAGGAGTTATGATTTTTATATCCACGAGTCCAGTACTGTCTGGTATCAGAAAAAAGGCAGCAGTACCAAAACGACTTTTGCCAACTTCCGTTCGGACCGCTACGATGAAAACGAGAAAGACTCCGACAAAGGAACAGCGTATATCAATCTGCATCAAGGAATGGGGGACATCATTGTTACCTCTATGGCGAATGGTGTCAACTATCAGATACACGACAATGGTGCGTGGTCTGAGAAGTTGATAGTTACGCAGAAAGAGGATGACGGCCATGACCATGTTACCTTTCTTGAGTTCGACTGGTATCCGCCTTTGGCTTTGGAAAAGGACACTTTTAATGTGGGCGTAACGGTGTCCATACGTTGGTCAAAGTCGGAAAACGAGTGGTATAACTATACTTGGACTCTTCAGAAAGACCTGACGTATCAGAATAATGCGATTGCACCTCAATTGCATACGCCCTATCTCTATACTTTGAATGAGAAAGGCGTGGCAGGCTACGGCTACGCTGCCGTACCCTATATGGTGTTCCAAGACCCGGTCAGTTATTATACGTCCTTCCATCCGACCGAAGTGGTGAGCAAGGATGTGGAACGATCCGGCACCATCTATATACCGACCACTGACACGATTCAGAAGCAACTCACAGCTACTTTCAAGGTGGTGCGCAGTGCCCAAACAGGCTCGACAATGGATGTAACTACTACGGCTATTGACATCCCGCCCTATCACAGGATATATGACTTTGCCGTGCGCGAAGAAACAGATTCTACCGGCACTTTTACCGGCAGCAATATATTGTCTTGGAACATTAAAAACGCGCAATTGAAAGACATTCTTGACAATGACTATTTCGAGATTCAGCGTGGCTTGGAGAGCGATTTTAGCGATGCGCAGCGTATCAAAGTAGTGCAAATGGTACGCGATGAATCGGGCGAATATACCATTAAGGACAGCGACCGTGAGATATGGACGGGCAATGCGGATATAGTAGTTGATACGGTCCGGAGTAAGTTGAATGTTTCATATACTATCCCGAGTTATATACTGAAAGACCCGGATGGCGTACCTGTATATGAGTTGAAACTGAATATGACAACCGACAAAATGCACTATCCCAGGGTACCTGTATATTATCGTATTCGCAGGGCATCATCTTCGGTTTGGGGATGGGATGACGAGTTTTCTAAGACGGCGCGATTAGACTTGCATAATTTCCTTGCACCTTTGGCTACAACACAAGAGAATTATTCTTTAGATAAAGATTTTGAGAACAATCGTAAGGTGAATTTCAGAATCAAACTCGATAACAGAGAGGTGAGTTATTCCCGATTGCCCATAGGTGATTGGAATTTTTCCTACCAATATATACGCAATGCGGCACCGGATAGTGTGGAAGTGAAAATTGATTACACCCAGTATATGGGAGTTATTACGGGATATAGCGATGTTTTTGTAACGATTTATAATACAATAGGCGAGAAGATTATAGACGAACGAATAACAGACCCCAAAGAATTCAAGGTACCCAGAGGGTCTATACTAACCGTTACCTATGACTCCACAACCAAAAAGGGTAATACACGAACCTACAATTTGTTCGTAAACAGTAAAGTATGGTTCAATACCGAGGCGCATGCCGCATATATGAGCGGATGGTTTGAAATCACCTCCATCAATTTTGAAGGCTATACGCCGGATAATGTGTCCAAGTATATGACCGAACAGCTGCAGAGTCATTTGAAAGACAGCCTGTATGAATTGGCAACGGATTACTATCTTAATCAATCTGACATAAAATTGGGGCGGTGTATGTGGGATAGGACAGCGCAACTCGTTTTGCAGCGTACCATAGAGGAGACGGGGCAGACGATGGAGTTCATCATTCCGCAAGACAGCATCCGCCGTCAGGCAGACGGTTCGTGGATAGCCTCGTATTCTGACGTTGCCAATCAAGGCTGCTCGCACTATAGGTATTCCGTACGAATTGACCAATCGCGCTCAGACTTGCATGTACAGGACTCTGCCTCCTTGCGTCCCATTGCGATAAGCGGTCCGTCGCTCTATTTCGACGAGGCTGCCACGATAAGTAATTTTACGGCTACGCAAGAGGATGCAAGTACTGCTATGAAATCGGGTGTGCTGCTGCGTTGGGAGGCAAGCAGTAATGCCGTGGATGAGTTTATTTTACTTCGCAGAGCAAAGAATAGTGACACGGCTGCGGATACTATCTATCGCGGCAATGACAATAGTTATCTTGACTATAGTGCCGTGCCGAGCATACACTACGAATATACCGTTGTTGCGAACTATTTGTGTAACGGCAAAGCAACAAGCAATTATGCTACCGCAGAAGGTTGGCGTACACCTTTCGGAGAGATAAGCGGCAGAATTCTTATGCCTGACAACAGCGGTATGGCGGGTGTCAAGGTGGCACTGCAAGACGCAAATAAGAATGTCATACGCACGATGACTACCGATGCAAGCGGCGAGTATAAATTTGATAGTTTGGAGTACATCGCTTACAAGTGCGAAAAAGCGAAAGTGAAAATATCGTATTCCTACAATTTCAGTATCTGGGCACCCGAAAGACAAACGCAGTTCTGCGTATTGAACGCAAGCGGGAATGTATTGGAAGACTGGAGCAACAAAGACGAAGGAACATACGAATATCCCGTAGGTACGGTGCTGCAAGTGAAATCCGAATTTCCTAATGTTTCGAGTGCCATCCACTCGTTTACGATAGACGGTCATTGCGCCATAAACTGCTACTATAGTCGCCAGAAAAACGGCACGAACTACAAGTACAGTTTCAATGCTACAATCGACGAGCAGTCAGATTGTGAATGTGAACAAACTCATCTATCAAGTTATGAAGTTGTGCCGACCCATTCGTATGGTACTTTCTCGTTCAACAACACGAGTGCCGGTACGGCAAGCGTTTCATTGTCGCATAACAATGCGGTGGCTTCGGGGATAGACTTTATGAATACGTCCGCCACAAGGCTGACGGGTAGGGTGTTGTACAAGAATAGTACAATTCCCGTGAGCGGCGCGATGTTCCTCCTAAATGGCGATACCGTCCGTCGAGACAACACACCCGTCATGAGCGGCATTGACGGCAACTTCGAGTTGATCTTGCCCTTGCATCAGCCTTGCCGCCTGCAAGTGTTCAAACAAGGACACGTCTTTGAAGGAAACGGCATCTTACGTTTGGAAGGCGACAAGGAAGAATTTGCTCTGACTCAACCGCGTTATGGTGTCCGATTCTACGATATGACCAAAGTGCGTCTTGTAGGTCGTGTGGCAGGAGGTAACGACCAGCGTGATTTGCCGCGCGCTTTCGGATTAGGCAATAATAACCTTGGCGATAACCTGCAACTCGTTCTGCAGCTCGAAGGCGACAACACCGCGCAAATCGTACACGACCCGGATGATCTGACTCGCGACACGATCCGACAAACAACCCTGCATATAGTGTATCAGCCAATCTTGGCTGATAGCACGATAGTCGGTACTACGCACACGTTGTTCGAGAAGAAGCGCATCACCATTCAGCCCGACCCCACTACGGGAGAGTTCGCAGTTGACCTGTTTCCTGTCAAATACAAGGTCGTACAGGCTACCGCCAACGGCTATGCCACACTATTCGGATCGGGACAAGGGTCAGAGACCTTCGACCTGACCAATGCACCGCTGACAGAATATGTCGGAATATGCAATAAGACAGCGGAAAAAATAACGGTAGAGCAGCGAACCGATAATGTCCTTACCGAAAGCAATACCTATCCCTATCGTGGCGGTATAGCCTCGCAGGGAGGATTATCTGACGGTGACTCAATACACTACAACGCTGTATATGACCGTATTTATCACGCGCCGGTTATCGTCAGCCTCAAGCAGGTGCTATACGGTATGGACAAATCCGGCTTTGGTGAAGAAGAGATGGAAGTGAGCAGTATGAGCCTCACCGACAAGCAGAAAGTGAGACTCTACCAGGAGCAGGCTGACGGTTCGATAAGTTATCTGTTAGGTCATCCGGTATTCATAGCCAAGCGCAAATATCAGTTTACAGCCCAAGCCTATGAGCGTTATTACTACAATAACGACCCGCAGTCGGGCAAGGTGGACGAAGTGCCACAGCGCGGCGGCAGTGTCAGAATACATAACGGACTGAAATCCGCAACCACGTATCAAGACTATACCCTTGACAGCAAAGGACAGAACAAGTCGGTGATGCTGGAGGTGGAGGATATTGATACGGAGAACAGCGGTGAGAAGGCTCTTCGCACCGTCAGTGCTGCCCTGCAAGTGGAAGACAATTATGTAGAAACTGATGTGTTCCAAGCCTTTGTGAGCGGCACCGACATACAAAACGGCGACTTGACATCCACCGAAAGTGAAGTGGTGCTTTTAGATATAGTCCGTGATCCGGGAGGCAACGGCTCATCGGCTTGGGTGGAAAGCGGAACAACGTACAACTTCGCCTATACGGAAAATTACGATTGGAAGATAGGTATAGAACTCACTCCGAAGTTTGGCGTTAGCATCTCGCAGGATATAGGTGCCGTAGCAGCACCTGAAGGAGCCGGTTCGTACCTGGGCTCGACCTACGAGAGCAGCCGTCAGTTGAGTTTCACGCTGCCTATCACGCACGAATGGAAATGGGGGTATAAATACAATTATACATTTACTACTACTGACCGCATCTCTACGAGCAGCGGCAAAGCGAAGGACAACGTAGGCAGCAATGCGGACGTTTTCCTCGGAACAACCGTAAGTCAGGTGGCAGGCAAAGCCAAGACGGTGGATATCATTAGCGATAGTATGTATATAGCCCGTCAGCCTGCTATTAATGCAGGCTTGATGAAAGTACTCGGACAAGGCACAGGTGCAGACGGCAAGAAATACTATTTGGTGACAGGTCAGAAAGTGGTACTCGGCTCCCACGTGGCAGGTACATTTGTCTATACGCAGCACTATATCCTGAACACGCTGATACCCAAACTCGCTTTAGAGCGTCAGAACCTGCTTATGAACTTCGATAGCGAAGAAGCGGCGCAAGACTATGCCAACCAAACCGATGAGGCGGTCTATTGGTATCATTCGGCAGGCGACAAAGTAAGTCTTATCGACTCGTTGCCCTACAACTCTTACGATATGATTGTGCCAACCAACTCTAATAAGGCATTTGCTAACCGCGTAGCGGCACTTGATAATATGATTTTGCAATGGATAACTATTCTCTATCAAAACGAGAAAGAGAAAGTGATGGCGCGAATGATGGGGTCTTTGGTCGGTACTTGGTCGGTAAGCAGCAGTGCGACTATAACGCATACGGATAGTTATTCCGCCTCGGCGCAGTACAACGAAATGCCACAAGGCGGCGACCTCGTCGGCTCTTTCTGGGCAAGCAATAGTGCAAAAGCCGGTCAGAAGCTGTTGAAAGATATGAAAAACATAGTCGGCTTTTTCAAGAGTATGTCCAATCCTCAAATAGGAACTACCGTAGGGAATGTACTCGAACAATTAGGCTCAAAAGGCAATGGCGGATATGTCGATCCTACCAACGAGGCAAGACAGCAAGAACTTGGTACGAAAACCAACACCTCGAAGTTCACGCTTGCCTACAATCCGATATTCTCTTACGACAATAATATCAATGCCTCTCAAGATCAAACCTCCAAGAAAGCGAGCGGTTTCACCCTTGGTGCAGACAGTCACGGCGATATCACTGTAAGCGTTTATCGCGCTCAGTTGGATAGCGTATGGGAAACGCAGAGCGAGTTTATCCGCGAAAATGTGAACCAAGCCAACAACAAAGACCTGCTCTACGGCTCGTATGTATTTTACACTGTGGCGGGAAGCAGTTATTGCCCGCACGAAGCAGAGGAAAAAACGCAGTTCTATAATCAAGGTACCATACTCAATAACGAAACGCAATGGGTGGACAAACCTGAAATGTCCATCGACACCTATGAGCAAACCGGCGTACACCCCGATAAACGTGCCACGTTCCGCGTGACGCTGATGAACAGCGGACAAGTGCAGGCAGGTTTAGGTGCTAACGGCACATTGTTCAACCTTTCGCTGTGGGCGGACTCTAATCCCGATGGAGCAAAAGTGTATGTGGATGGCGCACCGCTTATCAATGCCATCCCCGTGTTCTTAGTACCCGGACAAGCCGTAGTAAAGACCATTGAGGTGGAGCGCGGAACGGTGGATGACTACAATAATCTTGCGCTCGGACTTGCGCTTGCCGACTGCCCTAAGACAAATAGTAAACTCAGTTTCTCGGTGCATTTCCTGCCCGTTTCATCTGATGTTACGATTTCTATGCCGCGTCAGAACTGGATTATGAACACGCTTTCCCAACACGATTCGGTGGGCTACTACATTCCTGTGGAGATTGACGGCTTCGACATTCACCATAAGAACTTCGACCATATTGAGTTCCAATACAAGTTGAGTACCGAGAGCGAGGAGATGTGGGTAAACCAATGCTCGTTCTATGCTTCTGATTCGCTCTATGCCCTTGCTTCCGGCAATAAGGCTATGATTGAGAACGGTCGCATCGTTCCTTTCCGCTTCTACGGCGAGCGCGACCCGATGGAGCAGCGATACGACTTGCGCGCCGTTGCGTTCTGCCGATACGGGTCAGGATTCGTAACCAAATCTTCGCCCGTCATTAGCGGAACGAAGGACACACGACCGCCACGCGTATTCGGTGAACCCGAACCGGTGAATGCAATACTCGGAGTGGGCGAACATCTCCGCCTGCGCTTCAACGAACCGATTGCCGGCAACTATCTGGACGAGGACAACAACTTCCAACTCGTGGGCGTTACCAACGAGGCGGGCATAACAACCAATTCGTCCCTGCACTTCGATGGCTCGTTCAATTCGTATGCATCCACACAAGTAAGCCGCAGTTTAGAAGCGAGGTCGTACACGATTGACTTGATGTTCAAACCGTCATCGCCCAATAAGGAGGTTACCTTCTTCGAACACGGATTTGAACGAACGGGTGTGGTGTTCGGTATGACGGCAGACAACCGCTTGCAACTGCAATTCGGCACGTACAGCATCTATTCCCTGCCGCTGCCCGAACCGCTGCTTGACTTCACGCGCGTAGTACTCGCTTATAACTATGACAACAATACATTGCGTTTCTATGTCGGAACGCTGGACATCACCGACCCGAATGCCAAACCCGTACCCGATATTCCGTATTCCCTGAATGCACCGCTCGTTTTCGGACGAGGATTAGAAGGCAATATGTTGGAGGTTCGTCTCTGGACAAAAGCCTTGTCGCAAGCAGAGGT
The DNA here is from genome assembly GCA_017471175.1 of Paludibacteraceae bacterium. Classification (GTDB taxonomy): domain Bacteria; phylum Bacteroidota; class Bacteroidia; order Bacteroidales; family Paludibacteraceae; genus Colicola. The sequence continues at coordinate 114,391 of JAFUVS010000015.1, read as the reverse complement.
TGATGCCACCTACTTGCGTTACCTCACCGGCTACGAGCAGGAATTGGCGGCATACTACAAGATGAACGAAGGCTCGGGTTCAACGGTAACTGACCCTGCGTCAGGCGCAACCTTGCAGTTGCACGGTACATCGTGGAATCTGCCTAACGGTATCTCGCTTGCCTTGACTAACAACGATAGCGTTGCACTCGCTCAAGACCTGCTTGCGCGCTCTGAGGTGTATGACGCTACCTATATGGTCTGGTTCCGCAATACAAGTTCGCAAGGAACTGTTTTCCGCGCGGCGGACAAACGGTTAGCTTTAGCAGGCGGTGAATTGAAGTGGCTGCTGAACGATAGTACGGCTCATTCGTTAGGAACCATCCGTTCCGGCGAATGGCATCACTTCGTGTTGGCGGTCAATCGCACGTACAACAACACAGCTGTTTATCTCGATGGAAAGTTGGTGGATACGTATCCTGCTACGCGTATGACAGGCATTAGCGGCGATATGTACCTTGGCGGCAACGGCTTTGAGGGCAATGTGGACGAGTTTGTCGTATTTGAGCAGGCTCTGCCTAAGACGCTTATCGAAGATTTTGGCAACCGCACCCCCTCCGGTGAAGAGATGGGATTGATAGCCTATCTGCCCTTCCAAAAGCAGGTACAGAACGCTAACGGCATCCTGGAACTCGTCTTCTCGGCAGATGACCAACGTGTATTCAAAGACCTGAACGGCAACGTAATAAATAAGCAGGTAACGCTCGTAACTATGCCTTCTGCGACAGAATTGAAAAGTATGGCGGACAAGACTAACTATGCCCCCGTACACGGATTTGGACTGCTGTCCAAACTGAAATTTGACTGGGCATTCAATCAAGACGAATTGCTCATCAACCTCAATATGGAAGACCGCGAAATCAACAAGAAGGTCATCTGTATGACGGTGCGTGACGTGGAAGACCTCAACGGTAACCCGATGCCCTCACCCGTGATGTGGATGGCGTATGTGGATCATAATGCACTCAAATGGGATGACCGCCAAGTGGAACACGAGCGTATCTACGACAGTTCGTTCAATGAACCGAATTACATGGACGTCTCATTTACCAACCATAGCGGTCGTGCGCATCAGTACACCTTTGAGTCCTTACCGCTATGGCTCGCTGTGGACGCTCCAACCGGCTCGGTCGAACCTGCCGGATATGGAAGTGTACGCCTCTTCTTTGACCCGTCACTGCCGGTAGGCTCTTATACAGATATTATTTACCTGACGGACGAGAACGGATTGAGCGAACCGTTGCGCGTGAACTATAATATGAAAGCAGAATGTCCGTGGACGGAACCTTACACACCCGAATATCCCTATAATATGTCGCTCTGCGGATTGGTGCGTATCGGCGATGAATACGACACTGACCCCAACGACAAAGTTATTGCGCTGTATCGAAACGAGTGTGTCGGAATGGCAAATGTTTCCTTTGACAATCAGACGAACAAATCCAAAGTCTTCCTTACCGTTTATGGGAACGAATCGATGAACCGTCAACCTGTTCATTTCCAACTATGGCAGGCTTCTACCGGCAAACTCCTTGACCTCGCCGCCGGGCGCAATGTTATCTTTACGCACGGTTTTGTGTATGGCTGCGATGAGGGTGAACCCGTCCTGCTGACCGCTTCCGGCGGCGAGTCAATGAACATTGAATTGTGTTCAGGGTGGAATTGGGTATCCGCCGGAATGGATATGTCGGCTACCGAAGGCGAGATAGCCTCCACCGTAACTGCTAAGATGACGTGGAATAACGGCGATCTTATCAAGAACCCCGTTGATAAATCATTCTGCACGTATGACGAGCAGTCCGAAAATTTTGTCGGTACGCTCAACCGGCTGCATTACTCCCAGATGTATATGGTTTATTCAGCGTATGGGAATGCTATTCGCGTGTCCGGCAAACGTTTGCACGCCGACTCAATGGCTGTTACCGTCCGTGGTAACGGACAGTGGAGTCCGATGCCATGCCTGCTCAGTGAGGCAACACCCGTTATGGAAGCCCTTTCTGACTATTTTGACAAGGCTGTGCAAGGCGATATGATTAAGGCACACGACCGCTTTGCGTATTTCTCGGCGGACAAAAAATGGGAAGGCAATCTCACAGCCCTGTATCCGGGTGAAGGATACCTCTTCCGACGTATGGATCCGGGAAAGGTTACGATCCATTTCTACAACCGTTCTGCTGTTGCGGCACCCGAACGGGGAAGAATAAGCAGTCTTGGACAATCTGCCGCTTCATCAGTAGCGCACAAACTATACAGTAACCCCGCTGCGGCTACCAATATGACTTTGATAGCCACGCTTGACCTTTCAGATTCTCAAAGTGCGGATACTGCAAGCAAGCAGTCGGTGCATGTTTATGTAGGCGGTGAACTGGCCGGTATAGCCGAGCCGATGCGCGTAGGTGAAGAACACTTCTACTTCCTCACCATTCAGTCTGACAGAGTGGGGCAGTTGCACTTTGAATTGGAAGACGGTACGCCGCTTCGCACAGTCGAAGATTCGGACAACAACCGAAAAAAGCCCGTGCGTGCGGTGCAATACGCTGTAGATAGTCATATCGGGACGCTCCAAAAGCCCGTGCGGCTGATTATCAGTCAAGAAACGGATAGTGTGTACAAGACAGTAGAAAACGGCAATGTCATTATCATTCGCAACGGAGAACGCTACGATATGACAGGGAAACGGCTCAATAGATAATTAGCCGAAAAAATGTTTTGTCGAATGGCTAAATAGCCGTACCTTTGCCGCGAATGTCTGAAAGCGAATACATACGTCATAGCGGCGAGGTGGTGTTCCAACAAGGCGACATCGTCCGCGTAAGAATCGAACAGGCAAGTGCTTGCTCCTCCTGCAAGGCAAAGGGTTTCTGCTCTTCCGCCGAAGCGCAGGAGAAACTGATTGACTGTACAGCCGAAGGCGAAACGTATCAAAAAGGCGAAAAGGTAGAGGTGTTCGTACAAGAGCAACTCGGTATGAAAGCCGTTCTGTTGGCATACGTTCTTCCCTTTGTGGTATTGATTGTTACGCTGTCTTTCCTGACGCATTATATAGGCAAAGAAGTGATAGCCGGTATAGTGGCACTCGGTGCCGCTGCCGGCTATTTCCTTATCTTGGGCTTTGCCTCCAAGAAACTGAATAAGGTGTTTACGTTCAAAGTGAAGAAAGCTGACAACTGAAAAGCATAATAAACTCACAAAATACTATCAAAAATCAAAACGTTTTATGGACTTAATTTTGATTGCTTTACTGGTTTTGGGCATCACGGGATTGGTAGCGGCTTTGCTGCTCTATGGGATAGCCCAAAAATTCAAGGTAGAGGAAGATCCTCGCATTGACCTTGTTCAGGAGGTTTTGCCGGGGGCTAACTGCGGCGGTTGCGGCTTTGCGGGCTGCCGTGCGTTGGCTGAGGCGTGCGTGAAAGCCACGTCGCTGGACGGTCTGCTCTGCCCTGTAGGTGGTGCGCCTACGATGGAGAAAGTAGGTGCTATCTTGGGTATGGAAGCGGTGGCTGCCGACCCGAAAGTGGCAGTCGTTCGCTGCAACGGCGTATGCGAAGCGCGTCCCCGCACCAGCGAGTACGACGGGGTACGCAGTTGCCGTATTGAGCACAGCCTCTATGTCGGCGAGACGGCTTGTCCGTTCGGCTGCTTAGGCTGCGGCGACTGTGTGGCGGCATGCCAATTCGGCGCGTTGTCTATGGATCCGAAGACGGGGCTGCCTGTAGTGGACGAAGAGAAATGTACCGCTTGCGGCAAGTGCGTCAAGGCTTGTCCGAGGAACATTATCGAACTCAGAAAGAAAGGTCCGAAGGGCAGACGTATGGTGGTAGAGTGCGTGAACAAAGACAAAGGTGCAGTGGCTCGCAAAGCTTGTCTGAACGCTTGTATCGGCTGCGCTAAATGTCAGAAAGAGTGTGCTTTCGATGCTATCACGGTGGAGAATAACGTGGCGTACATCGACCCCGAAAAGTGCCGTCTATGCCGCAAGTGCGAGGCTGTATGTCCTACCGGTGCCATCCACGCAGTCAATTTCCCGCCGCGTCCTGCTAAACCTGCAGAGAGTGCTGCTAAACCCGCTGCAACGACTGTACAGAATACTCCGAGTAATCCGAATACTCCGATAGAGAAACCCATAGAAAAGAAGGAGGAACAAGCATGAAGACCTTTCGTATAGGCGGTGTTCATCCGCACGATAATAAGATCTATTCGGCGCATCAACCCATCACCGAATGTCCGTTGCCCGAAAAAGCCATCATTCCTTTGGTGCAGCATATCGGTGCACCCGCGCAGCCGGTAGTGGAGAAAGGGCAAAAAGTGAAAGTAGGCGAACTGCTTGCCAAGGCGGGCGGATTCGTGAGTGCCAATATCCATTCGCCGTTCAGCGGTACGATTACCAAAATAGACTCCACCATTGATGCGTGGGGAATGCGTATGCCCGCAATCTTTATGGACGTGGAGGGCAACGAATGGCTTGAAACCATTGACCGCACGCCGGACGTGATTCGCGAGTTCAATCTCGAACCCAAGGAGATTATCGACCGTATCGCCGAAGCCGGTATAGTCGGTCTGGGCGGTGCTTGTTTCCCGACCCAAGTCAAACTGATGCCACCTCCCGGAAAGAAAGCCGAAGTACTGGTGGTCAATGGTGTAGAGTGCGAACCGTATTTGACTTGCGACCATCAGTTGTTGCTTGAGCACGGCGAAGAGATTATGATTGGTATTCAGTTGCTCATGCGCGCGCTCAATATACAGAAAGCCGTTATCGGCATTGAGATGAACAAGCCCGATGCTATTGCGCGTATGCAGGAGTTGGCAGCGAAGACGCTCGGTGTGGAGGTTTGTCCGCTCAAACTCAAATATCCGCAAGGCGGTGAGAAGCAACTCATTGACGCTTGTATCGGTCGTCAAGTCCCCTCCGGCGCATTGCCTATCGAGGTAGGAGCCGTGGTGGACAACGTGGCTACCATCTATGCCGTCTATGAGGCGGTACAGAAACATAAACCGCTGATTTCGCGCGTGATGACTGTTACGGGTAAGAGTCTGAAGAAACCGGGCAACTACTTGGTTCGTTTTGGAACTCCTCTTTCGCAAGTGGTTGAATTAGCGGGCGGTGTACCCGAAGACACGGGTAAGATCATAGGTGGCGGACCGATGATGGGACGCGCTATGACCAACATCGATATGCCTGCCAACAAGCGCACGAGCGGTCTTTTGTTCTTGCCTGAGGCAGAGAGCCGTCGCGTAGAGCCGGAGAACTGCATCCGTTGCGGTAAGTGCGTGAGTGCCTGCCCGATGGGATTGGAGCCTTACTTGCTCGCCAAGCAGGCTGAGTTGCAGATGTGGGACGAGATGGAGCAGCACGACGTAATGGACTGCATCGACTGCGGTTGCTGTCTGTTCACTTGCCCGAGTCATCGTCCGCTGTTGGATTATATCCGTATGGGTAAAGCGCAAGTAGGCGGTATCATTCGCGCCCGCCAAGCCGCACAGAAGAAGTAAAATCAATGAATCTTCAATTTCTTGAATCTTAAATCATTAAATCTATGAATAAACTGATTGTAGCCCCTGCACCGCACGTTCACAGCGGCGATAGTGTACGGCGCAATATGTTGCTTGTCATCGTGGCGTTGCTGCCGGCGTACATTATGTCGGTAGTGGCATTCGGATGGGGAGCACTCATCACCGCTTGCATCAGTATAGCAGCCTGCGTGCTGTTTGAGTGGCTGATAGCCAAGTATATACTTAAGACCCAACCGACCATCGGCGACTGCTCGGCTATACTGACCGGTCTGTTGCTCGCTTTCAACCTGCCGAGCAACCTGCCGTGGTGGATAGTGGTCATCGGCGCATTGTTGGCCATAGGCGTGGGCAAGATGTCGTTTGGCGGTCTGGGACAGAACCCTTTCAATCCCGCTTTGGTAGGACGTGTGTTCCTGCTCATCTCGTTCCCTGTACAGATGACCACTTGGCCCAGACCATTAAGTTTTGCCGGCTCTTACGTGGATGCTGAGACGGGTGCCACCCCGTTAGCTGCGATGAAGCAGATTGTCAAGAACGGGCAAAGCGATATGGTAAGCCAACTGCCTGACCTTTGGGACGCTTTTATCGGCCGGATGGGCGGTTCGCTCGGTGAGGTTTGTGCTTTGGCTTTGCTCGTAGGCGGTGTATTCCTGATTTGTATGCGCGTTATCACGTGGCATATCCCGGTCAGCATCCTCGCCACGATGGCTCTGTTTGCCTGCATCGGTTGCCCGGAAGGAATGACGGCAGGTCAGTATGTAGCATATACGCTCTTGACCGGCGGTGCAATGTTAGGTGCTTTCTTTATGGCAACCGACTATGTGACCAGCCCGATGACTGCGTGGGGAAAAATCATCTTCGGTATCGGTATCGGTTTCATTGTGATGGTTATTCGTACTTGGGGTGCTTATCCCGAAGGAATGTCGTTCGCCATCCTGATTATGAACGCCGTTACGCCATTGCTTAATATGTATATCCGTCCCAAACGCTTTGGGGAGAAAAAGAAATAAGGAGGACAGGCTATGAAACGATTGGAATCAAATCTTACCAATATGGTGCTATCACTCACGCTTGTTGCGTTAGTGGCAGCCGCGTTGCTCGGCGGTCTGTATGTGTTGACCAAGGCACCGATTGAACTTCAGAAGCAGCAGAAGCAACAAGCTGCCATCACTTCCGTTCTGCCTCAAATAGAGGGTATGACCATAGCCGAGCCGGAAAAGGCGGATGGTATGACTTTGTACAAGGCATACAAAGACGGCGAATGGGTAGCCACTGCCGTTGAAACGACAGAAAACGGCTTTGGCGGTAAGTTCAAAGTGATGATTGGCTTCGACCAAAAAGGCAACGTGGTCAATTACGAGGTATTGGAGCATCAAGAGACTCCCGGCTTGGGTGACAAGATGACTTTCTGGTTCAAGAACGCAGACAAACAGGGTCAGAATATCCTCGGCAGCAACCCCGCTGACCGTCAGTTCGTTGTGTCGAAAGACGGCGGTGAAGTGGATGCAATTACGGCTGCTACTATATCTTCGCGCGCGTTCCTTAAAGCAGTCAATAACGCTTATGCTGTAATAGCCGCCTCACCCGTGGAAGCCGCTACAGGCGCGTCGCAACAAGTCAATTAACACTAACATCTAAACTTCTAATTATGAGTAAAGCATTAAATACATTTACCAACGGCTTGGTACGCGAGAACCCGACGTTCGGGTTGGTTTTGGGTATGTGTCCTACGCTCGCTACGACCACGAGTGCCGTCAACGGTATGTCTATGGGGTTGGCAACGATGTTTGTGTTGGTCTGCTCCAATGTAGTTATTTCGCTCCTTCGCAATCTGATTCCCGATAAGGTGCATATACCCGCTTATATCGTGGTGATTGCTTCGTTCGTAACAATGGTGCAGCTGCTGATGCAGGCATACGTACCGGCTATCTATGAGACGCTCGGTCTGTTCATCCCGCTTATCGTAGTGAACTGCATCGTACTGGGTCGTGCCGAGGCGTTTGCGGCAAAGAACAATGTCGGTCTCTCGCTCTTGGACGGATTAGGAATGGGATTAGGTTTCACCATCTCGCTGACCGTTTTAGGTGCCGTTCGTGAACTGTTGGGTACCGGCTCATTCTTCGGAATGACCGTTTATCCCGACAACTACGGAATGCTCATCTTTGTTCTTGCGCCGGGTGCTTTCATTGCCCTCGCATTCTTGATGGCGGCTGTTAATAAACTTCGTAAATAATTATCTGCTATGGTTTACTTTTTGATTATCATATCTGCGATATTTGTCAATAATATCGTTTTCAGCCAGTTCCTGGGTATTTGCCCGTTCCTCGGCGTAAGTAAGCGTATCAATACAGCGGTTGGTATGGGTGCGGCGGTAACGTTCGTGCTCACGCTTGCCACTATCGTTACGTATCTGTTGCAGAGATACGTGCTTGCAGCCTTCGGCTTGGAGTTCTTGCAAACGATTCTGTTCATTCTCGTTATTGCAGCCTTGGTGCAGATGATTGAGATTGTGCTCAAGAAAATGTCGCCCTCGCTCTATCAGGCGTTGGGTGTGTTCCTGCCTCTGATTACGACTAACTGCTGTATTCTCGGTGTTGCTATCCTTGTGGCAGACGGAACGTGGGCAGCCAAAGTTCCCGGCGCGGAAGCCAACTTGCTGCAAGGCACGGTGTATGCTTTCGCTACCGCGGTCGGTTTTGCGCTTGCGCTGGTTCTTTTTGCCGGTATTCGTGAGCAATTGGCTATGAACAAAGTGCCGAAAGCAATGGAAGGTACGCCTATCGCACTATTGACAGCAGGTCTTCTTGCGATGGCGTTTATGGGCTTCAGCGGCGTGGTATAAGACGATTATGAACATAGAAACAATTCGCAAAGTATTGCAAGGCATAGCCCCCGTAGAATGTGCGGGGGCTGCTGATATTCACTATCTGCTGACCGATTCGCGGCAGTTGGGCAGTCATCCCGAGCAGACGCTTTTCTTTGCGCTTCGCACTAACAAAGACGATGGGGCAAACTATATAGAAGAGTTGAAAAGCAAAGGTGTGCAGGCTTTTGTTCGCGAGAATGCCTTGGAGGCATTGCAGGCTTTGGCTGCTTACAAACGTTCGCTCTTCAAGGGTGAGGTCATCGGCATCACTGGCAGCCACGGTAAGACAGTGGTCAAGGAGTGGCTCTACGAACTGCTTCGCGAGGACTATCGTATCACACGTTCGCCACGTAGTTACAACTCGCAAATCGGAGTCCCCTTGTCCGTGTGGCAATTGGGCGAAGACAACAATTCCGTCGAAACGAAGGATAAACCCGAATTGGCTATCTTTGAGGCAGGTATTTCTTGCGCGGGCGAAATGGAGCGGTTGGAACCGATTATCCGCCCGACGATAGGCGTAATCACGTACATCGGCGAAGAGCGCGATGCCGAGTTCCGTTCGTTAGAAGAGAAGCGCGCAGAAAAAATGCGGCTTTTCGACCATTGCCCCATCGTGATAGAAGACCCTACCCACCAGAATGTCAGAACCTGTGCAGCGGTGATGCGTCAGTTGGGTTACGATGAGCAAACCATTGCAGACCGTATCCTGCGCCAGACCCACGAGACGGTGATGCAGGTGGACGTGAACGCGCTAATTGACAATGTGGCGGCATACAAACGTCTGCTCAATCCCGGTACGAAACTCACCGCTATGGTGAAGGCTTTTGCATACGGAGTGGGCAGTGTCGAGGTCAGCCGAGCCTTGCAGCGCAGCGGTTTGGTGGATTATCTCGCTGTGGCAGTGGCAGATGAGGGCGAAGAGTTGCGCCGTGCCGGTATCACGCTGCCTATTCTGACAATGAACCCCGAAGAGGCAGCCATTGAGCAGATTTTTGCCAACAATCTTGAACCGAATGTCTATTCGTTTTCCTGCTTGCAGATGGTAATGGACGCTGCTACAAGGCAAGGATTGGAGTATTATCCGATTCACATCAAAATAGACTCGGGTATGCATCGCTTGGGCTTCTACCAGGAAGACTTGCCGCAACTCATTGAGCGTCTGCGCAATCAGAAGACGGTACGCGTTCAGAGTGTCTTTTCCCACCTTGCTGCCGCTGATGAGCCGCAATGGGATCGCTTCACAAGGCAGCAGATTGCGTACTTCAAAAATGCTGCTGCCACGTTGGAGATGGGAATCGGATATTCTGTTATCAAACATATACTTAACTCGGCAGGCATAGAGCGATTTACAGAAAGTCAGATGGATATGGTGCGTTTGGGCATCGGGTTATACGGTTTGTCGGTAGCCGATACGTTAGGCACGCTGTCCGATTTGCAACTGAAGAATGTATGCACCCTCAAAACCACTATCCTCTCTATCAAAATCGTTCGGGAAGGCGAGACGGTAGGCTACGGCAGGCGCACGCAACTGACCTCTGAGCGCCGTATAGCCGTCATTCCTATCGGATATGCCGATGGCTTTGACCGCCGTCTGTCCAACTACAACGGTTTTGTGATGGTGCGCGGCAGACGGTGTCCCGTGGTGGGCAATGTGTGTATGGATCAGACGATGATTGACGTTACCGACACCGATGCGCACGAAGGCGATTTTGCCACGGTTTTCGGTGAGGACATACCGTTGCAGGACTTTGCTGCCCGATTGGGAACTATTCCGTATGAAATACTAACATCTGTTTCCCGCCGTGTCCAACGTCAGTATATCTACCATTGATTTGTCGGTCGGCTATCGTGCCGAGTCGGGGCGCGCCCTAAGTTCGCGTACCGTGCAGACCGGACTGACTCTCTCGTTCTATGCGGGCGAGTTGGTGGCTTTATTGGGTCCGAACGGTAGCGGCAAGTCCACCTTGCTGCGCACGTTAGCGGGTTTGCAACCTGCCATTTCGGGAAGATGCAATCTATTCGGTTTGTCCGCCTCCGAATTGTCGAAACGCTTGGCGTTAGTGCTGACGGAGAACACGTCTGTGGAGAACACCACGGTGCACGATGTCATAGCGATGGGACGGTATCCCTATACGTCTTTTTTAGGCGGACTGAGCGATGAAGACGAGCGGATAATAAGGGACGCTCTACGGATGGTGAGTGAATCGGAAGAAGATTCTTTGTCTATGGATAGAATGTTCAATGCGTTGAGCGACGGTGAGAAACAGCGCGTGCTTATAGCCAAGGCGATAGCGCAGCAGACACCCATTATCCTTTTGGACGAACCGACGGCTCATTTGGACTTGCCCTCACGCATTCGGACGTTCCATCTTCTGCGCGAATTGGCACATAATCAAGGCAGGACAATTCTTATATCCACGCACGAATTAGACCTTTCTTTGCGTGTAGCCGACCGCGTACTGCTGCTCTCCAAGCAGTCTCGAAACCATATTCCTGCCCGTTTGGATACGCCCTCTGCGTTGCAAGCGGATAACGCCTTTACCGCCGCTTTCGGGATGGATGTGCTGCGACTCTGAAAAAAAATGATAAAATAAATTGTGCATTCGGTTAATAGATAGTACCTTTGCCGCGATTTTATAGTAAATCAACAACCTAAAACAATAAACGTATGAAAAAACTTTCCAGTTTGTCGTTACTCTTGATGAGTATCGTAACAATTCTCTTCGCTTCGTGTGGCGCAATCAACAAGAACAATGCTGACAATCCGAATGTTATCAGCGATGATGACACGTATGTAGCAGTTGGCGACTTTACATCTCCGCAAATGACCCTGACGGGCAAAACGGTGGCAGTGGACGTGGATCTGAAGAACCACGAGGCAGATATGACGCTTTATAACTTCTCGTTAGACGGCGTGAATACGATGACTGTCGAGGCTGAGAATCTGCACATTGAAAGCACCAAGACGACTTGCGTGTTTACTATTGATACCGTTATTCCGATTATCAAGACAGGTGATAAGGACATTCTTTTGACCATTTGCCCGATGGCTAAAGTGAGCGGCACGATTGATGCCGAAGCCAAGACGATGGTCATTGAGTTTACGCTTGCTTATATCAATCCGATGATGCAGAAGACAGACATCCCCGTTGTATTTAACGGCAAATTGGTTGAGGGTAGCAAAGCCGAAGAAGTCATTCCCGAAGATGCTAAGAAAACAGTGGATTATGAGGCTGAATATGCTGCAAAGGGTGTGCTGAAAGTGGACGGCAAGGTTATTCCGAACAACAAGGTTCGCATTGCCATCGACAAGGACGATATGAAGGCAGTGATGTATTTCGCTACCCTTTCGTTGGATAACGGTAAGAATTTCGTAACGCTTGAGGCACAAGACCTGAGCGTGGCTCAAGCCGCACAAGGCTATCAAATCTCGGCAGAATCGGTCATCCCGACGCTTGAAACAGGTGCTCAAAGCATCTACTTCCCCTCTTGCACGTTCCGTCAAGTGGATGGTATGATTAACACGTACTATGAGACCATTCAAGTGGATCTTATATTCGTCTATGTAGATCCGCAAACGGGCGTAACGCACGAGTATCCCGCTGCGTTCTTCGGCTCTATGATTGACCCCGAAGAGGTAGAAGAACCGGTTGATAACATAATGTATAATAACGATTTTTTGGCAACGGGTGTATTCACAGCCGATCAATATGAGGTGGAAAACCGTATGATTGGTGTGGACGTGGATTTGAACGCTATGACGGCGGACGTGTCTTTCTATGCATTCACGTATATGGACGATATGCCCGAATTAACCGTGAAGAATCACGGCTTGCAACTCCAAAAATCCGGTAACGTATATACCTTCTTCAGTAACAATGAACTGATACCTTATGTAGTGGCAGGGAATGAAGAAGTGGCTTTCGAGGATGCCCGCTTTGTAAATATGCAAGGTACGGTGGACACGGATACCAAGACGATGACTATTAACTTCACCGTTGTCTATACCGACCCGAACACCAAACAGGTGTATGAGTATGCTGCTAATTATACCGGCGTGTTGGCTGAATAATTGAGCCGAATAAGTTATTTTGATGCTATAAACAGAGGTTATCTGACCATCAGATAACCTCTGTTTATTCTATCTGTTTTTCTGAATGATAGGCTATTCGCTTCAAACTAAGTCTTCTATGATGCGGTTGAGAAGATGTATCCCTTTTTGTGTGGCGATGTAGTGCTGATTGGCAAGGCGAATCATATCCTCCTCAAGGTAGCGATGCAAGGCGGGCGAGTCTATGATAAGGGTTTGAGGAATTCCCGATGACGTGCGCAAACCTAACATAATCTGCTCCATACGGTGCTGCTCATCATTGATTTGTTCTTCTTCATAGACTTGATCTGCGGCGAGTCCTTGATTGGTGCTTTTCATCGCGGCAATGTAGGGTTCAAGGTCGCTGACGTTCCAACTCCGTATGCGTCTTTCAGCATCATAACTATGTGCACCTGCTCCAAATCCGATATAGGACTTGTCCGCCCAATAACAGCTGTTGTGCTGCGAATGGAAACGTGGTAGGGCAAAATTGCTCACTTCGTAGTGCTCGTAGCCGTGCGTTTTCAATTGCTCGCAAAGATAGTCGTACATCGTGTTGAGGGTGTCGTCGTCCTGTTCTTTTATCTCGCCGCGTTGCAGCAGGCGGGTGAGACGTGTACCAGTCTCGTAACTAAGGCAGTAGCAGGATATATGTTGCACGTTAAGGCATAGGGCGGTTTCGATGTCCGTTTTCCATTGCTCGAATGATTGTCCGGGTAGGCCGTACATCAAGTCGATACTGATGTTGCTAAATCCTGCCTGCTGTGCGTCCCGTACCGCTTGCTGCGCCTGTTGCGCGTTGTGTCGTCTGCCAATCATCCGAAGCAGGTCGTCCTGAAACGACTGGATTCCGATACTCAATCGGTTAATGCCGACAGCGCGCAGGGCGTTGAGGGTGTCAAGCGTCAGGTCGCCCGGATTAGCCTCCATCGTGATTTCGACAGACGGGGATGGTGACGAATCAATCGCCTGTATGATACGCCGGATGGCATCAGGCGGAAGAACACTCGGCGTGCCGCCGCCAAGATAGATAGTAGAGGCTGTGCCGTTCCGTCGCAGTGCTATCTCACATAGCAGTGCATCCACGTAGGCTTCGCGTCGTGCTAACTGCGTGGTGGAAAAGAAGTCGCAGTAGGCGCAGCGGCTTTTGCAGAAAGGGATATGGACGTAGTAGTGCAAAGTGAGGTGAAAAATGAAAGGTGAAAGGATTGGCTCGTTACTGCTGATTGTTCGAATCGTTCCACAAGTGGTTCATCCATTCGGCAAGTTTCTGCTCCTGCTTGCTGCCTTGCGGTTGCCAGAAGTGTGTACCTGCCAATTCATCGGGCATATACTGCTGGTGTACGAAATGGTTGGGAAAGTCGTGGGCATACTTATAGCCGTCGCCGTAGCCTAAGTCTTTCATCAGGGAGGTCGGCGCATTTCTCAGGTGCAGCGGGACGGGCAGATTGCCGCTTTGTTTGACTTCCGCAAGGGCTGTATCGATAGCAAGATAGGCGGAGTTGCTTTTCTGCGAGGTAGCAAGGTAGATGGTCGCCATAGCGAGTGGGATACGTCCTTCGGGCCAGCCGATTTTCTGCAGGGTATCAAAGCAGGCGTTGGCAACGAGCATAGCGTTCGGATTAGCCAACCCGATGTCTTCGCTGGCGGAAATAACCAACCGACGGGCAATGAACTTGGGGTCTTCGCCAGCTGCCACCATACGCGCCAACCAGTAGATGGCGGCATCAGGGTCGCTGCCGCGAATGGACTTGATGAAAGCGGAGATGATGTCGTAGTGCAGTTCGCCGTCCTTGTCGTAAGCCACAGGGTTTTGCTGGAGTTGGCGGGTCACTGTTTCGTTGTCAATGACGCGAATGCCGGAATTAGTAACTAATTCGATAATGTTGAGCAGTTTGCGTGCATCTCCGCCGCTGTATCGTATGATGCTGTCGGTCTCTTTGACTTCGATAGATAGTGTGCGTATATGCTCGTCTTGCGTGAGGACGCGATGAAGCAGTTCCAAGAGGTCTTCTTTACCAAGCGGCTGCAAGACATAGACTTGGCAGCGAGACAGGAGCGGGTTGATGACTTCAAAACTCGGGTTCTCGGTGGTAGCTCCGATAAGGGTGATAGTGCCGTCTTCCACAGCACCTAACAGACTGTCCTGTTGCGACTTGGAGAAACGGTGAATCTCGTCTATGAAGAGGATGGGCGAGTGGTCGTCGCCATCGGCGAACATACCTTGATTAGCGGCAGCGGTGCGTTTGGCTTTGTCGATAACATCGCGCACTTCCTTCACGCCGCTCGTTACGGCACTGAGGGTATAGAAAGGGCGGTTGAGGGTATGCGCCACGATTCGCGCCAAAGTCGTTTTGCCTACGCCAGGAGGTCCCCATAAGATGAACGAGGACAGGTTGCCGCTCTCTATCATCTGCCGCAAAACGGCATCCTTACCCACGAGGTGCTTTTGACCAATGTATTCGTCCAGCGATTTGGGACGCATTCTTTCTGCAAGAGGTAACATAATGTATTCCGTCAATACTTATTCTGTATGCGAGCGCAAAAGTAGCACATTTATCAAAATCGGCAAAAAACGTTTTGATGTTTGCACAAAAAGCGCGGTAGGGTTTGCACAAAAAGCGGCGATGTACTACTTTTGTGCGCTGTATGAAAATGATTTTTGTACCTGTATGGAACAAGTAAAAAATGCAGTTCGTCTTCCGGCTTTTGTGGATATGCATGTCCATCTTCGAGAGCCGGGTTTTTCTTACAAAGAGACTATTTATTCCGGCACCCGTGCGGCTAAACGTGCGGGTTACAGCGATTTGTTTACGATGCCCAATCTGAATCCCGTTCCCGATTCGTTGGAACATCTGCAAGTGCAATTGGACATCATCGGGCGTGATGCCGCCGTGCGTGTGCATCCGTATGCTTCGATTACGGTAGGGCAGAAAGGGAAAGGCGAATTGGTTGATTTCGAGCTGTTAGCCCCTCACGTGGCAGGTTTCTCGGACGATGGCAGAGGGGTGCAGGACGAGGGGCTGATGCGCGAGGCGATGGTGCGCTGCCGTGAGGCAGGCAGTATCATCGTGGCGCATTGCGAGGTGGATAGTCTGCTTCACGGCGGATATATCCACGATGGCGTGTATGCGCACACGCATCATCACAAAGGTATCTGTTCGGAGAGCGAATGGCGTGAGATAGAACGCGATATACGGCTCGTGGAAGAGACAGGTTGCCGCTTTCATGTCTGCCATATCTCTACGCGCGAGAGCGTTGAATTAGTGCGTCAGGCCAAGCGCAAAGGTCTGCCCGTAACGTGTGAAACGGCTCCGCATTATCTGTTACTATGCGATGAGGATTTGCGCGAAGACGGCAGATGGAAGATGAATCCGCCGCTTCGCAGTCGTCAGGATAAGGAAGCCTTGATAGAAGGTGTAAAGGACGGCACTATCGATGTCATTGCCACCGACCACGCGCCGCACGCCGAAGAGGAGAAAAACAAAGGCTTGGAGAAGAGCGCGTTCGGCATTGTCGGATTGGAAACGGCTTTCCCGCTGCTCTATACCTATTTGGTGAAGAAAAATGTCATTTCGTTGGAGCGATTGGTCGAATTGATGGCTCTTCGTCCCCGCGAGATAATGCGTCTCGGCGAACCGAAAGACTTTATCATGGTGGATTTGGAGGCGCGTTATACCATTGACTCCTTGCAGTTCTTGAGCAAAGGCAAAGCCACACCGTTCGACGGTTGGGAAGTGTATGGCGTAGTTGAAAGTTGATAGGTTAGAGTTGGAAGAAGTTGTTTAGTTGATAGTTGAAAGTTTTTATGCAAGTGAGAAGTGAGATAGTTAGCAATGAGCCGCTGACCGGGCAGGTTTGGCGTATGCAGTTGCGGGGTGAGAAGACGGATTTTCGTCCCGGGCAGTTCGTGGAGATTCAGTTACCTTCGTTCTTTTTGCGTCGTCCCATTTCGGTGTGCGATGCGGAAACAGTAGTGAAGGATGGTCAAGAGATGACGTTGCTGACACTGATTTATAAGGTGGTAGGCGGCGGCACAAAAGAGATGTCGCAACTCGCCATCGGAACGGAATTGGATGTGCTTGCGCCATTGGGCAACGGCTACGACCTGAGTAGGGCAGGAGAGCATCCGCTTCTTATCGGGGGCGGGGTAGGGATACCGCCGCTCTATTTGTTGGCTCGCCAACTGCGTGCGGCAGGAAAAAACGTGCAGGTCGTGTTAGGCTTCAATACGGCTTCGGAGGCGTTCTATATCCGTGAATTTGAGGCATTGGGGTGCACCGTGTATGTAACGACGGCAGACGGCTCATTAGGTACAAAAGGTTTTGTAACGGATGTGATACCTCGCATATTGGAACAAAAAGATGGATATCCCTATTATTACGCTTGCGGTCCGCTGCCGATGTTGCGCTCAGTGGTGCGTCTTTTAGGAACCAACGGCGAAATAAGTATGGAGGAGCGTATGGGCTGTGGCTTCGGCGTATGCATGGGGTGTTCGATTCAGACGGCATCCGGCGCGAAGCGCGTCTGTACCGAAGGTCCTGTGTTCAAGGCAGGGGAATTGTTACTCTGATTGATGTTTTTTGTGAAAGGATAATACGATGACGGATAGTAAACATATCTTGCAAACGCGTTTAGGTTCGGTAGAATTGCTTAATCCTGTTATTCCCGCGAGCGGAACGTTCGGTTTTGGCGAGGAGATGGCGAAGCAGTACGACCTGAATTGTTTGGGGGCTATCTCTTTCAAGGGAACGACCCGCGAGGCACGCTACGGCAATCCGTTACCCCGCATAGCCGAGTGCGGCAACTACGGGATGATTAACGCCGTGGGGCTGCAAAACCCCGGTATCGAAGAGGTGCTGCTCAATCAGTTGCCGATGCTGGAGCGTCTGTATGGCGGTCCGATAATAGCGAACGTGAGCGGGTTCTCCATTGAAGACTATCAGTATGTGTGTCAGCGTTTGGACGACCGCGAGCGGGTCCGTATCATTGAGGTGAATATCTCCTGCCCCAATGTACACAATGGCGGTATGGCGTTTGGCACGACTGCGGAAGCGGCTGCCGAAGTAACGCGTGCCGTTCGGAAAGTAACGACTAAACCGATTTATATCAAACTCAGTCCCAATGTGACAGACATTGTGTCCATAGCGCGCGCTTGCGTGGAAGCCGGTGCGGACGGGTTGTGTCTGATTAACACGGTGCTCGGTATGCGCATCGACATCCGCCGCCGCCAACCGGTCATAGCCAACAGATATGGCGGCTACAGCGGCAAAGGTATCTTCCCCATTGCCCTAAGAATGGTCAATCAAGTGGCTGTTGCCCTCAATGGGCAAGTGCCCATTATCGGTTGCGGAGGCATCGAAACAGCGGAAGATGTGGTGGAGATGATGATGGCAGGTGCCTCGGCGGTGGAGATTGGCGCGGCTAATCTGCATAATCCGATGGTATGCCCGTATATCATTGAGCGTCTGCCGATTTTGTTGAAAGAATTGAAGATAGAAAAAATAGAAGATATAATAGGTTGCTGTTAATATGAAAGATGTGATTATTGCGTGCGATTTTGCTTCGGCATCGCAGACGTATGACTTTTTGAGCCGGTTCACGGACGAGAAGCCGTTTGTAAAGATTGGTATGGAACTGTTCTATGCCGAGGGACCGGAGATTGTCCGCTGCCTTAAGGCGCGCGGGCATCGGATTTTCCTTGACTTGAAGTTGCACGACATACCGAACACGGTTCGTAAGGCAATGGCGGTCTTGTCGCACTTGGATGTGGATATGGTGAATCTGCACGCTGCCGGTACGCGTGAGATGATGACGGCGGCGTTGGAAGGACTGACGCGACAGGACGGGACACGACCTATCCTATTGGCGGTAACGCAACTCACCTCCACGAACAAAGAGCGTATGAATAGCGACATACTTGTGCCGGGTGAAGTGGCAGATTGCGTACAGCATTATGCTCGTTGCGCCAAGCAGTCGGGTTTGGACGGAGTCGTTTGTTCGCCCCTTGAAGCAGGGATGGTCAAGAAAGCGTGCGGCAGTGATTTCCTATGCGTTACGCCCGGCATACGGTTTGCCGATGGTGATAAAGGCGATCAGCAGCGTGTTACCACGCCCGCTATGGCGCGAGAGATAGGCAGCGACTATATCGTGGTGGGACGACCCATTACGGCAGCACCGGATCCTGTGGCAGCCTACCGCCGTTGCTGCGAAGAGTTTGGCGTATGAACCTTCCCGCTCCCGAAACATATCGATAGATAACGGATTTTTGTATTTTATGACGACTACTCAGCAACAACGTGCCGCCGAAGCCTTTGCCGCAAGATGGCAAGGCAAAGGCTACGAGAAAGGAGATAGCCAAATCTTTTGGACTACCCTATTGGCGGAGGTCTTTGGTGTGGAACACGTGGACGAATGGCTGCACTTTGAGCAGCAGGTTCGGCTTGACCATACCTCTTTTATTGATGCCTATATCCCCCGCACGCACGTGATGATTGAGCAGAAAAGCATAGAGAAAGACCTCGGTACACCTATCAAACAGTCAGACGGCTCGCTTCTCAATCCCTTCCAACAAGCTAAACGCTATGCCGCCGAGTTGCCCTACTCGCAGCGTCCGCGGTGGATCGTAACCTGCAATTTCCGCGAGTTCTGGGTGTATGATATGGAGCAACCCAACGGCGAGCCGCAGAAGATAGCCCTTGCCAATCTTGGCAAGGAATACTACCGCTTGCAGTTCCTTGTGGATGAGGGTAATGAGCATCTCAAACGCGAGATGGAAGTGTCGGTCAAGGCGGGCGAGTTGGTGGGTGTTATCTACGATAAACTGTTGGAGCAATACGGAGTAGTCGAAAGTCAAAAGTCAAAAGTCGAAAGCCTTATTACGGACGACATCCTGCGCAGTCTCAATATACTTTGTGTGCGGTTGGTTTTCTGCCTCTATGCTGAAGATTCGGGGCTATTCCAATCCAAAACAGCCTTTCACGACTATCTTGCTCAATTCCAACCCAAGCATATCCGCAAAGCCTTGATTGACCTCTTTGAGGTGCTGGACACCCCACTCAACGAGCGCGATCCGTATTTGGACGAAGACCTCGCCGCGTTTCCATACGTCAATGGCGGACTATTTGGAGAAAGTCGTGATGCTGCGCCACATTTGAACGATTTGAACGATTGTGAAGATAAAAATCGTTTCAATCGTTCCAATGCACGGGGTGCACGACCTATTATCATCCCCCAATTCACCGACGAACTCAAACAACTGCTACTCGACAAAGCCTCTGCCGATTTCGATTGGAGTGAGATTAGTCCGACTATCTTCGGAGCGGTGTTTGAATCGACTCTGAACCCTGAAACGCGTCGCAGCGGCGGTATGCACTATACGAGTATCGAGAACATCCACAAGGTGATTGATCCGCTGTTCCTCGATGACCTGCGGGCGGAGTTTGAGGGGATAGTAGAGAACGTTTCCAAACATTCCGGAACAAATACGAACGATCGGAATCGTTCGCCACTATCGCCCGCCACAAGACAAGCCCTCGCCGCCTTCCAAGACAAATTGGCTTCGCACACTTTCTTCGACCCTGCCTGCGGTTCGGGGAACTTCCTGACGGAGACGTACTTGTCGCTACGGCGATTGGAGAACGAGGTGATACGGGCGATGTACGGCGGAGCGAACATACTGACTTTCGACACGCTGATAAAGGTGCATATCAGTCAGTTCTATGGTATAGAAATCAACGACTTTGCTTGTACGGTAGCCAAGACGGCGTTGTGGATAGCGGAGAACCAGATGATGCAGCAGACCTCCGCGATTGCGGGCAAAGCAATGGACTTTCTGCCGCTCAAGACCAACGCTAATATCGTGGAGGGGAATGCCCTGCGTATGGATTGGGGAAGGCTGTTTGGTCAACAATTACCAACAATTAACCAACAATTAGAGCAAGAAAATAATTGTGGAATAATTGATGATAATTGTGGACAAATAAATTACCCCGACTATATCATCGGCAACCCGCCATTTGTGGGGTATAGTCTTCAATCGAAAGAGCAGAAAGAAGAAATGCTCTCTATCTATGTGGACGAGAAAGGTAAACCATACAAGACAGCAGGCAAGATAGACTATGTGGCCGCATGGTATTGGAAAGCCGCCGAGTTGATGCGCGTGGCACAGGGTACGCACTCGTCCCCGAGTGCGGCTGCTGCAAACACACCCGCAAAGCATGTCCGTGCCGCCCTTGTCAGCACCAACTCCATCACCCAAGGGGAACAGGTGGCAGCCATCTGGCAACCGCTGTTTGAGCGATTCGGCTTGCAGATTGACTTCGCCTATCGTACATTCCGCTGGGACAGCGAAGCGGATATCAAAGCCCATGTGCATTGCGTGATTATAGGTTTCTCGGTGGGTACGCACTCGTCCCCGAGTGCGGTTTCCAACTATACGGATACTATAGGGATACCGAAGGGATACGAAAAGAAAATCTACCTCTCCGACAACCAAGTGATACAAGCCGCCAATATCAATCCCTATCTTATTGACGCGCAGAATGTGTGGATAGAGAGCAGAAATAAGCCTTTATGCGATGTGCCGGAAATGATATATGGCAGTAAGCCGACAGATGGAGGTTTTTTATTCCTCAAAGAAGATGAATATAATGAAATAATTACGAGAGAACCTGAAATAGCGAAATATATTAAACGCATATATGGTTCTGAAGAGTTTATAAACAACAAAATGCGATATTGTTTATGGTTAGTTGGCGTATCTCCTGCCGAAATACGCAAAAGCCCATTCTTATTAGACCGAATAAACAAAGTCAGAGAATATCGACTTGCAAGTCCCAAAGCAGCAACAAGAGAAAGTGCTAATACAGCATGGCTTTTTCAAGAAGTGCGTTATTCACAATCGGATTATATTGTAATTCCGAGAGTTAGCAGTGAGAGAAGACGCTATGTCCCAATAGGCTTTTTATTGCCCGACATAATGGTAAACGATGCGATGCAGTTCATCCCCTCCGCCACGCTGTATCATTTCGGTGTGCTGACGAGTAATGTACACATGGCTTGGATGCGTGTAGTGTGTGGACGATTGAAATCAGACTACCGCTATAGCAAAGACATTGTCTATAACAACTTCCCGTGGTGTCAGCCGACCGATGAGCAGAAAACCAAAATAGAGCAAACAGCGCAAGCCATTTTGGATGCTCGTGCCAAATACCCCGACAGCAGCCTTGCAGACCTCTACGATGAAGTAACGATGCCCCCTGAACTGCGGAAAGCGCACCAAGACAACGACCGTGCCGTGATGGCGGCGTATGGTTTTTCGCCGAAAATGACCGAATCGGAGTGCGTGGCAGAGTTGTTTAGGATGTATCAACAACTTACTCAAAAATAATGGACACAATGGAACGAATAAGTATAAAAAATGAATTGACGGATATTCAACCGACTGAGAATATTTTCAATGATTCTTGTATGATTATTGAAACGGCGCAGTCGGCTGCATATACAGTTGTTAACACGGTTTTAGTACAACGTAACTGGTTATTAGGTCAGAGAATGGAAAATGAGATTCTCAAAGGCAATAGAGCAGACTATGGAAAAAGCCTAATTACTCAATTATCCATTGAACTTACACAAAAGTATGGTAAAGGATTTACAAAATCAAATCTTTACACATTTTTACAATTTTACAGAGCTTTCCCTGACATTTTCCACGCAGTGAGTGGAAAATCTCGCGCCCTATTGTCTTGGACTCAATACCGTGTACTTATGCAAGTGGAAGATAAAGATGCAAGGGAGTGGTATGCTCACGAAACTCTTTCCCAAGCATGGTCATCGCGTACATTGCAACGGAACATAAGTTCGCAGTATTACTATCGCAGATTAGCCTCTCATAATAAAGAAGTCGTAGAACGAGAGATGCAAGCGATTACCGCGCCTTTGCAAGATAAGTTTGAATACATCAAAAGTCCTGTCATAGCCG
This sequence comes from Paludibacteraceae bacterium, assembly GCA_017471175.1. GTDB lineage: Bacteria > Bacteroidota > Bacteroidia > Bacteroidales > Paludibacteraceae > Colicola. The sequence continues at coordinate 91,900 of JAFUVS010000015.1, read as the reverse complement.
AATTTTTAGGCTTTACAAACAACTCATCATACACCGAAACGGAATTAGAAACAGCTATTCTCAACCATCTGCAAACATTCTTAATCGAATTAGGCAAAGGGTACGCTTTTGTAGCGAGACAACAGCATATCCAGACTGAAAAAGAGGATTATTATATAGACCTCGTTTTTTATAATTATTTGCTCAAGTGTTTTGTACTCATTGATTTGAAATCATCTAAAATCCGATATCAAGATGTGGGGCAGATGGATATGTATGTAAAGATGTATGACGAACTGAAACGTACTGATGGAGATAATCCAACTCTTGGAATACTTTTATGCGCAGATACGGATGAAGATGTAGCACGCTATTCAACTCTTAATAGTAATGACCAACTTTTTGCTGCTAAATATCTTACATATTTGCCAACACAAGAAGAATTAAGACGTGAAATAGAACAACAAAAACAACACTTCCTGTTAGCACATAACAATAATTCTTAAACTTTTTAACCCACACCAAGAGAACGACCGCGCGGTGATGGCAGCGTATGGTTTTTCGCCGAAGATGACCGAATCGGAGTGCGTGGCGCAGTTATTCAAGATGTATCAAGAAATAGTGAATAGCAAAAAGTAAAAGGATACTCTATATTATGCCAAAAGAAGAAAGTAGTATCATTATTTATAACTCCGTTGACGGACGAGCAAGTGTAGTGCTCTATGCCCGCGACGGGAGCGTGTGGATGAACCAAAATCAACTCGCTGAACTTTTTGATACCTCCATACCAAACATAAGTATGCACATTGCTAACGTGCTGTTAGATGGAGAATTAAAGCAAGATTCAGTTATTAAGAATTACTTAACAACTGCTGCTGATGGTAAGCAATACAATGTTACATTCTACTCGCTTGATATGATTCTTGCCATTGGTTTTCGTGTGCGCAGCAAGCGTGGTACACAATTCCGGATTTGGGCAAATCAGCACCTCAAGGAATATCTCGTCAAAGGCTTTACTATGGATGACGAGAGACTCAAGAACCCTGACGGCAGACCCGACTATTTTGACGAACTTTTAGAGCGTGTCAGAGAAATACGCGCATCAGAGAAGCGTTTCTACCAAAAAGTCCGCGACTTGCTTGCATTGAGCAGTGACTATGATGCCACCGATAAAGCCACACAGATGTTCTTTGCCGAGACACAAAACAAACTGCTCTATGCCGTTACCGGGCAAACCGCTGCGGAAATAATCGTCAGTCGCGCAGATGCATCACAGCCTAATATGGCACTGACTTCGTGGAAAGGCAGTGTAGTACGCAAGCAAGATATCTTCATTGCCAAAAACTACTTGCATCACAACGAAATAGACACACTTAACAGACTGACAACCCTATTTCTTGATACCGCCGAGTTACGCGTTCGTGAGCGGAAAGACCTGACTTTGCGCTATTGGCGTGAAACGGTCGATTCGCTGCTTAATTTTCAAAACAAAGCAGTGTTGCAAGGAGCCGGTTCGGTTAGCAACAAGCAGATGGAGGAGCATGTGGCTGCTATCTACGACCGGTTCAATGCCCGTCGCAAAGCTCTCGCTGCCGCTGAAGCAGACGAACAGGATAGGAAAGTGCTCAATGCTTCAGACAACGAAACATTAGTTGCCCTGCAAAAAGAAGTGCAAGACAGAGTGCAAGACAGAAAGAAATGACAGGAAAACCCACCAAGACAACAACCGCGCTGTGATGGCGGCGTATGGCCTTTCGCCAAAGATGACTGAAAGCGAGTGTGTGGCGGAGTTGTTTAAGATGTATCAAAAACTCACTGAAAAATAATAATTATTCCTTATGGAAAACCAAAATACCGAATATAAAACGCTATGGAAAGACGAATTTCTAAAAGAAATTTGCGCTTTTGCTAACGCCCAAGGTGGAACTCTCTATATTGGTATTGATGATAAGGGGAATGCTGTGGGAGTAACTGACGTGAGAAAACTATTGGAAACACTGCCAAATAAGGTTCGCGACACATTGGGAATAGTTGTAGAGGTTAGCCACAAACGTAAAGACAACAAAGATATTATCGCCATCGTTGTTGAGCAAAGCGGTGTGCCTATTTCGTATAACACTCAATACTTCATACGCTCAGGCTCTACCAAGCAAGAATTGCGTGGGGCGGCTCTTCAAGAGTTTATCCTCAAAAAAATGGGTAAACAGTGGGATGATGTCTATCACGACAATGCAACTATTGATTGCATAGACCCTAAGGCTATTGCATATTTCGTCAAACAGAGCATAACCGCAAAACGATTATCACCAAGTTCTATCGGCGATACGCCCCAAGAAGTTTTAGAAAACCTTCGCCTCATTTCGGATGACGGCAAACTTAAATATGCCGCCATATTGCTCTTTGCCAAAGATCCATTGCGCTATTTAACAGGAGTGCAATTCAAAATAGGACGTTTTGGAACAGATGAAGCAGACCTGCGCTCACAGAATGTTATAGAGGGCAATATCCTGCAAATGGCAGATCGCGTAATTGAACTGCTTAAGGATAAATACTTGCATTCTTACATCCGCTATGAAGGTATGCAACGCGTTGAGGAGTTGGAAATACCCGAAGATGCTTTCCGAGAGATTCTATATAACGCTATAGTCCACAAACAATACACCGGTGCGCCTATTCAAATGCGCATTTTTGAGGACCATATCGAACTATGGAACGAAGGCAACCTGCCAGAAGACTATACAATAGAAACACTTATGCACAAACATGCTTCCAAACCGCGCAACCTTAATATCGCAGAAGTTTTCAACAAAGCAGGATTTATAGAAGCGTGGGGACGCGGATATAAGAAAATATATGACGGTTTTGCGGCATCCAATCTGCCAATGCCTGTCTTCCGTACTGCCTTCGGCGGAGTAGAAGTTATCATACAACGACGGAAAATAACAGAGAATGTCGGTGTGAATGGCGGTATAAATAAGCAACAACTTACTAATAGACAGCAAAATATATTGACAATCATCAAAGAAAGTGGCGGTATAAATGGCGGTATAAAAGAAGGACTGACAAAAGAAGAATTAGCAAAATTATTGGGGGTAGGACTACGAACCGTTGAACGGGAAATGTCTATACTCAAACAACTGAATTTAGTAGAACACTTAGGTTCCAACAAAACAGGTTATTGGATAGTAAAAGTAGAATAAAATCTATCGTACCCACCAAGACAACGCCCGCGCCGTGATGGCGGCGTATGGTTTTTCGCCGATTATGACTAAAATACTTTTTCTTTGTCACGGGAATATATGCCGCTCGCCGATGGCGGAGTTCGTTATGAAGTATCTTGCTGCGCAGGCGGGATGCTCCGGCGATTATCAGATTGATTCTGCTGCCGTTTCCACCGAAGAAATAGGCAACGATATGTATCCGCCGGCCTGTCGCAAATTGCGGGAAAAAGGTATTCCTTTCTCCTCTCGGGCTGCCCGACAGGTTACAGCAGAGGACTATCGCTATTACGACCATCTGATCTGTATGGATCGCAGCAATATCCGTCTGCTGAACTATATTACGGGTGGGGATACACAAGGCAAAGTGTCCCGTCTGAAGGAGTGGGCAGGAGAAAACCGCGATGTGGCGGATCCGTGGTACACAGGCGATTTTGAGGCAACCTATCGCGATGTACTGGCGGGGTGTACTGCTTTTTTGAAATCAAGACAGAAAAAATAATAATTACTATGAACACAGAATCACAAATTGCGCATGACCTGCTCGCTATTCGGGCGGTCTTTCTGCGCCCGGACGAGCCTTTTACGTGGGCGAGCGGTATCAAGAGTCCTATTTATTGCGACAACCGATTGACATTAAGCGATGTCAAGGTTCGCGAAGATGTGGAGAACGGGCTTGCCGAACTGATACGTACCTATTATCCTGAAGCGGAGGTACTGATGGGCACTTCCACAGCGGGCATTGCACATGCGGCTATAACAGCCACCAAACTGAGTCTCCCGATGGGATATGTCCGTTCAGGTGCAAAAGACCATGGGCGTGGCAATCAGATTGAGGGTCGCTTGGAGAAAGGACAGAAAGTGGTAGTGGTTGAAGACCTGATTTCGACCGCTGGCAGTTGCCTCGAAGTGGTGGATGTGTTGCGTGAGGCGGGTGCTGACGTGTTGGGTATCGTGAGCATCTTCACGTATGGTATGCAGAAAGCCGCCGACCGGCTTGCTGCCGCCAATGTGATTAACCATAGTCTGAGCAACTTGGACGTATTGGTGGATGTGGCTGTCAGTGAGGGCTATATCCGTAAGGAAGACAAAGAGCGTCTGCTCCGTTTCCGTCAGAACCCGCAAGACGAAAGTTGGATGCAAGCCAACAATCTGTAATCATTAAATCCGTAATCCCTATGCGTCACCTGTTAGATCCTACTGACCTCAGTATAGAGGAAATTGACCTCCTGATGAACCGTGCGTTGGACATCATAGCCCGTCCCGAAGCCTATTCAGAGTCGTGCCACGGCAAGAAACTTGCCACACTGTTCTATGAACCGAGTACGCGCACACGGCTGAGTTTCACCGCCGCCATGATGGAATTGGGCGGTCAGGTACTCGGTTTCTCGGACGCGCGCAGCAGTTCGGTAAGTAAAGGCGAGACGGTTGCCGATACGGTTCGCGTGGTGAGTTGCTTTGCCGACATCATTGCAATGCGCCATTACAAGGAAGGCGCACCGCGTGTGGCAGCCGATTACAGCCGTATCCCTATTATCAATGCCGGCGACGGAGGACACAGCCATCCTACGCAAACGCTGACCGACCTGCTCACTATCCGCCGCGAGTTAGGACACTTCGACCATTTGACCATCGGTCTGTGCGGCGACTTGAAATACGGTCGCACCGTTCACTCGCTCATCAAGGCGATGAACCGCTACGAGGGGACACGCTTCGTACTCATTTCCCCCAAGGAGTTGCGCCTGCCCGATTATATGAAGCAGGAACTGAAAGATAATTATGTAGAAGTCAGTACGTTGGAGGAGGCTATGCCGATGGTGGACGTGCTCTATATGACGCGCGTTCAGCAAGAGCGTTTTGCTGACCTGCAAGAGTATGAGAGGCTCAAGGATACGTTCATTTTGGACGAAGCGAAGATGGCTTTGGGGCGCAAACAAATGATTGTGCTGCACCCGCTGCCGCGTGTCAATGAGATTACCGTGGGCGTGGACAACGACCCTCGTGCCGCCTATTTCCGACAGGTGGAGAACGGTAAGTTTGTCCGTATGGCGTTGATTTACACGCTGCTGAAGTGGAAAGAAGAAGGTGTCGTTTCTGCTGCAAACAAGGACATTCAAGTTTATGAAGATGGCGGGCAGCGTTGCTCCAACGATCGTTGTATCACGGCTACCGAGCCGGTTCAGCAGCAAGTTTATCGCGACAAAGACGGCGTTCTTCGGTGCCGTTATTGCGACCACGCTATATGAAATGCCCGAAAACTTTTGTTTTATAGATAATTTGTAGTACCTTTGCCGCCGTAGATTATGCCGCATCTTGTAGCCAACGCCATATTGATTCCTGAAATGGACAGCCTCCTCAAAGAGGGCAAGGAAATCCTGTTCACCCCTTCGGGGAATAGTATGCGCCCCTTTATTGAGGGAGGTAAAGATACCGTGTTGCTCAAAAAGAAAGACGATGTCAAAGTCGGCGATATGTGTCTTGCTTGGGTGTCAAGACCGCATCAGGAGCAACAGTCGTATGTCCTTCACCGCGTCATCCGCATCGAAGGCGAACGGGTTGTGCTGATGGGTGATGGCAACCTGCAAGGCGAAGAATACTGCACATCAAAAGATATAATCGGTACGGTCGTGCGCATCACAACCCCGTGGGGAAAAAACAAACCCGTTACCAAAGGCAGACTATGGAAACTCCTGCTTCCCCAACGATGGTTCTGGCTCAAAGTGTATCGGCATACGATTCTCAAATGCTATTAATAACCAATACATTTACATACGATGAAAGCAAAACATGGTTTCAAACTCCGCCCGTTAGGCGATGAATACATCCTCGTAGGGGAAAGCATCGAGCAAATCAACTTCAACAAGATGATTACGCTCAACGAAACAGCCGCTTTTCTTTGGGGTAAAGTGGCTGACGGTCAAGACTTTGACGCAGAGAAAATGGCTCAATGGCTCACAGAGGAATATGAAGTCACTCGTGAGCAGGCTTTGGAAGATTCACAAAAAACGATTGAAACATGGCTGAATGCAGGTATTATAGAGTAGCCGAACACGTCTTCTCTATCGAAGCACCGGAGCAGATGTTTGCCCCCCTGACCAATTACGAACCGTTCCGCGTTTGGAATACGCCCGACGAAGTGCAATTCAGCCTTTCGATAGGTATCACCCCGTTAGACATAGAGGCTCGTGAACACGTTTTCACCGATATATCGGAGCAGGAAATGCCCCGTATTGAGGTCTATCGAATCAAAGAAAAATGGCTCTTCTGCGTAGCTATGTCGAAGGACGCACCCGTTTGCAGTAAGTTATTGACCACCTCCGACTTCCGACAGGCATGGCTCGAGATTGATACGCAGTACGCATCTTTTGCCATTAACAATGCAGCGATGCTCTTGTACGCATTCTCTACCGCACACCTCTCTACCCTTGAGATGCACGCAGCCGTAGCGGTCAGAAAAGGCAAAGGTTACCTCTTCCTCGGCAAGTCGGGCACCGGTAAATCGACTCACGCACAGCAGTGGTTCAAGGCTTTTGACGATGCGTGGCTGCTCAATGACGACAATCCCATCCTTCGCTTGTATGAACATGACGGTCATTCGCGTTTGGTTGTCTATGGCTCGCCGTGGAGCGGTAAGACACCCTGCTACAAGAACCTCAGTGCCGAAGTCGGTGCTATCGTCAAGCTCTCGCAGGCTCCGCATAACGAGGCAAGACGACTCAAACTGCCCGAAGCCTACGCCTATATGCTCTCCTCCGCCAGCGGGTTGAAAGTCGTTCCCGAAGTGATGGACTCACTCTATCTGACTATTTCCAAGATGATACAAACCACACCGCTCTTCGCGCTCGAATGTCTGCCCGATACCGATGCCGCGAAAGTATGCTGGGAGGCTGTTAGTAACGTGAATAACGCTTGATTATTGCCATGCGCAACATCTCCGATCGACCATACGAAACCAAACGCGTGAAGGAAAAAGAAATGATCTTTGGCATTCACGCAGTACTTGAAGCCATCGAGGCGGGTAAGACTTTTGACAAGATTCTTGTACGGCGCGATATGTCGTCTTCATTAGGGAAGCAACTGCTTGACAAACTCTCACAAATGGGAGAAACAGGGCAGACAGCCGTCCAGCGCGTGCCGGTGGAAAAACTCAATCAGTTTACCGACCGTAACCACCAAGGGGTCATTGCTTTCCTTTCGCCCGTGGAGTTCTACCGCGTGGAAGATATTATCCAAGCTGCTTACGACAAAGGCGAAACACCATTCCTCGTAGTGTTGGATAACGTAACCGATATGCGCAATTTCGGTGCTATAGCGCGCACTTGCTCTTGCGCAGGCGTACACGGTCTGGTCATCGGCACCAGAGGCTCGGCTTCTGTCAACGGCGATGCCGTCAAGACAAGCGCAGGAGCCATCCATACGCTACCGATATGCAAAGTGGATAATATGCAGAATGCGCTGCAACTGATACGCGACAGCGGACTCAGTATAGTAGCCGCCACTGAACATGCGTCAAAGAACTACACCCAAGCCGATATGACCCTGCCGCTCGCTATCCTGATGGGCAACGAAGAGAAAGGTATCTACGAGGGCAATCTGCGCCTCGCTACCGAGCAGGTACGCATCCCGATGAAGGGAACAATTGAGAGCCTGAACGTCTCCGTGGCGGCGGGTGTGATGCTCTACGAAGCCGTCAGACAACGGGCAATCAGTAATCAGTAATCAGTAATCAGTAATCAGTAATAGTGCCGATATGAGCAACAAGGAAAGATATGCCGAATGGTGCGAAAAGCAGCCCGCTATGCCGCTTTTCTTTCAACCGTGGTGGCTGGATGCCGTTTGTGCCGGCAAGGGATGGGATGTGCTTTTAGTGGAGCAGCCCCGCACCGAACGAATACTTGCAGCATTGCCCTATCTGACGGGCAAACGCTATTGGATGCACTTTATCGTGATGCCTCAGGAAACTCCGGTCGGCGGTATATGGCTCGACAGTTTATTGCTCAACGAAGACGGCTCAACGTGGGATCAGGAAACGCTGCAAACTATCTGTGAAGACCTGTTGAAGCAACTCCAAAACTTCAATCTCCACTATTACTATCAGCACTTTGCCATCGGCAATCCATGTCCCGCTGTGCTGAAAGACAAGGGAATGCGTGTCAAAGAACGCGTTACCTATCGCCTTGAGGACCTCTCCGACTTGGATAAGGTTATCAACGGCTTTTCGCGAAACAAGAAACGCCAACTGCAAAAAGCACTCTCTTTGCACGCTGAGCGCGGAAAAGTCAATGCCGAAGATTTCTATCGGTTCCACCGCGATGTGCTGGCTGACAAACATAAGACTATCAGTTATTCACGCGAGTTCTTCCTCGTCTTGGAGCGCAAAGCAAGACGGCTGAACCGATGCGAAATAATCAGTATTCACAATGCCGACGGTGCGCTTTACGCCGAAGCGTTTGTTGTCTGGGACAATCGCACGCTCTATTACCTCATTGCCGCGCAAGACCACGCACACGAAGATAGCGGGGCTATGGCTCTGCTCGTACTCGAATGTATCAAATTTGCACGCGAGAAAGGCGTAGTGTTTGATTTCGAGGGCAGTATGATAGCAGGGGTAGCCAAGCATTTTAAGCAATTCGGCGCTACTCCTGCCACCTATTACAGCGTCGAGAAATTCTATCGTAGGTGGTTTGCCATTCCTTATTGGCTCTATCGAATCTTCACGTTCCGCAAACGATAAATGGTACAACAGGTTGACCTCCATACGTTCTTTGCTTCCACAGCTGATTGGCAATGGCTGTCCCATACCCAAACGGAAGGATGGGTTGATGCTTTCTTACAATCGGCTGACACGTTGTGCTTTATGAGCGAGAATATAGCTTGCATCGGGTGGATTAGCCGCAAGTGGGGTAGGCGTATGCTTTCTATTACCGGCGAATGTTTCCGCGCATTGCCTGTCAACGATAAACAGGTCTTCGATTTTTTTGATTACGTGGCTCATACGGATGTGGACATCATCTACCTCAATTCCGATTCCGTCTATTCACCCTTATATGAGATAGGCATACGTCAGGCAGGTTTCCTGCGTCCCGTTGGTATGTTCTCTACCTCGTTGAGCAAAGAAATACCGTTAGACTGTCCCTATCATTTCGATAAGAGTTGGCAGCGCAACTTGAAGAAAGCAGATGATAATCATCTTTCTTTTCTATCTGTTAGCGAACCCGCTGAATCAGATCTTTCTGATTATATCTCCTTTCACAATGCCATGGAGCAGCGAAAGGGATTTAGCGATGGCATCAACCGCAGCCAACTCCATTCACTTCTTTCTCATCCCTATTTCCGTCTGGCTTGGGTGAATGATGCGGAAGGACATCATCTTGCCGGAGGTATCGTCTTCTCCAGATGCGATTATGCTCGTTTTCTTTATTCGTTCACTTCTGTGGAAGGTCGCCGTTTATCCGCTTCCTATTGGCTCTACAAAGGGTATATGGATTATCTTGCATCCGAAGGGATAAAACGATTCGATGTAGGACGTTTATCTCCCTCTAATCACACCAAGAACAACCTTTTCCTCTTCAAGAACGGGATAGACGGTAATGCGCTGTCTTACAACGGCGAATGGCTATACGCTAAATCCAAAATTATTCCGTTCGCACTCTATCTCGCTAATAAATACTATTGGAAACGTGTACAAGTATGAACGTCTTACTTCTTCCGGCTTGGTATCTGCCCGAAGGGGGACAGTTCGTTCGTCATCAGGCACTTGCACTTCGCGAAAATGGAGTCAATGTCTCCATTCTTGCTAACGTTACCCTCGGATGGCATAAGTACAAATGGAAGGCACTTGATTTGCGCACTTATCCTATCTTGCCTTTCTTTACAGAAGAGGACGGTCTGCCGATAATGCGTTGTTACACACGTTCCATGCCCAAAGCAACTGTTCTCAATATCCGTCTTTGGGCTCGTCGAACAGTACAGATGTACGATGAGTATGTTCGGCGATTGGGTCATCCTGACCTTATTCACGCCCATAGTGCCACGTGGGCAGCATACGCTGCAGCACTCATAAAGCGCAAATATGGAGTGCCTTATGTTGTAACAGAGCATCGGGGAATGTTCGGATGCCGTTCTCAATATTCGCGCGCTTTCTTCCGACCCGAATTTGACTCGTTCTTCCGTATAGGATTCTCTTCGGCGGACTGTATCATTCCCGTTTCCGACCAACAGATAGCGAAAATCCAATCTTATTGCGACAGCGATGTTCCCATTCGCGTTATCAGCAACATAGTGGATACCGATTTCTTCACACCCGCTACAGAAACGACCGATAAATCACCGAACATACACTTTGTAAGCGTCAACGGCTTTTACCACGAGAAAGGATACGACATCCTTCTACCCGCTTGGGACAGACTGTGCGATAAGCGGCAAGATGTTCATCTAACAATAGTCGGGGAGAACTTCAATTCAACCGATTTTCAAGCCATTTGGGCTTCCAGCCGCCACAAAGATGCCGTTTCCTTTACCGGCGAACTCAATCGCGAAGGCGTGCGCGACCGCTTGCTACGTGCTGACGCTTTTGTTATTAGCAGTAGAGTAGAGGCTGAACCGGTGGCTGTACTTGAGGCGATGGCTATGGGGAAACCTGTTGTGGCATCGGATGTCGTACCCGAATACGAGATGCCCGACTCTTGCGGTATCCGCTTTCCTGTGGAAGATTCTTTCGCGCTCGCTGAAGCACTCAACCGAATGGCTGACACCTGTCATCTTTATGCCCCTGATGCCATTCGCAGTCACGTAATTGCCATCGCAAGCAAGCAGAATGTAACCAAGCAGTTAATGGACCTTTATACCCGTATTTGCAGCAACTGATTGATGTCAGTCGTGTAAAGCGGACTTCTGTTTTCCACCTTATAAACTTGTTGATTGTTCGCCGAAGCAGCTGTGCTTTGCGTCCCGAATACGATGGCGCGTTTCCCGAATTTGTCGTGCATCTTATCTAATGCTGTTTGTAATCGGCTGTCTTTCTCGCGGTTGCGTTCGTCAAAAAGGTCTTGCAGAGCAGTATGTTGCGGCGCGATGTGTGTCAGTATGATACCTGCTCGCTTGTAGAGTGTATGGGGGCGAAAATTCTTTCGTAGTGCGCCCAAAGCATATTGCAGTAATTCCGCCGTATTGGAGGTTGCAACGGGCAGAATGACCTCTTCCGCCAACTGATGCGGCTCTATATCCGTTCGGAAACGCGAAGTGATAGCATATACGATTATCCGCTGACATACAGAATGTTGCAAACGAAGCTGGCGGGCACACGCCTCGCAGAAGTCGCTCAACTGTTGTTCCAATACGGACAAGTCGCTAATGGCTGTTGCAAATGTGCGCGAACGGGTAATGGATTGTTTAGCAGCAATCTCACGCGTGTCAATACAGTCTTCGCCGTTCAACTCGCGCCAAGTCATCAACCCGGTCTTATGAAGCAAATTCCGAGCAAAATCCTCTCTGCAATCCGCAAACTGCAAGGCTGTTGTTATGCCGGCACCTATCAGTTTAGCCTTCGCCTTTCTTCCGATTCCCCATACATCGCCTATCTCAAAGTCTGCCAATGCTTTACGGCGTTTGTCCGTGTCGTCTATGATGCACGCTCCGTGATACCCTTTGTACTTTTTTGCGTATTTACTCGCCACCTTAGCGAGCGTTTTCGATGGCGCAATCCCCATTGAAATCGGGATACCGACCCCTTGATATATATCTTTGACAATCTGTTCGCAGTACTTTTTCTGTTCGTTGGCAGGCACGTGGTCAAGGTTGATAAATCCCTCATCAATAGAGTATTGCTCAAATCGATTGGTATGCTTGCGCAGAATGGACATCACACGCGAAGACAAGTCGCCGTATAGCGAAAAATTTGAACTGAAGCACGTGATTCCGTATTGTTCCACCAAGTCGCGAATCTGATAGAGCGGAACGCCCATTTTGATGCCCAATGCTTTCGCTTCGTTCGACCGACTCACCACGCAGCCGTCATTGCCGGACAGCACGACCACGGGCTTGTTCCACAAGTCGGGACGAAATACGCGCTCACAACTCACGAAGAAATTATTGCAGTCGGCTAATCCGTACATCTGATTTCCAATCAAAAAAACAGTTATCTCTGACCGATTCGGTCTAAATGGCAGAGCATCAGACTGCCGTCCTCGCGTCGAAGGTGCATTCCGTTGCCTTCGCAGAACGCAAAGGCTTTGCAGTCCTTGCACGGTTCGCTCTTTTTCATCCACGTGCGGTCGCGGTACGGTTTGAACTCGTTTTCCCATACCTGCCAGAATGAGTCCTTGTAGATATTGCCTTGATAGTATTTGCCGCGAATGCTGGTGCAGGCGGAAATCGAACCGTCAATCAGAATCGATGCTGTACTGATGCCGGCGGAACATTGGTACAGATGGTCGCGCACATGCCCCTCATACGTTCCCAAATACCCTTCGCACGAATACGATACGTGCCGACCGGCTTCACGCTCTGCTACGATAAAGTCTAACAACTTGCGGAATTGTTCATCGGTCAGCAGCAGTTCAGGATTGCTTGCGGCTCTGCCCATTGGGTCTATGCCGAAGATGCGCCAGTCGCGCACGCCCATATCCCATAGGAAGTCGCGTATCTCCGGCAGGTGGTCTATGGTGCGCTGATTGACACAGGTAACCACATCCCAGGTCATCGCCTTGTCCGCTACGCATAATCGGATTGCCCGGCAAGCTCCCTCGAATGCCAACGGGTGTTGGCGAAGCCACACATGGTCATCTTTCAGCCCGTCAAGCGACACCGTCATCGTAAGCAATCCGTTTTTGCGCAATTCGCGGTAGCGTTCGGCTGTCATTGCCAACCCGTTCGTCACCATACCCCACGGGTAGCCCCGCTGTTGAAGTGCTCTGCCTATTTCCGACAAGTCTTTGCGCATCAGCGGCTCACCGCCGGATATGATAATCAGCACTTTGTTTGGGTTGACATGGGGAGTTATCTCTGTGTCAATCACTTTCAGAAAGTCCTCGGCGGGCATATCCGGTGTCTGAAGCGATGATGTACAGTCGCTGCCGCAATGCAGACAATGCACATTGCAGCGCAACGTGGACTCCCAAAAGAGTTGGCGAAGAGGGTGGATTTGTTGAAGGTTATGACGACGCCACCGTTCTAACCGGAGTGCTAATTGGAGTCGTGTATCCATCACTTATTTTTTCTTCAACTGAAAATCTTGATATATAGAAGCTTTTCCCTCATAGAAGTCATTGTGTTCCTTGGCATCGCTGCGGTCATAATCCACTTTGATGCGCACTGAATCCGATTCATACACGCCGTTCGTGTCATTGACAACGATACTGATTGAGTCCTTGGGAAGTTCATTGGTTACGCGAATCGTATAGATGCCGTCTTTATCCGTGTAACTATCAATACTATACGAATCCATCAGCGTCACGCGCGCACTGCTGACGGGTTCGTTCTGCTCATTGGATACTTTACCGGTAGCCTCTATATAGGCGTAAGGAGTTCCGTACATACTCCGTATCTCATCGGGAACACCGTATTTCTTTGTAAAATCGCAGCTGCTGAACCCTAACACGCTCAGCAAAAAAGCTATAACTGCATTGATCTTGTTAAGCACTTTAATTTTCATAGGTATAAGAATTTAGATTGTCCGAAAGAAAGAATTTTTTTCACCGTCTCGTCTTGTGGATGCAGTGCGTTACTACGCCCCAAACCGAAAAATTGTCTTCTTGTGTCACCCTTATCGGTTGATAATCTTCGTTATGAGGAATGAGCCACGCAAACTGACCGGAACCATCCATTCGGAACTCCTTAATGGTGAACTCCCCGTCAATAGCGGCTACGATGATGTCTCCGTTCTTTGGCTCCAACGACTTGTCTATCACGATGATATCCCCGTCTTGAAGTCCCGCATCGCGCATACTCTCGCCGCTCACCATAGCGTAAAACGTTGTCTCCGGGTGTCGGCTCATTTCGCGCACTATATCAATCCGTTCGCCTGCATGTTCTGCCGCCGGAGACGGAAAGCCCGCGTGAATCTCCTCTGCGAATTCTAATTCCAAACCCGCTTGCTCGGCGGCTGTCAGTCCGTTAATCTTTGCCATTCTTTTCTCTTTCTGATAGGGTAGGTAGATACGTCTTTACGTATGCAAATTGGGGGTGCAATCGCAGGATCTTGCGGCATTGTTCGATGGCTTTTTCTTTTTCGCCTGTCTTGTCATAGCATTGAACCACAACTAATTGCACTGCCGCATACATCCAATGGTAGCGATAACTCGTATCGTTCTCCATTATCTTTTCTGCCCTTTGGTAGCAAGCCAATGCTTTCTTTTTGTTTCCGCCTGCTATCCTCGGATAGTGAAAATACACGTTGCCTCGCATATATAGTGCCAACGGGCTGACACTATCGGCTTGCACGGCGGCTTTACTGTATCGCATACCGTTCACAGCACCGCTCAAGCCAACCTCTTTCAGCAGAAACGAATAAATTGCACCTGCACTGCTATGTGCCAAATAATCTGCTTCTTTCAGCCATCCTTCTGCCCTTGCTATATGTCCTTTGTATCGCTGATTGGCTTTTCGGCAGGCGGCTGTATCGCCTATGGACCACAGGTAAGGCACTAACCCGTATTCATACACTAACACACGTTCGCGTTCTTTCGCATTGCTCGTCTCTTGGTTCACGCCGTCAATATAGTGCACCCATTCGTCCATTTCGCCCTTCAGATAGGCTTCGTATAGCTGTCTGTCAGTGGGTGCAGCCACCGACAGACAGCCTGCTGACATCAAGGCTATCAATGCGATACATCGAACCCAACGCATCAATCAGCCTATTCGTGTTCTAATTTGAGGGTGATGGTCGGCTGGTCGCATACCTCTGCTGGTCCGTAGTACTGAATCGGGCCGGGGAAGATATACGTGTCGGTGGACAAAGCCCATTCCTCGCGGTGCGCAACCAAGTATTGGTAAGGTTTGCCGTTCAAGTCCACTAACGCTTTCTGTATCACGGGTTTCATCTTGCCGTTTCGGCGTTCCATATTCATCATCATTGTGATGGGTACGCCGCCGGCTATCCATTCTTCTGCGGGACGGGTCAGGTTCCTAACCGTAGCCATATAGCCTGTCTTGCCGCCCTGTATCAGTTGCGAAGCGGTCTGACCGAGGCTGTAGCAGTAGTCGGCATCGAAGTTCGACGGCACGGCGCAGCGTCCCTCATAGCCGAAGAAGTGGTGCTGCGTAGCAAACTTGCCCTTGTATTGACCGGCGGCTTTCATCTCTGCCAACCGTTTGCCCACCATTTCGATGAGCAGTTTCTCTGTTTCGATGAGGCTCACTTGCACGTTCCCGTGCGGGTCTCTGTCCATCGTCAGTTGCTTGGCTATCGCGGTCGGAAGCGACTCGTACAACGCTTTTGCTCCCGCGCTCAACCCGTTCACATCGAACTCCTTACCGCCTGCCAGCAGGTCGTTCAGCTCTTGTATCAGCGAGCGCATAGCGGGTATGAACTCTATCAGTCCTTCCGGCACCAATACCGTACCGAAGTTCAGCCCTTTCTCAGCGCGAGCGGCTACCACGCGCGCAATTTCTTCCACGATGTCGTTCAGTGTCATCTGTTTGGCTTCCACTTCCTCCGACACGATGCAGATGTTCGGTTGCGTCTGCAATGCGCACTCCAATGCAATATGGCTCGCACTTCTGCCCATCAGGCGGATGAAGTGCCAGTATTTCTTCGCCGAGTTCGCATCGCGCTGGATATTGCCGATCAGTTCGCTATACACCTTGCAGGCGGTGTCAAAACCGAAGGAAGTCTCTATCATCTTGTTTTTCAGGTCGCCGTCTATCGTCTTCGGGCAACCGATGACTTGTATACCGCACTGTTTTTGCAGGTAGTATTCCGCCAATACACACGCGTTCGTGTTCGAGTCGTCGCCGCCGATGATAACGATGGCACTTATTCCCAACTGCTTGCATACTTCGATACCTTTGTCAAACTGCCACGTCTCTTCTAATTTGGTGCGTCCCGAACCGATGATGTCAAATCCGCCCGTGTTCCTGTATTGGTCGATGATCTCGCCCGTCAGTTCCATATACTTGCCCTCTATCAGCCCGCTCGGACCGCCCAAGAAACCGTACAACTTGCTCGCTTGGTTCATCCGTTTCAGCCCGTCATACAGACCCGAAATCACGTTATGACCGCCCGGAGCCTGTCCGCCGCTCAGTATAACGCCCACATTACGAGCCATATCCTTCTCGCACGTACATTCTTTTCCTTCTCCGCATCCGCACGTACATTCTTTCCCCTCGCAGCAGCAACCTGCATTCACTAATTCCACAACGGGCATGCCGTATGTATTGGGGAACAACTCTTTGATAGCCTCTTGGTCGGCTACGGATTGTGTCTTTTCGCCTTCTTTGAGGCATACGTCGCCCCGCAGGGCACTCGGCATCTTTGGTTGATAACCCCGATGCGCTATTTGTAATGCTGATTCTTTCATCGCTTTTATTGTTTTATTAGTTTGTATCGTTATTTAGTTTTTGCACGAACGCCGCAAAGGTAATACCTTTATCGTAGGCATACAATACTTGCTTCTTTTTCAGCGGATTCCCGCTACTTTGTGCATTTGCATAGAAAGTTGCCAATGCGGATGCGTAAGAATATATGCAATTGTTTCTGAAATAGTTGAATATGATTGCAAACCCTCATCGGACCCCGAAGACCGGCTTTCAAAACGTAGGTCGCAAGGTTGCAGAAAATAGTGCTGTGCCTTCAACTTCCCGTACCATTCTTCCACATCCTGCCCGCAATACACCACTTTCACCTCGTCCGCTCTGCTCAACACCACCGGCGCATCCTTCGGCGAACAGGTTATCCAATCAATCCCTGCGGGCAATGTGTGAGTGCCGTTCGTTTCAATAGCAATATAAAATCCCACTTCGTGCAGCGCATCCACCAATGCCTCGTCTGCCTGCAAGGACGGCTCGCCGCCTGTCAGAACAAGAAGCATTCGCTCGGAAAGAGCAAGGGAAACATCGTCTGTCTTGGTCTCAATCTCAGAGCAATCGGCTAACTGATTAGGTGCATATATTGATGAGGAAGTAACGGCAGCCAATGCTCGTGAAATAATTTCCTCTCGCGTCATCTCCTCGCCGCCCGAGAAGTCCGTATCGCAGAACGGACAGCGCAGGTTACAGCCCGCAAAACGCACAAAAACTGCCGCTCTGCCCGTATGAAACCCCTCCCCTTGCAGCGAATAGAAGATTTCCTTGATGCGGTATGTTTTAGTTGTTTCCATCAGTTAGCAGGTAAGTCGCGCCCATCCACGCAGTTTCTTAATCGCGCTCATAGATAGCGATGCTGCCGGTACTTTCTTGTACGCTCACTTTGTAGCAGTTCTCCACGCGGTCGCATATCCAGCGCGCCATGTTCTCCGCACTCGGATTAACGTCCATCACCTCATTGATGTACTTATGGTCGAATGCGTCTTTGACGATGCGTTTAATGATGGTGAAGTCGGTTACCATACCGTCTTGGTTCAGTTCCTTGGCACGGCAATATACCTTGATTTCCCAGTTATGACCGTGCAGCGACTCGCATTTGCTCTCGTAACTGAGCATCAGATTATGTGCCGCCGAAATCTCAATCGTCTTTTCTACGTAATACATATTTATTTATCGTTATTTTTTAGAATGTTTTTACCTCTTATTCTTCGTACTGTGTCTTGTCTTCTATCCCTGCTTCTTGCAGAGCTTCACGGCGTTCGCGGCACGTGCCGCATTTGCCGCAATGGTGCTCGCCCCCGCGATAGCAGCTCCACGTCTCGCTGTAATCCAAATCCATCGCTTTCCCCTTGCGCGCTATGTCCGCTTTACTCAATAAAGTATAAGGAGTGAGCAACCTGACACCGTTGTACGTTCCTGCTTCCACCGCCTTGTCCATCGCTTCCACAAAAGCGGGACGGCAGTCGGGATAGATACTGTGGTCGCCCGCATGATTGGCAAGCATTACGTACTGCAGACCCTCATTTTCAGCCATTCCCGCTGCGATGCTCAGCATGATGCCGTTGCGGAAGGGAACCACCGTTGAGCGCATATTCTGCTCATCGTAATTACCCTCCGGCACGGCACTGTCGCCTTGTAACAGCGATGAGCGGAACAACTCCTTGAAGAATGGCAGACGGATGATGCGATGGGGAATATGAAGCCGCTCGCAATGCAGCGAAGCAAAGTGTAACTCCTTGTCATTGTGGTTGCTACCATAATGGAACGATACGCACAAAGCGATGCGCTCCTTGTATTCATACAGCATCGTGGTCGAATCCAATCCGCCGGATAATACCAATAAACAATCCTTCATAGTAGTTGAAAATTGAAAGTTACAGCCTCTCAGAAAGTTGCGCTGCCATTCGCTGTTGCCGCAACACTTCGTGTGCCTCGTCCGAATAGGAAGCAAACGGCAATATACGTATCCCCCCGCGCGGGTTGAAGATACCTTGCACTTCGATATAGCGAGGCTGCATCAGTTTGACCAAGTCTTTCATTATGATATTGACGCAATCCTCGTGAAAATCCCCGTGGTTGCGGAATGAGAACAAGTACAATTTCAGCGACTTCGATTCCACCATCTTCTCATCGGGGATATAACGTATTACGATTCTGCCGAAATCCGGCTGACCCGTCTTCGGACAAAGCGAAGTGAACTCGGGGCAGTCCAACGTCACCACATAATCGTTTTCGGGATGTTTATTGACAAATGTTTCCAATAGGGTAGGGTCATAGTTGCTCGCATATTGGGTATGCTGATTGCCCAATAGCGTTACCCCTTCCAATTCTTTTTCGCTGCGCATAGTTTTCCGTTTCGTTTTTTCTTAATGGCTATTCTGTTTTTTGCGCCGCAAAGATACACCGAAAAACAGAAAATGCAAAATCTTTACGAATTGTTGCGGATAATCCGAATAAATGCCGTATTTTTGTGCGCTTGTTGTGGCTTTCGGCAAAACAAACGAATAAGCCTAACAGCAAATCAATGATAGTATAAAAAAGTAAGTATGCTCAAATCTATTTTGATTATCATATTGTTAGTCGCCCTTTCAATCATACTTCTTTCCGTTAGGGTTATCCTCAAAAAGAACGGCACATTCTCTTCGCAGCACCTTTCCCAAAGCCCCGCTATGCACGAAAGGGGCATCGGCTGTGTGCAGTCGGAAGACTTCAAAGAACGACAAAAAGCCTATAAAAAACTGAATACAAAACAACTCTAAACGGAAAAACTAAAAACTCTCAACTCTCAACTAAAACCAACAACAATGAATAAAACACAAACCATTATCAACATCGTTTTTGCCGTAGCCATCGTAGTGCTATGCATTTTAGTGTTCGCCTTCCGTTCCGGTAAGGCTTCAACGAGTGAATCAGCCGCTATCCCTGTCGCCGAAGGCACGCAGATGCCTATTGCTTACCTCAATGTGGATAGCCTGCTCGCTAACTACACTTTCGCCCAGGAAGCGCAGGAGAAACTGATGAGCAAGCAGGAAGATGCCCGCCTCAAACTCAACCAAAACGCACGCACCCTCCAAAGCGAGATGGCGGACTTCCAAAAGAAATACGAGAACAACGCCTTCCTCAGTGCCGAACGCGCACAGAGCGAGTACCAACGCTTGCAGAAAAAACAGCAGGATCTCGAGGAATTGGAGAACAAATTGGCACAAGACATTATGATGGAGAATCAAAAACTAAATATCCAACTCTCTGACTCTCTGTCTGCTTTCCTCAAAGACTACAACGCAGACGGACGCTACCAGATCATTATGAGCAACAATGCCAAGGACAATATCCTCATGGCGGCTGACATCTACGACATCACCAACGAAATCGTCAGCGGTATGAACGCTCGATACAAAAAGTAAAAAGGCTCACCGACTGTTGCTGACTCTTGTGTTATTTCCAAAATATTTTCCCCTATGAACCATAGACTTTTCTGTCTATTGACAATAGTTTTGTTAGCAGGTACATTGTCGCTTCGGGCGCAAGCCATACCCGTTCCTTTGACCTATGCTCGGCTCTATGATTTTATAGACGAAATGGCTACGGACGGCATCATTGAAATAAACGAGGCGACACGTCCTTATACTCGCCGCCAAGTGGCGAATATGTTAGTCAAGGTGCAAGAACGGGAACAAGACCTTTCCAAGCGTCAGCAGAAAGACCTTGCCTTCTACCTCAACGAGTTCGCGCTCGAACGCGACACGATGCGGCAGCAGTATGTTCAGTGGACCGACCACCAGACCTTCAACCTCTCGCTCGGTGACCCGCAGTTCGCTTATATGACCCGCAACAAGCTCTTTAAGCTTCAAATCCGTCCCATCCTCGGTATGGATGTCTATGCCTCCAAGAAAGGGGCTATCCTCAAACGCTGGTGGGGTGCCGAACTCAATATGGACATCGTACACCACGTCAGCCTATGGGGATCGCTGCGCGACATTTCGTACAACGGTCGGATAGGGTTGAACAAGAAGTATTACCCCACAGCCGCCGACAAGCGCGCCGGCGCACAACTCACCCGCCCGGGATTTCTCAATAACCTCAGTGGCGTAGAGTACAAGGAAGCCGACTACGGAGGCGACTTCTCTGACTCTAAAGGCGGTATCAGTATCTACGACTGGTGGGGAAGCCTGAGTTTGAGTCGCGAGAATGTGCGTTGGGGCGATGCCTACCACGCCTCGAATATCTTGAGCGGTCACAATCCCGCCGTGCCGCAAGTCAGCTTGCAACTCACACCCCTATGGTGGCTACAGTTCGACTATTTCCACGCGTGGTTAGTATCCAATGTGCGCAATCCCAACGACTACTACGTAGAGAACGTACTTAACCAGGACGGCACGATGCTTACGGACACGGCCTTCCGTCCTCAAAGCAAGTATATGGCGGCTAATATGCTCACCTTTATGCCCTGCAAGTGGGTGCATTTCTCCATCGGAAACTCCATCGTCTATGCCGAGAATACCCCGCAAGCCGCCTATTTCATTCCTATCGCCTTCTTCAAGTCACTCGACCACCTGCTGACCAAAGGTATTGCCACGCAGAACCAGAACTCGCAGGTCTATGCCACCATCACCGTCCGTCCCGTAGAGCACCTCAAACTCTATACCTCGCTCTACGCCGACGAGATAAAATGGTCGCGCTTCAGTCCGTCTAATAAAGCCAATAACCCCATCTCCTATCTCGTGGGCTTCGACTGGGGTGGTTGGCCGCTCAAAGGACTATCGCTGAAAGGCGAGTTTATGCGCTCGTACATCGGATGTTATACCAACTCTATTGATGCTCTTGAATATACTTCTAATTCCTATCTGATGGGACACTATATGGGCGACAATGCGCAGAGTACCTACATCGAACTCTCCTACCGTCCTATTCGCGGGATGTGGGTGGCTCTCTCGTTTACCGATGACATACGCTTCAACCAATACCGCTTCTTGCGCAAAGGCATTGGGGCTGCCATAGAGCAAAAACCCTTCGACCATAAGATTTTCCGTAACACCGAGTTCGCTGCCAAACTCACCTACGAGGTACTCAATAATATGTTCCTGCGCGCCGAGCTGACCTACAACCACGCGCGCGGGTATAATAATACGTCCGTTTATACCATCCCCGGGAAGGCAATGACCAATGCCGAAGCAGGCGAAGTCCTCCGCTCCGCACAAGGCTATCTCGATGCCTTTGCGCCGTCCTACTTGCAAGGCAGGAACTTCACCGCTATGGTCGGATTCTCGTTTGGCTTCTAAACTATAAACTTTCAACTATAAACTAAAAAATATGACTTTACAAGAACGAATAGACGATTTGCAAAAACGCGTACAAGAGATGCAAGCCGGTTCGGCTGAAGAAGTGGAAGCATTGCGTATCAAATACCTTTCTAAGAAAGGCGAGGTGAGCGAACTCTTCAACGAGTTCCGCACCCTCAGCAAAGAGCAAAAAGCACAATTCGGGCAAGCAATGAATAGTTTGCGTCAAGCCGCAGAGGAGCGTATGGCGCAGTTGCGTCAGTCGGTTGAGCAGACTATGGCACGAGCCGAAGTGCGCCAAGACCTGACCCGCACACCCGATCCCATCGAACTCGGTACTCGTCATCCCCTTTCGCTCGTGCGCGAACAAATAATAGACATCTTCTCCCGAATCGGCTTTACCGTAGCTGACGGTCCCGAAATAGAAGACGACCGACACGTGTTCGGATTGCTCAACTTCGCACCCGAACACCCCGCACGCGATATGCAAGATACGTTCTTCATTGAAAAAGAAGAGGGCGAACAACGTCCTACTGATGTACTCCTTCGTACACACACCAGCAGCGTACAGACTCGCGTAATGACCGAAGCCGCCGAACGGCTGCGTAACGGACAACAGGATAGTATTCGTGTGCTTTGCCCGGGGCGCGTCTATCGCAACGAGGCCATCTCCGCCCGCGCACACTGCTTCTTCCATCAGGTCGAAGGACTGTATATCGCCCGAAACGTCAGTTATGCAGACCTCCGACAGACACTTCTTTACTTCGCCAAAGAGATGTTCGGCGACAAGACTAAGATACGTCTTCGCCCGTCCTATTTCCCCTTCACGGAACCCAGTGCCGAAATGGACATCTCCTGCCATATATGCGGCGGAGTAGGCTGCGGCTTCTGCAAACAGACCGGCTGGGTCGAAATCCTCGGCTGCGGTATGGTCGATCCCAATGTCCTCGAAGCCTGCGGAATAGACAGCAAGGTATTCAGCGGCTACGCTTTCGGACTCGGTATAGAGCGTATCACCAACCTCAAGTACCGCGTCAAAGACCTCCGTCTCTTCTCCGAGAACGACCTGAGATTCCTCAACCAATTCGTTAGTTGTTGAGTTTCGTGTAGTAAAAGATAGTAGTATTGTTATGAAGATGCAGCTACGATTCGGGAAAATAAAGCAAACGCTTCTTTTAGTGCTGTTATCCTTCGGCTCGGTTTTTTCCACAGCGCAAAATAAAACGCCGAAGCCTGATACCAACGAGCGACCGTTCCGCGCCGTATGGATCTCTACCGTAGCCAATATAGACTGGCCTACCGGCGAAGCGGTCGGACATACCATCTTGCAGCAACAGCAGATGCGCGACCTCTTAGACAAGATCGTTGCCCTCCATTTTAACACTATTATCTTCCAAGTCCGCCCCACATCAGATGCCCTCTATCCCTCTGAATACGAACCGTGGAGTCATTGGCTCACCGGCAAGCAGGGGCAGAACAACGACATCCCCTACGACCCCTTGCAGTTTGTCTTAGACGAAGCCCACAAACGCGGATTAGACGTTCACGTCTGGATTAACCCCTACAGGGTGAATCTGGCGCGCACTCCTATCAGCGAATTAGCCCCCGACCATATTTTCAATCAGCACAAAGAGATGTTCTGGAAGTACAACGGGCAGTGGTACTTCGAACCGGGATTGGACGAAACACGCGAATGGCTCAAAACCATCGTGCGCGACCTCGTAACACGATACGATGTTCAGGGCATCCACATGGACGACTATTTCTACCCCTATCCCGACCATAAGACACCCCTGCCCGATGCCCAATGTTTCCGTGCCCACCCGCGTGGATTTAAGGATATAGACGACTGGCGACGCAACAACACGAACCTCATTATCTGCGAACTGCACGATCTCATCAAGAGCCTCAAACCCGAAGTGCAGTTTGGCATTTCCCCCTTCGGTATCTGGCGTAATCTCTCCTCCGACCCGCTCGGCAGCGATACCCACGGACTACAGAACTACGATGCACTCTATGCCGACATACGCCTTTGGATGGAAGAAGGGTGGATAGACTACGTGGTTCCCCAACTCTATTGGGCAATAGGCAGCCGGGCCGCTGACCACAAGAAATTAGCCTACTGGTGGGCGCATAACTGCTTCAATACCAAACTCTACATCGGTATGGCTCCCTACCAGTTAGTGGACCGCAAGCAGGTGTCCGCCGACGAATGGCAGAAGAAGCGCAAGACAGCTTGGGCGAAACCCAACGAGATTATGCGCCAACTCCACCTCCACGAGCAAATACCTCAAATACAGGGACAAGTATTCTTCTCTGCCTCCCATCTGCTCAAAAACCCGCTTGGTATCTGCGACAGCCTGCGTACCTATTATAACGACACAAATCCTTAATATTATCTTTTGCTGCCCCAAAACAACCCCTATGAAAAAAGCCGCATTTATACATCTTTTGCTCTTCGTCTTCTGCCTCACGGCTGCTGCCACTTCGCGCGCACTCCTTATCGGGATAGGCGATTATCCTGCCGAGCGTGGCTGGCACAAGATTAACGGAGACAAAGACCTGCCGATGGTTACCGATATGCTCCTGCGCAACGGCTTCCAAAAACAGTTTATCCTCTCCCTTATCAACGAACAAGCCACCAAAACCAATATCCTTCGCTCATTTCACCTGCTCGCCCAAAACGCAGAAAAAGGCGATGTGGTCTATATCCACTTCTCAGGGCACGGACAGCGTATTACAGACCTTAACGGCGATGAACAAGGAACAAGCAACGGATGGGACGAAGCATGGATTCCATACGATGCCTACAAAGACTACCGAGAGAATATCTATTGGGGACAGAACCACCTCATTGACGATGAACTCCATTCCTACTTGACACGCCTGCGCCGCAAGGTGGGAAAAGAAGGTAGGATAATAGTTGTGGCAGACGCTTGTCATAGCAGCGGTGGCACACGTGCACAATCAGACACTATCCCCGGCGAGAAATGGATCGAACGCGGTTCTGCCGACTACTTTGTCCTGCCGCCATCTACAGGAATCACCATAGACTCTGCCAATATCGAAGACTGGCTTTTCTTCAGTGCCTGCCTCTATTCGCAGACTAACTACGAGTATCGCGGCAACGGCTCGCTCACCTATGCCCTCTGTCATCTGCCTAATCCCCTGTCCGACTATACGGCAGTAGAGTTACTAAAGCAGATACGCACCACGGTCAAACAACTCATTCCCTTCTTGCAAGTACCGCAATTAGACGGTCCCGAGCAACTGCAAACCGACAAAGTGCTGCCCTCAAAATGACCGATTGCGAATACATACAAGCCCTTGCGCAAGGCGACAACGCCGTCATCCATACGCTCTACAAGGAACTGCGCGAACCTTTTTTCCGCTATTTTCTCAACCATTACCGTTTAGATGACGACACCATCGCCGACCTGCTACAAGAAGCCGTCATCGGTACGTGGAAAAACGTGCAGCGCGGTACGCTCACTCCCGACAACCTTTCTTGTCAACTCTCGACCTACGTTATCTCTATCGCCATCTACCGCCACTTGGCTGCTACGCGGCAAACCGATCGCTATCTGTCTTTAGACGCAGAGCAGTTTGCCGACCTGCATAACATACCCGATGCCGATGTCTATGACACCGATCGCGAAAACCGTATGGCGCAAGCCGTCGAACAAATGATAGAACCCTGCAACACCCTGCTCCGACTCTTCTACTACGAGCAAAAAGATTTGGAAACCATCGCTTCTCAAATGAATTTCCCTACTGTTGATGCTGCCAAAATGCAAAAATTCCGCTGTATGCAAAAACTTAAAGCGGTCTTTGTCAAGTTGTTAGAATAAAAATATTTTTTTTTCTGAAAAATAGTCGTTACCTTTTCGTTCCCTACGATATAAAGAGATGAAATGAATACCGAACAAGAAATACGATTAGCCGTTTGCGCCAAGTTCCTAAAGCAGGACTTGCAAACACTTGAAGCCTCCTTGCAAGAAAGGCAATCAGACGCACGTTCGCAAACTATTTATACTAACTTAATACCTAACAAAACTATGAAAAAGAAAACGATTATCTCCCTTTGTGTAGCCGCTGCGGCTTGCTGCGCCCTCGTTATCGGTCTGCACATCAATCAGTCCGCTTGGGCAGATGCCGCCTTTACGCAAGGAATGAGCAACACCCAAATCTACGTCTCACGCGGCGATAACCGAGTGGATAACCAACTCCAAGATGCCTACCAACTCCTCTTCGCCGGCCAGTTCCGCGATTCCGACCGCGTCCTCAAAGAACTGACCGCCACCATCAAAGATACCAAACCCGAAACGGCGGACGAAGAACAAATACTTCTTGTACAACGCGATGAACAGCAATGGCTTCACGCGCTCAACCTGCTCGGACAAGGTAAGTATCGCAAAGCCAAAAAACTACTCAAACAGATCGCTAAAGAGAACGGTACATTTGCCACCCAAGCTGAACAACTCTTGCAGCTGAAATAGTCAGCTATGAAGCGACTCCTGTCTTCCGTATGTCTTCTCGCCTGTGCGGTTACTCTTACTGCGCAGGCGGTTGCCGATGTCGTATTGTCGCAGGAAAGTACGCGTATGCGTATCGACTACGCCCTCTCTGCACAAATGGAAACGTTTTTTTATGCTTCCAAGGACTCCGGAAGAACTTACGTACCCATCAAGCAACTCACCGGTAACTACGGGCAGCAGACGGTATCCGGACGAAACACCGTCTATTGGGATGCACTGGGCGAATGGGGAGAGTTCACAGCCGATGTTACCGTCAAAGTGGTCGTCCCCGATTCGGTCAAGCAGTTTATGGTAGCCGATGTGCCTTTCACCTTTGTCTATGTGCAAGGGGGAACCTATACGATGGGAGCTGGCGATGCCAAGACAATTCCCGCTACCGATACACCCCATCGGGTAACGGTCAATTCCTTTTATATCGCTACCACTGAGGTAACGCAACGCCAGTGGCAAGCCGTCGTGGCGGACAAACGACCCGTTGTAACCGAAAGAACAATGCCCGTCAGTCTTGTTTCCTATGAGGATGCCCTGCATTTCGTGCAGCAATTGAGCCAACTCACCGGCCTTCATATCGCTATCCCGACCGAAGCAGAATGGGAATATGCGGCACGAGGAGGTATCCGTACCCATAACTACCGATTTGCAGGCAGCAATAAAGTCGGCGAGGTGGCTTACGTAGGACGAACACCCACTGAAGATAATGACTATAACCCCGTTAGTCAAGTGGCAGACAAACAACCTAATGAACTCGGTCTATACGATATGACCGGTAACCTGCTCGAGTGGTGTCGCGATTGGTACGCTCCCTACCAAGTAGAATTTGCCGTTAATCCCCAAGGACCTGTCGAAGGCGAGCACCGCGTAGCAAGAGGAGGCAGTTGGCGATACAAGGCAAACGAAAGCCAAGTGAATGCACGCTTCCATTTCTCGCCTGCTAACCGTATGGCGGATACGGGATTACGTATCGTCATATACCCCGATTACGAAAAATAATAAAAAAATCACTTTTCCCCGTTACTTTTCTTACCTTTCGGATATAAAGAAGTAGAAAGCACAAGAAAACGCCTGAATAGAAACTAACAAATCAATAAATATCAGTACAACTATGAAAAAAGTTATTTTATTTGCGCTCAGTTTGTTGCTCCTGACGAGTACCGGTTATGCGCAGAACAACAAAGACCAACGTAAAGAACGTGAAGCCATCACCAAGATGTCTGACAAGGAGCTGAAAGCCAAAGTAGGTCGCGACATCAAAAAACAAGCCAAGGAGTTCAAGAAACAAGGTTGGCAGGTCAATGTGGGTGCCCTCTCGCTCGAAAAACAGATAGAAAAGTCGCAGCGGATGCAGTACGAATACAACGATGACAATTCGCCCAAATACTTTATGGGTGAGATGACCGCCAAAGCCGAATCGTATGCCGCCGCCAAAGCACAGGCACTCGCTTTCGCCAAGGAAGACCTCGCCGGTATGATTGCCACCGAAGTGACCGCCCTCGTGGAGAACACACGCGCCAATGAGCAGATATCTTCTACCGATGCAGCCTCTATCTCCAAAACCGTTCAGGCTGGCAAGCAACTCATCGCACAACGCCTCACCAACGTCATTCCCGTAGTGGAAGTCTATCGTATGGACGGCAAACTCTATGAAGTGCAAACACGCATCTTCTACGACCGTAACATAGCCCTGCAAGCCGCCAAACAAATCGTTAAGCAGGAACTCGAAAAAGACGGTAAGAAACTCCACAAAGAGTTAGACGAAATTTGGGGCGTTAAGTAAAATCAACCCGACACAAAAAAGCATTCAGATAAGACCATACAGCGATGAAGAAGTGTATCATACTTTTGCTTCTCACCGGCGCAGGTATCATTCAGGCACAGACGGTGAAAACCGTCCGTGCCGACTTTACTTACCATATCCCCGAAACCGAATCGCGCTTGGAAGCACGCACAAAAGCCATCGAGGGAGCGAGAGTAAAAGCCATGCGTCAAGCCTTTGGTGAGTCCGTCACCCAAACCAGCGGACACGTCAACGAAAAAATGACCATCTTCGGCAATTCGGAAGTGAACGGCAAATGGCTGCAAGACACCAAAGCCCCGCTTGTGCGATACCGTATCGACTCCGTCTCCGGCGAAACAGCCATCTTCGTCAAAGTTTGGGGCAAAGCACAGGAAATCAAACGGGTGGAAGTGGAACTCAAAATCACAACCAAGCGGTGTGACGATAACGGGAAGTGCATCCTGACCACGCAATTCCAACATAAAGATCTGCTGAACATCGATTTCCTCTCACCCAAGGACGGCTTTCTCGCGGTCTATCTCCAAGATGAAGACAACAATATAATACGTCTGCTCCCCTCTGTGTATAATACGAAAGGCATTCAGGAAATCCGTGCCAATACGGTCTATCGGAATATGCTTGACCAAAGCAAAAACAACGAAATCATTCTGACTGCCCTTAAACCCGTTGAATTTAACCAGCTGCATTTTATCTTTTCGCCCAATCCGTTCACCATCCCGTTGGATGAGGAATTAGCCTTCGGTCTTCGAGGATTGGACTTCAAGAAGTACCAGGAATGGCTGTCCAAAAGCCGTACACGCGATGCCGAAATGCAAGTCAAGTCCATTCTGTTAGAGATACGTCAATAAATCAACCCGCCCGTAACGTCTATTATGAAACGACCATTCATTCATCGTTTGACCATTCTTTCGCTCCTTTTCTTTGTGTACGCTATCGCGTGGTCGCAAGCCGTCAGCAATGTTACTTTAGAGCAAGAAGACACCCGATTCCGCATCGAATATGACCTCACGGAGCAGATCGAAACGTTCATCTCCGTTGCCGTTGACAATTCGTATGTTTTTCGTCCTATTTATGAGTTGAGCGGTAATTTCGGCTCACAAAGCATTGAGGGACACAATGTCGTCTATTGGGATGCCCTCAAAGAATGGGGCGAGTTCTCCCACGATGTGATGGTCAAAGTAACCCTTATGCCGCTCTCCAAAGTGATTGAGGCGAATGGTATTTCTTTTACGATGGTCTATGTACAAGGCGGTACGTTCGTGATGGGAGCCACGTTGGAGCAAGGTACGGACGCTTCCGAAAACGAACGCTCACACGTGGTCAAGCTCTCGTCCTACTACATTTCGCAAACCGAAGTAACGCAGGAATTGTGGAACGCCGTTATGGGCGAGAACCGTTCTTTCTTCATTGGTGTTAATCAGCCCGTTAATCTGGTATCGTATCAAGACATCACCACCTTTATCAGCCGTCTTAATCTTATTACCGGACTTAGTTTTAATCTCCCCACAGAGGCTCAATGGGAATTTGCGGCACGAGGAGGCAAGAAATCGCGAGGCTTTAAGTATGCGGGCGATAATAACCTGCGCTCCGTGGCTTGGTTCGGACAGAAAGGCAACGAAACTTATGATAACGGTAATAGCGACGGACACTCCCATAAGGTAGCTACCAAGCAGCCCAACGAACTCGGCTTGTACGATATGTCCGGCAATCTGTGGGAATGGTGTCGCGACTATTACGGCGAATACCCCAACGATATGCAGACCGACCCCATCGGTCCTAAAGAAGGAAAGCACCGAGTGGTTCGAGGAGGCAGTTTCTATAGTAAGGCAACCTATTGCCGCGTGTCTACGCGCTCTGCCAATATGCCCGAAAGCCGACTGACACATACCGGCTTCCGACTCTCATTACCTGCTTCAAATACCAAACTTTAATATTTATCCCTTCGTATGAAACAAGCATACCTTATTATTGCTCTTTTAGCAGTTGCTATTGCCCTTCAGGCACAGTCTGAAGCCGTCTCTAATTCGGTCAAAGCCGTTATACGCCGCCCCGGAACCGCCGTCAATGTGGAGAAAAAAGACTATCCCATCGGACAAAAAAATGAAAAAGCAGAACCTCAACAAAAAGTGGTGGAAAAGCAAGAACAAGTCAAGGAGGATGAATTCCCCGCCGTTGTTTCACGCGTGGACCAAAATATCCCTACCACTGACATAGTCAACGATAGCACCTTCGCTTTCATTATTTGCAACGAAAAATACGAAGCCCATATCGATGTTCCCTATGCCATTCACGATGGAGAAGTGTTCGCCGAGTATTGCGAAAAAACACTCGGACTACCACGCAATCACGTCAATATATGGCGCAATGCTACGTATGGCAATATGAAAAAAGCCATTAAGCGTATTCAGAACCTCGCTTCCGCTTTCGGCGGAGAAATATACGTCATTTTCTATTATGCAGGACATGGAGCACCCGATGATGCTACTAAACAGGCGTACCTTATGCCCAGCGATGCCTATGCCGTTGACCCGGAACTCTGTATATCGCTTTCCGACCTATATAACAGCCTCGCTGAAATGAACATACGCAAAACAACCATCTTCCTTGATGCCTGTTTCAGCGGGGCAACACGCTCCAATGACGGCAGAATGTTAGCCTCCGCACGAGGTGTCGCACTGCGTCCGAAGAAAGAAGCTCCGCAAGGACAAATGGTAGTCTTCTCTGCGGCAACGGACGAGCAAACGGCCATGCCATATGTCGCAGAAGGACACGGATTGTTTACCTACTATCTGCTTGATAAACTGCAGTCCACAGCAGGCGATGTAACCCTCGAAGAGTTGGGCGAATATGTATCAGGCAAGGTTCTGCAGCAGTCTATTATCGATAACGACAAACCCCAACAACCTACTGTCAGTGCCTCCGATGAAGCCATCGACTGGCAGTCCTGGAAACTCAAATAATCCTTATTCGGTATGAAACGTTTTTCCCTCTTCTGCCTTCTAACCCTATTGGCTTGTACGGGGCTGCAAGCACAGTCTTTCCGTGAACAATTTGAGGCGTTCGACCAAAACGCCCGCCAAACCTATGCCGACTTCACCGTGCGTGTCATCAAAAACTACGCCGAGTTCGTCAAGCAGGCTTGGGAGTCTTTTGAGGCAAGCAAACCCGTACCGATGCCGCAAGACGACCCCGTACCGCTCGTACCTTACGAAGAAGAGGAACAACAGAATAAGCAACAGGAAAAACAGCAAGATCAGCAAAAAGACCAACAGCAAG
Source organism: Paludibacteraceae bacterium (assembly GCA_017471175.1). Classification (GTDB taxonomy): domain Bacteria; phylum Bacteroidota; class Bacteroidia; order Bacteroidales; family Paludibacteraceae; genus Colicola. The sequence continues at coordinate 60,294 of JAFUVS010000015.1, read as the reverse complement.
AACAGGAACAAAAACAGGAACAAGAACAGGAACAAGATCTGAGGCAAACCCCTCCGATAGAAGACCATCCGATTATTATCGATGAAGTCATCGAAATACCACAGCCCAAACCGCAGCCGAAGCCTGCTCCACAACCTCAGCCCATAGTTATTCCCAAGAACGTGGTGCAGTTTGAACTGTACGGCACGCAGATGCAAGTGCGCATACCCGATGAACCTTTGCGTCTCGCGAACAATGACAGGAACACGATTGCTGCTGCCATCGAGTCGCTGACCAAGGGACAATATACCGCTTTTATGGAAGACTGCCAAGCCTTGAGCAGAAAACACCGACTGACGGACTATTTCTATCTTAGACTGATAGACGCAGCCGTTCGTGCGCATCTGCCGAACCGACCGAACGAAACACAACTCCTCAAAGCCTTTATCCTCTCCCAATCCGGCTACAAGACACGCCTTGCCTTGGACGAAAACAAACAACTGCTAATGCTCTTCGGCTCGGATAACATCATTTACAGTCGCCCGTATTGGACCATCGGGGGAACGTATTACTACGCCGATGGCGATACCAACGGTCGCTTGCAAATCTGCAATTTCGCCTTCCCCGAAGAGCAGTCGTTTAACCTTGTATTAGATAGCGAACCTTCACTTACCGCTGCGCCTGCTCCTGCTCGTACCTTGACCGTGGCAGACGAAAAACACTTATCTGTCACCGTTTCAGAAGATAACAATCTGATTCGTCTGCTCGAAACCTATCCTTCTTCGCAGATTGGTTCCAATCCTGTTTCACGCTGGGCATTGTATGCCAATATGCCGCTCAGTAACAAGGCGCGTGAGTCGCTCTACCCGCAGTTGCAAGCCTTGATGGACGGACTCTCGGTACAAGACCAACTCAATCTGCTATTGCGCTGGGTGCAAAAGTCGCTCGTCTATGAGTATGACGACAAGGTATGGGGACAGGACCGCGCTTTCTTTGCCGATGAAACACTCTACTATCCTTACGCCGATTGCGAAGACCGCAGTATTCTCTTCTCCCGTCTTGTACGCGACCTGATTGGTCTGCGCGTGGCACTCGTCTATTATCCGGGACACCTCGCTACCGCCGTCGAAGCCCCCGCGTCCATCAAAGGAGACCACCTCACTATTGATAACTCCCGTTTCCTTGTCTGCGACCCCACCTATATCGGCGCACCCATCGGACGAACGATGAAAGGTATGGATAATCAGACTGCCAAAGTGATTGTTCTTGAATGAAAAAACATCGCATAGACATACTTTCAATGAAGCGGTTTGCACTTGTTTTCCTGTCTTTCTTTTGCCTCGTTTCTCTGCGTGCTCAAACCCACGATGATGACGTATGGACCGTCTTTGGTGATCCCGAAGTGGTCAATGGCAACAAGAGTTGGAACGTTACTGCCACCGTCAACGATATGACTTACAAGGGCGGCGTGTGGACTCTTACCGTCAAGAACGCCAAACTCTATGCTACCGAAACCGGCTCTTGCCATCCCGAAGCCTATCGCTTTGCCTTCGCGCTCAACCATTCTCAAAAAACCACTCTGCCCGAAGGGATATGGGATGAATCGGATGACTATTTCTACCCCTATTACGCCTCTTATTTCTATGTAGATAAATCCGGTTACTACGACATCACGTATAGTTACAACGGGTCGGACTGGGTATATTCCGATAATTGCGAACTGACCTATATCAAACCTCTTGAACCCGAATATACGCTTTCTGTATCGTCCGCTAATCCGTCTATGGGTACAGCCACAGGGGGCGGCGATTTTGTCTGCGGCGATAAAACGACACTGAAAGCCACTCCCCTGCCCGGCAACCGTTTTGTCGGTTGGTCTGACGGCAACTTGGCTGCCTCGCGCACAATTACAGTTACCGAATCGGCGGAATATATCGCTTATTTTGAGAAGGGCGGATACGTGGTCATTGGCGATGGCGAACTGCTCGGCAGTACGAACGAGTGGCAGGTGGAAACCAAGCACACCATGCAGATGGCAGACGATGGTACGTATTCTCTTACCGTTCGTTCCACGCTGGATAAGGTGGATACCTATTGCCATACAGCCTATCGCTGTGCTATTGTATTGAGCAGCGACCCGACTGTAACCTTTCCCAAAGCCGTATATGCAGGCGGCGAGTATCTGCGCACCAAAGGCACAGCCGTTTCGCCCAAACAGTCCGGCGTGTACGACATCCTCTTTACTTTCAAGGAAGGCAACACCAAACCTACCGTCAAACTTACGCTCGTAGAATCTCTTCCTAATCCTTCCTTTACGGTTACCGTTACGCCTAATCCGGCAGCCGGCGGAACGACCACAGGAGGCGGTGTGTACGAATGTGGCGAGACCTATACCATCTCCGCTTCGCCCGCATCGGGCTATTGTTTCTCGCGTTGGCAGGACGGTAAAACGGACATCTCGCGAACGATTACCTGCATAAAGAATATGGACTGGGTGGCAGAATTTAAGACTTGCGGCTTCTCGGTCGGTGGTGATGGAGGCGGGGATATGGTTTCGATTGGCGGAGGACTATGGGAATATACCGTACACGGCGTATTGCTCTCACCCACCTGTGGTGCCTTGCCTAAATACACCATTATCAACGACGACACAGGTACTTCCAAAACACTTTCTATTACCAAGTCATCGGTCAAAGAGGCTGGACGCTACGATATCAAGATTACCTTTACGGAAAGCGGTTCCAAAGTGAGTTATGAATTGACGCTCATCGAATCGATTCCCGATGTCCAATATACGGTTACGGCGCTCCCCGATGACCCCGAACGCGGTACGGTAACAGGCGGCGGCGAGTACGTCTGCGGCAAGAGCGTCACGGTCAAAGCCGTAGCTAATCCGGGATGGAAATTTGCCGGATGGGATAACGGAGCAACCTCTGCTACACAGAAATTTACAGTCAATCGTGACAGTACATTAGTGGCGTTTTTCGTGCCGATTGTATATACCGTGGTAGGAACTTCGGATATAGTCAACGGCGAAAAGTCCTTCGACAAAGAGAACACGGACAACGATATGGAAGTGGATGCCGATAAGATTTGGACCTTAACCGTTCATAACAAACTGCTCCACCGCACTGGCTCCTATTGCCACGATGTATATAAGTATGCTGTCGTGTTGGACCACAAAGGCTCCTACAAGCCCGATTCTTATCTGAAAGACTTATCGATTACAAAAACAGGTTATTATGACATCACCTACACCTATAATCAGCCCGATGCCACGCTTACTTGCAAGTTGAGCCTCATAGAAGAGGTGGACGAGTCTTATACTATCCTCGTCAAGTCCGACAATCCCGCACAAGGCGTAACCACCTCGCTGACACGAACCTACCTATGCGGAGAAAGCGTCAAGATAAAAGCCACGCCTTTAGCGGGACATCGTTTCGTCAAGTGGAGCAATGGCATAACGACTGCCTCACAGACCATCCACGTGTCGCAAGACTCTACGCTCATTGCCTATTTCGAGCCGGTCGGTTGGACGCTCATAGGCGATGCCGATGTGGCGAACGGGGTAGAGTGGGACGCTACCCATACCGCCAACGACCTCACGCTCAAGGACGGCATTTGGACCATTACCGTGGCTGACTGCCAATTAGAAAAAACAGGCACAGGCTGCCACGCCGTCTATAAGTTTGCCGTTGCTAATAACCATTCGCTGGACGTTACCTATCCTGCCGGTATCAAGAACGGCGACAGTTACAAGCGCAGCAGCGGCGTATCGCTCAGTGTCGGTCATTCGGGACGATATAATATCATCTTTACTTACACGGACGGCGAAACCAAGCCCAAGTATCGCCTTGACACCATCCAACTCTTGCCCAACCCCACTTATACGGTTACCCTCCTTTCATCCAATCCGGATTTAGGAAGCGTCTCCGGCGGCGGTACATTTGATTGCGGCTCAACGGTCAACGTATCTGCCATAACGAAAGCGGGCAGCACCTTCCTGCGCTGGTCGGACGGGTATTATGGTGAAAATCGATCCGTAGGACCGCTTACCAAAGACATCACTCTTACTGCCTATTTCGAGGACGATGTTTATACGGTTGTGGGCGACCATTATATCCTCAACGGTGAAACCGACTGGGACTTGTACGAAACTGCCAATACGATGGAGAAAGTGTATGATATGGAGGCATACGATTATATTTATCTCTTGCGCGTAGAAAAAAAGTACCTCAATACCTGCCACAACGGCGGTGTATATGAGTTCCGCTTTGTGCATAACCACGCCTATACGGACAGCAATGGTAATAACTCCGCCTATCCCGAGAATAGTCGTGCCAAACTCAAAATCACCAAGAACGGCCTGTACGACATTGTCTTTAAGTTCGATGTCACTTGGTTTACAGGCGGTTGGGCCCCCCAACGACGCCAACCTTCCGACCCTGTACGTCAACCTGCCTATATAGATGACGGATACGAAGCAACTGCTTATATCATAGAGGAATACGGCTCTACGTTTACTATCGATGCCGTGTCCGCCAATTCCAAGTATGGCAAAGTTACCGGTGGTGGTACGTATGATTGCGGCGCGCCGGTTACCCTGACTGCTACTGCCAACAGCGGTTATGTCTTCCTCCGCTGGTCGGACGACTCCACCGACCCTGTACGCACTTTTACCGCCGAAGGTAATATGCAACTCATAGCCTATTTCGGCTGCAACGGCGACTGCAACGAGGTGGAAGAACTCTACCTCGGACACGAAATCACTGCGCTCACCACCGAACAGCAACTGATGAATCCTACCTATTTGGCATACCCCACACCGATCGAAACCCTATTGCCTACTATGATTTGCGACAACGGCGAAGAGTATGATGAGAATCACATTCAAGGCGCACTCAATGGTCTATTCTCCGTGGCGAAAGATAAAAAGGTGCGCTTCTCATACGGCAATTTGCAGTATGTCAAAGCCTCTGATACGTATCAGTTTGCTCCACACCAGTACGATGCCGTGCCGCCGCCATGCTATGATTATTATGAGTCCGACTATTGTTATGAAATTGAGCCTAATTCATTGTCTGTTACTGACCATTTCATTCAGCGATTAGAAAACTTTTGGTCGGAAGATATTGACGATCAATGGCGGATGTTGTCAAAAAATGAATGGGATTACTTGCTCAATAAACGTGCCAATTACAAGCAGTTACGAACCAACGCAATCGTCAACGACGTTCCCGGCTGTCTGCTCTTCCCCGATGACTATACCCATTCCTTCCCGTTCAAGATTACACGTAATTCAGACAACTGTTTCACAAACCGATTATCCCTATCGCAATTCGAGTTGCTCGAAAAAGCAGGGGTCATTTTCTTGCCCGCTGCCGGATATTATTCTACCTCTCCGGGTAGTGATGACTTGTACGATTATGAGGGTTACTATTATTCAGGCGACTATTGGACAACTTCCATCTGGGATGAAGAAGATGAAGTTAGTTCTTATTTTGTAATTGTTTATTTTTCTCAATATAGTGGCATTAGATGTGATTATGAAGGTCATTATTCAGACCTTAATTCCGTCCGCCTTGTCGTTGATGTCAAATGAGAAATCCTTTCCGCTACATATTGCTCATTCTTCTGCTCGCGTTTTGTTTGACCGCGAGGGCGGATATGACCACCGAAGGGACGGACTTCTTCCTTACCTTTATGTCTAATTTTGAGCACGAAGAGAACTCCGCCGGACTGCAGCTCAAACTCATCGCCTCTTCGCGCGAAGCGACTACCGTAACTGTCACCAACCCGCAAACTGGCTGGTCAAAATCATTTACGGTCGCCGCAAACACTATCGCCGAATGTGCCATCCCTGCTGCACAAGGCTACCTGACTGCCACAGAGAAAACGGAAAAGAAAGGTCTTCGCATTACCTCCACCGCCCCCATCTCGCTCTATGCTTCCAACTACGCCGATGCCACCAACGATGCTACCGGCATTCTGCCGCTTACTGCCCTCGGCGGCTACTACATCATTCAGACCTACGAGAGTACGCAATACCCCAAAGAGTTCGCCGTTGTAGCCACAGAAGATAATACATCCATCGTTATCACCCCCCACGCTCGCACTCTCAGCGGAAAAAACAAGAACATACCTTTTACCATTCACCTCAATAAAGGCGAAGCCTATCAAGTAGGCAGCTCGGACGAAACGAGCGACCTTTCCGGCACATCCGTACAAGCCTCACGACCCGTAGCCGTCTTTGCCGGACACCGTTGCGCCAACGTGGCTGCCGCAGACGACTGGTGCGACCATATTGTGGAGCAGCAGATGCCCACGAGCCTCTGGGGAAAACGATTCGCCGTTACCAAAGCCATCGGACAATATACTAACCGCGTGCAGATTACTGCCCAATACGACAACACCTCCGTTTCCGTCAACGGAACATTGCTCACCACGCTCCGTGCGCTGCAAACCTATGAGTTCCGCCTCGAGAAAGAAGACCTGTCCTGCTTCGTGGAAACAAGCGAACCCGCTGCCTGTTATCTCTATACCGAAGGCGGACGGCGCAACAATAAAGTCGGCGACCCCAGTAGCGTACATATCAGCCCCATTGAACAGTTCATCAATGAGATAACTTTTGCCACTCTCAAAACCCCCCGCTCCGTTCACAATTACGTCAATATAGTTACCCCCACTGCCACGGCTGACCGCACGACATTAGACGGCAGTCCGATACAACGTACTTTCACCCCATTAGATGGCAACCCGAACCTGTCATACGTCCGTATGGAAGTGCCGCACGGCACGCACACCATCGCCAATCCCGATGGCGGACTGACCGCCTACGTCTATGGATTGGGAGACGGCGAGAGTTATGCCTATATGGTCGGTAGCAGTACTTTCCCGTTGGACGCGCAAATACTGGTTGACGGCCGCCCCGGAGCACAACAGGCTCTTGAAACCTTCTGCCGCCGACATACTTTCTCCTTTGCACCACAAGTCAATATGGCATATACCTCTGTGCATTGGGACTTTGGTGACGGAATACAAATAACACAAGAAAAACCGCAACATATCTATTCCTCCGAAGGTGTTTATACCATCACGATGACCGTTACCGGCGAATCGCAGAAACAGACTGTAACGACCACACTCCGTCTCAAAGACCAACTGCGCGACACCGTGCGCGCTACGATCTGCAAAGGAGATAAATACGCTTTCAACGGAAAGAATTATAGCGAGGCTGGCAACTATCCCGTTTCGCTTATCTGTAAAGACGGCTGCGACAGCATCGTAGTGCTTGTCCTCTCGGTTGCTGATACCTACCGTATTTCAGAAACTCGCTATATAGCCGAAGGACAAACCGTCAAATGGAGAGGACAAAGACTCTCCGAACCGAAAACGTACCGCGATACACTCCCCACTATCTTCGGCTGCGATAGCATATTCGAATTGACCCTCATCCAAACAACTGCACCCAAAGAACAGTTTGATACGCTCTGCTACGAGCCGACCTATCTGTTTATGGGACACGAATACCCCATTCCGCCCGTTGACCAATACAAGCATCTCAAATACGTACCCTATACACTCGAGTACCGCGATAACCTGACTTGCGAGAAGTACAAAATGCACCTTGCTATCGTGCCGCAGTTTGACGTTGACTCCGTCCTATACGATACCATAGCAGCCGGCGCAACCTATCCGTGGCGAGGACAAACCTATTCGGAAACAGGCACCTACAACGATGAAGAAGAACTGGCTTGTTATAGTACCAAACACTATACACTTCACCTCTTTGTCAAACCCTATCCGATTGAAAAAGAAAGTGCTACACTCTGCAAAACAGGTAGTTATGATTTTCACGGTAAAACGATAACCGAACCCGGAGAATATGCGGATACCCTTTTCACGGCTGTCGGTATCGGGGCTATTTACCAACTGACCTTGACGGACCAACGTTCCGTGAAAGAATTGTATGTGGATAACGTTTCCTCCTATGATTTCCACGGCAAGACGCTTACCGCTTCCGGTACCTATCGCGATACGCTCACCAACAAGGCAGGCTGCGACAGCATCGTTATACTCTATCTTGGAATAGACGGTAAATGTACTGTAAATGAGGAAATTAGTGAAGCAGTCTGTGAGGGTGAAACTATCGAATGGCACGACCAAACCTGTTCTCCCGGCAAAGACTATACATATACTACCACCTCCACAGCCGGTTGCGATAGTGTGGTTATCCTGCATCTTGCAGAACTGAAAAAGAAACAAACCCATGTCGCTGCCGAAATCTGCGAAGGCGACTATTACCGCGTAGGGGAAACACGATTGACTGAAGAAGGATCGCACAGCGTTCATCTTCTGTCGGCGGAAGGCTGTGATTCATTGGTTTTGGTCAATCTGTCTGTATTGCCCCCCTTGACCGGCGATACCTTTGCCTACATCTGCCCGGGTTCATCCATTACCTGGCACGATATAACCTACGACAAAGCAGACGATTATTCCCATACCTATGTATCTAAATTGCCGCCATATTGCGATAGTATCGTCACACTGCATCTTATCGAGTTACGCGCAACCGATAGCATTACAACGGCTGTAATCTGTCATGGTGAACAATTCACTTGGCACGGCAAGACTTATACCGATAACGCCAATGAAAAAGAGATATTGACAAATGCAGCTGGCTGCGACTCTGTCTGCGAATTGCATCTGACGGTCCATCCGTCCTACAACCTGACAGACGAAGAGGTTATCCGCTGCGAGGGGGAGCAATACGAATGGGAAGGCACGACCTACACGAAGACGACCACCGACACCAAATACCTTCAGACCGTCCACGGCTGCGACAGCACGGTAACACGCACGTTCACTTTCCACCCGACCTACGATATAACCGACGAGGAAGTGATCCGCTGCGAGGGCGAGCAATACGAATGGGAAGGGACGACCTACACGAAGACGACTACGGACACCAAACACCTTCAGACCGTCCACGGCTGCGACAGCACGGTAACGCGCACCTTCACTTTTAACCCCAAGACAAGCAGCACTGAAACGAAGTTCCTTTTCACGGGGGAGACCTACGATTGGAACGGCAAGACATACAGCGAGAGCGGTAACTACGAGTACCATACTGACAACCGCTACGGCTGCGACAGTACAGCATACCTCTACTTGACGGTGAGTGACAAGCCTGTCAAGGACAGCACGGAAGCCAAGACCATCTGCGCGGGTGAATCGTTTGAGTGGCAGGGGCAGACCGTAACCCCGACCGAGACCAACCGCATCTTCACGCACCGCATCACGGGCGACGAAACGGACACGTTGATTACCTTGACGGTAACGGTTTATCCGTCGTATCCGAACGAGAAGGAGGAGCATACGATGTGCAGCGGGGAGACGTATGAATGGGAAGGCGACATCTATACGGAATCGACCACGGTGACCAAGACGCTCCAAACGCAGAACGGCTGCGACAGCATCGTCACTTTATACCTGACCGTTCATTCGACCTACGATATAACGGACGAAGAAGTGATTCGCTGCGAGGGAGAGAGTTACGAATGGGAAGGCACGACCTACACGAAGACGACTACGGACACCAAACACCTTCAGACCATCCACGGCTGCGACAGTTCGGTAACGCGCACCTTCACCTTTAACCCCAAGACAAGCAGCACTGAAACCAAGTTCCTCTTCACGGGCGAGACCTACGACTGGAACGGCAAGATATACAGCGAGAGCGGTAACTTCGAGTACCATACCGACAACCGCTACGGCTGCGACAGTACAGCTTACCTCTATCTGACGGTAAGTGACAAACCCGTCAAGGACAGCGCGGAAACGAAGACCATCTGCGCGGGCGAATCGTTTGAGTGGCAGGGACAGACCTTAACGCCGACCGAAACGAACCGCATCTTCACGTACCGCCTTACGGGCGAGGAGACAGACACGTTAATCACTTTGACGGTAACGGTCTATCCGTCGTATCCGAACGAGAAGGAAGAGCATACGATGTGCAGCGGCGAGACGTTTGAATGGGAGGGCGACATCTATACGGAATCGACCACGGTAACCAAGACGCTTCAGACAAAGAACGGCTGCGACAGCATTGTCACCCTCTACCTGACTGTCTATCCGTCGTACAACCTGACGGACGAAGAGGTTATCCGCTGCGAGGGGGAGCAATACGAATGGGAAGGCACGACCTACACGAAGACCACCACCGACACCAAGCATCTTCAGACCGTCCACGGCTGCGACAGCACGGTAACGCGCACCTTTACCTTTAACCCCAAGACGAGCAGCACTGAGACGAAGTTCCTCTTCACGGGTGAGACTTACGACTGGAACGGCAAGACATACAGCGCGAGCGGTAACTTCGAGTACCATACCGATAACCAATACGGCTGCGACAGTACGGCTTACCTCTATCTGACGGTGAGCGACAAGCCCGTTAAGGACAGCACGGAGGCGAAGACTATCTGTGCGGGTGAGTCGTTTGAGTGGCAGGGACAGACCGTAACCCCGACCGAGACCAACCGCATCTTCACGCACCGCATCACAGGCGAAGAGACAGACACACTGATTACCTTGACAGTCACGGTTTATCCGACCTATAATTTGACAGACGAAGAGGTGATTCGCTGCGAAGGCGAGAGTTACGAATGGGAAGGTACGACCTACACGAAGACCACCACCGACACCAAGCACCTTCAGACCATCCATGGCTGCGACAGCACGGTAACGCGCACATTCACTTTCCACCCGACCTATCCGAATGAGGAATTTACGGCAACGATCTGTGCGAACGAGCAGTACGAATGGGAGGGTGATACATACAGCGAGGCAGGCGATTACACGAAGCGTCTGACGAGTATCTATGGTTGCGACAGTGTGGTAACACTCCATTTACAGGTGGGCAAGACGTACTATGCGGAAGTGGACAGCACGATATGCGCGGGCGAGACGTGTGTATGGAACGGCGAAACCTACACGCAGACGGGCGACTACGAGCAGCCGTTGGTATCCAAAGGCGGCTGCGACAGCATAGTAACGCTTCATCTGACGGTATTGGAACCCGTTTATAAGGAGACAAAAGACTTGTTGATGGAGGGTCAGACCTATACGTGGAACGGGGTGGAGTACACCACGGCAGGCGACTATGAGCAGACGTTCACGGCGGCCAACGGTTGCGACAGCGTGGTGACGTTGCATTTGGCATTCAACCGATTGGTACTCACCGCTTCGGTGGCAGACCACTGTGCGGACGATCCGACGATAGATTTCGTCTTGCGGGTGAGCGAAGGAGCAATGGAGCAGGTCGGTTTCGCGTTTGGCGAGAAGGAACAGGCGCAAGGCTATCGCGACACGATGGTCACCTATGTGGAAGATACGATACGCATTCCCAATCGTGCGCGCGCCGGTCATTACAGCACCACGCTGACGTATTACTACAAGGGTCAGCCTATCCGCTCGGAGCAGATGACTTATACGTTGCTCTATCCGTCATCTGTCTTGGAGCAGAACTGGGACGATTTTATCGGTGTACTGACGCACGACTACAACGGCGGGTATGATTTTACCGCCTTCCAGTGGTACGAGAACGGACAGGTGATGACGGGTCGTACACGTTCGTATATCTACGATTGTGTGGTGCAGGGTTATCGCTATTCGGCTCTGCTGACGGAAACGGACGGTACGCAACTGATGACGTGCGAGTTGGTGGCATCCCATCGGGACGAGTTGACCGTTTATCCGACCTTGTTGCATCGTCGTCAGGCGTTCCGTGTCCGTTCGTCCGAATCGGCAGTTCTGCAACTCTATGATGCCACGGGCAAGCACGTAGGCACGTACCATACGGACGGAGGTGAGATAGAGTTGAATGCGCCGCCGGCAGCGGGATTGTTCCTGTTATACGTAGAGCAGGACGGCAAAGAGAAAGTTACACCCGTTAAACTGATAGTACGATGAAAAAGTCTTGTAAAAAGTTTGCGGGCTTTTTCGCCTGCAATTCGGTAATTTCTATAAGTAGCAAGAATACGATTCGTAAATCGTTTTTGATTGTTATTCTTTTATTTATGTGTTTAATCTCCGTTCGTTCGGAGCATTATATGGGTGTGAGTGCGGGTTTTGTGTCGCCTATGATGTCAGACGGTTTGTCCTTGACTTCACCTCGTATGGGGTATGGCGGAATGATAGGTGGCGAGTGGCTGTATAAGAAGAACCGATTTACGTTTGAGTTGGGTTTGCAGGCTGTTTGTCAGCAGGCTAATCTGACGGTGAGCGATGAGACGCTGCAATTCAGTATGCGCGATACGCAGGACAAGCCTTTTGTGTACAACGGTTATCTGAAGGGCAGACGTGAGAGTCTGCTGACGTTTGATTTGCAAGTGCCTTTGCTCTTCGGTTTAGAGTACGATTATGTGTATGCCTCGTTGGGTGCGATAGGTGTCTATACGCTGACGGGCAGCACGCGTCAGACGGCTCTATTGACTACGACGGGCGATTACGATCGCTACTACGAGACGCTGACGGATATGCCCAATCACGGATTTTACGATTTACAACCGGTGCGTGGCAAGTCGCGTTTGGGCAGTGATTGGGATGTGCGTCTGTATGGGGAGGTAGGAGCGGTATGGCATACGCCGCTGACGGTATCAACATCCGTCAGACGGGGTAAGTACCGTGGCGCAAGAAGCAGTAAGAGGGAGTTGAAGTGGCGTGCGGGTGTGTTTGTGGGATATGGTTTGCGCGATTTGACGGGTTCGGCAGTGTATAGGTATAGTGGAAATAGCTATGGTAATGGGAATAGTAACGGAAATAGCATTAGCAATGCGGGAGTACCGATGACGGAGGTAGATCCGACTCGTTATATGGCGGTTACGTTACATTCGGTATATTCTTCGCGTGAGGCGGTGGATACGCGTCTTAATCAACTCAGTTTCGGCATCCGCCTGACCATTCTTTTCCCCTTATCCTCAAGCCGTTACTCCTTCCGCTCCTGCAACTGCGTCTATCTGTAGGCTGATATAACCTTTTATCGGACACCAATCGTAAATCAAGGTTGGAAAGCGTTGTGGATGGGGATTGTGAGGGTTTGCTCGGTGGTGGTTATATATACCCCAATCGCCTCGTTGTTAAAATTGCCATAGATCTGCACTTTTTCTTCTTGCCCGAGACCTATAATAGAGCTTTTTAGGGACGATTGTTGCGCCATAGACAAGTAGTAGAGCCACGCATCGTGTGTCATCGTGCGAACGGTCAGCAGAATGGTGTTTGCCGTTTCGTTTTGCGAGGGCGTATAGATGTTCAATGCGGTCTTCTGCTCCTCCTGTAGGCTCGATGCAGGGATATAAAAAGCATCGTATCGGCGGTTTTCATCGCTGAATAGCGAACCGATATCGCTGATGATTCCCAAGTCGGAATCGGTGGTCAGGGAGTGGTACAGCGGATGGTTGCTGCTCAAATAGGCTTTGCGTTGGTATGTGGAATCGGCTGTGGGGTGATAGACAGCGCGGGCTGTAATCTCCACTACATCGTCCGGATGGAATCGATAGGCGGGAAACATCAGATTGATTTCCAAACGTTGGCGGGTGGTAACTATATGAAGGGTCGAGTCTTCCTCTTTTTGGTAGGATTCATTGAGCGTGTCCGTAACTGATTGAACGACACGCCACGGGACGGATTGTATGGCGGGGATGGTTTGTGTGGCAGACGTTGTGCCGTATTTAGGGTGGGAGATATAGAAAGTGATTCGGTCGTTCGCCGAATATGCAAACGGCAATGGCGAGGACGGCAAAAAGCAGTCGCTGTCGGCAACGAAAGTGAACGGATAGCGCGTTCCGTCATTCAGTTGCCATTCCACAGTGGCATCGCTTAAGGAATGTCCCGATGGCGTATCATCGAGAAAAAAAGTGCTTTGCTGCACATAGCAGCGGTGTTCGTGCCTCCCCCAATAGAACGTGGAACGGGCAAAGACGACGAATCTCGGCTCGGTAATCTCGCCTGCATATTCAATCTCTGTTTGGCAGGAAACGAGGATGGGCAATAGTATCAGAAGGAATAGGAATCGTGGTTTCATCATAGGGAATGCGGTTAGGACAATAGGTGTAACGAATCAGAACTTAAACGTGTAACTGACAGAGGGCAGCAAGGGGAAAATAGACACCTTGTACATACTGCCCTCGTCTTGGTAGAGTAGGAAGGGGTTCATATTGTTATAGACGTTGTAGATGCTCACATTCCAAATGGATTGCCATTCGGGATGCCGTTTGATAGGGTAGTGGATGGTGGCTCCTATATCAAGTCTGTGGTAGTCGGGCATACGGTAGTTGTTGCGTTCGGGGATATAAGTTATTGTTTTGTCGGACAGCGGGTCGTAGTAGGTCTGTGTACCGAGTGTGGCGCGTGTGCCGGTGCCATAGACAAAGGTGGCGCTCAAGTCCAAGTACTTGGTCGCGGCATATTGGAGCGTGATACTCACATCGTGTTCTCTGTCGTACTTGGCGTGGAACGGTTTGCCGAAATTGATGGTCTGTCCCTCGCGGTTGAACTGCCGCATTGAGCGCGACCACGTATAGCCGATCCAGCCTGTCAGTTTGCCCGTTTTGCGCTGCGCGAGAAACTCCACACCGTAACTCCAGCCGTCGCCCATACAGACTTTCTCTTCCCAGCCTTGTGTGGTGCCTATAAAGGATGCCCCGTCGCGGTACTCGATGAGGTTAATCATTCGCTTGTAGTATCCTTCCACCGATAGCTCGACGTGTCCCAGTACATCGTAGTTCAGTCCCGCCGCCACTTGCATACTGCGCATCGGTAGGATGCGCCGCGTGACGGGTACCCATAGGTCGGTGGGCAGCGACACGGACGAGTTGGAGAGCATGTGTACGTACTGCGACATATACGAATAGCCCGCCTTGATAGCGAAGCCTTTGAAAGCCAAAGCCCGTATGCCGATACGCGGTTCAAGCGAAGGATAGACTTTCCCTTGGATGGCGTACAGACTGCCCCGCAAACCGAGGTTGAGACGCAACCAAGACAGCGGCGTATAGGTATCCTCCACGAATAGCGATGCCTCATGAGCCGCCACTTCGCCGTCTGTCAGTAAGGTGTCCACAGCAAGGGCTTGTGAGCCGCTAAAAGACAGATTGAACGATGTTACCTGCGGACGAAAACGGTGGAAGATATAGTTGCCGCCCCAGTGCAAGTCGTGCTGCGTAGAGGGAACGTATGAGAACTGCGTTTGCAGCATCAGGTCGTTCACATACGACTTGTAGTCCATCTTCTCACCTAATGCGGCGGCATTATTCGGATTGGTCTGCTCGTAGTTGAGCGATTGCCTCAAATCATAGCGATAGCGGGTGTAAGAAAGTTGAGTGGTTGAAAAGATTTGCGAAGAGAATCGGTGTTCCCAGTTGAGGGCGGCGAGTAGGTTGCCCCAGTCCCAATTAAGACGCATCTGCGCTTTGGACGGATCTTCGGGCGTGGACTTCGCCTTGTAACGCACATAAATCTCGTCATCGCCCATATAGAAAGAGGCGGACAGTTTGTCGTTCTCATCAAACCGATGGGTCAGTTTGGCATTCACGTCATAGAAGAAATAGCCTGCCGTAGCGTTCTGTCCGTCGGTCTGATTGCGGATAACAGCAGCCGTAATAGGAGCCATAAACAAGTCGTAATACGTCCGCCGTGCCGACACACTGAACGTAGTGGCGTGGCGCGTAATGAGTTCTTTGCGCCGTATCATATCCACTTGCTCTTTGTTCCACGGGATAGGACCTTCTATGTTCACTTTTGCGGAGATCAGACCTATCATAGCCGAACCGTGCCAGCCCATCTGATTGCCGTCCCGTTGCCTTACATCCACCACAGACGACAGGCGCGAACCGTAGCGGGCAGGAAAACTACCCTTGTACAGCGTCACGTTCTTGATGGCTTCCGCATTGAAAACAGAGAAGAAACCGAGCATGTGGTTGACGTTATAGAGCGGCACATCGTCCAATATGATCAGGTTCTCGTCCGACCCGCCGCCGCGCACGTACAGACCTGCGCTGCCCTCCGTACCCGACTGCACGCCCGGCAGCAACTGGATGGCTTTCATCACGTCAATCTCGCCCGCCAAAGCCGGTATGCCCTTAATCTGCTGTACCGGCACTTCCACCACCGACATCTGCACCGACTCCGCGCCCGATAGGGGCTGCTCGGCTACCACTGTCAGTTCTTGCAGTTGCGTGTTCTCTTTCAGTACGATCCGAAGCAGTGTGTCTCGGTTCAATCGGACGGACTGTATCCCGCTCGGAGCATATCCTACGTAGGAAGCCATGATAGCTGCCTCGCTGCCCGTCAGGGGAAGAGAGAAATAGCCGCCCGAGTTGGTTACTGTCCCCTGACGCGAAATCGTATCCATCACCGCCGCACCAATCAGACGCTCACCCGACTGTGCATCTACCACGTATCCGCTCACTGTCACCGGCTTGGCTGATGCCAACCATGCCGAACACAACAGTGTCAATAGGAAGATGATATGACGCATAGTCCCTGCCGTTTTTGCTACTGCCGAATACGAAATGCAAAAAAAGAACGTCACCCGTTAGATGGCGTTCCGAAGTCGTGATGTATCTGCACGACTGATTTTCTCCTCGGCAAGAGCCTTCGTTACTGTAAATGTCTGTATCGGCTTGTTCGGAATCTCGTACATCAAGTCCATCATCACCGTTTCCGTCAGGCTTCTCAGACCACGCGCACCGAGTTTGTACTCGATGGCTTTGTCCACGATATAGTCCAACGCCTCCGGCTCGAAGGTGAGTTGTACGCCGTCCATTGCCAACAGTTTCTGGTACTGCCGCGTGATGGCGTTCTTCGGCTCGGTCAGTATGGCGCGAAGCGAGGTGCGGTCTAATGGACGAAGATAGGTCAGGATTGGTAAACGACCGATAATTTCGGGTATCAGCCCGAATGCCTTCAAGTCTTGCGGCGCAATGTATTGAAGCAGATTGTCCTTGTCAATGGTTTGCGTCTTGAGAGACGACTCAAATCCGACCACTTGCGTATTCAGTCGCTGCGCTATCTTCCGCTCAATGCCATCGAACGCACCGCCGCAGATAAAGAGAATGTTCTGCGTGTTGATATGCACAAACTCCTGCTCGGGGTGTTTGCGTCCGCCCTTGGGTGGTACGTTCACTACGGACCCTTCCAATAGTTTGAGCAACGCCTGCTGAACTCCTTCGCCCGACACATCGCGGGTGATACTCGGGTTGTCCGACTTTCGCGCTATCTTGTCTATCTCATCGATGAAGACGATGCCGCGCTCTGTCTTCTGAAGGTCGCAGTCGGCTTCCTGATATAGGCGCGTCAAGATACTCTCCACATCTTCGCCTACGTAGCCCGCTTCGGTGATAACGGTAGCATCTACGATGGTGAACGGTACGGTCAGCATCTTGGCTATTGTGCGCGCAATCAGTGTCTTACCCGTACCTGTCGGACCTACCATTATGATGTTCGACTTCTCTATCTCCACGTCCTTGTACGCCTGTGCCTCGGCGGGCAGATTAACGCCCTGAGCCAATGCCAAACGCTTGTAGTGGTTATAGACCGCTACGCTCAAGTACCGTTTCGCCTCGTCTTGACCAATGACATATTGGTCAAGAAAATCTTTTATCTGCTGCGGTTTAGGCAGGTTATTCAGACTAAACTCGTTGCTTGCTGCTTTGCGCGCTGCGTTCTGACTCTTGGCGGTCTCTTCGATGACTATCTGATGCCCGCGCTCAATGCAGTCGGGACAGATATACGCGCCGTCCATTCCCTCAAACAAAGGCACATCATTGCGCCCGCAGAACGAGCAACTTTCTTTTCGTTTACCCATAATTGGTTATATATGACCGAATAAAATAATCGGGATATGAAAAATTAACGATAAATCGGTTGAATAGATCGATTTATTGTGAGATTAACTCTTTTTGGTATAAACTTTGTCAATCATACCGTAAGCCAATGCCTCTTCGGCGGTCATCCAGTAGTCGCGGTCGGCATCGTGGCGGATCTTGTCCATTGTCTGACCGCTATGGTCGGCTATAATCTGATAGAGTTCGTCTTTGAGTTTGAGTATCTCTTTGGCGGTTATTTCGATGTCGGAAGCCTGTCCTTGGATGCCTCCCATCGGCTGGTGAATCATCACACGGCTATGGGGTAGGGCAGCGCGCATCTCTTTTTCGCCCGCTACCAAAAGGATGGCACCCATCGAGGCAGCCATTCCCGTGCATATCGTACCTACGCGGCTGCGAACAAACTGCATCGTGTCGTATATGCCCAATCCGGCATACACTGAACCGCCCGGCGTGTTCAGGTAGATGCTGATGTCGCGCGATGAGTCAGCGGAATCCAAGTAGAGTAATTGCGCTTGAATGACATTGGCGGTGTAGTCGTTCACCTCC
Organism: Paludibacteraceae bacterium; assembly: GCA_017471175.1. Classification (GTDB taxonomy): domain Bacteria; phylum Bacteroidota; class Bacteroidia; order Bacteroidales; family Paludibacteraceae; genus Colicola. The sequence continues at coordinate 41,887 of JAFUVS010000015.1, read as the reverse complement.
GTGCCGAGAAAGATGATGCGATCCATCATCAGGCGCGAAAATACGTCCATCTGCGTTACGTTCAACTGCCTTTCTTCCAAAATAGAGGGAGATATATATGAGTAGGATGCCGAATCCTGCATCACTTTCTCAACGTGCATCGTATTGAGCCCTTGGCTCTTTGCGAATTTCAAAAAATCATTTGTCATAGTTTTACGTAATAACGAAATATTAACTATTAATTAGTAACTCTTAACTAAAAAACGCTTTCCCTCTCCCCCGTGAAGGAGAAGAGGGAAGACGCTTGATGTTCTATGTAAAGAGTGAGAAATTCAATCTTACTTATTCAACTCTTTCTTGGCTTTGCGTTTGTCTTGTGCCTGCTGAATGTCGTAAGCAATCTGCGGAGCGATGCACATAGACGAGTACGTACCTACTAATACGCCGATGAGCAGGGCAAATACGAAGCCGCGAATGCTCTCGCCGCCGAAGAAGAAGATAGCCAACAGTACAACCAACGTGGACATAGAGGTCGAGAACGTACGGCTCAACGTAGCGTTGATGGCGGCGTTGATGTTCAGGCTGCGCTCACGTTTCGGATACAGACTATGGTACTCACGAATACGGTCGAAGATAACCACCGTGTCGTTAATGGAGTAACCGATAACGGTCAGTATGGCGGCTATGAACGCTTGGTCAATCTCCATAGAGAAAGGCATCACTTTCCACAAGATAGCGTATGCACCCAATACGATGGTAGCATCGTGTGCCAAGGCTGCCACGGCACCCGTCGAATATGCGAAGTTGCGGAAACGAAGCAAGATGTACAGGAAGATACCAATCAGCGCGCAGATGATGGCGATGATGGCTGCCGAAGTGATGTCGTCCGCAATAGCAGGACCTACTTTCTGCGACTGCATAATACCGATATTCGGATTGATTTCCGTTGACTTGAATTGGTCAGCGGTGATGCTCTCGTCCAAGTAAGGTTTGCAGCCCTCGTAAAGCAACGTCTCTATCTCGTCGTCCAAGGTCTCGCTGTTCTCGTTAATCTTGAAGTTGGTCGATACGCGAATCTGATTGGCATCGCCGATGGTGATAACGCGCATTGACAGGTTCTCGCCTTCCGGATTTTGTGCCATAAACGCGTCAGTCAGCGTCTTTTCCACATCCTGCGTATTCACGGGCTGCGCAAAACGAATCACGTAGTTGCGACCGCCGGAGAAGTCAATACCCAAGTTCAGTTTGCCGAAGATATGAGGCTCCAAACCGAGAATCGAAATAATCAGCACAATACCCGAGCAGATGTAGAACCATTTGCGGTTTTCCACGAACTTGGCTTGCACGTTCTGCAGGAAGTTCTTCATCAAGTTGGTGGTGAAGGTCAATTCCTTGGCGTTCTCGCGGCTTGCATACGCCTCCAACCACAGACGGGTCAGGAACACAGCCGTCAAGAACGAGGTGATGATACCAATCATATACGTTACGGCGAAACCCTTGATAGGACCTGTACCGAAGATAGCCAAGATAGCACCCGTCAGGAACGAGGTTACGTTGGCATCCACGATAGCCGAGATGGCACCTTTGAAGCCGTCTTCAATGGCTTTGCGCAGTTGCTTGCCGTTGCGCATCTCTTCGCGGATACGCTCATAAATCAGCACGTTAGCATCCACTGCCATACCCATCGTCAGCACGATACCGGCGATACCCGGCAACGTCAGTACTGCCGAGAACGAAATCAACACGCCAATCAGCAGGAAGATATTGCACAGCAAAGCAGCATCGGCAATCAGACCCGGTACCAAGCCGTAGTAGAAAATCATATACAGCAGAATCAGCACGAAGCCCAATACGAACGACCACATACCTGCACTGATAGCCTCCTGACCTAATGACGGACCTACTACGTCCTCTTGGATGATATGTGCCGGAGCGGGCATCTTACCCGACTTCAACGTGTTTGCCAAGTCTTTTGCCTCGTCCACGGTGAAGTTACCCGTAATCTGGCTGTTGCCGCCGGCTATCTCGTTCTGTACGGTCGGGAAACTATATACATAGCCGTCCAATACGATGGCTACCGACTTGCCGATATTGTCTTTCGTGATACGTTGCCAAGCCTTTGCGCCTTCGGCGTTCATCGACATACTTACATTAGCGTAAGCGGTCAGTTGTCCGAAGTCGGCACGAGCATCGGTTATCACGTCGCCTTCAAGTGAAGCGCGACCGTCACGTTGAGCCTTCAAAGCGATAAGTTGATACAGCGTGTTCGCCTCATCAATAGCCTTAACCGTCCATTTCAGACGCAAGTCGCGCGGCAGAACCTGCTTGGCGATCGTGGAAGAAAGCATCGCGTTCACGCGCGCGGTATCCGTATAATGTACCGTACCTACCACCGGACCGCGATACGCTTGACCCGACTGGCTGATACTCGGATTCAGAATGAAGAACAAGGGATTCTGCTTCTTGTAGTTCTCAACGGCCTGCTCTTGATCAACCTCCGCTTGAGCGGCACTGTCGGTTGCGATTTCGTCAAGGAGGTCTTCTACGTCCGAACTGTCGGTAGTAGCTTGTGCTACTTGGGGTTGATCCTCTGCTACTTCTTGCGCTTCCTCTGTTTCGGTTGCACTTTCGGTGGCTTCGTTAATCTTGGCATATTCGTTGTTAATCTGTGCCAATTGAGGAAGGATCTCGCTCAGGTCATACGTCTCCCAGAACTCGAGGTTAGCACTACCTTGGAGCAGTTTGCGCACGCGCTCCGGCTCCTTGATACCCGGAAGCTCAATCAGTATGCGACCTGCTTGCGACAAGCGTTGGATATTGGGTTGAACCACACCAAAACGGTCAATACGGGTGCGCAGCACGTTGAATGAGTTGTCAATCGCGCCGTTTACTTCCTCGCGCAGCACGCGCTCTACTTCGTTGTTGGGGGTGGTAGTCGTTACTTTGTCTTTCAACTCGAACGTTGAGAAGACGCTGGCTAACTGGGCATTCGGATCCACCTCATAGAACGACTCAAAAAACAGCGACACAAAATCCGCATCGCTCGAGCGTTGCTTCTGTTTCGCCATCTCCATAGCGCGGGTGAACGTCTCCGATGTGTTGTAGCCGCTCAATGCCTGAAGTATATCCGGTACGGACACCTCCATAATCACGTTCATACCGCCTTTCAAGTCCAAACCCAAATTGAGTTGTTTCTCACGGCACTCCTTGAGCGTGTAACCAAACCACACTTTCTTTGTAGCAATCGAATCTACATAAAAATACTCTTTGGCGGCATCGCCTGCGGCGTACTCTTTTGCCTGCTTGTCGTAATGAGCCACTACAAAGCTGAACGACAAATAGAAGACGCATATCAGCGCCAGCAGGATTGCCAAAGTCTTAACTAATCCTTTGTTTTGCATAATTTTTTATTGTGTTTATATGTTTTTTCAGTGTGTCTTATCCGACCGTATCGGTCAGAAAAGTATCAAAAAAGCGGGCAAAGGTAAGTAAAGTTTCGTAAACGCACAAAACATTTGCTATTTTTTTATCTTAACCTTGCAATTTAGGTGTTTTCTATACCCCATAAATTGGTTTCTTTTCCCTTTTTGCAGGGCTTTGTGTACTTTTGCAACTCTAATTCAATCGTCTTATGCTTACACTTCTTGCTCCTGCCAAAAATGTAGAAACAGCCCAAGCGGCTATTCAGGCAGGAGCCGATGCCGTCTATATCGGTGCATCGGCTTTCGGAGCGCGACAGGCGGCGGGTAACAGCCTCGAAGATATAACCCGATTAGTGCAATATGCACGCCCCTATGGCGTACAAGTCCTCGTGACACTCAATACGTTGCTTCGACCTGATGAGGTGCAACCTGCTGTCCGTATGGCTTGGCAACTCTACGAAGCGGGTGTGGATGCCCTTATCATTCAGGATATGCAACTGCTTCGGCATCGTCTCCCACCTATTCGTCTGCACGCATCCACCCAGTGCGACAATCGAACGCCGGAGCAAGTGGTACGTCTCCAACGACTCGGCTTTCACCGTGCCGTCCTCGCGCGCGAATTATCTGTAGAGGAAATACGCGCAATCCGTCAGGTTACTTTACAAGATAATCCCAATCATCCCATCGAACTCGAAGCTTTTGTTCATGGTGCATTATGCGTCTGCTATTCAGGGCGTTGCTATATGTCCGAGCAACTGAAGAACCGCTCTGCCAATCGTGGCGAATGTGCGCAGATGTGCCGTATGGCATACGACTTGCTTGACCGACATGGCAATGAACTGCAAGACTCATCGGGACATCCTATTCACCAACAATATCTTCTCTCGCTTAAAGACTTGGATCGTTCCGCCTATCTTAATGAATTGATTGATGCCGGTATCACCACCTTCAAGATTGAAGGGCGGCTCAAGAATAGCGATTATGTTACCAATGTGGTGGCGTACTATCGTCAGAAATTAGATGCCATCATTCGAGACAGGGCTGCCGACTCGCTCTTGGAACCATCTTCCGCTGTTAGTCGATATACCTATTCATTCACTCCTGACCCCGAGCGCACGTTCCATCGCTCGCAAACTGACTATTTCCTGCACGGACGCACACCCGAAATGGCTTCGTGGCAGTCGCCTAAATCCACCGGTCAACCTATCGGCACGTTCCTGCGCACTGATGGCAAGTGGCTCATTATGCGGCTCTTACCCGATGTAGAACTGCATACGGGTGATGGGATAGGGTTTGGCAATGACGGCTTTATGGTGAATGGGGTAGAGGGCAATCGAGTTTTGCCGAATCGCCCTGTCCGTTTGCGAGCGGGCGAACCCCTAACGCGCAATTTTGACAAAGCCTTTACCGATTCCCTGCATGCCGAGCGGCATATCCCTGTTCGTATCGCCCTTTCCGAAACAGCAGAAGGATTTCGTCTGCGCTTTGAAGCTCGACCGTTTGTTTCCCAACCTGCCATAGTGGCTGAACAGGACTTCGCATACATCCATCAGACGGCTGACAACCCGTCTTTGGCGCGCGACAACCAACAGCGGCAACTCGCCAAACTCGGCGGGACACCTTACGTTTGCTCGGATGTCTCGTTGCCGGAAGCAGCCTCTTTTATTCCGGTGAGCGTACTGAACGATTGGCGAAGGCAAGTGGTGGAAAAACTGATGAACACACCCATTAGGGATGCAAACTTCCTCGGTAGCGACATCTCAACTTCTCCTTCTTCGTCTTCTTCGCCCTCACTCTCACCCTCATCCTCATCCTCAAGTCTTGATACCATTATCTCATCCCAGCAAGAACCGAACGCGCCGCTGATGACTTGCCGGTATTGTATTCTCTTTGAGATGGGGCATTGTCGCAAGACCAATCCTCTGCGCAACGAACCGCGTTTCTTGCGCCTCGCCAACGGCACGCAAGTCGAACTGCATTTTGACTGCCAACGTTGCGAAATGCAGATTCTTAAAGTTGTCGCTCTTCATTCAATTCACTAATTCACTTCGCGCAACAGAATTGCCATTTTTTTTCTTGGGGTGATTATATTAAATACAAAAGAGGCTGCCTAACATTTTTTTTGTTAGACAGCCTCTTTTGTTCTCAAAGCACCCCGAGACCCTTATTTTGTTACTAACCCCCGACTCGGAGTGCTTTGAGGTGGTATAATCCGAATAATCGGAGTGATTGGAGTTGTCGGAATACGCCGAACGCTCGGAACGTTCTGATTATTCGTAGAATCTTCTACTCTATTCTTTTGCCTTGGGCATCGTAGATTACGCCTTCGCGCTCGATGTAGAGCACGCCGTCACGGATGAACTTGCGGCTCGGAGCGTCCCCGCTCGCATTAAGAAGTTCGCCGTCCGCATCAATAAGAAGTTCGCCACGGTCTTCACCATCCACGATAATGCGCATCTTCTCCACGTTCAGAGCCGAAGTCGAGCGGAATATACCGCGATAAGCCCATATCGTGCTGCCCGTATCGGTGTTCGGATAGTAGATTTTGTTCTCTTTCAGACCCATATACTTGTTGCCCGTTGCTGAGCCTTGCAGCGTACCGTTACGCAACGTGCCGACTAACTCGATCGTGCCTTGCGACTTGTAGCCATCCAATCGGTTGTAGGCTGCTACCGTGTTCAACGCCTCGCCCTTGTCGGCAGATACATCAATCGTTACGCCGCTGAACACAAAGGAGGTCTTGGCGGCTAATTCGGCGTTGGCATTGACGATATAGCACTTACCTGCTTCGATGCTCTTGGCATTGGAGAAGTAGAGGTTTACGCCGCTGCCTACGTTCGCGTTGCCCGTTGCGTAGTTCCCTGTTTTTAGGTGATAAAATGTCACTATAACCAAGGAGTGAATTATTTTTGTTTCTTTTTTAGAGCCGTTTCTGCTGTATATAACGGATAATTGGTCATCCATTCCTGCTCGCGATAGGGTGATAGTGAGAAACGAACGCCGTGCAACCCCTCGCAGGATGACACGAACAGCCTTAAACTCTTGGCACGAAGGTTCTCGGCTGCCTTTACTTCAATGGGAATGATGGTACTTTCACGTTGCACAAGGAAGTCTATTTCGCCCTGTGATTGCTCTTGCGACCAATAAAAAATTCTATTGGTACTATCTAAACGCAGTTGCTCAAATACGAATTGCTCTGTCAATGCGCCTTTGAAATCCGTAAAAAAAGTAGAGGAGTGAAGAAATGCCTCTGCCGGCAGTTCTGCCATTGCACCAAGCAATCCTATATCGGATAAGTACACTTTGAAGGCAGAAAAATCTTCATAAGCAGACAGCGGAAGAAGCCCTTTTTTTGCAAAAGTTCCGACTAAAAAATGTGAATTTTCACAGAAGTTCCGACTAAAAAGTGTGAATTTTCACAAAAGTTCCGACTAAAAAGTGTTACTATTTGTAGCGAACTCTTTTGTCGTACGGGACATTCATGGCAATGCCAAAGATGATTTTTCTTGTTATTCGGTGTGGACCGCATAAAATCTTATGAAAATCCTATCAATCTCATACGAATCACATACGAATCACATAAGTTATATACGGTGAAGCTGGTGTTTGTTTGGGTTGCAGTTGTTATGTTTATGGGGTATGGTTATTGTGGTTATTGTGGTGTTGTGGTTTGGGCTTGACTATCCTTTTCTTAAGATAAGTTGCGTTTTTGGCGAAGAAACTGAAAGAAATAGTTACTTTTTCTTAAGAAAAGGACTTTTCTACGTACATGGCTTGTTGTACTTTTGCGGCGTTTATTGTACTATGCCGTAGTTTGCGAGCGGATACGATAGTTTGCTCACCGATAATAGCGTTTCCATTTGTGTGGAAAAGTAATCTATCGAAGGTTTACGAATCTATAAAAGGCAATGATAAATCAGATAAAGCAGAATATTTCAGAAAAAATCTGAATAAATAGGAATAATAAGAATAAAATATCATATTATGAAGAAAATTAAGTACTTATTGCTCTCTTTTTTGCTTTTGACAGGAATGGGAGTACAGGGTCAGCAATTGCCGGACCCGCATTTTGAAGACTGGTCCGACTCGTTTGACGGCAATGCCCAGCCCAAGTACTGGCACGGGAGTAACGTTTCGCAGACAGCTCTGGGTATAAATTTCAAGTTTACTTTCCTATACAAGGAGACCGGTCGTACCGGCAGTTGCGCATACATAGCCAACAAAGAGGTTGGCGCGGCGAACGTGACGGAAACCGCCCCCGGCTACTTCAGTCTTGGTAGAGCATGGAATAAGGTTGAAGGTATCAGTACGAGTTCCGGTACCGGCGGTACGGAAGGCGGTATCAGCTTTACGTATCGTCCTGACACGCTCTCTGTATGGGTTAAGCGTACAGGCGGTAGTGCAATGAGTGAAGATTTCAATATCGTTTTCTACAGTTGGCTCGGCACGAGTAAAGGAACCAGTTACCGTTCCAAAGGCGGTAGTTGCAAGGGGTCGGAGCACACTAATGAGGAGTGCGACATTCGTCAGACCACCAATGGGAACACTTGCGGAACATCTGTTTATGCCAAGCAGGTAGCCGAAGGTTGGCATCGGGAACGTGCTACGTATTCCGGCTGGACCAACCTTCGTATACCGATTTACTATTTGCGCGATGATGCGCCCGAAATGGTCAACGTCATCTTCTCGGCAGGCGATGCTCCCAACGCATTCTCTTCATCCGGTTTGAAAAAAGATAACGGCTTGTATGTGGACGATGTGGAGTTAATCTATGCCTGCGATATACAGAAGTTGTACGTCGGCGGGGTAGAGTGGACAGGTTTCAATCCCCGCACAGAAGCCGAGCAGGTCTATTCGCTGCCGCAGGGCGTTACTACCATACCTGAGATCTATGCGATGCGCGGTATCGGCGAGTTGACCAATACGCAGAACAAAACAGCCTCTTTCCCCGGTCGCCATCTGACAAGCGATGAGATGACCATCAAAAAAGGCAAAGTAGGCGAGGTAACGACCATCACGGTTACATCCGGCGACGGGCAGAAGACAATGACCTACCGCATCAAGTTTATGACGCAGGCTTCGTCGAACGCCAACCTGCAGGGTATAAAGATTAACGGCAAGGAGTACGAAGGTTTCAACGCCTACGCCAATGAGGCGGAAATCGTGTTGGACTATGGTACGACCTCCGTGCCGGAAATAGTACCCGTCGGCGCAGATGCCGGTCAGACCTTTGAGGTGGTTAATGCCAAGACGCTCAACGATGCCACCACCATCAAAGTGACGGCGGCCGACGGGAAAACGACACGCACTTATACGTTCCGATTCAAGGTGGGACAGCTGTCTGATAACACGCTCAAAGACATTCTCATTAATGGTGTTTCGCTGCCGGATTTCACGCCGGATCAAGTCAGTTATACGGTATCTTTGCCTTTAACTACCACCACCGTGCCTGAGGTGAAGGCGGTTTCTGCTTATAAGGACGGCGATCAGACGATTGTCTATGAGGCACCCTCGCAGATGGTAACTAACTGTCAGTACAAGATTAAGGTCAGCACACCGGGCAACCCGATGCCGAAGACCTATACGCTGACTTTCAAGTTGGAGGCTTCGTCCAACACTTCGCTCAAGAGCATCACGTTGGACGGGAAACTGATTGACGGTTTTGATAAGAGCACACTCGTCTATTACGTAACTCTGCCGATGGGGACGGCAACCATCCCTGCAATCGGTTATGAGAAAAGCGAAGCGGGACAGACGGTAACCGTAACCGAGTCGGACGTGAACGGAACAACGGTCATCACCGTCAAGGCGGAGAACGGCTCGCAGGGTGTGTATAAGATTAACTTTACCACGCCGCAGTCTGAGAATACGCTGCTGAAAGCGATTTATATCAACGGCAGTCTTATTGACGGCTTTGTATCCACCAAGAGTATGTACACCATTGCTCTGCCCGTTGGTTCGAGCAGCGACAATTTCCCCTCTATCACGTGGGAGACGTTAGACGAGTTTCAAAAGGTAGAGCTGATCAAGGGTAACATTCCGGGCGTTACCCGTTTGGTAGTTACGGCAGGAAACGGCTCAACAGCCCAATACCAACTTGTCTTCTCAGTGGCGCAAGATGAGACGAACTACCTCAATATGATTTATGTGGACGGCACGGAGTTGTCCGGATTCGACAAGGATATCCTTTCTTATACCTACACCGTCAGCCCGACTGCTACGGCTTTGCCCAAAGTCACATACGAGCGCGGTAGTAGCAATCAGAAAGTGACGGAGCAGAAACCTTCCGGTCTGACGGGTGACTATTCGCTCATCGTCCGTCCGCAGAAAGGTCAGACGCGCACTTATACCATCACCTTTACGCAGAACCTTTCCGCCAATGCTAATCTCAAGATGCTCCGCATAGGCGGCAAGGATATAGAAGGCTTTGAACCGACGAAATATAATTATACTTATACGCTGCCCGTCGGCACCTCTACATTGCCTGAAATCACCTACGAAGCGCAGGAAGACGGACAGAAAGTGACTGTTATTCAGCAAGGTAACGACTATGTGATTACCGTCATTGCGCAAGATGGCACATCGAAGAATACCTACAAAGTCTCATTCGTCATTCAGCAAGCCGAAAATACGCTCTTGGAGGCTATCTACTTAAACGGCAAACTGTTAGACGGATTTGTATCGTCCACCACTGTTTATTATATTACTCTTCCCGTCGGTTCGACCGACAGCGATTTCCCCACCATCACGTGGAAGACATCGGATGAGTATCAGACGGTTGAGATGACTCAAGGCGGCATTAACGGCACGACACGTCTGATCGTAACAGCGGGCAACGAAGCGACAGGGCAATACCAACTCATCTTCTCCGTTGCCGAGGACGAAACCAACTATCTCAATATGATTTATGTGGACGGTAAGGAGTTGCCCGGTTTCGACAAGGAGACGCTCAACTACACCTATTCGCTTAGTCCGACGGCTACTGGCCTTCCGAAAGTAACCTATGATCAAGGAAGTGAATATCAGAAAGTAACGGAAAAGAAACCTGCCGACTTGACGGGCGACTATACGCTGACCGTTCGTCCGCAGAAGGGACAGACACGTACCTATACCATCACCTTCACTCAGAACTTGTCTGCCAATGCTAATCTGAAGATGATCAGCCTTGACGGAGTGGCTCTCGAGGGCTTCAGCGCAACGAAGTACACCTATGCAGTGACCCTGCCTGTAGGAACTTCCACGCTGCCCGAAGTTACTTACGAACAGCAGGAAGAGGCACAGAAAGTAGTGGCGGTGCGTCAAGGCAATGACTACATTATCACGGTCATAGCGCAAGACGGAACGACCAAGAACACCTACAAACTGTCCTTCACCGTTCAGCAGGCGGAGAACACCCTCTTGGAAGGTATTTACCTCAACGGGCAACTCGTTGAAGGCTTTGCCGGAACAACAATGGTCTATACCATCTCGCTGCCTGTCGGCTCGACTGAGGCGGATTTCCCGACTATCACGTGGAAGACCACCGATGAATATCAGAAGGTGGAGATGACCGCAGGTGGCATCAACGGAACGACACGTATCTTCGTGACGGCAGGCAATGGCGCAACCACCCAGTACCAACTCATCTTCTCCGTAGCACAGGACGAAACCAACTTCCTGAATATGATTTATGTGGACGGCAAGGAACTGCCCGGTTTCGACAAAGAGACGCTTACTTATACCTATATGTTGAGTTCTGATGTGACGGAACTGCCCGCTGTTACCTATGAGCAAGGAAGTGCATATCAGAAAGTGACGGAGAACAAGCCTTCCGGTCTGACGGGTAATTATACACTTACCGTCCGCCCGCAGAAAGGACAGACACGCACCTATACGATTACCTTCACGCAGAACTTGTCGTCTAATGCTTTGCTGAAGATGATTCGTTTGGACGGTGAAGAGATAGAAGGTTTCAGTGCCGACCAATTCAACTACACCTTTACGCTGCCGGTAGGTACATCCGTTTTGCCTGAAGTAACATACGATAAACAGGAAGAAGCACAGAAAGTGGTGCAAGTGCGTCAAGGCAACGCCTTTATCATCACCGTGATAGCGCAGGATGGTACGACCAAGAATACCTATAAGGTGACGTTCAATATCCTCCAGTCAGAGAATACTCTTCTGAAAGCTATCTACCTCAACGGCACGCTTGTGGAAGGCTTCGTACCTGCCACCAATGTCTATTATATCAATCTGCCCATCGGCACGACAGAAAGCGATTTCCCCGCCATCACGTGGGAAACAACGGACGAGTACCAGAAAGTGGAGATGACCCAAGGTGGAGTGAACGGTACAACCCGTATCTTCGTTACTGCCGATGATGGAGCTACCGCACAGTACCAACTCATCTTCTCTGTCTTGCAGGACGAAACCAATTACCTCAATATGATTTATATTGACGGCAAAGAGTTGCCCGATTTCGACAAGGAGACGCTTGCCTATTCCTATAATATAGGTGCTGCGGCTACCACCCTGCCTGTGGTTACCTATGACAAGGGAAGTGACTATCAGAACATAACCGAACGCCAGCCTGATGGCTTGACCGGAGATTATGTCCTCACTGTCCGTCCGCAGAAAGGTGCGGTTCGTACCTATACCATCACTTTCAACCAAGACCTGTCAGCTAACGCCGACTTGAAGATGATTCGCTTTGACGGTGTGGATATGGAAGGGTTCAGTGCTACACAATACACCTATTCTTATACACTGCCTGTTGGCACGACAACCCTGCCGAAAGTAACTTACGAACAACAGGAAGATGCGCAGAAAGTGGTGGCTGTACAGCAAGGCAATGACTACATCCTGACCGTCAAAGCACAGGATGGCAAGACGGTTCATACCTATCGCATCTCGTTCACGATCCTTCAGTCTGACAACGCTTACCTTAATATGATTTATTTGGACGGCGAACCCATAGAAGGATTTGACAAGACGGTTCTTCATTATACCTACACACTCACTTCTGCCACTTGTCCCGCAATTACGGTGGATAAGGGTGATGAAATGCAGCAGGTAACGATAGCGGCTCCGTATGCCGACGGTACTGCGCAGATTGTGGTTCGTTCCCAAACGGGTAACTCGAATACTTATACCATCTCGTTCGTTTCCACGTTCGTTCCGTCCGTGCTTCTCAAGGGAATTAACTTGGACGGCGTGCCGATGGCTGACTTCCAACCCACTCAGTCTGCTTATACGATTCCTATGACTACGGATGCCCTGCCCGAAGTAACGGCCGTTACCGAAGAGGGACAGACGGTGCAGATTCTTACGAAAGACAATACGGTTACGCTTTTCGTTCAGAGCGGCAATCTGACAGGCAGATACGACCTCACCTTCACGCGTACCGTTTCTTCGGACTGCACCCTCAAGTCTATCCTGCTTGACGGTGTGGCTCTTGGCAGCTTCTCGCCGAATGTCTATTCTTATACGGTTACGAAGGAAGTCGGCAGTGCTATCCCCGAAGTTACCTACGTTAAGAATGAGGCACACCAAACCGTTCATACCGGCAAGACAGGAGATGCTACCGTACAACTCATCGTCATTGCCGAGGACGGCTCTTCCACCAATACCTATACCGTTCTCTTTGACATACCCGCTGATAGCGATGCCCGGCTGAAGAATATCATCCTTAGTGGCAACACCGATTTCGTTTACGATGAGGATATAACTGACTATTATGTCTCCTATGAGGAAGGAATTGCTTTGCCCGAGATAACCATTGAGACGCGCCCCGGTCAGACAACGATGATTACGACGGTCAGTCCGGAAGAGCAACGTATCCTTGTCCGTGCCGCCGATGGTTCGCAAAACACTTATACTATACATTACATCCTCATACGCTCCAATAACGTCCAGCTCAAAGACATACAAATTGACGGCGTATCCATAGAAGGCTTTGATCCTGCCGTTCATCACTACACATACGAATTGCCGTGGCGCACGGAGGTCGTTCCTTCTATCCAGCCGTTTGGTCTGCTTCCTACGCAAACCATCACTACCGAACGCAGCAGTGTCAATGGTACTACGGTCATCAACGTGCAGGCACCCGATGGTACGGCTACTGCCGAATACACCGTTACGTTCCCCGTGGTCAAGTCCGATAATATGGATTTGCTTGACCTGTCGCTGCCATACAACCCCGATTTGCAAATCGAACCTGCGTTCCAAGCCGAGGTAACCGACTATGAAGTGTTCCTGCCATACGGCTTCGATACTGTACCTGCCGTGAAGTACCAAAAGGCACTCCGTGAACAGTCCGTTCAGCAAATCATTCGCGGTCTGAACCAGACATCTGAAATCATCGTCACCGCTGAGAACGGTGACAAGCGTACTTATAATCTTAAGTTCACCGTCAAAGATCCGACTGAAGAGAACCTGCTCACCCTCTTACGCATCGTGGAAACTAACGATACGCTCTTGGGTAAAGTTAATGAAGTGTTCGACAAGACCCGCCGCAACTTCACAGCCAATCTGCCCTTCGGTAGCCGTTCGATGACCGTTGAATACAAGAAGTCCTACGGTACACAAACCGTCTTTATCGAAAGTGGCGGTATATTAGATGTAACGCGCGTTACCGTTCAGTCGAACGTAGCGGGTGTAGCGGACGAGGTCTATACGATTGCGCCGAAGGTGGATCCGAAAGACCCTGCCGTATTGACCGACATTAAAGTGAACGGCATTAGTATTGACGGTTTCGACCCTGAACGTTTCTCTTATATAGTAAATGTAACGGGTGCACCCAACATCACTTATACGCTCAATGAAGGTGCGTCCATATCGTATGTGCCTTCGCCCAAACACTGGCAGGCTACCATCACCTACGGCGAGCGTGTGAATACCTACAATCTGTGGTTCTACTACGTAAACGATGTCGTACCCAACAGCGAGTTCACCGACTGGTCGCCTTGCGCCACGCTGACCTCCGCCAACAAACCTACCGGATGGAATACCATCGCCGACGTGCTGGGCAAACATTCAGTAGGTTGGGTTCTGACCTTTACACCGGACGAGTTGGTTACGGAGAGTGATGGTAACGTACATCTCTCAACACGCTATTCGGCATCCGGCGGCGGTAATATACCGGGCTTTATCACCCTTGGTAACGTAACGGGTAACTGGGGTGTTGCCGGTGCCAGTTCGTTTGCCGTATCTGGCGGTATATCGTTCCACAACAGCCCGGATGTGATGAAGATTCGAAGCAGTCAGACTAAGGTCAACGAAAGCAATCAAGTTCAATACATCCTCACCGGTTCGAAGGGTGTTAAGACGCTTGAGTGGAAAGAAGAGGCAACCTATGATTGGCAGGAACGTACCTATGACCTCTCCGAGGCAAACAACGCTGTAGGAGATCCCTCGTTACTTAACATCCTACTCAACTCCTACTACCAGGTTGCCGGCTCCAACGGGGTGGCTTCTACCTCTTCCAAGGCGGATATGTACGTGGATTACCTGCGTTTTGAGTACAACCATACGCTGACCGGTCTGACCGTCAACGGTTTGTCCGCTTCGATATCAGGCAACGCCTTCTCGGTAACGCTCCGCGACCCCGAAGCCATTGAGATCCCGCAACTCACCTTCACCGGCGAAGTGGCTGACCAAGCACAAACCGTAACGTGGGAAGAAGAGAAGAACGATGGCGAATACGGTATTCGCAAAGCCGCTATCCGCAACTTCGCTGAGAACGGAACAGACTATACGGACTATACATTGGAAGTGCGTCGTCCGCTCGCTACCGTCAACACATTGGCAGACATCCTCATTGGCGGCAAACTCATTGAAGGTTTCGATCCCGATAAAGACGACTATATTATCCGTTTGACCCCCTCCGATGTGCTGCCCGATGTGGATGCGCACACCACCAGTTCGCGCGCCACACTCGCTACGACTGCTATGGATGACAGACTGATTCTGACCGTTACGCCGGAGTATGGTGAGACAAAGACCTATACGGTACATATACAGTGGGCTTTGGACAGCAATACTACGCTTAAGGCTATCACTGCATCCAAAGGCACTATTGTTCCTGATTTCGACCCCGCTGTACGTGACTACACACTCGTAGCAGATACGATGCCTGACTTCTTCTTCGTCAAAGGTCATACGTGGCAAACCATTACTGCCGCCAATGGCATCATCGCTGTCAAGGCTGAAGACGGAACAGAAGAGGCATACCATATTACGCTGATTCCTGTAGAGCATATCACCACAGCGCAGTTGAGCGACATCAGCCTTGACAATCAGCCGTTAGCGGGATTCAGCCCTGATATATATGAATATCATCCCGCTGAAACGCCTGTTACCGTGCTTTACCATCAGACGGACAACCGTGACTCGCTCGTCTTTATTCAACAAGAAACGGGTATGACCTTCCACCTCTTCGGTTCGCCGATGGAGGTGAAACATACCTATCAAATCATCTATCCGACCGACTATTCATCTGAAAGCCGTATCAAAGACATCTTGGTTGGTGACCAATCGTTGGACGGCTTCAACCCCGATGTAACGGACTATACGCTCGCTACCGATGAGGCTGTGATATTGACTGTCAAGAAGATGGAAGATGTACAGACATTGGATATAGACGAAAATGACGGCGTTTATACTATCACCGTGACGGCAGAAGACGGCGTTTCGACTTCTACCTATACACTGACCGTTGTTCCTGAATTGAGTAGCGAATCGCAGTTGGCAATGATCTATGCGGACGGCACGGCAGTAGAAGGATTCCGTTCCGATTCTACCTATTATATAATATCGCTTCCGACTCCGGCTGCCAAGACTGCTGAACCGCTACTACCTGTCATCACCTACGACCGCAAGCAGCAGCAACAGCAAGTGGAGATGCAGACGGCTTCGTTAGGAAAATCCACCTTCATCCATGTTACGGCAGAGAACGGCGAGAAAACAACCTACGAACTGCTCATCCAGGCTGAACCCAGTCATAATGCGTACCTGACAGGTATTGTGGTAAACGGAACGCCCGTTGATCGATTTGCCTCACAGCGTTTCTACTATTCCGCCCAAGCACCCGTCAGCAAGTGTGCTATCGAATGGGCATCGGAAGATAATTTCCAAACTGTAACCCTTACCGATAAGGAATATGCAGATCGAACCGAATACACGCTTCACGTGGTGGCACAAGACGGCGTTACAATGAACGACTACCAAGTGGACATCTTCTTGAAGACTGTATCCGGCAATACTGAATTGAGCAACATCTTGCTTAACGGCGTTACGATGGATAAGTTCGAGACGGAACTCAATCCGGGACTGACCTTTGATTTAAGCAATACGATGTACCGCATCAACCTGCCTGCCGATATGACCGCCTTGCCGCAAGTTGCCACGCAACTCAAAGAAGAGGGACAAACAGCGGTGGTTACCTACGCGGCTGACCAAGTGCTGATTACCGTTACTGCTCGGGACGGCATCTCCAAGCGCGTTTATACCCTTGACTTCCAACGCATCCTCTCATCCGATGCCGAACCGGATATGATTTACATCAATGGCGAAGAATTGCAAGGATTTACTCCGAAAACGCTCAACTATTCGGTAACTTTGTCGGCGGATGTAACAACATTACCTGATGTGCTTGCTCTGAGCAAGGCGACCCAAACGGTTGTTACCACGCAAGCCACTGACAAGACTATGCGGGCTACCATCCTCGTTACGGCGCAAGACGGTACAACCTCACGGCTTTACACCATCGACTTCACACGCACTTTGAGCGACAACACCGACCTCAAGATGCTCTACCTTGATGGCGAAGAACTGACTTATGTACAAGACGATCAGACTCTCACCTTCTCGCCTGCGGTACACGTCTATACCGTCACTCTGCCGGTCGGCACGGAACTGTTCCCTGAACTGACGTGGGAAAAGGACGACAAGCAGCAGACCGTAACGAAGACCGTCCTGACCGAAAGTGAATACCGCAAGAGCGAACAACTGACTGTTACAGCCGCCAACGGTAGCCAAAGCAGTTATACGGTCAACTTCGAGATTCAGTTGTCTGACAATACTTTGCTACAAAGCATCATTATCGACAACCGCCCGTTGGCTGACTTTATGGCAGAGCAGACCGAGTACTTCTATCCCGTTTCGTCAGCCAATACCGACCTGCCCAAAGTGGAGTACGAAGCGGCGGACAAGTACCAAACCGTAGAAACGGATATTGTAGAAGACGTGATTGCAGGTACATTTGGTAAGAAAGTTGTGATTACCGTTACCGCTCAAAACCGACAGAACCGCGTCTATACTATCCACTTCCCGCTTAATCTCTCGTCCGATGTAACGCTGGATATGATTTACCTTGACGGCGAAGAGTTGCCGGATTTCGTGCCTGCTACTTTCTACTACTCTGTGGTATTGGCGGAAGGTATTACGCGTCTGCCCGATGTGATGCCGCTCAGCAAGAGTATGCAGACCGTGGAGACTACCCAAGCTACTGACAAGACGATGCGTGCTACCATCCTCGTTACAGCCGAGAACGGACAGACACAGACCTATACCATCGACTTCACCTTTACGCTCAGCGACAATGCAGACCTTAAGATGCTCTACCTCGATGGCGAACAACTCACCTACACGCAGGATGACCAAACGATGACCTTTGCGCCCGATGTACATATCTATACCATTACCTTGCCGATCGGCACGAAAGACTTCCCCGACCTTACGTGGGATTTAGGTGATATGTCGCAGAAAGCCGAGAAGACCGTTCTTTCAGAGAGTGCTACAAGTAAGACCGAACAGGTTATTGTTACTGCTGCAAACGGTCGTCAGAGTAGTTATACCGTTAATTACAGCATAACGCTCTCCGATAATGCCCTTTTGGATATGATTATTGTGGACAATAAGCCGCTTTCTGATTTCTCTGCCGCGCAGAACGAGTATTTCTATACCTTACCTAAAGGACAGACCGAACTGCCCAAGGTTGAATATGTAGCGGGTGATGGTTACCAAGTTATTCGTCGCGATACCGTGGAAGATCCTATTGTAGGTACCATCGGCGAGAAAGTAACACTGGCAGTAACTGCGCAGAGCGGACAAAGCAACGTCTATACCGTTCACTTCTCACAGAACCTCTCGTCCGACGTAACGTTAGATATGATTTATCTTGGAGGCGAAGAAATGGAAGGCTTTGCTCCGACTACGTTCTACTATTCGGTAGTCTTGGAGGAAGGCGTTTCGCGTCTGCCTGATGTGATGCCGCTCAGCAAGAGTACGCAGACCGTTGAGACGACCCAAGCCACCGACAAGACTTTGCGCGCCACCATCGTAGTTACCGCTGAAAACGGACAGACGCAGACCTACACCATTGATTTCACACTCACTCTGAACGATAACACTGAACTGAAGATGCTGTTCCTCGATGGCGATACGCTCACGTATGTACGCAACAACGAAACACTGCAATTCACGCCTGCCGTACATATCTATACCATCACCCTGCCTGTCGGTACGGAACACTTCCCGGATCTGACGTGGGATTTGGCTGACAAGTCGCAGAAAGTAACAACCACAGTTTTGACCGAAGCCGGTAATCTGAAGAGCGAACAACTCATCGTTACCGCTGCTACAGGCAGACAAGGTATCTACACGGTCAACTACGAAATACAACTCTCCGACAACACCGCGCTCCAAAACATCCTTATAGACAACCGCCCGTTGGCAGACTTCCAAGCCGATCAGACGGAGTACTTCTATGCCGTTACGGCAGACGAAACCGAGTTGCCCAAGGTGGAATATGAAGCAGGCGACAAGTACCAGGTTATTCGTCAGGATACACTCCAAGACCAAATATCGGGTATGAAAACGCTCGGCGAGAAAGTAACGATTACCGTAGCCGCACAAAATGGTAAAACGCGTGTATATACCGTTCATTTCGTCAAGAATCTGTCTTCAGACGTAACGCTCAATATGATTTACCTTGACGGTGCAGAGTTGGAGGGCTTTGATGCCAATATATTCTTCTACTCTGTAGTTTTGGGAGAGGGTGTAACCCGCTTGCCGGATGTGCTGCCCTCCTTCAAAGCCGGACAGAATGTTCAAACCACGCAACCCATTGCTGCCACGATGCGATCGACCATTCTCGTAACGGCTGAAGACGGCGTAACGCAAACCGCTTATACCATCGTCTTCTCCTTCACCGTGAATGACAATGTGGATCTGAAGATGTTGTACTTGGACGGCGAGCGTCTGACCTACGAACAAGGTGAGCAGACGTTAGTATTCACGCCTTCAGTACATAGTTATACAATCAGCTTGGAAGCAGGCACAACCGCCTTCCCCAATCTGACTTGGGATAAGGGTGATAACTCGCAAACCGTCACAAAGACAGTACTTTCTGAAACAGCAACCCGTAAGAGCGAACAGGTCATCGTAACGGCGCAAAGCGGACGACAAAGTGTCTATACCGTCAATTACGAAATTCGTCTGAGCGACAATACGCAATTGGAAAGCATCATTGTGGACAACCGCCCGTTGAGTGACTTTGCATACGATAAGACGGAGTATTTCTATACCGTACCGTCTGCCACTTCGCCGCTACCCAAA
The DNA here is from genome assembly GCA_017471175.1 of Paludibacteraceae bacterium. Taxonomy (GTDB): domain Bacteria; phylum Bacteroidota; class Bacteroidia; order Bacteroidales; family Paludibacteraceae; genus Colicola. The sequence continues at coordinate 21,890 of JAFUVS010000015.1, read as the reverse complement.
GTAGAATACGAAACGGCGGATAAATTCCAAACAGTTCGCCTCGATACACTTGATGACCAAATCAAAGGTATGAAACTGCTCGGGAAGAAAATCATCATCACCGTTACCGCGCAGAATCAGTCAAGCCGTATCTACACGATTCACTTCCCTGTAGCTCTCTCCGGCGAATCGCAATTGGATATGATTTACGTGAAAGGTGATTCGCTCGATGGATTCGACAAGGATGTCTATAACTATTCGTACAATGTTCCTTATAGCGGTAGTAATCAGCACGAAATGCCGAACGTTACTGTTGACAAGAAACTCAATACGCAGAACGTAACCTATACGCAGAAAGGCGATTCGATTATGGTCATTCACGTTATGGCAGAAAACGGCATTCACGCAGAGGACTATACCATACGGTTCTACTATGGCAAGTCGCCTAACGCGCAGTTGGCAGACATTCGTTTGAACGGCGAGTCGTTCGGAGAGTTTATGCCAGACCTGTTCAGTTATGAAATTCATTTGTTTGACGATGAGCCGATGCCTGCTGTGGAATGGATACCTTCTGACTCCGAGCAGCAACTCAACGAGCATGAAGAAACGGCGGAGATTGACGGCAAACGTTATACCACACTTTCGTGCGAAGTCATTGCGCCGGATGAAGACACGCGTTTGACGTATAGCATCCTGTTTGCGTTTGTTAGAAATGCGATGGATACCTTGCCCGTTTCTGTTCGGATGGATTCGTTGCTCGTAAGAGAATTGCCTGTCAATCGTGCCAACGGATTTGACCACGATTTCAGTGCAGATACGCTCGTATATCAGATGACTCCGTATGCGTTGGATGCTACCGAAAGTGACTTCTTTACTACAGCCGATGTGCGTTACGTAGCGTCCGATCCGAGAGTGCAAGCCGCCATTGAGCAGAACGACCAACTCCATCCGCAAGACGGCAGACTCATTGAGCGCGTCATTCGTGTTACCCTTTACAGTACCGTCCCCGGCGATACTACCAATGCGCACTACGATCTCGTTCAACGTATCAACCTCAGCCACGACAGCACAGTCATTGCCATCCTTTTGGACGATGAACCGATGCCTGATTTCGACCCCGATGTACACTACTATCAGATCCCTGTCAAGGGCAGAATCCCCGGCGTGAGTGTAGTTACTAATGACACTGCCGCGCAAGTATCTATCTTACCCGATGGCGATAAGCGTATCATCACCTGCGTATCACAATATGCAAGCATCTTCAATCCGACGGACAATAATACTTATACCGTTGAGTTTATTGAGTCGCCTATTGACCAGACCGCACGCGTTGAGCAGGGTGATATACTGATTAAGTACATCCCAGGTTCATCGCAATTAGCCATCGCTTGTATTCGTAAGAATGCGCAGATAGCCGTTTATTCAGCAGATGGTCATTTGCTCTTCTACCGCGAGTTGCAGGCAATGGATCCGCGTTATGCTATCGTTTCTAAGGACGCGAACGGCAATGACTATTTCAACGATGTTACCGATCTGTCGCAGTGTACTATCATAACGCTTGACCCGCAGACACTCTACTTCTATACCATCTTTGAAGGAAATAAGCGGAAAGTTACTTCGGGTAAACTACTCTTTGTGCAATAATAACGTAACCCTCCATCCTCTATGAAGAGGGTGGAGGGTATCCTTAAACTACAGGAAAACAATGAAAGCAAATAATTTTCTATGTATAGCCCTTGCTGCTATAAGTGGCGTATGCTTTACGTCTTGCAAGAAAGATATGACCAATATGGGAACAGTGGATAGTCCCGTACTCTCGCTCACCGAAGACACCGTAACAATGCATATCGGTGAAACCCATAAGTTAAGTCTCTCGTATGGAATATCCCGTGTTGAATGGCAAAGCCGATACGATACAGTAGCCACCGTTGATTTTAGAGGTGTGGTAACAGCTCTTCAGAGTGGCACCACCATCGTAACGGCAACACGGTCTTACGATCAAGATAATTTACCGAATCGCACTGATTCGTGTCTTATTCTCGTTTCCGAATAGCTTATTTCATTATGGATAGCGATAATCAAATATATCTGTGGTATGCCAATCTGACCAACCCGTCAGAGGATGATCGTGCCGATTTGGGAGTGATGCTGATGGATACCAACAACCCGCAAGATGCACAGCAGGCGGTAATGGGGCTTATACAAAATCTATTGATGAACGGCTTTCGCGAACCCGTCTTTCGACTTCTTATTATGGGAGCTAATCACGAAAATGCACTGGTGGTTCGTGCCAAATCAATGGCAGCCGTAATCTTTATCGCAGCTACGTTTGACGACCTTGTCCGTCAGTCGCAAACCATTCAGGAAGACTTGTTGGATATGTTGGAGAACGAACACAACGAGGCGTTGTTAGCCCTCAAACACTACTCCCAAATACGTAAGCATATGATTGTAATGGGGCGCGCACAAAAACCGCTTCGCCGCACCCTCATCTTCAGCCTCATTGTACTCGGCGATGACGAGCAGCAGTTCTTTGATTAAATAGAGAATATTAAATGATACCCTTACTCACCAGGTATTGATAGACACGCTCAACGGGTAGTCCCATAACATTGAAGTATGATCCTTCAATTCGTTCTACGCCTACGTAACCAATCCATTCTTGTACACCGTATGCGCCTGCCTTATCCAACGGCTTGTAGTGCTCAACATAGTATCGTATTTCCTCTTCGCTGAGCGTACGGAATGTTACATCCGTCTTATCTACAATCGTTTCCATACTATCGCGGTGAGCAAACGTAACGCCCGTGTACACTTGGTGGGTTCTTCCGCTTAACAAATTTAACATTCTGCACGCATCCTCCGCATCGCGAGGCTTACCTAACATCACTCCGCGAATTTCCTCTGAAGAAGTTTCGGATTGATTGTTTGACTGATAAGGTAACCAAACAATAGTGTCTGCTGTGATAAGTAGTTCGTTTTCTTTTAATTGCCGCAGGTATGCTTGAGCCTTCGCGCGCGAGATAAAGGCAGGTATATCCCCTCCGTTAAGCAGGGTAGGGTACGATTCATCGGCATCAATAACGATGCTCCTAAAGGGAATGTCTAATCCTCCCAACAATTCGCGCCGTCGAGGACTTTGCGATCCCAATATCAAATGCATAACAATTTTTGTATTTTTGATTATTCATCTCCCCATAAGGGAAACATCATAAATAATTTCGCAAAAGTATGCATTCTCTCGCATCTGAACAAATTCTTTCTAATTGTGGGTCGTATCTATTTCTCCATTTTCATTTACACGAATTGCGTAGATTTCCGGGCTGTTACACAAATTATTTAGATACTTCTCAAGATTTTGTTTTGTGCTATCGTCAATGACAATATTTATCTCTGCATTAACATTTTGACTTATTGTAACGGCATCATTCCAAACATCATTTACTATCTTACAAGAGCCTGATAACTTATGATAGGTATTAATATCTTTATCTGCTAAGTCAACATTGTCTTTAAGGCGATAATTAACAATTGCTCGGGTTTCAAACGCGCGCAGACGTTCTTTGAAACCGATAACATATTCCCGATACGCTTTATCCTCCGTCTGGCTGCCATCTGCGGTGAAACTGTATTTTTTTTTCCACTTATCTTTTGTCAATAGTACAAACGTGGTGTCGCCTTTGGGACTTATATAAGTCATCTCCGGAGTTACATACTCAAGCAACTCTTCGGCGCAACGTAAAGTAAACGAACCTTTTGCATAGTGTCTCGAACCGCAAGACAAAAACAATAGAGCAGTACAACCTAATAAAAAATAATTGATTTTCATAGTCTAATCCATTAGTAGTTCAATATTCATTTTCAATCCGACACCTATTGTCAGACCATTGGCTTTCGGAAAAGACGGAGCAATATTATATCCGACTTTTAGCATAAGAAGAAATTCATCATATATATCCAACGGTATATATCCATAAGCGGCAGGTTGACACATAAAATACCATTTTTGGTCTAAAAAATTGGTATTAAACGAACTCTGCCCCATATTTTGATAATACTTAGCCTCTGTTATATCATGACCACGGAGGGCACCAAAACTGCAATCAAATGCAAAGAATTGAAAATTCACACCCGGACCGACCATAATATAATAACACGGATCATATATAGTTTCATCCTTATTCACGTATTCATTTTTATCTAAATTGATGCCAATTTCTGCCGATAAAAGCAAATACCCGTCGAATAATGTCGTATGAGCATTTAATGCCATCGGGAACATCGTATTGACTGGATAAACAGATGAATATGAATACCCCAATGAAAGATAATTACTGTATGGTAATAATTCTTCAGCATCAAATTTGTTGTAACTTGTTTTGGATGTATGTATAATTTCATCTGCTGATATGTATATCACATCGGTGAACAGTACAACACATAGTAACAGTACAATAGTAAAACTCTTTTTCATAACTTATTATTTTATCGGAATATATGTCTCGCTATACAATTTATTATTGCTCCTCTTATTATTAACTATGTCATAAAAATCAAAAATATACTTCCCCTCATTTCTCATTTGTTGTCCATAATTATCCAGAACAAACGAATATAAAGTGCCAACCGGTAGTTCTATTTTAGTGTTTTCGTTGGTGTATCCGCTTTTGCCGTTTTTGTCGTGCTTAAAATCCAAGGATATTTGTTTAGGAGCAGACAAACGGGTATAATAAATTTCCACGCGCAATCCATAAAATTTTTTTTCATATTTAGAAAGCACAGAACCATCTTTGCCCACTTTACTTACATATACTCTTGTTATTTTAAACTCTGACTCCTTCGGTTGCTTAATCTCAAACTTTCCTTCATATAGAGTCCTATTGGTTGTCTTTTCAACGACACGCAATTCATAAATTCCGTTATCAAATAATCTGTCTTTCGGGAAAATGCCGCTTGCATAGACTTCGTTTGAATGTTTATCTTTGACTATTTTTGCAGGATAAAATGTACCATCCTTTCGTACCGAAACAGCAATATCCGGTAAAAAATTTGCTTCATATCTAATTGCAATTAACAAATTTCCTTTTCCGTTGTAAAACACTTTGTTACTTGCGTTTTCGATTCTATCGGTATACGGAAAGAAATATACATCGCACGTATTTAATTTAAACCTTTTTTGTTGTTTACGCTGAATAGTCAGTATTTTGCCATCCGTATTGAACAGCATTTCTAATTCGATGTCGTATCGCTTTTGGTATTTATCAGATACAGTTAGTAAATAAGTTGCTCGCCAATGGTCATCTCCTTGCAAACTCGTTTGTATATTTTGCGGCATAAAGGAAACTACCTTATTACCAAAAATACTTATTATGTAGCTGTCAAATCTTGTATCCGGCTGATTTCGATTATTTAGACTGTATTCTATATCATTAAATATCAATCCTAATCCATCTACTAACAACTCATTCTTTATCCTTTCTCTATGAATCCTTCCTTCATCTTTATCGCCATATTGCGCAAATAGACTTAATTCAGAGTAGTACTGCCGAACCCTTTCTGTGATGTAAGAAGATGAAATAGCGGCAGATACATAGTCTGCGCCAATGTACGATAGAAACCAAATTGCAAATAATATCTGTTTTAATTTCATAAACCCCTTATTTGAAGTTATAAATTAGCCAACCTGAATTTTTATCGGTTCGATTGAAATAGCATACATCAAAACTATGGTTATGGGATAAGTCAAAATGGTAGGTCATTTCTTGAACATTTAGGATACGCAGTTGCTTCGTATAAACCATAGTATAGAATACAGACAAGCCATCCAACTCAAACTGACTGCCTGCATATTGCATAATATTGCTCGAATTATTTGTCGTAATTTGGCTTAATGATATAAAATTGAGTTCATTATCTACCGGAGATATATAGAAATGCTCCGATAGTGTTTTAGATGGTAAGGATAATAACTCACCGAATGCTTCAACTATTACCCACCGATACATATTCTCGCCACGCAATTCGGGCTTTAAGGCTAATACAATACTATCTTCTTTCCCCATATAACTGACTCTGCATTTGGCGTATGCCGTCCATATTGTATCTGAATAATGTAATTGAATGCTATCCTTTTCAATCATACTAATTAAGGAATCTGCTCTTTGCTGATTGGTTTCGTATGTCTCTCTGTCAAATAATAAAACACGGTTGTAAACACGCCATAGACTATCTTGCTTGGGAGTAATCAAACACGTCTCTAAATTAAAACGACTCATAAACTCGCTAATCTGCTTAACCTTAAAAGCGTAGTTTTCTATAAAGGCATCGTCTATAACGAATTTTTGTGCATTCATTGAAGGCAGAATGATGAAAGACATAAATATTATAGCTATGTTTCTTCTCATATTGCTTGATTTTTATTTGGCTGGTTTTGTTTCTCTTGCAGTAATATCTCCCATCTTAATATCCCAGCGCTCTTTATCGTAATAGACCAATCGAGTTATGCGCATTCTAACTATCTTCTCTGTGTAGTCAGAATACATAAGTATATCACCATTCTCCGCGATAAATACTTGACCAAATGCCATCGTGGCTTCATATACATTGTCTTTAATAGGGTGTAAGTCGGAAACAAAGTATGCGTTTGAAGTTGTTATCTTTACCGATTGGTACGGAAGACTTTTTAGGCTATTTAAGTAGGTCTTGATAAAAGCATGTCTGCTTTCCCGATTTAACGAGGTTATTTCTATTATTGGCGGATTGACCTCAAATTTATAGGCCCCGTCTTCCATAATCTTCTCACCATTTTTATCATACAAGTAGATGCCCTCTCCATCTCCGACAAAGTAACTTAATGCCGTCTGAATATGGTCATCCTTTGTCGCATCCGAATTCCGCTTGTCTCCTATATAGGATATGTGATAGGTAAAAGCATCTACAGTCTCTTTGCATGCTTGCTTTATATCTTCCTCAACCTCTTTGCTTAACCCTTTGTTCTGTTGAGCGGAAAGGTTAATGCATCCGCATAATACCGCTACTGCAATAATGATTTGTTTCATAATCAATAATTATTTGTTTGATATGTTTTTATTCTTCAGAATAGATCTCGTGTAATTTTAGATACATTGTCTTACCGCTTTTGGCTTTCTCGTCATTGAATATGACCAAATTCACCATATTCTTCTCTGTACTTATGCGCAAAAGGTATTTTTCTATAGTAGTGGACATCACAATTGTACCATGATTGCCCACTATATCAATCAACGCATCCTTACTATCAAAATAGGTATTCAGCACTTCCGTCCGCATTAGTCTGCGTTCATCCATTGTATAACTTTTGTTATTCGCTATTTTAAGTAAGTCTGCTTTCAACGTGGGGTCAGTGGGGTTCGGTTTCGGTTCTGTTTTAGAACACTTGTCCGATAACTTGTCGGATAATTCAATTCGATATATTGGTGTTTGTGTCCACCTTTTACCTTGTTTATCCATAATAGATGTAGCTTTCGTATTATCGCGAATAGTCGATAAGAGGCTTTCCCAATTGTCATAGCATTTTAATTCCTTAATAACTTTCCGAAACTCATTGGAGACATTATTCTGTAATACCATTCCATTCCTCGAATCACACCAACCATACTCGCCTTTTACACTCGCTGTTAACATTACGCTGCCATATTTTGACAAAAACAAATCTCTGCAACATTTTGCACCAGGTCCATCCAACTTCTTGACATTACTGCCCATACCATCTGAAAAAATATCTATTGGAGGAAGATTAGGGTCATAACTATTGCAACAATCACCGATCACTAAACACATACGCGGACATTTTTGCATAATCAAATTGCGAACATTTTCAAGCAAATAAAAGTCATCCGCTATATGATAATCTCGAGTTTGAGGTTTGGCAAAACACATTTGCGGGAAGTCTGACATATCCTCTAAACTCCTTGTGCCGTGTCCACAATAGATGAATATGACAACATCCTCACTGGAACAATCTAAAGCATTAAGATCCTTTAGCAACATCTCTTTATTACAGTCAAAACTATCGCGAACAACAATAGCCGGTGAATTAACCCATGTTAATGCCGCTTCAATTTCTCCTAACATACTACCATATTTAAGTTCACTTACTCGGGCAGCCTTTCCGATTGACTCATCATTTGTATCGGCATAGATATATTTGAACAAACGTTGAGCACTTATTAGGTGACTGAATGCCAACATAATAATACCTAAAAGATAAATCCTTTTCATATTAATCGTAAATTATTGGTTTATACTACATAAATCACATTATAATAATTGTAATAAACGTGCTAATCTTTCATCCCCAAGGGCGGATTGGAAATACTTAATAAATAAACGCTCCTGTGCATACTTGATTTCAGAAGAAACCGTGTCTTGTGTATAGATCTTAATTCTGCCACCGCTGATAGAAAACACTATATCTACACTCGCGTCATCCTTCCGAAAACGCAAAGCCGCATACGGACTGAAAGGAGTCGTCACCAATGCTTCAATCCCCGGATAGGTATCTCTATCGGAGAGTAGAAAAAGAATGGGACTTAGTTGATATTCGGACAAATTACCTCGATTTTCTGCTATAAAAAAATCGTGAAAGGCGACTAATGAATCTTTCTTTGTCGTATCTTTACTAATAGGAGATAAACTTAATCGGTATAATTCAACCTTTGAAGGAGCAAAAACAATCGAAACAATTGAGTCTCCGATCAGATTTTTTACCGAATCATCAACTAACACGCTATAGTCCGAATGAAATTGGTCACTGGATAATGTTCGCGAACAATGCTTACAAGCTGTACAACTGCACAGAAAAAACAACTGGCACAAAAAACATGTAATCAACAAATTACATCTCCTCATAATTTTCCTTTTCATAGTTCTTGATATTTTTAAGGTTAAACAATAACTGCCACATTTACACACAAATAAAAGCGTGAAGTTCACTTGCTCTTCACGCTCATCAAGGGCTTCGCAATCCCCGTACCAAGTAGAATAACAAACGAAGTCCACGCTGAAATATGTAAGCGATAACACTATCGCCAACCCTAAACAGCACGGACATTGATATCCTACCTAACCTACGCTAATCTCTTGCCGTTCAATGGTGAACGGCACTTTGGCAGTAGATTGCCGGTATGACAACAACATACTACGTTGTCAGGGAATAATTACATATCCCGAGGACATTCATTGGTATCTGTTTGGACTTGGTACAAAATGTTGCGAAGATTCTGATGAGTCGCAAACAGCGTTCAATAAACGCCTATAATTATGTCTTAAAGACCGATTTATGCTTCCGTTGAACACGTGGCATCGCTATGCCACGCTTAATGCACAACGGACTATCAGTCTCCTATTCCACCCTTACATGACATATTTCCCTTCAGCGTGGAATATGAAATCGGTTTGCTGTACAATTTCGTACATTTAACTGAATTCGACCGCAAAAGTAGTATAAAAATTAAGTGCAAAGAAAAATTATAATGAAAAAACGTGTCTTTTTTTACACTTTTCGATACGATTTAGACTTTTTTGTTTTTTTGCAAAAAAAGTACGAACAACGTCATCGTGCCACTCCTAAATTCTGATAAAACTCAACAACCAATTTATATTACAACATACTATTTATCACGTATGAAAATAGCACTCCGATAAACATCACGAACTTCATCAGCCCCTGTGCCGAACGGTAGTCCGTATCTATTTTCGCCGACCACAACAATGCCAACTCACAAGCCATCGGCACATACAATCCGAACACAATATATCGCGTCGCCACACTATGCCAATTTGTTGCAAAGGGCATCACTCCGCCCCAGTGCAAATACGCTATCAGACACGCTGTCAGCACGATAAGGCACGTGGCAAACACCTTCGTCACCGTCTCACCCCATACAATCGGCATCGTGTGGCACTCTAACTCCCTGTCGCCGTTCTGATCCTGCAAGTCTTTCACCATCTCCCTAATCCAAGTACACAGGAATGCAAACATCGCAAAACCGCCCAACCACGCAAACAGACTCTGTCCTATCGGCATATAGCGAAGCATATCAGCCCCGTATATCTTTGTCAGCCAACTCGTTTCTGCCAATGCAATCACTATCGGAGGCAAAGCCGACAGGAAAGCCACGATCAGATTGCCCACTATCAGCATCCGTTTGTAACTCGCCGAATAGAACCATAGTAGCCCCGGTACCAGCGCAAAAATAATAGCCAGCGAAGAACTGCGAACCACGCACGCGGCTCCCATACCGCAAGCCACACCCAAGCCCGTCAGTACATAGAACAGACGCATAGCCGCATCCTTGCTCACCGTGCGCGTTACTACCAAGCGGTCGGGACGGTTGATGCGGTCAATCTTCACATCAAAGTAGTCGTTCACCACATAACCACCCGCTGCTATCAACACGGTCGCTAACGTAATGAGTAGCCATAACCACCACGGTATCAGGTCTGTGAAACGATACATCCGCAGCACAGGTTCAGCCACCCAATACGTCATCGTCCACATCAGCACGCCGAGGAAACACAAGTTCCCTCCGCGTACCAATCGCCAATAATCGCGCAATGTCTCTTTCATAAGGAAAAACGCTTATTTCTTCTTCTTTTTTGTCTCCTCGAAGCGCAGTATGACGCTCTTCCATGCAGGCAATGTCAGATGAATAATCTCCGTCGGGCAAAGGCTCATCTGTTTGTATTTGTTGCCCGTCAACAGATCCACGGCACTCGCCTGCACCCACTCCGGTTGCTCTAAGTAGGCAAAAGCCTCCTCGGGAATGCGGACATCCACCTCCACTTCGCGGTCATCGAAGTTCATCACAAACAGCAGCACCTCCTCGTCCTGTTTGCGCAGATAGGCATACTGCTCGTGTTTGTTGAAGTTCTCGCCCTGCGCATACTCCAGGTCGTACATCTTGCCTTCCGAAACCGCTTTGTTATCGCGCGCCACGGTCAGCAGACGCTGGTAGAACTCTCGCAAGTCCTTCTGGTCTTCGCTCAAACCCTTTCCGTCGAACTTGCCGTGGTTAGCCCACGCTTGCAGCGAACGGATACCCCAGTAGTCAAAGATTGTCGTCCTGCCGTCCATGCCCGAGAAGCCTTCCACGTCCATGCCCGTCTCGCCCAACTCTTGCCCGGCATAGATAAGCACAGGATTCGTTCCCAACGTAGCCGCTACCGTCATCGCAGGCTCGGCGCAGTGACCGCTGCCGCAGAAGAAACCCGACGCAATGCGCTGTTCGTCGTGGTTCTCAAGGAAATACACCATCTTGTCCCGTATCTCTTCCACGGCTTGCCAGCGTTGCGTGATGCCCTCCGCAGGCCAGTTCTTGCTCGTCACACCGCGCAGGTAATCGTACATACCCACCTTGTCGTACAGGTAGTCAAAACCCGCCTCCAAGTACCTGCGATACAACGCAGGCTGGTAGCACTCGCCCATAAACTGTATGTTCGGGAAGAACGTGCGGATAGACGCTATCACCCACTCAAAGAACTCCACCGGCACCATCTCCGCCATATCCACGCGGAATACGTCCACACCTTTCCTGCCCCAGTAATGCAGTATATCCTGCATCTTGTACCACGTGTTAGGTATCGGTTGGAACTGCTTCTCGCCGCCGCCCATATAGTGAACGCCATAGTTCAACTTCACTGTCTCATACCAGTCCTGCTCATTCGGATGAGCACTGAAGCAGTCATTACCCGTCGCGCGCGCGGGCGATTCCTTATAATTACATTCAAACTGCGGACTGAAATCCTCACCCGGAAGATAATAGAAGTTGTTCAGCGGCGAAAAAGCCCACGACGGATTATCCGTCTCGCCCAAGTCACGCACGCCTTTTGGTTTGCACAGTGACTTGTACTCACGCGCCACATGGTTCGGTATGAAGTCCATTACCACTTTCAGACCCGCCTTGTGCGTTCTGCGGATAAGGCTCTCGAACTCGGCCATTCGCTTCGTCTCATCCACTGCCAAATCCGGATCTACATCGTAGTAGTCCGTGATGGCATACGGACTGCCCGCCTTGCCCTTCGTAATCGTAGGGTTGTTGCGCTCGGCGGTTGCGTGACGGATGACACCCGTGTACCATACGTGCGTAGCACCCAAGTCACGTATCGCCTGCAACGCCTTCGCCGTAATCTCGTTGAACTTGCCACAGCCGTTCTCCTCGCGACTGCCGTTGCGGCGACGTGTCTCGTTATAATTGGTGAATGTGCGCGGAAAGACCTGATATATAATCGGTTTCATCGGCTACTTATTTCTTCGTTACGATGGCTTCCGTATCCGTGGCGATCATCAACTCCTCGTCTGTCGGTATGACGCATACCGTTACCTTGCTGTCAGGAGTGGAGATAACTACCTCCTCGCCGCGCGTCTTCAGACTCTTCTCTTCGTCAATCTTGGCTCCAAGATAACCGAAACCTTTGGCTATCTCCGTGCGGATATACGTGTCATTCTCGCCGATTCCGCCCGTGAAGACAAGAATATCTAATCCGTCCATAGCAGCTGCGTAAGCACCGATATATTTCTTCACGCGGTAAATGAACATCCTTCTTGCCAAGTCGGCACGCTTATTGCCCTGTTTGATGGCATCATCGATGTCGCGCGCATCGCTGCTTACGCCGCTTACGCCTAACAATCCCGACTTTTTGTTCACAAGGTTCGAGAAAGCTGCCGTGTCCAAGCCCTCTTTGTCCATAATGTACGTGGCAGCACCCAAGTCCAAGTCGCCTGCACGCGTTCCCATCATCAGACCCTCTATAGGAGTCAGACCCATACTCGTATCCACCGACTTGCCGTCCATAACAGCCGCACAACTGCCGCCGTTGCCGATATGAGCCGTAACAATCTTCTTGCCCTTCGCTTCAACGCCCAAGAACTCGCATACGCGCTGGCTTACATAGCGATGGCTCGTCCCGTGGAAACCGTAACGGCGAATCGCATATTTCTCATACAGCTCGTAGGGTATGGCGTACATATACGCATAATCCGGCATCGTCTGATGGAAAGCCGTATCGAACACGCCCACTTGCGGTACGCCCGGCAACGTCTTCTCAATCGCATCTATACCCTTCAGGTTCGCAGGGTTATGCAGCGGTGCCAAATCCGAACACTTGACCACCATTGCCTTCACCTCGTCCGTTATCAGTACTGACGAAGCAAACTCCTCGCCGCCGTGAACCACGCGGTGACCCACTGCGTTTATCTCCTTCAAGTCTTTGATGCAACCGATCTTCGGATCAATCAGCGTATTCAGTATCAGTTGGATACCTACCGTATGCTCCGGCATCTCTTTCTCGATCTTCACTTTCTCCCCGCTCGGCAACTTAACCTGTAGGAACGAGTCTTTCAAACCGATTTTCTCTACACCTCCCTGTGCCATCACAGAGCGGTCGTCCATATTGAACAGTTTATACTTAATAGAAGAAGAACCGCAGTTCAAAACCAATATCTTCATAGTAATTTAATGATTTAAGATTAAACTCAAATTATCGAAAGTATCACTGCATGCCCCCGAAACTGTTAATTCATCCCATCGCCTGATTAGCCGTGATGATTACCATTTGCACAATATCCTGTACCTTGCAGCCGCGACTCAAATCATTCACCGGCTTGGCTATTCCTTGCAGAATAGGACCAACCGCATCCGCACCCGAGAAACGCTCAACTAACTTGTAGCCTATATTACCGGCCTGCAAATCCGGGAATACCAATACATTGGCTTTGCCTGCTACGGGACTTCCGGGAGCCTTGCTCGCACCCACTTTCTCTATCAGTGCCGCATCGGCTTGCAACTCGCCGTCCAACTGCAACTCGGGTGCCATCTCTTTCGCGATACGCGTTGCCTCCGTCACCTTATCTATCAACTCGTGCTTCGCACTGCCCTTCGTCGAGAATGACAACATAGCCACTCTCGGCTCAATGCCCGCTATCGTGCGAGCCGTCTCTGCCGTCGAAATAGCTATCTGTGCCAACTCCTGCGCATTCGGGCAAGGATTAACCGCACAGTCTGCAAAGATGAGGAAACCGTCCTCACCCAATTGCTTGGCGGGAGTGAACATTAAGAACGCACCGCTCACAATGCTCACACCCGGCTTAGTCTTAAGAATCTGAAAAGCAGGACGTATCGTGTCTGCCGTTGTGCCGCGCGCACCCGCCAACTCGCCGTCAGCATCGCCGTTCTTAATCATCAGACAACCTAAATACAACGGGTCTTGAGCCTTCTTCGCTGCTTCCTCTTCAGTCATACCTTTGCTCTTGCGAAGTTCATACAGCAAGTGGGCATATTCGGGCATCTTCTCGTTAGTCGAAGGATCAAAGATGGTCGCCTCTTTTATATAGGTATAACCATTCTCCTTTGCCATTCCCTCAATACGCTCACGGCTACCTATTAAAATTAAACGAGCCGCCTTGTCCTTTAGCAGGATATTGGCAGCTTCCAATGTTCGAGGTTCATCGCCTTCCGGCAATACAATGCGCTGCGGATTTGCTATCGCACGCGCTTTCATCTTCTCTAAAATACTCATAATGATTTATTTTTTTAGTAATTAAATGTTCTTACTATTTACTTGGATCGCGGTAGGCTTGCCGATCTCGCCCGCATTGTTATTTAGAACCGCGGTCGTCTCGCCCGCATCTAATATATTATACCTCGCAAAAATACCTTGATTATAACACACATACAAACTAAATCATTTTTTTTGCGTTTTTTTTGTTAATTATTTTGTCAGTCCGATAGAATGTAGTACTTTTGCGACCTCAAATGGTTAAAAAACGACTCTAAACCCGTGCGTATGGTTCTACATAGACACTGTTTGCTGCTTGTGGCTTTCTTGTTTACGAGCATCGCTGTTTTTGCACAGAAGCCTGTTTCATCGGCTCCCGCTGCACAAGAGGACGATATCCTTTTGGTGGACGATACTGAGGAGGAAGCGGTTTCGCAACCTGTGCAAGATACTAATCAAAATCCTCCGCAAAACATTAATCAAAATGAGGTTGAAGCAGGAGCTGAATTAGAAGAATTACCTGAAACAAGTGAACCAACGAATGTCAATTCTAAAGATAATTCGGAAAATATTTCAGAAGAGCAACTTGGTAATGAGACGGACGATGAAGTTTTAGCTACTGAAGATAATGAGGAGCAAGATATAGCAGAACTCGAAGAATACCTTGCATCCTACGATGGAGATACATTGGCTGCAGAAGCAGAAGATACATTAGGCGTTCACCCTCTGAAAGAAATTTCACCTGTCGCTACCGAAACATCTCTGTGGTCCGTCTATATCGCTGCCGGTATGAACCTCTTCGATGGTGACTTTACGAGTGAGAAGAAACACGCTTTCTATGCGCCTACCGTTTCTGTCGGTGCCGCCTATCACTTTACCAATACATGGGCTCTCGGCTTGGAATACAAATTCCATAACTATAAGGTTTTCGGTAATCCTGGACATGCTAAAACCCTGCTCGCAGGTCGTGCCCATCAGGCAGGCGGTTATATCTCCTTTGACGTGTTCAACTGCCTCCGACCCCAGAACAAACACAAACTTTTCGCACTGGACCTCATCCTCGGCGCATCCGCTTTCTGGTTCAAAAACCAGGTGTACTACGAAAACCAGTACAAGAAATCGGAAAAATTAGGAACAGATTTCCCATTCTTAAACATTACACTCAACCAGATACCCTCTGCAAGCGACAAATTCAAATGCTACGCCATGTTCGTTGGTGGCGCAAGTTTTGAGTTCAACCTCAACCGTAGCCTCCAAATAGGCTTGCGCGCACTCTACAACTATACCACCACCGACCTTGTAGATGGTCGCCCGCGTGGTAACAATAACGATGGTATATTCGATCTCGAAGCACTCCTACGCTACAAGATTGATGCCGTGGACAAGTCTCATACACGTAACTTCCGCAGCAAAGAGGCTCTCCAATCGATGAACGAGGAAGAACCCCGCATTGCAGCAAAAGACACGCTCTATATTTACCATAAAGATACAGTTTATATCATCAACGAGGGTGGTATATACGGCAAGCGCACCAACACGATGCCCGGTATTGATATGGAAGGTGACAAACACTACTACTACGTAGTTTATTTCAACAACGACTCTCATGCACTTGATAATGCATCCAAACGTATTATAGCAGAGGCCTCTGAAAAGATGTTGCAAGACTATGACCTTTATGCGCTTGTTGTAGGCTCCTGCGATAACACGGGTGATCCGCAATACAACAATTGGCTTGCAGTGAAGCGTTCTTACAACGTTGCCAAAGAGATGTCGCGTGAGAACAATGTTGAAATGGGACGTATGCATACCGTCGGTAAAGGTATCATCACCGAGAACAACCAGAAGAAAGGTTCCTATCGTCCTAACCGCCGTGTAGAGATTCACTTGCTAACTCGTGAAGAGTATGATAAAGCCAAACAACTCTATAAGGATCTTGAGAAGAATAAGGACATCAATCGCGGCGATGCTTTGAAGTTGAAGATGAAGAAAAATAGTAAGTCTTCTGCTAACAAAGTTTCTATCACAGTTCCGGATGACCTCAACCTCTCGGATGGCGCACACATCACCGTACAAAAAGTTACTACACTCAGAAGTTTAGCGCAAACTCATTATAACAACGCCAACTGTTGGATTTATCTCTACTTGGCTAATGGAGAGTTTATCTCTTCGCCCTCCTATATTCCTCGTGGCACAACCGTTATGTTGCCCCAACTCACGGAGAGCCAACTAAAGATTACAGCAGAAGGAGCAGCTAAACTACAAAAACAATACGTCAAGAAAGAGTAAGGAAATATTAAGAAAAGAATAAGAAGTGCAGGTGTAATAGTAAGTAAAGTATAATAGGAATATAAAGTATATGTCTTAGATGCAGACAATAAAGAGCATCGGGGTCTCTTAGCTCAGTTGGTTAGTAGCACCTGACTCATAATCAGGGGGTCGTAGGTTCAAGCCCTACAGAGACCACAAAAATAACTAATTAAAAAACAAGGAGTTATATCTTAAAGGTGTGATTCCTTGTGTATTTTTGTGCTATTTATAAAGTAAATTCTATTTTTATGTAATGTGCTGGAAATCAATTTTACTATATTATTACTAAGCATTTGCTATATTTTTAGATTAGCAAAAGTGGTTTATATGACATTTTTAATACCTAATTTTTGCTGTACGCCCGATAAATACTACATTTGAGAGTAATTTATTGTATTATGGCAAAAAAATGCATAAAATGCGGCTCATTTTCGGTAGTGAAAAAGGTATTGTCAGTTTCACCAATTGCTCACTATACTCAAGTATCTGACCAAGAATCCATAGACAGAGGCAGGAAGAAGTTTGCTTGCATTGACAAGGCAAATCTTCTATATGGACAAGGAGTCCTTTATCGGGGCATTTAACGAGTGGCAGGAGCAGTGGCACGACTTCCTCAAAGAGCGTAGTGAACCTACAAAAGGAAAACGATTAGGCGAGTTTAAGCATAAGCGATTGCGCAGTGCGTGGCGCAGCGTAAGACGCAATATGCCGTGGTTATGGACGTTTTACGACTACCCTGATTTAGGCATCCCAAACACCAACAATGCACTTGAAAGATTGAATGGAATTGTAAAGGACTTACTCCGCCGACATAGAGGCATTTCTCTCAAAAAAAGAAAACAATTGATAGCAACAAAATTAAACACTTATAAACCACATAGGAACAAATAGATACAACGATTTTAGGTGATAAAATGTCACATAAACGACAAGTTCCCTATTTTTAGGTGATAAAAATGTCACTATAACCCATAATTATCTTTATCGTATTGCAATCCATTGTATTCTTACAATCCCCCATAATTATTCCCTAATTATAGATATACATGTCTATCCCTTTTGTATTGCTTTCTAATGAAATACGTAATTTATTATTCATTTTGAATAATTTTATGGTCTAGGGTATTCGCTATATTTACCAGTAAAGGGGTCGTATAAGCCACTCTTGAGGTTAGTATAAGAATCTATGTTATCCAATGCCGAAGAGTAATCCAAGTTTGGCGTTATCTTGTCTATGTCATTTGTTTTAATCGTAGTTTTTGTATTATCCATATAAGTAATCACGATGCTCTTGGGTCTGTGTGTCGCTATGATGCTTGAATACCAAACATTCTCGAAATCAAATTCGGCTTTGTCTCCCGGATACACAGGACCTAGCCCTTTTACTGTTTTAGTAGATACAGGATCCATGACCGAGTTGTACGCGGTTGTTGTTAGTTCAATGTATTTTATTGTTTTTTTAGAGTAATTCACGATATTAAATTCTATACCCACCGTTGAATAATCTTGATAAGGTTTACACCTTTCCATAAAAATACCATATTTTGCGTATTGCTTCTCAAATTTATGGATAGTCTCTATATCATCGAGGTAAAGCTCATATTCTCGTGATTTGGTGTATTCAAAAAAAGCATCTTGTACCTCTTTTGAAGATGTTCGCAATGCATATATATATGGCGTCTCATCTGTGTGATCATTGAAGAAATATGAGTCCCAAATAAAATATACATTCTTCTCCTCGATATAAAATACCTTTTTCCGTCTATAGCCTTATAGTATACCTTATCTAAGATAGTATCAACGCCGGCAATCGTAACGCAAGTGCCATCTTCTATATATGATGTTTTTTCAAAGCACCCTTGATATATAGATTGTCCTACGCTGCAACTATGTGTCTTTGCCAATATACCAACGCGTCCTGTATGTTTATAATCTGTTATATTACCTAATTTTTCTTCATCATACTTAATGTTTGGTGTTACGTAATAATTAATTTCATAGCGTCTGTTATATTCAGCAGTCAAAAGAGAATCTTTTCTATATTGTTCTTGCCATACTAATTCTGCACCTCTGAATAGAGAAGGACTAATGGAAAGATTGATTTTAACATTTCCGTTAAAGAAGACGAAAGATTTAATACCATTAACGGTGTAAATGTTATATTGCTTAGTATATTTAGTATAGAACCCTGACTTCTGAGAATATAACTTTCTTCCTATTATTGGACGCATATCCCTTGCGAGTTTGTTTGATGTAAAAAAATAGTACTCGTTTAAAGAGGACATATGCAATTTTATCTTTATTCCATCCGAAAGGGAAGTAAGTATTGCCGCTGATGGCATAATCTCATCAACAATAAATTGATGTCCAACAACACTTTCTATAGGAGTGGTATCATCAACTATAGGTTTTTTTCCATCCATGTGGTAACTTGCTTTATATTGGTGAAGAACCAGATAGTGTTTTCCCTCTTTAGGCTTTTTACTTTGTTTAATCCATATCGTATCTGGCGTTAATAAAGAAAACGCCCTTTGCGATAATTGTTTCTCGCTCTCACTCTCTGATGTGGAATATGAAGAATAATATGATACTTCTGCCAACCCTTTGGTGTTAGCATACTGAATGGTTATTGTGTCGCCAACGAAATAGTTTAAGTCATAAACATCCCTGCATGAGAAATTTAGGTACTTGAGAAAATCACTATAATACGATGGTTTATATGCCACCTCACGAACTTTCTCAAATGCAAATATGGAATTTGCAATTAACAAAAAAAGGAAGAATACCAATTGTTTTTTCATATTGTGTAGATTTTATAGTTACTTCATTATGCGCAAAACTATTAATCCGCAACGATATGAAAAGTGAGTTTCCTATCGCGTTACCAAGGCAGCGTCAGAAGGGAGCCTTTGTCCTCGTATAAGAAACCCACTAATAGAGAGCATCTATTATACACGAGGACAGGCATACCTATAGTATGCTGCCACATATTATTTCTGTGCATTTATACCCTTTAAAGTTTCTGACGCTTTCGGTAAACGCGAAATAATAGTAATGCTATTTGTTTAATATGTTATCGCGCGACGCTTCGCGCGTGTCTTGCTATTTAATGTCTGCGAACGACGATGTTATATATTAATTTGTAGCAATTCCTTTTTATGCGATTCGTTACAATATGACAAATAGGCACGAAAATTATCTGATTCTATCAGACCTGTCGTTAAAAACGATATATCTACTCCAAAGTCATGAGTCATAGATTCATGAATAAAATTTAGAATAAGTATGATATTATCGGACAAAGGTTCGTATATATCTTTATCTTCAATGTCTATGGTCAAGTTGCTCATACTTAGTCCATGGACATATTGCGATAGATAATTACAAAAATCAGAATAAAGCCTATGGAATTTTGATGGCAAAAGATCATGTAACTCAGACCATTTGTATCCCTTGGAATCATCAAGGCTTTTAAATTTCCAATTTCTTTTATAGAGTAATTTTTCAATGGTTGCTTTGCGAGTAGTATAGATATTTAAATTCCTTATCGCTCTATAACAAAACTCTTTAGCTTCATTAAGATTATTTCTCATAAAAGAGAGTCGTTCGGCAAGAGCATTATATTCTTGTTCCTTAATCTTGTCTGTTTTACGAAGAGGATGCCTTGATTCTATTTCTAATTTTTGCGAAATTCCGTCTAAAATATACAAGTAATGTCTTAATGCTGTTTCATCTTTTGTATCAGCATGGTATATAAGGTGATAAACGGAGATACCATCTATCAATGTTCTAAGTATTGACGAAGCAACTAAATAATCTTGACTTTCTTCGACTACTACAACATACGTACTTACGCTATGCATCAAGTTCTCTAAGAGAGAGACTTGGTATCCATGTAAGTGGCCAATACTATTTGTCGGGAACTTAGACTTTAATTGTTTCATTTCATATCCAA
This sequence comes from Paludibacteraceae bacterium, assembly GCA_017471175.1. Taxonomy (GTDB): domain Bacteria; phylum Bacteroidota; class Bacteroidia; order Bacteroidales; family Paludibacteraceae; genus Colicola. Next base: position 1,111 of record JAFUVS010000015.1, on the reverse strand, counting down.
ATAACAATAGGAACGCTTTAACAGCGTTCATACTTGAATGTCCAAACATTTCTAGTTCTGGAATTGTTATTTTGGATGTAGATTTCATCTTTGTTCTATTTTTATGCTTATCTTGTCTTTCTCCGTATTTTATATCTTAGAGTGGGACTATTTATATCATTTCACGCTTTTTGTTGGTTTATATCATAGGCGGTTAGTGTTTTTTATTGTTCAAACGTTTAGTTGTTTTAGGCATAAGTTTGTCTAATTCATAACGGGTGATGGCCATGGGTTGTTCGGATTTCTCGACAGTCCATTGCGCTACAAGGTCATTCTTTTCTTTGCAGAAAAGCAGACCAATCGTTTCTCCGTCATTATCAGTACGGTAAAGATGGTCAATAGCTGTACAGTAAAGATTAAGTTTGCTGACAAACTCCGGCTCAAATTTGCCTGTTTTCAGTTCAACTACAATATATCTACGTAAGCGCAGATGATAAAAAAGCAAGTCACAGAAGAACTCATCCCCATTGATTTCCAAGCGGACTTGTCTGCCTACATAAGCAAAACCATCGCCCAACTCAATCAGGAAACGAGAGATATTCTTCTCCAGACCCAGTTGCAGTTCTTTCTCCTTGAAATCTTTGTTTAGTTGCAAGAAATCAAGGTGATACGGATTCTTCACTATCTCATTGGCGTAGTCGCTATCCGATTCCGGCATAGTGGCAGGGAAGTTATTGATGGATTTCCCTTCTGCCTCGTATAACTCTGCCGACATCATATTGAGCAACATATTCCTGCTCCAACCGTACTCAATCGTTTTGAGGATATAGAAGAAAGCTTTTTCTGGCGTAAAACCTTTATCAAGAATATAGCGGATATGTCCCCACGGCACCAATGAAATGTATTCTATAGGGTTGGTAAATGTTTGTATTATAGGTTGATGAGACGGCAAATTATCTATTTGTGCCACAGGCTGTGGCGCAAATTCGAAAGATGGTTGCGGCAATTGCGCCACAGGTTGTGGCGTAATTGGTTTAGTAAATGCAAAAGTGCGGTACATCTGATTGATGTATTGCAGGTTGCGAACGGAGAACCCTTTTCTATCCGGATACACTTGCAGAAGATCTCGGCT
>JAFUVS010000014.1 GCA_017471175.1 Paludibacteraceae bacterium | reverse complement strand
TTCCGGCGATGAGATGCCGGGCAATGCACCTCAGTACAGCCTTGACAGTCTTGAGACACTCATGCACAGCCCCTTGCAGGGAAAGACTGTTTTTTGGCTGGGGTCGTCTATCACTTTCGGCCTGATAGCTCACGGCGAAGCAACCGCCGACATGTTCGCAAAACACAACGGCGCAACTTGCTACAAAGAGGCGGCGTCCGGCACGACGATTGCCAATATCCCGCAGAGTCCCGAAGCAGGCGCATTCCTCGCGCAGATCATCGGAGCCGATCCGAGCAAAGAAGATCTCTCTTTCTCCGCCCGTATCCACGACCTGCCGTTGGATGTGCAGCCCGACCTCTTTGTGCTCCAACTCTCCACTAACGACTCACGCCTGCCGGCGGAGAGCATCGGCGCAATAAGCGAAGGTACCGACACAGCGGATTTCAACCTCGCTACCACCCTCGGCGGAATGGAGTTTATCATGGCGTACGTGCGAGACCACTGGCATTGCCCCGTGCTCATCTACACCTCGCCTTTCCTGAGCGATGACCAGTACATGGCGATGCTGGAAAACGCCCGCAAGGTGGCGGACAAATGGGGTGCATACATCCTCGACTTGACAACTGACGAAGCATTCAATGCCGAAGGCCGTGCGCACATTGACCTCTACATGGCGCCAGACGGCATCCATCCCACACGTGCCGGATACAAACTCTGGTGGCTCCCACGATTTGAAGAAAAGATTACAGAGATACTGAAATAAATACTGAATGGATAGCTATTCAATGTACACCGTTCAATACACCAAAGGAGGTGAGAAAGACCGCACGAAAGTGCTGCGAAGCTCGTACGCAGAGACCGCGATGGCTATCGTGGAAGAAATCAAGCTTGCCCCTTACTCCAATGGTGGCGGTGGTCTGGAGAAAGTGAACGATGGCGACATCTTTTATATCCGGCGCATAAGTGCCAAGCACCGGCTGGTGTACCAGATAAACGAAGAGAAGAAAGAAATCCTCATCTGGGAGATGTGGAACCACTACGACAGGATGGGGCAAAAGAGACGGAAGAGATAAACGATGATACTTAATACCGGCGGACGGACAGATACTGTGCAGTACTATTCCGAGTGGCTGCTCAATCGTTTTCGCGAAGGCTATGTGCTCTCGCGCAATCCGCTGTTCCCGAACCTCATCAACCGCATCGAACTCACGCCGGAAACCATTGATGTGGTGGTCTTCTGCTCCAAGGACTATGCGCCGATACTCGACCGCCTGCATGAGATAAGCGACCGCTTCAATTGCTATTACCACTATACCATCACGGCTTACGGAACAGACATAGAGCCACGTGTGCCGTCTATCGAGCAGAGCATAGATACCTGCAAACGCCTGGCTGCACAGGTCGGCAAAGAGAAGATGGCTTGGCGGTACGACCCTGTTTTGCTGACCGACACCTATACTATCGAACGCCATTTCGAGACTTTTGATTACATGGCACGCGAGCTTGCACCATATGTCAGCCGGTGTATCTTCAGTTTCGTGGAGATGTACAAGAAACTGGAGGTGAACATGCCGGAACTGCGTCCGCTGACCGACGAACAGAAGCGCACGTTAGCGCAAGGATTAGGTTCCATTGCCAAGAAACATGGCTTGTACTTGCAGACATGTGCCACGCGTGAGGACTATGAGGTGTTCGGTATCCACCGCAGCGGATGTATGACGACGGAGATTTTCTCGGAGGCCTTGGGCATCGATTTCAAGCGGCAGCCCCACAAAGGCAATCGCCTTGGCTGTGCGTGCATGGAGAGCCGGGGATTAGGCGATTACAACTCCTGTCCGAACGGCTGCCGGTATTGTTATGCCAATAAAGACCACGCGAAGGCTTTGGAGAACTACCGTCTGCATGACCCCAATTCACCGTTACTGTTAGGGCATGTGCAACCGACAGACACCATCAAACCCTCCGTCCAAACCTCCATGCTCATCAAAAACGAACCGACATTATTTTGAAACTAAATACCAACTAATATGATACGCTTAAATTGCTTTTTTCAGGCCGCAGACGCGGCAAAGTACAAGGACGCTCTGCGTGCTGCAGTAGCGCTGACCGAGAAGTCCCGCAATCATGCCGGGTGCATCGCTTATGATGTGTTCCAGAGTGCGACTCGCTCAGATGTGTTTATGATTTGCGAAACTTGGAAGGACCAAGCTTCGCTCGACCTGCACTCCGCTACACCGGAGTTCAAGAAACACGTCGAAGAAATGCAGGCTTGCGGTCAATTGAAATTGGAACGCTTAGAGTTCTGATAATCATACGCGGAATCCATAGCACAAATCCGAAGTAGTAGGAGTAAGTTTTAGTTATACTTGCAAGATGAATTACTGGAATAAAGTAGCGCATATTTATAATTTCACCCGTCTCGAAGAGCGTGAGGCTTACGAGCAGATGTATGCACACATACGCACTGCCATACAAGGCAAAGAGGTGCTGGAACTGGCAACCGGAACAGGTATTATTGCCTTTCATACAGCAGAAGCCGCACATTCCTATTTGGCGACAGATTATGCAGAAGAGATGCTGCGTGTAGCCAATAACGACAAGCAATTCAACCGATTGAGAGCCAAAGGTGTCAATCTGCGTTTTGAGCAGGCTGATGCAACATGTCTGCCTTATGAGGATGGGCAGTTTGATGTTGTGCTTATCGCCAACGCCTTGCATATCATGCCAGACCCCGATGCTGCCATTAGCGAAATAAAACGTGTGTTGCGTCCTGACGGCATGTTGATTGCACCGACATACATACATGGAGAGAATACCTTGCGGCAGCGGCTGAAAGCGCGACTGATGGCTCTGACAGGTTTCCGTGAATATGCACATTGGACAGAGGCTGCGTACCATGATTATTTGCAGTCACATGGGCTGACCATTGCACACCATGTCCTGCTACCCGCCTCTTTTCCGTTGGCTTATACGGAATGTCGTAAAACATAACAACATACAACATAAAGACTTTTAAACCATCAGCGTGGGTGTACTCCCACAACCGATAAAGTTTTCTCTAATGGCAAACAACAAGTGTAGAGAGATTGCCTATTACGCGCGATAGGGAACAAATGATAGTAAAAAGTGATGCAAAAGATTCTCTTTATATGTCATGGCAATATCTGTCGGTCGCCGATGGCGGAGTTCGTGATGAACCATCCTACGGTCTATATGGGTACTCACACCCCTCAAGGTCCCGAGAACCTCGAAGCCAAACGTGTCATCGACCTCAACAACCCCGTTCCGATGGCATCCATCCAACACGTGCCGGATACAAACTCTGGTGGCTCCCGCGATTTGAAGAAAAGATTACAGAGATACTGAAATAAATACGGAATGCCATAACGGTTAACCATGAACATCGAAGACTATAGGGAATACTGCCTGTCGCTGGGCAGCGATGTAGAGGAGAAACTGCCGTTCACCATGTTCAAGAGCGGCGAGAACGTGCTGGTGTTTTATGTCTGCGGACACATGTTCGCCTTCTTCGACTGCGCCGATTACTCCGTTGTGACGCTTAAATGCCAGCCCGAGCGGATAGACGAGTTGAAAGCCGAGTACGACTGCATCGGCAAGCCGTTCAACCTGCCGTCCAAATACTGGATCGGCGTGGACGCCAACGCCGCCGAGGACAAACTACTAAAAGACCTCACCCGCAACTCCTACGAGATTGTCAAAGCCAAATACTCAAAGAAAAAACAAATCAATAGATGATGCAAAGAAACCCAAACAAAAAGCCCTCCAAGATCGCCCAATGGTGGCAGCGTGTACGCCAAAAGGCGCAGCAGGCGCGTACCTATACCCACGACCAATACGAGGAACTGCACCGCAAGCAGAAGTATTACGATGCGGACGCATCCGAAGAGCAGGAAGAGACACGGCAGCCTGAGCGAATAACAATGCTGTCTGTCGTCCGTATTCTGCTTGCCGATTTCGGAGAGAAAGAGTACTGGCGCACGCTATGGCATCTTGTCTGGAGGCAAGGTTATGTCATCGCAGATTTTCTCAATGGCAAGCGTAGGAAATTCCTGCGTCCTTTCCAGTTGCTCATCGGCACTACCTTGTTGTTAGGTATCGCCCTTTATATTGTGCCTGCGGAAATAAAATCGGAAGTTTCGTTTGAGGAATTCATGAGTCAGAAGTTAGCGGAAATGAAATACACACAGGATACATCCCCTGAAGATATTGAAGTCATTAACAAAGTCTCGCATAAAGTGGCGCATTTTCTGGATGCATACGATGAATGGCTTGACAAACACATGGCAGCAGGTTTGCTCATCAAATCCATTATGAACATCTTCCTAACGTGGTTGCTTTTCCGCAAGTCTCCGCGCATCGGAAGCCCGTTTATTCATGACGGCAAAGGAAAAAAAGCCAACTACAATTTTCCGGAGATCCTGACAGCATGGCTTTTTATTCTTGCCCAGTTACAGATGCTCAATGTGGTGTGGGTGTTAGTAAGCGGATGGTTTGTGCCATACATTAATTTCAGACCGTTCGCTTATCCCAGTTTACTTGTCAACATCATCGTCTTTATCGACTTCCAGCAGTTGTTCGGCCGCAAATGGTATAGCACCCTCTGGCGCACCCTGCTATGCGTAATTTGGTAACAAACTGTCGTTCGATACCATGGACGCTTTGACAAAATAATAAAAATACTCAAACATGCTGAATATATGGAGATCAACAACCTGTTAGCGTTTTCCGACCGCAAGCAACTGCACGCGTGGTTACAGACGAATCATGCTACAGAAAAGGAATGTTGGGTGGCGGCGTTCCGCAGCAAACGACCGCCGGATGGCGACTGCCTGCCTTATCCGGAGGTGGTGGAGGAAGCCCTATGCTTTGGCTGGATTGATAGTACGCTGAAACGTATCGGTGACGGGCGGCTGGCTCAGCGTCTCTCACCTCGCCGCAAAGGCAGTCATTGGACGGAACTGAACGTACAACGCTGCCATAGCCTGATAGAAAGAGGATTGATGACCGAGGCGGGCTTGCAAGCCATGCCCCACAAAAAATAGGAATACACCAAGAAGACCACCAAATGAAAACACTCTGTCATTACATATCGAAATACATGGCTCTGTTGGTGTTAGCAGGAGCCTTACTATCATTGGCGTTTCCCCAAGTGCTGCAACCCATACCCATGAAGACCATCAACTATATGTTGGGCGTGATAATGTTCGGTATGGGGCTGACACTCAACCTGCACGATTTCAAAATCGTTTTCACTCGTCCGAAAGATATGCTCATCGGCTGCTTGGCACAGTTCACCATCATGCCGTTGCTGGCATGGGGACTGACAAAAATCTTTCAAATAGATGAGGCTCTGGTTCTTGGTGTGATACTGGTGGGCTGTTGCCCCGGAGGAACGGCATCGAATGTGATTACCTATTTAGCGAAAGGCGATGTGGCTTTGTCGGTCGGCATGACAGGCGTCTCCACCTTGCTCGCACCGCTGCTCACACCTTTGCTCACGTGGGCATTGGCTGGAAAGAGCATCGATGTAGATGTAGCAGGCATGCTGCTGAGTATTCTGTTGGTGGTCATAATACCTATCGTTTCGGGTCTGATAATCAAGAGTCTGTTGCCAAAGTTCACGGAGAAAGCCATAGATTATCTGCCTGCATTCTCGTCGGTGGCTATCGCCTTCACGGTCTCTATCGTCATTTCTGCCAATGCCTCCAAACTCTTGGCGGGCGGGCTTCTGATTATCCTCGTGGTTATGCTTCACAACCTCCTCGGGCTGATATTGGGCTACTTTATCGGAAGGCTTTTAGGGCTGACGGAACCGAAGAAACGCGCAATCTCCATTGAGGTGGGCATGCAGAACTCCGGTTTGGCAACCTCGTTAGCAGTGATGCATTTTGCCGCCTATTCGATGGCTACCGTTCCGGGTGCCATCTTCAGCGTGTGGCACAATATCAGCGGCGCAATAGTCGCGTGGCTGTATACAAAGAAAGACAAGCCTGAAGAGAACTGAAAACTATATCATGTGTTTATTATGAAGACATACATAGAAATATCAGACAAGAAGTGTATCGTTTATGCTGACGAGCAGCCGCGCGTGTTGCTTGTCCAGCCGGTGGGAGAGCACGAGAACGATACTCTGGACGCCGAGATAGAGGCTATCCGCGAGGCTGTTAATATGCCGTTTGTCTTTGTGGGAGTGCCGATAAAAGATTGGGAGAAGGAGCTCACTCCGTGGTATGACCCTAACATCTCGCCGCGCGAAGGGGTGGGGGAGTACGCTTTCGAGACTTTGGACTATATCACCGAACAGTTGCTGCCATTTCTCCGCTCAAGATGGGAGAGGGCAGACCGTATTCCGGCAGAGGAGGGCGCAAACAAACCTGCTGAGGAGGGCGCAAACAGAGCCCTGCCTGTTATTATCGGCGGCTACTCGTTGGCAGGTCTGTTCGCGCGTTGGGCTGCATCGGAAACCGAGTGTTTCGATGCCGTGGCTGCTGCTTCGCCCTCGCTATGGATCACAGCATGGAAAGGCTTCTCTGAGGCACATCAGGTTTTTGCACACGATGTCTATCTAAGTCTTGGCGACCGTGAGGAGAGGGCAAGGAACAAAATCATGGCGCAGGTGGGCGATAACATCCGTTGGGAATACGAACATCTGCAACACACATTAGGCGCCGACCACTGCACCCTCGTCTGGGAGCTGGGCGGACACTTCGTCACTCCGCACCTACGCCTTGCCCGAGCCTTCGCATGGTGCATAAACAGAATCCAAAAAGGCTGAATGTCTCTATAAAGGCACTAAGAATTTAAATTTGTTTCCCAAGATTAGGCGCATGATTTTTTGAAAGTGCATTATCATACACTGCGTAATTAAAAAAACATTCTCATTATTTCAAAAAAATATTGTATCTTTGCAAACAAAACTCTAAACAATCAATCCGATAAGTTATGAAAAAACTTTTCCTTTTCTTGTTTTCTGTATTGCCGGCATTGCTGTATGCTGAGCGTATCAGTATCGACGAGGCACGCCAAACTGCAGAGACTTTTATGCAATCAAAAAGCCTTAACCGCTCAGCTGCGCTTAGGCAGGCACAGGTTGCAAGACGGAAGATAGGTTCCAACAAGCAAGTCAGTCAACAGCCGAAAGCATATTATATCTTTCGTTCCGACAACGGCTCTGCGCCTACAAGCGGACAAGATAATTTTGCAGTGACGGTTATTGCCGCCGCTGACGACCGTTTGCCTGCCATACTTGGCTATTCGGTTGAAAACCAACCGTCAATGCGTGGCGACGACGGGTCGCTGCCACCTGCATTGGAAGCGTGGTTAGACGATTTTGACAATCTCGTAGAGCAATATGACAATGCGGGCGGGCAACCACAAACGCTCCGCAAGAGTCTGTCGTCAGAGTCCGACCACGCGGCGATAGAGCCGATAATCACAGCCCAATGGTATCAGCGTGAGCCATACAACTTGACTTGTCCTGAATATCTTCAGACGGGGCTGAGGAGCATTACAGGTTGCGTTGCTACGGCTATGACGATGGCGATGTCGCATTACCGTTATCCCGACCATACCATAAAAGCCATTCCCAAATATACATACACCGGCACTTACGAAGGTGTGAGCACGAAGATAACCGTGCCGGCTATGCCGAACAATCTGTTTATCGACTGGGCGAATATCGTCGATTATTACGATACGCTTCACCCGCATTCTCCGGCGCAGGATACAGCCATCGCCAACCTGATGATGTATGCAGGCAAGTCGGTGAAGATGCAATATACGCCGAGCAGTTCGGGGGCTTATACCTACTATGTGGCAACAGCCTTGAAGACTTATTTCGGTTATCCGCAGAGTGTCATACACCAGCAAAGAGAGAGTTTTACGAGCGAGGAGTGGGACGAACTCATCTATAACGAGTTGGCATCCGACCGTCCTGTTGTATATCACGGCTCGACCACAACAGGCGGACATGCCTATATAATGGACGGATACGATGCCGACGGCTACTACCATGTCAACTGGGGATGGGGTGGCTCGTACGACGGCTATTTTCTGCTCGATGTACTTAATCCACGCAATAACGACAAGGCGGGAGCAAGCAGTACGCGCGAGGGATATGTCCTTTCGTCGGGCGCTATCATAGGCATTACCACCGAGGCGATAGAACCCGTACCGGCGAGACTTATGATGGAACTGCAACGCAATACCGCTGACAGCCTTTTCTATCGTTCGCGCAACTACACTACCGTTTCTACCACTTTTGACATCGGAATAGCACTGCTTGACGGCAATGGCGGGATAGAGCGTATTCTCGATAAGAAAGAAAACATCGCCTATACCAACACCTCCATTAAGACTCACGGCTTTGCTATCAATCTCGCAGAAGAAGGCGTTTATCAGGTGGCTTTTGTAAGCCGTGTAAGCGGTACTGACGAGTGGATAATCAGTCCTAACTACAATCAGAACCGCGCTTTAGTAACGGTTACCATTGACAAGGACGGCAATGCCACCTGCGGAGAAAATGCAGTAAATCTTGAAGTGTTGGAATACAACATAGGTCCTGCAGCTCAGGTGGATTCTCTGTATAGCATCAATGCGCTTGTCAGAAACAACGGCACGGCAACCTATAACGACGCACTTTATTTACACTCGTTTGCATATAACGGTTACGAACACCGCGGAAATACGCAGTCTGTCTTTATTGAGGCGGGCCAGTCGGCTTGGGTAAGTGTGGGTATGACTCCGCGCTTCGGTGGGGAATATGAGTTATATCTGCTCACCACCAAAGAGTTCGATGAGGCGAATGTTATTGCTCACTGGCAACTAACCGTTCCCGCACCTACCGTTTCACATGCATTGCAAGTAGCGGATTATAAGTTCTACGGACTCTCAGGCAATGAGGTTGAAGGCAATGCTCTTGCCGGAAACATAACGATCCGTAACATAGGCACTCAAGAGATGTCTTACCCCGTAGCAGTCAGACTATTACAACAGGAATCAGCTACCGGCGATATGGTGTTTGTTGCCACTCAGGCAATCAATGAGGATAGCAAAATCATTGAAGCTGGCGGAACAGCCGTGTATGATTTCGATTTCGACGGATTGCTGACCGACAGCGTTTATGCCATACAGGTCGTTTACGACAGTCTGACCACGGTTCGCCCGATTGACGGCGGATTCTATCAGATGTTTCCGTTGTGTAAAATAGTGGAGCAGTACTCAACCGATGATGTCGCCGAGGTTATCGTAAACGGCGCAAGCACACCGTTTGCCTCATTGAAGGAAGCACTTGATTTCGCAGCAAAGAATCAACAGGCGGAGGTACGTCTGCTCAAAGACATTACCGACCTGAGCCAACGCATAATATATAAGAGTTCTGTTGATAATAACGTATGTACACTTGATTTGAACGGTCATCAGATTTCAGGAACAATAACTTCGTTACTATATATCAAGTCATTGGCAAAAGCACCTTGCACGTTTGTCCTGACGGATAACAGCCGGAGCAAGAGCGGCAAGATAAGCGTCAAAGCCGACCTGAACGGCGCATTACGCGCAGTATATGCCTACAGCGGTATGTTCCATCTCGCGGGTGGAACCATAGAGGCATGCAACACCCTTGCTTATTCTGTTATCAACAGCAAAGTGTCGGCTGTCGGAGTGTATGTGTGTCCGCAGATGCAGTTCGGCATGACTGGCGGTTCGATAGTCTGCCAAGCCGAGCGTTATGCATACGGTGTGGTATCATACGGTCAGTCGCAACTGACAGGCGGTACTCTGACCGTTCAGGGTGCTACCGCAGGCAGTGCGTTCGGACTCTATGTCCTCAGCGGCAGCACGAATGCAGGAGGGGCATTGGCAGTCAACGTGAGCGGTGACACAAACATATATGCAATCCGTGTCGGTGGAGGAACGCCGAACAAGACCACAGGAACGACTTACAACGGAGAGATAACAGTTGAAGGCGGTACATTCAATGTGGCGGCTCGGAAAAATGCGATAGGCGTATGCGTCTTTGGCTCGTCGGCGCAGATGTCCGATTTCGGGACACTTGCAAGTGCAGGCAAGGCGGTGATAAAAGGAGGCGTGTTCAATATCGATGCTACAGAAAAAGCATCCTACGGAGTATATGTCAAAAAGCCGCTTTGCGAAGAGGCAGTGCCAAGTGCTCAGATACTCGGCGGCAAGTTCATGATAACCGGTAAGTCAACGCTAAAGGCGGTGAACAATGCGGCAAACGGCGAGGCTCTGCTTATCGAAGGCGGGTTGTTCAATGTGAGCGGCTATCTCGCCAATTATACCGCACCGGCAAAAGATTGCAGCTATTATGTGAAAGCACTTTCGAAGAAATCGGAAGAATATATACAGGGTTACAAATATATGATAGACCATGCAGTGGCTACGGTGAATAACGCCGGAGAAGATAAATACATCTGTTTCTCATCGCTTCAGGACGCCTTTAATTATGCTCCTAAGTTCGATAAGCCTGTAGTCAGACTGCTGGCTGACATAACCGGAATAGACAGAAAACTGATAGTCACTACCGACGGCATAGACTGCACGCTCGACCTCAACGGACACTTGCTGGAAGGTTCAGCCGACTCATTGCTTTATGTCAGGTCGCGTGACAAAGAAAACGAAGGCTCATTCACTCTGACCGACGAAAGTCAAAGCGGCAAAGGCATTATCCGAACAAGGGCGGCACGCAATAAAATGCTGAAAGCCATTTATCAGACTGCGGGTGAGTTGCATGTCAGCAACTGTACTGTCGAAGCGGAAAACACGATGCTGTACTCATCCGCTGCAACAGGTGTCGCCGCAACAGCTGTTTATGTCGGACTTCAGAAGCATCTGTATCTGACGGATGCCACGCTCAATGCCGTTTCGACACGCAGCGCTTATGGCGCTGTGGTTTACGGCGATACGTATATTGAAAATTCTAATGTAAATGCTACCGAGACATTGGCAGGAGCAGCCTATGGATTGTATGTGCTCTCAGGACATACCGAAGTGACAGGTTCAACGGTCATTACCGTCAATGGCACAATCAATGTTCACGGCATAAGGGTAGGAGGCGGCACTCCGAGTAATACTAAAGGTGCTGTCTATAACGGCGAGGTGGTCTTCAATAGCGGAACGGTTAATGTAACAGCAAGCACCAACAATGCCATCGGGGTTTGTGTGTTCGGCAAATCGTGCAATACTGAACTTTACGGACTTATTGCAGATGCAGGGACAGCCGTCATCAATGGCGGTACGTTCAATGTCTCTACGCAAGGCAAGGCAGCCGTCGGTGTGTATGTCGGCAAGGCTCTGACAGAAACAGTTGCACCCAAAGCCACAATTAACGCAGGCTACTTCAAACTGTCAAGCAATGGCTCTGCCCCCAAGGCGGTCAATACCGCAGCTGAACAAGATAAACTGCTTGTGCAGGGCGGAGTGTTCAGCCATAACGGCTACCTCAGTCACTATACCGCACCGAAGAAAGATTGTGATTACCATGTTGTTGCACTTTCCAATGCGGACGAGTTGTACGGACAAGGCTATAGATATGCTGTTCGGAAACAGACCGCTGATACAGAACCGAGACAGCAGGTAATGCAGCAGCATAATACAATGTCCGGCACGCCCGATGAGGCACAGAATACCACTGTACTGACCGCAGCCGGTGAGATTATCGTAAGCGGACTTGAAGACGGCACTGTCATACGGCTGTATGATGTTTCAGGCAGACTGCTGCAAACAACTACCGCCAACGGCTACGAAACACACATAACAGTCAGCAACGGCATATATATCCTGCAAACAGGCTCTTTCGCAGATAAGATTGTTGTTAAGTAATTGATTTATGCCACAAAATTACAAAATAAACATGAGATTCCCTATTTCGGACTGCATTTTTTACTAAAAAACTTCCATGCCGTTGGTTTTGGCATAAAAAAGCAGTACTTTTGTTTTTGATGCAAAAGTACTGCTTGACAAGGGTGTCGGAAAAGACAGCGAGAATGTGACTTACATTTTTACAAACAATGCGTAGTCTGTGCCGTCATCAAGGATGTTTTGACCTGCTGTTTCGGCGGCTGCTACTGGTACAACAAAATCTTGAGCAGGCTCTGTCGGTTTGTGAATAAACAGCCCTATCAACAGTCCTATCACAGCGGCAGCTGGTGTGGCAATCCAGCCCCAATACAGACGGCGAGGTGAAGGCTCGGCGACGGCATGAGGCATTGAATCTACATGCAGTTCTGCATCTTGCGCCTTGCGCAAACGGCGAGCAGATGCGGTTAATTGGTCTTCAAAACTTAAGAGTTCCTGCTCTTTGCTCTTTGTTTTTTGTTCTTTGTTATTATTCATAATCTTTCAGTTTTAGTCGTAAGTATTGTGTTAATGTGTGCAGACGAGATTTGACCGTCCCTTCCGGAATATCCATAATTGCTGCTATCTCCGGCATAGATAGCTCTTGTGTAAAACGGAGTTCAAACAGTATCTGCTGTGCCTCGGACAGGCGAGAAAGTTCTTGCAACAGTGCTCGGTCGAACGCCGCACTATCCAAGTGTAAAGGCGTATTGTCTTCCGTGACGGGTTCTTCTTTTGGCAGAGATTCAATATATGCCTGCTCATGTTCATTTTTACGATAGACGTTTTTGCAGAGGTTGTACGCAATAGTTAGAAGCCAGACCCGAAACGGTTGCTCTGCCGAATATTTATCGCGCGAACTCCATACTCTCATAAAAGCGTCTTGCATCAAATCAGCCGCTTGCTCATTATCCCCACCTAACCTACGAAAGAAGAATCCTTGCAGCAATCGTGCATAACGGCGATACAACTCATTGTATGCCCGCTCATCGGCAGCCAGACGAACACGCTCCATGAGTGGCTCGTCCGGCAAAGCCTTGTAGTTGGTAAATAATGGGAGTATCATTTTTTGTCACCTAATAGGTTGATATACTCTGTTTTCTCATCATCAGACAAGGATGTGTTGACCACAGCGGTACATAGCTGCTGAGCTAATTGTCTTGCACGCAATGTGTCACCTGCTTCTTTATATGCCTTTACGACGGGAGCAAGCATAACCATATAGTTGAGTTGGCATCGCTCACTACCTTGCCACTGCTCTTCGCAAACAAACTTCGGTTCAGTCAAATAATCCAAATTATATCGCTCTTCCACATTGCGTATGGCAACTGCAAGGTTGTTATATCGCTTTGTACTATAGCGGAATACCAAACCCTCATTGTAAAGATTCTTCTTAAAACTCTCGGTTTCAGGATAACTGCCGGAAGGGAAAAAATAAACAGGACGATGGCTCTTACTGATGATGTGTTCCAACAAATCTTGGAAATATGCATCCATTGAAGTATAGTCCTTCTTGATATCAAAATCAGCAATACCAAGTTTTAGGCATAGTGCCTTGCGGAATGTGTCCACAAAAAGGAAAGAAACAGGAACGATAATCTTGTCTTGGTGTACGCCTACACCCTCTTGCAGAATGAGCGAAGTATAGCCCGGCACATCTCCATTGACAAAATAGATGGCGTTTTCCTCCATACCTTGCAACGAGTTGTATGTATATCGCAACAAATAAGACGGATAGACATTATTTGCATATAGTTTTTGCAGTATATTTTTCTGCTGCTGTTGCTCATCGCTTTCGGAAAATGTTTTTCCTGTCATCCAAAGATACGCAATCAGTACTTCCGCATCTTTGCGAGCAATCTTTTCCGGCATAAGGTTCAGGGCTTTACGTGCGTAGGGCTCTGTATTGCCGTCCCGTTCTGCGAGTTCTGTCATATACATACAAAGGTTATATGTAAACGAACCGGGTATGTTCTCTTTCATCTTGTCAAGGATTGCTTGCTTACGTGTGGTGCGACCATAGTCTTCTGCGAACATATCAGCATAACGTGCCGCTTCAAAAGCCTGCTGCCATGCATGCTCGTCAGATGGATTGGCCTCAGCCTTTTGCAACCATAGACGTTGCTGTGTCTCATACCACACGCTGTCGTGTTCGTCCACGATAATACCTCGAATCTCTTGCGGTTCTTCTTTCTCCAGAGCTGTGTAAGCTTGGAGTGTCCCAATGCAGCCGAGCGAAAGGATAACGGCTACAGCAATAATAACTTTCTTTTTCATTTGTTTTATTTTTTATCGGTGAATAGTCTTTATGAGTGCGCACTCATAACAGCATACACCGATAATAAGTAATCGTTCGTTTTTTGACACAAAAAAGTGCCACAGCAGGCATCTCAGCACCTGAGAAATTTGAATAAATTTATCTATTTCGCAAAAATATTGTATCTTTGCAATCGCAAACTAATCACAACAAATATAATGAAAGCAATTTTTATCAATGGTTCTCCGCGCAAGAACAAAAACACCGCGCAGATGTTAGACGCCGCTATGCGTGGCGCACAAGAGGCAGGTGCAGAGGTGGAGATGATTCATCTTTATGGTCTTAATTATCAGGGGTGCAAGTCGTGTTTTGCCTGCAAACTGAAAGGTAATAAAGTCAATGGTCTATGTGCAATTAAAGATGACTTGCAACCCGTTTTGGAAAAAGCCGTTAATGCCGACGTCTTAGTTATCGGCTCACCCGTGTACGACTCGTTCCCTACCGGCATGGCGCGTTCATTTATTGAGCGATTGATCTTCCCTGCTGTCAATTATTGCGACTACTCGGCTCCGAAGATACGTAAGCCCATCCAATGCGCTTGTATCTACACCATGAACGCGCCTGAGAGTCTTATGCAACCGCTGCATTATGACACTATCCTCGGCGAGAACTGCCGTGTACTCGGTATTTTTGGCTTTCAACCGGAAATGCTCTGTTCGCATGAGACCTACCAGTTCAACGACTACAGCCGCTATGAGACCGCTGTGGATGAAGCCGTGCGTGCCGACATCCGCGCTAATCGTTTCCCGCAAGACCTGCAAAAGGCATACGATTTAGGCAAACGTCTTGCTGAAAAAGCAAAAGAACAGCAATGAACGAATACGAAAAAAAAGCTTCATAACCTGCAAATAAAGAACGTTGCCGCGTTATTTGCGAAGAGTATTTTCGAGCAGCTCGGCATCGTGTCGCAGCACGGTGTCGTACTCCATTTGGCTGCTCATCGTGTTGAGGGCGTGCAGAACGGTGGCGTGCGAACGTTTAACCGACTTGCCGATTTCTGTAAGCGATTGGTCGGTAAGACGTTTTGCCAAGTGGATGATGAGTTGGCGGGCACGCACCACTTCTTTCTGACGAGACTGGCCTAACACGGCTTTTTCCGTTACGTCCGAGTGCTCACAAACGGTGCCGATGATGTCAGCCATACGAATCTGCTTGGTTTCCACCTCTACAATTTGATTCAACACCTGCTGAACCAACTGCTTGTCAATCTCTACGTTGAGCAGTGTAGCGTGTGCTACGAGCGATGCCAATACGCCCTCTATGTCGCGCACGTTTTGGCAGGCGTTTTGGGCTATATAGTCCACGATGTCATCGGAGAGTTGAATGCCGTTGCAATGCATCTTGTAGCGCAGAATATCGCGTCGCAGTTCGTAGTCGGGGCGTTTGATTTCGGCAGGCAGTCCCCATTTGAAACGTGTCAGGAGGCGTTCCTGTACATCGTGTATCTGCAAGGGGGTTCGGTCGGAGGTGAGGATGAGTTGCTTGTGCGACTGAATAAGGTACTCAAAGATGTGGAAGAAAGTGTCTTGCGTGCCTTTCAGACCGGAGAAGAACTGTATGTCGTCCATAATCAACACGTCCACGCTCTGATAAAAAAGTAAGAAGTCGGGGATGTTTTTCTGAATGGCTGCTTGTTGGTATTGCAGTTTGAATGTATTGGCACTTACGTATAACACTCGTGAGGTAGGGTTGAGCGCAAGAATCTCGTTGCCGATGGCATTAGCGAGGTGCGTTTTGCCAACGCCGCTGCCGCCGTATATAAAGAAAGGATTGAAAGCCGTTCTTCCCGGGTCTTTGGCTATGGCAATGGCGGCGGTACGTGCCAAGCGGTTGCTTTCGCCGGCGATAAACGAGTCTAATGTGTATTGTCGGTTAAGTTGGGAATCCCATTGCGTTTCCATCGGTTGCCCCATAGTGGCTACCGGCGACTGGGGACGAGTTGTGGAAGGATAAGTAACGCCTGCGCCGGAAGTAGAGTCAATCAGTACGCGGTATTCAAGGCGCGTTTTTTCGCCGAATACGCGACGGATGGCGCGGCTCAAGATGTCAATATAGTTTTCCTCTATGTATTCGACTACAAACTGGCTCTTTACGCGCAAAACAAGTACATCGTCCGTATAGTCGATCACTTCCAACGGTGCAAACCACGTGTTGAATGCGATAGCCGACATATTAGGACGAAGCAGGTCGGTGCATTGCTGCCAAAGTATATGAGGATTAGTAAGAGACATTAGTCGTTTTCGTATCCAAAAAACGGGTGCAAAAGTAGTCGTTTCGCTGCAACTGACCAAATCCTATCTATCCGAAACGAACACCGTTAAATATAGGTATAACATTTACAGTTGATTAGGCTTAAACATTTGACAAATAGTGAAATAGGAAACTTATCAACATTTAAGTGGCTGATTTCCACGTGTCGTATTGAGAGTGTTCCACATACGGAAAAGGAGCATAAAAAAGCGAAAAGTCCTACAAAATAGGGCTTTTCGCAAAAAACGTTTCGTGTAGCAATATTTAGACAAAATCTATCTTGATTTTACGCCTTTCAGTGGTTTTGCAGCGTGTCTTATTTTTTGTCCTTACTGCCGAAGAGGGAGAAGTGGACGTAGCGTTTCGGATTCTCTTTGAGGTCTGTAACAAGCTGATTAACACTGACGACAGTGGAGTCTAAATGGTTGTAGATAGAGGGGTCGTGCAGGAGCAGTCCGAGGGTGCTTTCCCTCGAATTGACGGCTTGTTGCAACTGTTCGATGGTGTTGTCGGCTTTCTTGGCGATACCTGCTATGTCGGCATGTTTGACATCGGTGAGTACGGCATTGACGTTGTCAATCGCCACGGCGGCACTGTCGGCGATACGCGGCAGGCGTTGGTGGGTCAGTTGGCGTATGTCCTTTGCGCTGACGGTGAGGTCTTCGGAAATACGGTCTAAATGGGTGAGCGTATGCTTGATATGGTCGCCTTCTAACTGTCCCTCCACATTAGCCACCACGCTATCTACACGGAGCAGCACGCTGTCCAAGTGGGCAAGCAGATCTGTTTCAAGCGATTCGACCAGTCCTTGTTCAATACGTGTTGGCAGGGTGTCCTGCGCAAGTGCGACTGCCGGTTTTCCTTCCGTTACGGGCAGAATGAGTTCGATGGCTTTACCGCCTAACAGTCCGTCGGCAACGAGCACCATCTCCGAACCTTCGGGAACGGAGATGTGCTTGTCGATGGAAACGGTTACGTGGAAAGCGTTATGGCGAGAAAAATCGTATGCTATGTGTTCTACTTGCCCTACGTTGTATCCGCGCACATAGACGGGTGCCTGTTCGGTCAGTCCGTTGACGCGTTCAAAAACACCTGTATAGGTACGCGTAGGCGAAAAGATATTGGTTCCGCGCAGGAAATACATACCGAAGTAAAGCAAGAAGCCGCACACGATAGCCAGCAGAGCCACTTTTATTTCTCGAGTGTGTTTCATAGCTTTATTGGTTTACCAGATGCTGACGCGATTTTCGGGAGCAACGTAGAGCGGGCTTTCTTCCGTGATGTTCCATGCTTTATACCACGCATTGATATGGGGCAGTGCACCGTTGACGCGCCAGCGACCGAGCGAGTGGGGGTCGGACTTGGTGCGTTGCAGGATTTCTTCGGGACGGATATTGGCAGCCCATACATTGGCGTAGGCGAGGAAGAAACGCTGTGCTGGGGTGTACTGGTTACCATCTGACTCCATCGGGCATTTGCCTTCTTCCTTCATCTTGTTGCAGAGGGCTTGGAAAGCTACTTGCAGTCCGCCGTGGTCGGCTATGTTCTCTCCGAGGGTGAAGCCGCCGTTTCCGTGTACGCCGGGAGCTACTTCGATATTGTCAAAGAAGTCGCGCATCACCTTTGTGCGCTCATCGAAACGGCTCTTGTCGGCGGCCGTCCACCAATTGAACATATTGCCGTTCTTGTCAAACTGGCTGCCCTGGTCGTCGAAGCCGTGGGTCATCTCGTGTCCGATAACCACGCCGATAGCACCGTAGTTGAATGCATCGTCAGCCGACATATCGAAGAAGGGGTATTGCAGAATACCGGCGGGGAAGCAGATCTCGTTGGTGGCGGGATTGTAGTAGGCGTTCACTGTTTGCGGGGTCATATACCAGCGGTCGCGGTCCACGGGTTTGTTCAGGTAACTGAGCGAGTATTCCTGCTCAAACTTGGCAGCGCGTTGGATATTGGCGTAGTAAGGGAGATTGATGTCTATGTCCAGTTTGGAGTAGTCGCGCCATTTGTCCGGGTAGCCGATCTTAATGTAGAAAGCGTCTAATTTCTCCTGTGCTTTGGCTTTGGTGGTATCAGACATCCATTCGAGGGCTTGGATACGTTCGCCAAGCGATTTCTGCAGGTTGTGGACAAGGTCTAACATACGTTTTTTGTTCTCTTCGGGGAAGTGTTTCTTGACGTACATTTGTCCGACTGCCTCGCCGAGTGTGCCGTTGACCGTTGACACGCCGCGCTTCCAGAGGGGAGTCGGTTCTTCTTTACCCGAAAGGATACGTCCGTAGAAGTCGAAGTTGGCATTGAACATATCGGTGGTGAGGTAGGCTGCGGCTCCGTCAAGTACCTGCCAGCGGAAGAGCGTTTTGATGTCGTCTAACGATTCGTCTTCGAGCATCTTGCCTACTTCTTGCAGGTGAGCGATTTGTCCGACGGAGAGGCTGTCGGTCTCCGCGTTAAGGGCGCGCAAGAAAGTGAGCCAGTCGATTTGCGGCACGAGTTGTTGGAGGTCGCTGACGGACATCTTGTTGTAGTTGGCTTGCGGGTCACGCAGTTCGACGTTGCTCTTGGCGGCGGTAGCGAGGCGTGTTTCCATACGCAGAACCGTCTCGGCGGCTTGTTCGCCATCGGCAAAGCCGTAAAGGGTGAACATACGGGCGATATGTTTCTTGTATTCGTCGCGAATCATTTGGGTATGTTCGTCCTGATCCACGTAGTAGTCGCGTTGTCCGAGTGCAAAACCGGCTTGGTACTCGTTGAGGATGTTCATAGACGAGTTCATAGCATCGGCATCTACGTACATAGCGAATAGTCCGTATTCCATTGACTCACCGAGCAGTTGGCTCAATTCGCTCTTATCCTTGATAGCGGCAATATCGTCCATTGTGCGGCGGATAGGTTCGATGCCTTCTATGTCGCGGCGGGCGGTGTCCATAGCGAGGCGGTAGATGTCGGCTATTTTCTGCTCAATAGTACCTTGTTTGTGCGATGTGGCAGCCGTCTCTTTGATCAGTTCGTTCACCTGTTCCATACATTGGAGACCGAGTTTGTCGAACGAGCCGAAGCGGGCGTATTCGGCACCGAGCGGGTTCAGTTTTTGCCAGCCGCCGGTGGCGAACTGGTAGAAGTCTTCTTGCGGCACGATGGTGGTGTCAAGGTTCTCCGGGTGAATACCCGTGGAGAGTGGTTGTTGTTTGTGGCATGCTGTGGTCATAAGCACGATAGCCCCGAGGGCTGTTAATAAAGTTTTTTTCATAGTTATTATTGGTTTGATGTAGTTTGCGTTAGTTATTATCCCCATTGATTGACGATTTGGTCCATAATCGTGAACACTTCATTGCGCGTTTCAGCTTGCAGCAGGGCTATTCGCGTTTGCTTGAAGTCGTGTAGTCCTTTGAGTGCGGGTGAGTTGGCGAAGTGTCTGCGGCTGTGCAGGATGCCTTTTTTCTCGTCCCCGATGTAGGCTATGGCGGCATCCACATGGTCTTTGAGCAGGTCAATACACCATTCGAGCGGGTGTCGGACAGGCGGACACGAACCGCCCGAGTCAAGATAGGTACGTATGTCTTGGAATATCCACGGGCAGCCGAAGGTGGCTCTTCCTATCATTATGGCATCCACTCCGTAGCGGTCGAAGCACTCTTTGGCTCGCTCGGGAGTAGTTACATCGCCGTTGCCGTTGATGGGGATATGCATACGCGGGTTGTTCTTGACGGCACCTATCAGCTCCCAGTCGGCTTCACCACTGTACATCTGTGCGCGTGTGCGACCGTGGATGGACAGTTCGCTGATGCCGCAGTCTTGCAGGGCTTCCGCAAGATTCACGATGAAAGGCTGTTCGCCGGTCGTTTGGCTCCACCATTCGTGGCGGGCGGGCAGCAGGTCTTCGTGATCCCAGCCGAGGCGTGTCTTGGCGGTAATGGGCAGGTGGACGGCATCTACGACGGCACGGGTGATGGCGAGCATCTTCGGCACATCGCGCAGCAGTCCCGCGCCCGCTCCCTTGCCTGCCACTTTCTTGACCGGACAACCGAAATTGAGGTCAATGAAGTCGGGGCGGACTTGCTCCACCATCTGCGCAGCATCGCGCATGGACTCAGGTTCACGACCGTAAATCTGGATGGCTACGGGGCGTTCTTCTTCGGCGAAACGGAGTTTGCGCAGGGTGGAATTGACTTCGCGAACCAAGGCATCGGCGTTCACGAACTCCGTATAGACGCGGTCGGCACCGAATCGCTTGCACTGCAAGCGAAAAGCTGGGTCGGTAACGTCCTCCATAGGAGCCAAGTAGAGCGGATAGCGCGACACGGTAGCGGGGTTATTTGGATGCGTTAGGGTACTGATACAGAAAACTTTTGCCAATCAGGAATTCATTGCTGGCGTTGTACCATACATTTTTGTTGGCATCGTAGGCAAGTTCCACGCCCAAACCGTAGTAGCCTAATAGGGGGTTGATATACATATAGGCTTCCGTTACCTCGAACATATCTTTCGAGGGGGTGTTGCCGCCTTTAATCAGATTGACGGCACCGGCATTGACGAGAGCGAAGGGCATCGGGCTGGTGCTGTAACCATCGCCGACACGGATGTATTTACGCATCAAAGCTCCGTGGAAAGCCAAGGAGTCGGCTATGTGCATCTCATTGTAGTACGTTAGCCAAGCTTCTTCGGTATCACTATTGGTTGCGGCGATGGCGGTGGTGATATGACCGATGGCTTCCTGCTCGCGTTCCTTATCCAGGTAGCCGCCTTGCAGCTTGTGGTAGTAGTTGTCAGTCGCGGTCGTCCATACGCCTGCTTCATAGGTAAGGGGTTGCGAAACACCTCTGTCTTCATTTAATCCGGCGGGGGCATAGTATGCCAAGGCGGGGAACATAATGATATAGCCGATGTCCGAACCCTGGAAAATCTCGTCTTTCAGATAAAAGCCCTTCGAGAAGAGCGTGAGGGTAGCATCTACGATATATGCGCGAAGCGGTATGCTGTTCCCGTCGGCATCCTCATAGAAGAAGGCACTGTCCTTGAGGATATACGACTCCATATCCCATTCGCGGACATTGTAGGACACTGAAGCATACGGGAACGTGAGGGTCTCAACCACGGAATAGACTTCCACATTGCAAACAGCCGTAGCTTGCGTCAAGGTGTCGGTGATGGTCAGACGGGTTGTGCCGATGTTTTGGGTAGTCAGTTGCACGGTGTTCTTGTTGACCATCTTGAAAGCAACGATATTCTCCGTTGAAGCGGTTACAACGTAGTTGCCGTCTTCGGGAGTGATGGTCAAGGTGTGGACGGTAGGCTGTTCCTCTTTGGCTTGTGCATCCCATGCCATTTGCACCATACGGATGTTCGTTTCGCTCAATTCGATGGCAGCAACCGTGTCTTGAGCGGGTTGCGGTTCGTCGGTTGAACTGTTTTTCTTTTCGCAGCCTGTGGATAGCACAAGGGTCAGTGCGAACAGGAACAGAAGTTGTTTTTTCATAGTGGTGTATTGTTTTGGTTATTTTTTCAGGTCGGGGTATTGAATCCGATGGTGGTACATCGATTTGAGCCGTTCTTTGAAGACCTCTTTGATGCGGCTCAAGTCGTTGAAGGTGAGGGGTGTTTCGGCTAATTGTCCGTCTTCAATCTGGTAGGCAACGGTCTGCTCCACCATATCGTTGAGGCTCTGCTCGGTGTAGGTATCTAATGAGCGTGAACGCGCCTCAATAGCGTCTGCCATCATCAGGATGGCGGTCTCTTTGGTTTCGGGTTTAGGACCGGCGTATCGGAAGTCTTCCTCGCGTATATGGGTGGCAGTGTCAAGATGTTCGGCTTTCAGCCGGTTGACCTCGGAGTTGTAGAAGTATCGGACGAGCGAGGTACCGTGGTGGGTGCGGATGAACATACGAACCACATCGGGCAGCCGGTGTTCGCGCGCAAAGCGGTCGCCTTCTTCCACGTGGGCGATGACGGCTTTGGCGGCATCGCGGTTGCTCATAGCAAGCAGGGGGTTGTCGCCGCCGTTCTGATTCTCGATGAACCAGCCGGGATGGGCTAACTTGCCGATGTCATGGTAAAGAGCTGCCGTGCGCATTAAGAGAGCGTCAGCGTTGATGCTCTTGGCGGCTTCGGAGGCGAGGTTGCTCACTTGCAGCGAGTGTTGGAACGTTCCCGGAGCCTGCTCTGCAAAAGTTTGCATCAGGTCGGAGTTGATGTTACTCAATTCCACCAGGGTCAGACTGCTGACCAAGCGGAACATCTTTTCAAACAGATAGACAAGGCTATATACGGTAATAACAAGCAGACCGTTCAGCGCAAAGTAGAGGTAGAGATGTGGATCCAAACGGCTCGCATCGCCTGTCAGCATCAAGTTGTAAAGCGTATAGACAAAGGCGTAGGTGAGCAGGATATAGATGGCGGTGAAAGCCAACTGCGAGCGACGCGTCAGGTCTTTGAGCGATACGACTGCCACCATACCGGTCGGCAGTTGCAGCAACAGGAATAAGAACGGATCGGGGACAGACAGCGAAACGAGCATAATTGTAGTCAGATGAGCGAAATAGGCTGTGCGCGAGTCGTAGAACATACGTGCTAAAATCGGTATCCACGCAAAAGGCAGAAGATAGATGAGCGAAGCATCGGTCAGGCGCAGCACCAATGCGGACAGCATTTCCATCAGAGCAATGAGCAGGCAGAAGAAAAGCGATGCGCGGGTCTGTTCCCACAGCGGTTTGCGGAAAGCAATCAGGTAAAGGACGAACAATCCGACAAAAATAAGCGAGAGCAGTGTGCGTCCCGTATAGGACCATACGATATGCTGGCGTGACAACCCGCGCTGCTCATAGATACGGTTCAGTGAATACAGACGTTGGTAAATATCGGAGGTGATAATCTGCCCGTATTCCACGATGGTTTCCCCCTTCAGGACGGCACCCTCGGTCAGCGAGACGGACTCTATAATACCTCTATAGACCTCGGCGGAGGTGAGGCTGTCGTATTCGAGGTTCACCTCCATTTCCCGTCCTGTCTGCTCGTAAGCCATCTTAGGGGTATAGAGATGCGAGAGCGGGATGGCTTTGGTGCGATGCTGGTTATTGACCACCGTGATATGGTCATATCCGCCTTTCTCCACTTGGCGCATATCCTTAGCAGAGAGAATAGGAACGTTCTGCCGGTGGTTATTGGTCCAGCGGAAGCAGGGTGCGTAGGATCGCAACGCGCTCTGCTGTTCGATACGCACCGCCTCATCGTCTTTATACAACGGGTAATCCCATTCGGCAGTCAGCGTCTCGTAGGTCCAGCTCTTGCCCTCTTCGTAGTGGTACGGGAAAGCATTGTCGGGAGCAGGTTGGAGTAGCAGGCTGAGTAGTGCCACAGCCGCAAACACAATCACTTTGAGTGTCGTGAAAGGCATAGAAGAATGGGGAACGGCTATATTGTGCGAGGAGAAACTCATATTGTTTATCGGTGTTTTTCAAAGAAAGTTTGCATACGTTGTCGGCACTCGTCATGCAGGATGCCGCTTGTAACTTGGCATTTCGGGTGGAGGGCTTTAGGGGCAAACGTACTGAACCCGCGTTTGGGGTCGTCCGCGCCATAGACTAACCGGGCTATCTGTGCCCACCCGATGGCTCCGGCACACATCGTACACGGCTCAACGGTAACATACAGCGTACATTCATTGAGGTACTTACCGCCTAACGTTTGGGCGGCGGCGGTGATGGCCTGCATCTCGGCGTGAGCCGTTACGTCTTGCAGGGTTTCGGTCAGGTTATGTCCTCTGCCGACCACTTGTCCTTGGCTCACGATGATGCAGCCCACGGGTACTTCGTCCGCTTTGTAAGCGAGATCCGCCTCGCTAAGAGCCATTTGCATATATTTTTCGTCGTCGGTCATATTCGGAACAGGTGTGCTTGTTCGGGGTGTTGTTCGAGGTGGTTGCCGATGACTACTATGTCGGCACCCGCTTGGAAGGCATGTTGCATCTGCCCGGTCGAGGTGATGCCGCCTCCTACGATGAGCGGTACATCAATGGCGCGGCGAACGGCTTGTATCACCTCCGGTCGAACCGGAACCGCTGCGCCGCTGCCCGCTTCGAGATAGATGAGCCGTTTGCCCGTCAGGCAGCCGGCTATGGCAGTGCTGACGATGGTTTCCAAGTCCGTTTGCGACAGAGGAAGCGACTGTGTTACGCGCTGTACGCTGCTGACCTTGCCGCCGTCCAAGAGGATGTAACCCATCGGAATAGTCTCTATATGCGTATCTTGAACAGCTCGTGCAGCGGCTATCTGCTGTCCGATGAGGTGTTCGGCATTGCGTGAAGTGAGTAGCGAGAGGAACAGCATGGCATCCGCCTGCGGACAGCACTGCGACGGATGCCCCGGAAACAGCACAACGGGCTTATCGGTCATCTGTTTGATTCGCGTTACCATTTGCTCGGTCGTCAGCCGGTCGGCTGTGCTTCCGCCTACTAATAGCAAGTCCGCCGCCGCGACGCGCAAGTGCAGACTCTCGTCCGAAGCGGGCTTGTCGGGGTCAATCAAGACGGCTAACAAACCCTTATGATGTTGTATGTATTCTTCTACGCTCATATCTATTTTGTCCATCGGAACGATTCAATCAGGTTCAGCATATCTTCGCGAACAAAAGCGGCTACGGGGGCTATACTGTCTTCATTGGGTACGTTGCTGAAATAGACGGCTCCCCGGAAGAAGTGCTTGACCGAATCGGTCAGAACAAACTGCATCGTTGTGGCGGTGTTGCCTGCAAAGTCAAAGGTCAGTCCATAGACCCCCGCTTCGGGGTTGGAGTAGGCGCGCTCGGGGATGGCAGAGGCTTTGATAGTATGTTTATAGACGAACTCCATTGCGTCATCCGATAGCTCTTTGAGGTTGCCTTGTATGGGGCGGTAACTGCAATGCACTTTGGCTTTCCATTGGGGGTAAAGAATATCTATCCAATACGCTCCGCCTTCGTGCGGACGCACTTCCGCACTGCTTGACAACAGGAATGAGTAGGGTAGTGCAGGCACGCCGTCTTGATTGCCGTCATAATAGGTATAGGTATGTTCGGGCAGGTCAATGCGGAAATAGCCGTATTCCTTCGGCACGGACGGTTTCGCGCAGGATGCGAAAAGCGCGATGATACTCACTATGATGCCTCCCTTTTTCATTCGGTCAATCTTCTTGGGTGTAGAAAGCGCGTTGGTTAGGGTCGCGGCGGTCGTTAGCAAGGTGGTCTTGGATACGCTTTCTGCCGTATTTGAACATTCGGTAGAAGAAGATATAGAACAGAATAACAATCAGCGAGGACCATCCGGGTTCGGCATCTGCTAAAAAGAGCAGGAAGTCGTAGGTGCCGTGCAGCAGAACGGGGACAAAGAAAACAGCCAACGCGGTTTTGATGTCGGCTTCGTCAAAGAAGAGTTTGGAATAGAAATACCCCATTGCCACGGCAAAAAGGAAATGTCCGGGTACTGCAAAGATGGCTCTTGAGATGGCCACCGGCACCCATACTTGGTGGGCTATCAGATAACCGATGTTTTCCGTGGCGGCAAATCCCATACTGACACATACGGCATACACAATCCCGTCGAAGCGTTCATCAAAATCCGGATTTTGGCGCAGCAAGAGGAAAAGCATAAGCAGTTTGACGGCTTCCTCGGGGATGGCTGCCACTACAAACGCCTGCAAGAGTGCCCCGCCCGTGCCTTCGGGCATCGTGCCGATGAGCCACATAATGGCTGTTTCTAATAGTGTAGCCCCGATGGCTGCCACTATACCGTAGGCAAAACCGCGAACAATCTGCGAGATCGGTTCGCGTTGGTATTTGTCTTTCCAATAGATGTAAGCCACCAACAGGATAGCAGGCAGAATACCTGCCGAAATCATTACCAATAAGTCTTGCGAGTTAGCAAAGTTAGGTTGTTCCATATTATATTAGGCGTTTTAGAATTGCAGGGCTATTCTTGCTCCGATAAGCCATATCGCCGTTCCTACCGAATGAGTGTAGGGTATGTGATTGACTTGCTCGGTTCGTTCTCTGTCAGTCTGGATAAATTGCGCCGTTATGCCTGCAAACAAGTGGTTCGTATCGCTAAATGCCCATCGTGCTCCCGCACTCAAAGAGCCGGTCAGACCGCCCCGATGACCTTTGGTACCAAAAGCATACCCCATCGAAGCATCCATTTCAGCGCGCCATAGGGAAGAAGATATGAGGGGAACAGGAATTGCCACTACGACTTGCAGCGGGATATAATGGGCTATGGGGCGAAGAAATGCACCGGCATATCCGATGCTACCGCCGAGGAAAATATCTTTCCCCGCTATCCGTCGCGACCCGATTTGCAGTTCGGCTATGGTCATACCGCCGCATTTCTCGCCGCTGACGGCAGACAGACCGCCGCTGACTGCTATGCGAAAAGCAATCGGACGAGTGCTGTTTGCTTTGAGGGTGTCGGCAGGGAGGTCTTCTGCCGCCACGTTTTGCTCAATGGTCAGTATGTCGTCCAAAGGAATCTGGAAATGTTTGCCTTGCGGGGTTTCAAGCAGAAGAATGCTTTCTGATTGCGCCACGATGGCACCTGTCAGTTGTTTGCCCGAGCGGAGCGTGATCCGTTCGGCAGAGAGAGAAATCGATAGAAACAACAGAATAACTATATAAATAAATCGGAATCGCATCATCGAAACGGTCATTACTGTGGGTCAACTAATCGGAAATCTATTTGCCTGAGTGCCACATCGGCTCTGATGCAGCGAACGCGTACCGCATCGCCCAAGGTAAAGACACGCTCGGCTGAATCGTTGCCCTCTTTCGTCTTTTTCCGCTTGCGGCGTTGTCCGTAAGGTACGGCTTGCAGGCAGCAGTTTTTCTCATCGTACTTCAAGAACATACCCGGGCAGAGTGTCTGAATAGGAATCAGTCCGTCGCAGCGCGAACCGTTGAGCGTAACGAACAGACCGAAATCGGTTACGCCCGATATGTAGCCGTCAAACTCCTCGCCTACGTATTGGGCTATCCATCTTGCCTGCATCTCTTTGACGGAGTCGCGTTCGGCCTGCGCTGCGGCTTGTTCTTGTTCGGAGCAGTGCTTGCAGGCTTCTTCATAATCGGCAATCCCGATTTTTTTGCGTTCGCCGAGCAGGTAGTGAGTCACTATACGGTGCACCATCATATCGGGATAGCGGCGGATAGGAGACGTGAAATGGGTATAGTAGTCAAAAGCCAAACCGTAGTGACCGATGTTATGGATGGAATAGACCGCTTTCGCCATCGCGCGGATGGTGAGCAACTGCTCGGTAAAGACGGGCAGCCGGTCGCCCATACGCTTCTTGAAGCGCGCTAAGGTGTCTAATTTCTCCTCGTTGGGTTTGTCGTGTACGCGATAGACCATTGTCTTGCCCGTCTTAACCATCTGTTCGGCTACGGTGCGGTTGGCAAGCAGCATAAACTCTTCTATGAGGTGGTTGGAGGCTTGCGGCGCAGTAAAATATACGTCTGTGGGATTGCCTTTTTCGTCAAGATTGAAATGCACCTCGTCCTGCTCCATCACAAGCGCGCCCTGCCGTTCTCGCTCGCGGCGCAGAATGATAGCCAAGTCGTTGAGGCGGTTGAGGGCTTCTCGTAATTGGTTTTCTTCTTGCGGGTTGCGGGAAAAAAGCGGATGGTCTTGCGGTGTTTTGCCGTCAAGCAGGTCTTGTGCCTGCTCGTAGGTCAGCCGGTAGTCGGAGCGGATAACCGTTCGGCACACTTTGGCGCGCAGCACCTGCGCTTTCGGCGTGATGTCGAAGATGACTGACATACAGAGTTTGTCTTCCTGCGGACGCAACGAACAGAGGTCATTGCACAACTCTTCGGGGAGCATCGGAATGACTTTGTCCACCAAATAGACGCTGGTGGCTTTCTCGTAAGCCTGCTTGTCGATGTTGTCGCCTGGCAGGACATAGTGCGTTACGTCGGCTATATGCACGCCGATACGGTAGTTGCCATCCTCCTGCTGCTCAAACGACAGCGCATCGTCAAAGTCCTTGGCTTCGGTGGGGTCAATGGTGAAGGTAAGAGCCTCGCGGAAATCGCGGCGGCGTAGTATTTCTTTTTCTGTAATTGCCATAATTCGCGCAAAAGTAAGCCAAAAATTGCATACAAACAATTTTATACGTACCTTTGCGCGTTTTTCGTGCTAAAAATCGGCAGGAAAGCGATTGTACAAGGTATGTGAAGATATGCTGAAAGGTACACTTAATTTATTAAAAGAGAATAGAATAAAAAAATAAAATTATATTTAATCAATACGTATGACAAAAATTAAAGTGAACAACGTGAACCAACCTTCTTGGAAGGACGTTACGGTTCAAGCCAATCTTCCCGAGAGTCTGAAAAAATTGCAGGAAATCGCATACAATCTGTGGTGGGTATGGAATAGCGATGCAAAGAACATTTTTCGTTATATAGACCTTGACGTATGGCATAAAGCGCAGTCAAACCCCATTATGTTGCTCAATATGATGGGCTACGACAAGATGATGGAACTGTCGAAAGACAAAAAGTTTATGCAGCAGTTGGATAGTACGTACAAAGACTTTCGCGCCTATATGGACGTGAAGCCCGATACGAAGAAACCTTCTGTTGCATATTTTTCGATGGAGTACGGTCTGACCCATATCCTCAAGATTTATTCGGGCGGTCTGGGCATTCTGGCAGGCGACTACCTCAAGGAGGCTTCCGACCAGAACGTGGATATGACCGCAATCGGTTTCCTCTACCGCTACGGTTATTTTACACAGACGCTTTCGCCCGAAGGACAACAAATCGCTAATTACGAGGCGCAGAACTTCAACAACCTGCCCTTGACGCAAGTCAAGGAAGCCAATGGTCAACCGATGGTCATAGACGTACCTTATCCCGACCGCACGGTACACGCTTATCTGTGGAAAGTGGCAGTAGGACGTATATCGCTCTACCTCTTGGATACCGACAATGAACTCAACTCGGAGTGGGACAGACAGATTACCCACCAACTCTACGGCGGTGACTGGGAGAACCGTATCAAGCAGGAGATCCTGCTCGGCATCGGCGGTATGCTCACCCTCAAGAAATTAGGTATCAAAAAGGATGTCTATCACTGCAACGAAGGACACGCGGCCTTGATGGGCTTGCAGCGTTTGGTGGACCTGGTGCAGGAAGAGCATTTGAGTTTCAATGAAGCCTTAGAGGTGGTTCGCGCTTCGGGTCTTTACACCTGCCATACGCCCGTGCCTGCCGGACACGACTACTTTGAAGAAGGACTCTTCTATAAGTATATGAGCGAGTATGCTCCTAAGTTGGGTATCGAGTGGAAAGACCTGATCGGTATGGGCAGACAGAACCCGGAAGACAACAACGAGAAGTTCTCGATGTCCGTCTTCGCGCTCAATACTTGTCAGGAAGCCAACGGCGTGAGCGAATTGCACGGCGAGGTGAGCCGCAAGATGTTCGCCCCCATTTGGCAGGGCTATTACCCCGAAGAGTTGCACGTCGGCTACGTGACGAACGGTGTACACATGCCTACGTGGGCTGCTTCCGATTGGAAAGCGTTGTATCAGAAGACGTTCCCGAAGCAGTGGTGGAACGACCAGTCGAATCCGGAGATGTGGAAACCTTACCAAGACCTGCCTGATGAGGTAATATGGAACACGCGTATGAGCCTCAAGGTAAAACTGATAGACTACATCAAAGAGAAGTTCCGCGATGACTGGATGCAGTCGCAGGGTGACCCCGCACGTATCGTCAAGGCGGTCAATGAGATGAAGGCAAAGAACCTGATTATCGGTTTCGGTCGCCGCTTCGCTACCTACAAGCGTGCCCATCTGCTGTTCAACGACTTAGAGCGACTCAAACGATTGGTGAACAACCCTGATTACCCCGTTCAGTTCCTCTTCACGGGTAAGGCTCACCCTGCAGACGGTGCCGGTCAAGGACTCATTAAACGTATCATCGAAGTGAGCCGTATGCCCGAGTTCCTGGGTAAGATTATCTTCCTTGAGAACTACGATATGCGCCTTGCCAAACGCCTTGTCAGCGGCGTGGACATTTGGCTCAATACGCCTACACGTCCGTTGGAAGCCAGCGGAACAAGTGGCGAAAAAGCCCAGATGAACGGTGTGCTTAACTTCTCCGTATTGGACGGATGGTGGAAAGAAGGTTACGTGGAAGGTGCCGGCTGGGCACTCACCGACAAGCGTACCTATGAGAACCAAGCCCACCAAGACCAGTTGGATGCCGCCACCATCTATCAGATGCTCGAGAACGAGATTATTCCGCTCTATTACGATAAGAACGAGCAAGGCTATTCGCCCCGCTGGATTCAGGTAATCAAGAACTCCATCACCAAGATTACGCCGCATTTCACTACCAAGCGGATGATGGACGATTACTTCAACAAGTACTACAATAAACTGGCATCCCGCCATGCTCTGTTGGCAGCCGACAATTTCAAGGTGGCTCGTTCCATTGCTGCTTGGAAAGAGAATATGGCGGCGCACTGGGACGAGATAGAGGTGGTTTCGATTGCGGCAGACAATTTTGTACAGCATCAGCCGAGTGTCGGCGAATCGCACAAGGTGGAAGTGGTATTGGACACTCACGAGTTGCACGACAACGGTCTCGGTATAGACCTTGTGGTTGTTCGTACCTCGCAGCATAACAACGATAAGTTGTATGAAGTGAGTCCGTTGGAGTTGGTTAAAGCGGAGGGGACACGTTTGACGTTCGCCCTTGAGTATCGCTTCGACTATGCCGGCGCAATGAAATTCGGACTGCGTATGTATCCCAAGAACGACTTGCTGCCGCACCGTATGGACTTCTGCTATGTTCGTTGGATAGGCTAAAATAAATAATCGTTACTTATGAAAAGGAAATTCTGTTTGTCGTTAGCCGTTGCCGCCCTTATGTCGGCAATGGTCGTTATGGCGGATAATTCAGCCGCGAGTGAGTCACCTTCAGCCCCCGTACAGTTGCGCGCGGACAATATAGATGCCGTTATGCGCGCCATGACCTTGGAGGAGAAAGCCCGTTTGTTGGTAGGCGTGGCGGAAGAGGACTACGAGCCCGGTACGGCAGGTCATCAGACGCAGTTCGTCTATGGCGCGGCAGGTGTCACGTATGCCATTCCGCGTTTGGGTATTCCCTCCACCCTGTCTTGTGACGGTCCGGCGGGTGTGCATATCGACTCCGTGCGCCCCAACGACAGCCGCCGCTATTTCGCTACGGGATTTCCTGTTGCTAGTTGCTTGGCTGCCACATGGAACGCCGACTTGGTGGAGGAAGTAGGGAAAGCGATGGGTAACGAAACGCACGAATACGGCTGCGATATTATCCTCGGTCCGGGTATGAACATCCACCGCAACCCCTTGTGCGGCCGCAACTTTGAGTACTACAGCGAAGACCCTTATGTCACGGGCGTGATTGGTGCGGCATTGGTGAAAGGCATCCAGTCGCAAGGAGTAGGTGCCTGCCCCAAACACTATGCCGTCAATTCGCAGGAAACGGAGCGTTTCAGCGTGGACGAGCAGGTGAGTCAGCGGGCGTTGCACGAGATTTACCTTCGCGGTTTCGAGAAGATGGTTCGCGAGTCGCATCCGTGGTGCATTATGTCGGCGTATAACCGTGTGAACGGCATCTATGCGCAGTGCCACAAGCAACTGTTGACCGACATCCTGCGCGACGACTGGGGCTTCGACGGCATCGTGATGACCGACTGGATAGGCAAGCGTGCCGACCTGCCCGTAGAGGATGCCGTGAAAGCAGGTAACGACCTGATGATGCCCGGCTATCCCGTGCAGATTGAAGATATTATGGCGGCAGTTCGCGATGGCAGGCTACCGATGGCGGACTTGGACCGTAGCGTGCGCCGTATGTTGGAGTTCATCGTCAAAACTCCCCGCTTCAAGAATTATCGCTACAGTGAAGCCCCCGACCGCGCTGCCCATGCGGCAATCACACGCCAGACGAGTACAGAAGGAATGGTGCTGCTCAAGAACAACGGAGCATTGCCGATGCGCACTACGGGCAAAGATACCATAGCACTCTTTGGTGTGAATAGTTACGACTTCCTGTCAGGCGGTGTCGGTTCAGGTTGCGTGAATGTAGAGAAAGTGGTGGATATGGTGTCCGGCTTGAAAGCACAGGGCATAACCACTACGCCCACCTTGACGGATATTTATCAGAAGTACGTTCAGTATGCCAAGGTCAAACTGATGGTGGACAAGAACCCGCTGATGTGGTTCTTGGATCAAGGTCAGCCTAAGGTGGACGAGATAGAGATTACGGAGCGTTGCATCCGCCACGAGGCAAAAGAGGCTTCGGCTGCCATTATCACCATTTCCCGTCAGGCCGGTGAGGGCATAGACCGTCAGATTGACGGCGAGTTCACGCTGACCGACTTGGAGCAAACGATGATTCAGCGCGTGAGTGATGTGTTCCACGAGCAGAACAAGCCCGTCATTGTGGTTATCAATTCCGGTTCGGTGATTGAGACGGTATCGTGGCGCGACAAGGTGGACGCTATCCTGATGGCTTGGCAGCCCGGGCAGGAGGGCGGTAACGCCGTGGCGGACGTATTGACCGGCAAGGTCAGCCCGAGCGGCAGACTGACGATGACGTGGCCCGTATCGGTCTATGACCACTGGTCCACGCGCAATTTTCCGCAGGACTACGACATGTATTCCTACCAGCGTCTGCAGCAACGCCACCGCCCCATCAAGGGCATCACTTATACCAACCATGAGGAGGGTATCTACGTCGGCTACCGCTATTTTGACACGTACAAGAAGCAGGTGGCTTATCCGTTCGGCTTCGGCTTGAGTTACACGGAGTTTGCTTATAGTCAGCCGAAAGTGAAGATGCAAGGCGATGTGATGACCGTAACCGTAACCGTAACGAATACGGGCAAGACGGCGGGCAAGGAAGTGGTGCAAGTCTATGTACATGCACCCGAAGGCGGTATGGACAAGCCCGAAAAGGAGTTGCGCGCCTTCGCCAAGACCCGTCTGTTGCAGGCGGGTGAGAAACAAACGCTGACGATGGAAATAAAGAAGTCGGACTTGGCATCGTGGAGCGAAACCGGCAACCGCTGGGAAGTGGCGACGGGTGACTACGAAGTGATGGTTGCCGCCAACGTGAACGATATCCGTGGACGCGCTACGTTGAAAATCAAGTAATTAGCGGATTTTGATGTGGTCGTCGCGGACGATGTAGGTGTCGCCGACCAGTTCGGGGAAGAGCTTGATGAGTTCTGCCTTGAAGGCTTGTGCTTCTTCCTGCGTCGGGAAGTCTCCTACACGTACCTTAATAAAAGGCGGGGTGGAAACGATATAGACGGGTTGGTCGATAGCGTCTTTAAGTTTGGCTTCAAGGGTGAGCGCCTCCGACTTGGACTGTACGGGGACATTCGACGAATAGACTTGTACGCGCCATCCTATTCCTTCCTTTTCGCTTGCGCCGATGCCGGCTATTTTGTCCTGCATCAGGCGCGTGATGGCAGAGTCTTGTTCGATATGGACGTTGGGCATGTCGGTGAAAATCTGCGGATAAGGGAGCGAGTCCGCTAATGCAGGCTTCTGTGAATTTATAGTCGATGTATTTGCAGCCGGTGCTTGTGCATTGGCAAGCACTGAACAGCCTATCCACAAGGATAGGGAGAGAAAGACAGAGGTCAGAATATGTCGGGTCATAATCATAGTTTTACGTATCTAAACGGCATAACAGCGTTTTTTTAGTATCGGAATGAACTGCCGCCGACGAATTCGCGCAGGAAACTGGTAGGCGGAATATCGCGTTCGGGGATGGGTTCGAAGTAACTGAGTTCTTTGAGCAGGCGATGTGCATCGGTATATTCGTCGGTGTACTTCGGCACTTCGGAGATGATGGGTTCAGCATGTCGTTTGAGGACAGCCAACTCGAAGAGCAGGGCGGAGTTGAACATCACGTCGGCTTCTTCCTGGTAGGGGTAGATCCATGTTTCTTCGCCTCGTTTGACGCTTTCGTATCGTCCGATGGTGTCTTGCGCCGAATAGCCTCGATAGCGGTAGTCGCGCACGATGCGGCGGATGAGGCGCAGGTCGGCGGTGGGTACCCAGTTGTGGTTATCGAGATTGACGGATGTGAGAGCGGATACGAACACTTTGAAGGTGGCTTTGCGCGGGATATTGGGGATGAGTTCGGGGTTGA
Organism: Paludibacteraceae bacterium; assembly: GCA_017471175.1. GTDB lineage: Bacteria > Bacteroidota > Bacteroidia > Bacteroidales > Paludibacteraceae > Colicola. Next base: position 195,801 of record JAFUVS010000014.1, on the reverse strand, counting down.
GGGCGTGCAGGCCTTCGATGATGCAAATCATATCGGGTCGCAATTTGAGTTTATTGCCACGGAACTCGCGTTTGCCGGTCTCGAAATTGAAGGTGGGCAGTGACACTTCTTTGCCTTCTAACAGGTCGCTCAGGTCTTTGCGGAAGAGGTCCAAGTCAAGGGCGTGCAGGTGCTCGAAGTCCCATTCGCCGTTCTCGTCCCTGGGGGTGTCTTCGCGATTGACGAAGTAGTTGTCCATCGAGATGACGACAGGCTGTATGCCGTTGACCATCAACTGGATGCGCAGACGCATCGAGAAGGTTGTTTTGCCGGAAGAGGAGGGACCTGAGATGAGGACGAAGCGGGGTCGCTCCTCTCGGGAGGTAATCATATCGGCTATGTTGGACACTTTCTTTTCGTGGAGTGCTTCGCTGACCTTAATCATCTCAAAGAGGTTCTTGGACTTGCAGAAGTCGTTGAACTCGCCTACGTTGGAGATCTTGAGCAACCGGCACCAGTTCAGGTACTCCTTGAAGATGTCGAACATCTTGTCTTGTGTGCAGAGGTCTTCGAGGCGCATCGGGTCTTGCCGACAGGGGATACGCAGGAGCATATCTTCGTGGTAGGGAATGACATCAAAGAGGTGGATATAGCCGGTGGAGGGCATCAGCGCACCGGTGTAGTAGTCGATGAAATTGCCCATACGGAAATAGCGGCAATAGGGGTTGCCGAGGGTCTTGAAGAGGGTGGTCTGTCCTTCTTTGTGTTCGGTGAAGAGGCGTATGACCTCTTTGGTTTGCTTCTCTTCGGTAACGATGGGGCAGTCTTCGTCCACTATTTGCTGCATACGCTGCTTGATGGCAACTATGTCCTGTTCGCTGATGTTCACTTTTTCGCCTTGGGCATCGCGCACGGTGCAGTAGTAGCCTTTGGATATAGGGTGCTCAATGCGCAGGTCGCCGTCGGGGTAGAGTTCGCGCACGGCGCGCGCCATCACCATAGAGAGGGTGCGGACATAGCACCGCATACCCGCCGAGGTGGAAGCGTCCAAGAACTCAATGTCCTTGGGCTTGTAAATCAAAAAATTAAGGCTCTGGAGCTTGTAGTTAACACGGGCAGCCACTACGGGGTAGCGCAACTTGAGACCAATCTGCCGGTACAAATCGAACAGCGAAGTGCCGCACTCGATGTCGTAGTACCGATGGTCGTTTTTGCAATAAATCGTAATTTTGTTCATCGTTTTTCCTTTTCGGGCTTGCAAAAGTACTGAAAATTAGCGTATCTTTGCAAGCCTAAACGAAAAAATCGACAGTAAAAAATCGTTACAGCCGCCTGGCAGGGGGTGTGTAATGAGATGTATAGAGGTGAAAATCAATAGTTAAAACAACCGCTGATATGAAAAAGTTTTTTGTTTTCCTGTCTTGCTTGGGTCTGCTGTCTTGCGCCAAGAACGAAGCCCCCATTACGTGTCACTGGGAATTTGGTCGGAACGATGTAGAGCCGCGTGTAGCGGAAGCCTACCTGACCATCAAGAATGTTTCCGGCAAAGAGTTGGACAACGACTGGACGCTCTATTTCTGTATGGAAGCGATGGCACCAATCTGCCGTGAGGGCGATGAGCTATGCGGTACGCAGATTCAGGGCAGTTACCACTGCTACCGTCCGTCTGAGACATATCGTCCCATTCCGGCTGACAGTTCGCGCACGTATTGTCTGCGTTTTCGCGGCAACGGTATCCGCGAGAACAAACACCCTGAAGGGCTCTTTATCGTAACGGGCAAGCACCCAGAGCCGCTGACGGTAACTTGTACGTGGGACAAGTACACCCGCCGCGAACAGATGTACAGAGGAATGGAAACGTGGGAGAAAACGCCTTACGCCGACGGCGAATACAGTTACGGATATAATGCAGAGCGCGCTGCGGCTCAAAAACTTGCTACCGAGTTTCTGTTCTTTCCGCAGCCCAAGAAAGCGGAATGGGGCGACGAAGTATGTGATATAGCGAAGGCTGCCATCGAAGTAAAAATGAATGCAGATTTGGTTCGCGAGGGCTATACGATTCGTTTTACGCCGAATACCATCTATATAGAAGCCGCAGACGAGGCGGGTCTGTACTACGCCAAGCAGACACTTCGGAAGATGAATCCGGTGACGAAAGTGAGCCGTATAGAGGACTATCCCGATATGCACCATCGCGGCGTGATGCTTGACATTGTGCGCAACTTCTATCCTGTGGATTCGGTGATGCGCGTGGTGGATATAATGGCAGAGCAGAAACTGAATACGCTCCATTTCCATATCAGCGATGATGAGGCATGGCGCGTGGAGATACCGGGTCTGCCGGAATTGACGGCTCAAGGTGCACGCAGAGGTTATACGCTGACCGAGAAGGAATGTCTGTATCCGATGTACGGCGGCGGATGGGACTATACCGACCCGAAGAACACCGCCAACGGCTTTTTGACGCGTGCCGACTATATCCGTCTGCTGCGTTATGCCAAGGAGCGTCATATCCGCGTCATTCCCGAAATCGATATGCCCGGACACATGCGTGCTTGCAAGAAAGCCCTCTATCCGCTTTTGAGCGACAGCGTGATGGACATGCGTGCCTATAACGGCGCACAGGAATATACCGACAATGTGATAGCCGTGACCAACCCGTATGCGCTCACTTTCATTGAGACGGTCGTACGCGAACTGAAAAAGATGTACGAGGAAGCGGAGGCCGAGTTTACGATTTTCAACATAGGCGGCGATGAAGTGCCGCAAGGTTCACTTACCTACGAAGAGCATCAAGCCTTTATAGACGGCGTGTTAGAGATATTGAAAAAGTATGATTTGCGTCCGATGGGCTGGGAGGAAATCACGGAGTTCTGCCGTCCTGAGTCGGGTGCTATCTGCTACAGTTGGCACAACGGAATGGAGAAACCGCAACAGATGGCTGATTCGGGCTACCAAGTGGTATTGGCAACTGCCAATCACATGTACTTCGACTTCGCTTACTGCCGTCATCATGAGGAGAAAGGCTTGGATTGGGGCGGATTCACCGATGAGTACCGTGCTTTTGACTGGGAACCGTTAGAGCACGCCAATGTGATAGGAATGAACGCACAGTTGTGGGCAGAGCCGATTCGCAGTTTCCGCCAGGTAGAATGGCAACTGTATCCGAAGATGTTCGGTTTGGCGGAACGCTCGTGGAATAACCGTTCGGCATTAACCTTGCCGGAGTTTACATCGTTAGTCTATCACTATATGCTGCCCCAACTGAATCAGGAAGGGCATAATTTCCACCTGCAGTTGCCCGGCATCCACGTGGCGAACGATACGGTCTATATGAACACCGTAGTCGGCGGGCAAACAGCGGACAGCCGTATCGAATATACGCTGGACGGCGGCGAGACGTGGCAGACTTATACCGAGCCGTTTGTGCTTAACAAGGATGTTCTGCCTGTTGTAACGGACGCTTACGGTACAGCTCGTGTGATAAAAGCCCGCTGGCAGTACCTGAACCATTGGTCGAATACGACTTGGCTGTGGATTGAATAAACTTGGCTGTGGATTGAAAAAACGGGTTAAATAACGATGAAGAACGCACTTTTTCCGATTTTTCGTTCGGCAGTGTTTGCCGGTGTATGTATCGCGCTTGCGGGCTACGGCTTTTTAGCGGGGAAGGCGATAGGTATGTTCCTGTTTATCTTCGGATTAGCAACTGTGGTTAAGTATCGGCTCAAGCTCTTTACCGGTACAGCGGGTTTCGTGCAGAACGGGCAGGAGATGAAGGAGTTGTTGCTTATCTTGGTAGGTAACTGGGTAGGTTGTCTGCTGATTGCGTTGATAGCGCGTTGTTCGCCTATGCCGCTGCAGGAGACGGCTCAGACGCTGCTGGAAGGTCGGCTGTCGGTCGGCTGGTGGAAAGCGGGCGTGCTGAGTATCGGCTGCGGCATATTGATGACCACGGCGGTTACGTTTGCGCGCAAAGGAAATGAGATAGGTAACTGGATTCCGCTGATTTTTGCTGTGCCGCTCTTTATCCATTGCGGTTTTCCGCACTGCATTGCCGATGCGTTCTATTACTTGACCGTGCCGTTTGATTTCTGGGCTGCGAACGTAGGACAGATATTGCTCTTGTACAGCATGTTGGTAGTCGGCAATTTCATCGGTTGTAATCTGTATCGACTGATAGTCAGTCTCAAATCAGAGGAAATATGAAAAAGAAAGAAACCGAATATCCTGTTCGCAGATCGTCTGACCTCTTGTCGTTTCTGACAGATGCGATAGGAACGACAAGGACGAATGCCAAACGATGGTTGCAACACCGGCTGGTGTCGGTCAATGGCGTAGTGGTGTCGCAATTTGATACTACCTTGCAGGCGGGCGACAGAGTGACGGTACGAAGCGGTCAGGGGGCGGTGGAGCTGCACCATCCCAAACTGCGCCTCGTATATGAGGATGACAGTCTGATTGTGGTGGATAAGAAGAACGGGTTGTTGTCTGTTCCCACTACTACCGAATCGACGGAAACGACGGCTTATTCCATCTTGAAAGCCTACGTAAAGAAGCAGAATGTGAGGAACGGGGTGTTTGTGGTACATCGTTTAGACCGCGAGACATCGGGGTTGCTTGTGTTCGCTAAGTCCGCCGAGTTGCAGCACTATATGCGCGACTACTGGCGTGATATAGTTACGCAGCGCACGTATGTGGCAGTAGCCGAAGGGGTGTTTGACAAGAAAGAGAGTCAGATCCGCTCGTGGTTCACGGAGGACAAGCGAAATGCGATGGTCTATTCGTCGCCCGTGGATGACGGCGGGGACTTGGCTGTGACGAACTACAAGGTGCTGAAAGAGAATGCGGCTACTGAATTGCCGGTGCGCGGAAAAGGCGGTTTGTCGTTGGTTGAGTTGCACTTGGAGACGGGCAGGACGAATCAGATTCGTGTTCATTTGGCTTCGGTAGGGCATCCTGTATTAGGGGACCGCAAGTACGGACACGGCAATGATACCGCGCTGTCAAAAGCCTTGCTGCAAAGGAAAGCCGACCGCTTGTGTCTGCACGCGCGGGTATTGGAGTTCATTCATCCGGTGACGGAGCAGAAACTGCATTTTGAAACGCCCGTTCCCAAAACATTTTTGTCACTTATGACAGCGACAATGTAAGTTTTAGAAGTGAATTTTTAACAGATATGAAGAAAGAAGAAGTAACGACAGAGCAGTTGGTTGCCACCATCGTGGAGGGCATCCGCAACAAGAAAGGACAGCGCATTGTGTCGCTTGACTTGAGGAAGATAACGGAAGCACCCGTTGAATATATGGTTATAGCCGAAGGCGGCAGTCCTACGCAGGTGAGTGCCATAGCCGATGAGGTGGACTACTATGTGCGTAAAGAAACGCATATCCATCCCCTTGCTATGGACGGCAAACAGAACGCCGAATGGATAGCGTTGGACTATGGCACGGTATTTGTACATATCATGTTGCGCCCGATGCGCGAGTATTACGATATAGAAAATCTTTGGAGCGATGGCACAACAACAGAGTACGCAGCCGACTAACCCGATGGGCAACAATGAGCCGCCTAAAAAGAAAGGCTTATGGGGATGGCTTATCTATTTACTTCTATTCGGAGTATTGATGTTTTTCTTCTATCCCGCTAATAACAAGAAGATAGAGAAAGACCTGAGTTATACCCAATTCACGTCCTACATAGAGAAAGATATGGTGGAGCAACTGATTGTCTATGATGACAACAGTGCGAAAGCCACCATTCGTCCCGAGCAGTATGAATTAGTGTTCGGCACTACGGAGCATGCAAGGGAAGTGAAGGGTATGCTTACGACGCAGGTTCCGTCTGTGGAGGAGTTTGCCAAATATACCGATGAGGTCAATGCCCGCCGTCGTCAGCAGGGTCTCAAAGCCATCGACGTGAAATACGAGAAGTCGAAAGATATATGGTATCTGCTGTTGGTGAACATTGTGCCGTGGATACTGATTATCGGTTTCTTCGTGTATATGAGTCGCGGTATAGGCTCAATGGGCGGTGGAATTTTCGGTGTCGGAAAAGCGAAAGCCCACCTCTTTGACAAGGATCAGAAAGACAAGGTGACGTTCAAGGACGTTGCCGGTTTGGAGGGTGCGAAGCAGGAGGTGGAAGAGATAGTGGCTTTCTTGAAGAACCCTGAGAAATACACCAATCTCGGCGGTAAGATACCGAAGGGGGCTTTGTTAGTAGGTCCTCCCGGGACGGGTAAGACGTTGCTTGCCAAGGCAGTGGCAGGCGAAGCGGATGTACCTTTCTTCTCGATGTCGGGTTCGGATTTCGTGGAGATGTTTGTGGGCGTGGGTGCCAGCCGCGTGCGTGACCTTTTCCGGCAGGCGAAAGAGAAAGCTCCTGCTATCATTTTCATAGACGAGATAGATGCCGTGGGGCGTGCGCGCGGTAAGGGCGCGATTACGGGCGGCAACGATGAGCGCGAATCGACGCTCAACCAGTTGCTGACAGAAATGGACGGCTTCGGCACCAATTCGGGCGTTATTATCCTTGCCGCTACCAACCGCGCCGAGATTCTTGACCCCGCCCTGCTGCGTGCCGGGCGATTCGATAGGCAGATTCACGTGGAGCTGCCTGATCTTCAGGAGCGCAAAGAGATCTTCGGCGTACACCTCAAGCCGCTCAAATTGGACGATACGGTGGATGTCAATTTCTTGAGCAAGCAGACTCCCGGTTTTTCGGGCGCGGATATTGCCAATGTCTGCAACGAAGCGGCTCTGATTGCTGCACGGCACGACCGTAAGACGGTGGGCAAGCAAGACTTTATGGATGCGGTGGACCGTATTGTGGGCGGTTTGGAGCGCAAGAACAAGATACTGACGGACGAGGAGAAACGCTCGATTGCCTACCACGAGGCAGGACACGCCACTATCAGTTGGCTGCTCAGGTGGGCTAATCCATTGGTCAAGGTAACGATAGTACCGCGCGGTGCGGCACTTGGTGCTGCCTGGTATCTGCCCGAAGAGCGGCAACTGACCAACAAGGAGCATATATTGGACGAACTCTGCGCTTTGTTGGGCGGTCGTGCAGCCGAGCAATGTTTTCTCAACCAAACTTCCACCGGTGCGCTTAATGACCTTGAGCGCGCGACCAAACAGGCGTTTGCTATGGTGGCATACTACGGTATGTCGGACAAGTTGAAGGATGTAAGTTTCTATGACTCTACGGGTCGGTACGAATATGCTATGACTAAACCGTACAGCGAGCAGACGGCGCAAGTGATTGATAGCGAAACATCGGCTATCATCAGCGAGCAGATGGCGCGTGCCAAAAAGATTCTGACCGAACACGCCGAGCAGCACCATCGTATCGCCGAGATGCTCATTGAACGCGAGGTGATTACGAGCGATGATGTAGAGAGTGTACTCGGTCCGCGTCCGTGGAAGAGTCGCGGCGATGAGATAATCGAGGAGAATACTTCCGAATCGGAGGCAAGCAATGCAAACGAGTCAATGGCAAACACAACAGAACAAACAGAAACAAACGCATAAAAGATGAAACACACACTGATGACTTTGGGGCTTCTGTTGGCAGCCCTCAGTATGTCGGCACAACGCACCGACAAGTTACCTATTGACAAGGATGTGCGCGTAGGTCATTTGGACAACGGCTTGACCTACTACATTCGTCACAACGAGCAGCCGAAGGAGCGCGCCGAGTTTCATATCGCGCAAGCGGTGGGTGCCGTGTTGGAAGAAGATAACCAAAACGGTTTGGCGCACTTCCTCGAGCACATGGCTTTCAATGGTACCAAGCACTTCGCCGGGAAGGGTATTATCAATTACTTTGAGTCTATCGGCGTGAATTTCGGCGGCAATATCAACGCCTATACCTCGATTGATGAGACGGTGTATCGGTTGAGCGATGTACCTACCGTTCGGGAAGGGATTATTGATTCGGCTCTGTTGGTGATGTACGACTGGTCGTGCGGTCTGCTGTTGGAGCCGGACGAGATAGACGCAGAGCGCGGTGTGATTCGCGAGGAATGGCGGACAAGAGCTACTCCGGGTCGTCTGCTCTACAAGGACATCGTTGCCAAGAAATACCCCGGTACGCAGTACGGCAAACGCGATGTGATAGGCGATACGGCTGTTATCAACAACTTCGCCTACGATGCCCTGCGCGATTATTACCACAAGTGGTACGGACCTGACCTGCAAGCCATCATCGTGGTGGGCGATATAGATGTGGACAAGATTGAGCAGAAAATCAAAGACCTGTGGAAAGATGTTCCCGCGCGTGCCAACCGCGGTGAGCGTCCTCTCTATACCGTACCTTTCAATGACCGCGCACGTGTGGTTACCGCATCCAACAAGGAGGCTCAAAGCACGGATATAAGTATCGAATGGCTGCACGAGCAGATGCAGAGCAGTCTGCGCAATACGCCTTACGAGTACCGTCGCAATATCTGTCTGTCGCTCATCTGCTCGATGATGAACAACCGCTTCAGCGACATCACGGAAGACCCTAACGCATCGTTCAAGAGCGCAGGTGTGGGATACGGCGAGATAGTCAAACTCAAAGATGCTTTCTTGGCTTCCGTCAGTCCGAAAGAAGGACGCGAAACAGAGGCACTCAATGACCTGTTGTACCAGTTGGAGAAGATGCAACGCTACGGCTTTAAGCAAAGCGAGTTGGATCGCGTTAAGACCAACTACCTGAATAGTATGGAGAACTCGCTCAAGAGCAAGAACACCCGCAGCAACCGCTCCTACGTCAATGAGTATGTGCGCAACTTTGAGGATCAAGAGTCTATCCCCGGTATCGATTGGGAAGTGCGTTTTGCCCAAGAGCAGGTTCCTACTATTACACTTACAGAGTTGAATATGATGGTTCGCACGCTGATGCATAATCATCCGACCGTGTCCATTACAGGTCAGGAGAAAGAGGGTATTCATATTCCCACGGAAGAGGAAGTATTAGCGATGATGCAAGCGGTGCAGAAGGCTGAAATAGAGTCGCCCGAAGACCTTGTTTATCGCACGCAGTTAATCAAGAAAGCCCCGAAGGCGGGTAAGATTAAGTCCACCTCTTCCGATGAGCGTTACGGCACTACCGAATGGACGTTGAGCAACGGCATACGCGTCATTTTCCGTCCTTCGAAGTTTGACGAGAACAGCATCTCGTTGCAAGCCTACTCGATGGGTGGCTCATCGTTGGTCAAGACCGAGGATCTGCCTTCGCTAAGGCTGACGACCTCGCTGATTTATGAGATGGGATTGAGCGACTTTTCGCGTCGGGAACTGAACAAAGCCCTGACAGGCAAGAGCGCAAGTGCCAGCCTCAGTATAGACACTTACTCCGAGTCGGTATGGGGTAGTTCGAGCATCAAAGATTTTGAGACGATGCTCCAATTGGTTTATCTCAATTTCACTGCTCCGCGCAGGGATGAGAAAGCCTATGAGACCTATATGAACCGTCAGAAAGAGGGACTTCGTAACCGCAATAAGAACCACAAGACCGTCTTTGGCGACTCGTTGGCTCTTACGCAGTCCTGCCACTCGGAACGTACTCTGATCTTTGATATGGACGCGCTCGAAAAAGTGTCCCTTGACAAGGTGATGGAAATCTACCACGACCGTTTTGGTAATCCGGGCGACTTCACTTTTATCATCTATGGTGATATTAACCATGCCGATAAGAGCGTACAGAAAGCCGTCTGCCAATGGATAGGCGGTCTGAAGACGAAGAAAGCCGAACCCGAACAATGGCGCGACTGGAACATCCACGCTCCCAAGGGTACCGTTAAAAACTATTTCACGCGTGAGATGGAAATCCGTCAGACAACCAACCGCATCCAGTACACTTCTGACGAGATTCCTTACTCACTCGAAAACGCGGTAACGATGGAGTTGATAGGGCGTATCTTGAGTACGCGTTATCTTGAGTCTATCCGTGAGCGTGAAGGCGGCAGTTACGGCGTAGGTTGCGGCGGTTGGGTAACCCGTATCCCGTATGCTTCGGCTCGTCTTGTGATGCAGTTTGATACCGACCCCGAGAAGGAAGAACGCCTGATGCAAGTCATTCACGAAGAGGTACAGACCATTGTCAAGGACGGTCCTTTGGCGCAAGACCTGCAGAAAGAGAAGGAGTCGATGCTCAAGGACTACAAGGAGAACCTGCAAACGAACTGGTGGTGGCGCAGTGCCGTGTATGACCGTCTGGTCTATGGCGACGACCTGTTAGCCGACTACGAGAAGACCGTGCAGGGTATCACCGCCGAAAAGATTCAAGCCCTGCTCACCAAACTCGTGGCAGCAGGCAATGTATTTGAAGTGGTTATGTCTCCGGCTCCAGAAGTAAAATAGTTTATCGTAGTGGGGCAGTGTGAAAAACATTGCCCCTTTTTTGTATTATCTTGGTACACGTTATGAACGCCTCATTTGTTATATCGTCGCCCGATGTGTCGCAGTGTCCCGCCGGTAACTTGCCAGAATACGCTTTTATAGGAAGGAGTAATGTAGGTAAGTCATCGCTTATCAATATGCTTTGCCGTGATCCGCATTTGGCAAAAACCAGTCAGAAACCGGGCAAAACATTACTTATCAATCATTTCCTTATAGAATCGGATACTGCAATATCGTCAGCGGGTATTCAAAGTAAGAGAACGAAATGGCATTTGGTTGATTTACCGGGGTACGGATACGCGCAAACCAGATTGGTACAGCGTGATCAGTTGCGCCGAATGATTGAGCGATACTGCCTGATGCGTGTACAATTAGTTTGTCTGTTTGTGCTGATAGACAGCCGCTTGAAACCCCAAAAGATTGACCTTGAATTTATGCAGTGGTTAGGAGAGAATGAGGTGCCATTTTCCATCGTTTTTACCAAGGCGGACAAGTTAGGCAAGGGCAGGTTGTCAGAGAATATAGCGGTCTATAAACAGACGCTGTTGGAAACGTGGGAAGAATTGCCGCCTGTTTTCTGTACGTCCTCGGAAACGGGTATGGGGCGTGATGAGCTGCTTTCATTCATCAGTCAATGCACAGCAAACCTACCGCAAGAATAATTGTCAGATAATCCGTAAGAGTCTATGATCTTGGACGATAACGAAGATATACGTTTAGTACGATGTGATAACCGCAGCCGCGTATTGCAGCGTGCGTTGAACGAGTGTCGTGAGGAGCGGCGACCATACGTTTTTTTGACTCCCACGATGCGAGAAATAGCCGTATTGAAGCGAATTTTAGTGCCGGTGACGATGTTAGAAGAAGAGACGTATAAGGCGGAGATTTGCACGTATTTGGCTCGCAAAACAGGTGCACATATTATCTTATTGCCTGCCAATGATTACGGTTCGCACGCACGCAATAATACTAACCGCATCATCACGCATATCGAATCTGTCCGCGACAAAACGGGGGAAGAAATAACGTATGAGTTGGCAGAAGCACGGAGAGATAGTTTTCATCTTTATGAAGAGGCTGTCAGTCGCCAGCGTGATTTTGCTCACCAACTGCTCGTTCTGACAGCCTCTCGTGATTATGGCTTGGACGACTTGATTTTCGGTCCGCCGGAGCGTAAAGCCATTGCCCGCAGCCAAGTTCCCGTGATGTTAGTCAATCCACGTGAGGATTTATTTTCCCTTTGTGATTGACATAACCGCTAAAATTACAGCAGCGTAACCGGGTCAAGATTCTTCTTTTCTATGTCAAGGAAATACTTGTAGGTGCCGACTTTGAGTTCATCACACGCTGCTTCGTCGCAAACGATGATGCCGTGCGGATGCATTTGAAGAGCGGAAACCGTCCACATGTGGCTGATGGGTTTTTCGATAGCGTGGAGCAGCGCGCGCGCCTTCTGATGACCATTCACCAAAATCATGACCTGCTTGGCATCCATTATCGTAGCTACACCCACAGTCAAAGCTGTGTGAGGTACTTTAGCCGGGTCGTTGTCAAAGAAACGTGAGTTGGCAAGGATAGTGTCGGTGGTTAGTTCTTTCATACGTGTACGCGAGGAGAGTGAGGATCCCGGCTCGTTGAAGGCTATATGCCCGTCCGGACCAATGCCTCCGATGAAGAGATGAATACCGCCTGCTTGGCGGATGGCGGTTTCATAGCGCGCACATTCGCCGATTAGGTCTGCGGCATTTCCGTTGAGGATATGTACGTTCTCGCGGCGGATGTCAATATGAGAAAAGAAGTTGCTCCACATAAATGAGTGGTAACTTTCCGGATGGTCTTCGGGGAGACCCACGTACTCATCCATATTGAAGGTTACTACGTTGCGGAACGAAACTTTGCCTTCTTTGTAAAGTTTAATCAAGTTTTGGTACATTCCTAACGGACTGCTACCTGTGGGCAGACCAAGTACAAAAGGAGTACTCTCTTTAGGCGCAAAATCGTTGATTTGTTTGGCTACATAGTTGGCAGCCCATTGGGATACCAACTCGTAGCTCGGCTCTATGATAACTCGCATATTTACTTATTGATAAAAGATGTATACTATCCAAAATTTTTCTAATCGTTCCGATTTTTATTCTACGCGTTGCAGTACGACTGCGGAGCGCGCGGGCAGGTAGAGTTTGAGCCATCCTTTGTTCTCGTTGGCAAAGAGCGGATCGTGTTGGGTGAAATGTTCTACCGTATCGTCTGCCAAGCCGAAGCCTGCGTAACGTGGGTTATCGGTATTGAGCAGAACCTGATACTTTCCTTCTGGTGCTAGGATGCCGTAGTCGAAGAACGAACGCTGACCGTTCCAGTTGAATACGAACACTTTATCGCCGCGTCGGAAAGCGTGTACCTGATCACCTTCTTTGTCCCAAAGCACCTCAATGGGTTCATTCATCATCGGTTTGGCAACGGGTGCGTCTTCTTCGTCCTTGGCAAGGGAGAGTAGGTGAACCATATCGTGGTCAAAGCGGTTGAGGTCGGCGTAGTAGTAGTTCTCGTTGTCCACAAGCGACCATTGGCGGTGTGCATAATGGTAACTCCAGCCGTTCCCTTCGCGGGGGAAGTCTATCCATTCGGGATGTCCGAATTCGTTTCCCATAAAGTTGAGATATCCGCCGTGTGCCGTTGAGGCGGTAATGAGGCGTATCATCTTATGGAGGGCGATACCCCGATTGACGCGATAGGTGTCGTGTCCGTGCTCAAAGTGCCAGTACATATCGGAGTCAATAAGCCGGAAGATGATGGTCTTGTCGCCAACAAGGGCTTGATCGTGGCTTTCGGCGTATGAGATGGCTTTTTCGTCCTGTCGGCGATTAGTCATCTCGTAGAAGATATGTCCGGCTTTCCAGTCCTCATCGCGAACTTCCTTGATATACTTAATCCAGAAATCAGGAATACCCATTGCGAGGCGGTAGTCAAAGCCTATTCCGCCGTCCTCACGAGGTGCCGCCAATCCGGGCAGTCCCGACATATCTTCGGCGATGGTGATGGCATCGGGCAGGAAGTCGTGAATGAGTTGGTTAGCCAACGTGAGGTAGCAGATAGCATCGCCGTCTTCATTACCGTTGTAGTAAGAGGCATAGGAGGTGAAGTCTTCTCCCAAACCGTGGCTCAGGTACATCATTGAGGTAACACCGTCAAAACGGAAACCATCGAAGCGGTATTCGTCCAACCAGTACTTGCAGTTGGAGAGCAGGAAATGAAGCACTTCGTTCTTGCCGTAGTTGAACAGCAGGCTATCCCAAGCGGGGTGTTCTCTTCGCGCACCGTCGTGGAAATACTGGTAGGGCGTACCGTCTTGCAGTGCCAAGCCCTCTTGCTCGTTCTTCACAGAATGGGAATGAACAATATCCATTATCACGGCTATACCTCTACCGTGTGCATCATCAATGAGGGCTTTGAGTTCTTCGGGCGTGCCAAATCGCGAGGATGCAGCGAAGAAACTACTTACGTGGTAGCCGAACGAACCGTAGTAGGGATGCTCCTGCACGGCCATAATCTGCAGGCAGTTATAGCCCAAATCAGCTACGCGAGGAAGGACTTCACGGCGGAACTGGTCGTATGATGCTACACTGCCACTCTCCCCCGACATCCCGATATGACATTCGTAGATAAAGAGGTTGTCACGCTTCAGGTTATGGGGACGTTCGTTCTTCCATTCGTAAGGCTTGGGTGACCATACTTGCGCGGCAAACAGTTTGGTCTGCTCGTCTTGCACCGCCCGGAAAGCGTATGCAGGAATGCGGTAACCACTACCGCCTTGCCACTCAATAAGCAGTTTGTAGTACTGCCCATGGCGTAACATACTCCTCTTCCACTTGCCTTCCCATATGCCATTGCCGACAGGCAACAGCCGATAGTCCTCGCTCTTACGCCAGCCATTCATATCGCCGACTAAATAAACAGCAGTTGCATTGGGTGCCCATTCGCGAATATACCACAACTTAGTATTGGAATGAATGCCAAAATAGTGATAACCATTCGCCCAGTCCACCAACGTCTCGCCGTTGGTCAGTTCCTGCTCGCGGCGAGCTGCATAATCAAATCTGCCCTGAATGGCAGACTCATAAGGGAGCAATCCGGGGTCGTTGCTCACAAGACGCAGCCGCTTGGGAGCGTCTATGTTTTTTTCTTTTTCGGTAAAAGCCATTCTAATTAAGCCGGTACACGAGTTTTGACAATCAGTTTACGGAAATTACGCCCGGGGGCTATGCCGGGACGATGAGCATCGCTCGGGAAGAAAACTACGAAATAGCCCGTCGGAACTTCAAAAAGAATCTGCGAGGGGTCATCGTACAATTCTACATCCTTGCCCTCATCGTACTCTTTGCTCACGCGCAGGCAGTCCTCTTGAGGCTTCCAGCCCATCGTTTCGCTGTCGGTCAGAGGCAGTTGGATGTCAATGTAGTCGCGGTGTGCCTCCATCGGCAGGTCTTTCTCGTCCTTGCCTTGCAGGTCAATGACGTTGATGAACAAGTCGTCTCCGTCCAAACGCACTTTGCAAGCCGGAAAAACTTCCAAGTCGTTGTCGTTAAAGAACTGCATAAACCGTTCCAGACCGGGAACGATATCGTAATAAAGGTCGGCGTTTTCTAATTTGTCAAGTATCATATCAAATGATTTATTTGTTTTTACTTATTGTTTGAACGCAACAAAGGTACACAGATTCACTAAGTTGAAAAAATATTTTGTGCAATTATGTGAATCGTTTATCTTTTTGCTAAATCTATATTGCAAAATGATAGTTTCTTTGCAGTTATCTCATTGCTTTCGTATGCTTTCTTCGTGCAAAGCCTGACAGATTGTGATAATCATATCTTGTGTCAGTCCGTTTTGTGTTTCTTTTTGGATACGATGGTTTAGTATGTCTTCAAATCGTGCGGGTTGTCTGATAGGTATGCCTGCTTGTCGTTTCCATTCGCCGATGCGGCGGCTGATGGTCATACGTTTATTGATGGTTTCCCACAGCGCATCGTCCACCTCGTCCATCATTGCGCGCAGCCAACGCAGCGGCAGGTCGGACGGATGGTCGGCAAACGATGGTAAGGAAGTCCAAATCGTATGTAACTGCTCGGGAGTAATCTGTTGGGCGGCATCCGACAGAGCTTTGTTTGGCGCAGGATGTACCTCTATCATCAGCCCGTTGTATGCTAATTCCATTGCTTTCTCGCATAGAGGAGCAATCTGCTTTGCATCGCCCGACAGATGGCTTGGATCAAGCAGAAGCGGTACATCCGGCATCGACTCGCGAACCGCATACGCCATACCCCAACAAGGGTGATGGTTGCAGCCGCGATGCACCGCCCATACGGGTATCTGTGACCCGTTGAGAGCCTCTTGTATTCTTCGGATATTACCCATCCACAGCGGTGCGTCTTCGTGCATCGGGTTCTTGACCATCACCCCCTTCAAACCAATCCCCGCGCCACTCATTACATCCTCCTGCAGCGCGTTTGCTAACGCCTGCACATCTATAGGATTGGCAGCCGTTCGAGCACCTATCCATATATAGGAGATACCCGCCTGCAATGTCAGACGCAACTGCTCCGGCGTTGTCACTTCGGTAGCCGTCAGCAGCCCCGTCTCGCGTTCTACCCGTTGCAGCCAAGCCAGTCCCTTCTCTCCCACACCTTGAAAAGAGTCCGGGCGCGAACGCGGCTTCCACAGTCCCGCTCGCACAATCGGTCGGCACAATGCCAACGCGTGTGCGGTTTGCAGCACTTGCTCTTCCGACTCTGCGGCGCAGGGACCCGCTATCAGAATCGGCGGTCTGTTGTGGGAAGAATTAGCCATTCAGAGCCTCCAACCGTGCCTTGATAGCGGTTATGCGCTCAAGGGCATCGTGTTGCTTCTTGCGCTCCATTTCGACTACTTCGGGTTTGGCGTGAGCCATAAACTTCTCATTGCCGAGTTTGGCTTCCACGCCGCGAAGGAATCCTTCTTGGTGCGCCAAGTCTGCTTCTAATTTCTTGCGCTCGGCTTCCACATCAATGAACTCATTGAGCGGCACGGCGTATTCGCTTGTCCCGACGATGAAGGTAGCTACCATAGCCGGACGTTTGCCGCCCACTTCCACCTTGCTGTGCGTCAGTTTATTGACCAGCTCACTCAACGGCTTCGGACTAATCAGCGTTATCTCCTCGCGAGGAGATATATTGTGTTGTGCGCGTATATTGCGAACGCCTGCCACCACTTGTTTGACATGCTCTATTTCCTGCCAGAATCCGCCGTCTGTGTCTTGCGCCAACAGAGCCGTGCTGTCCCATTCCATACGGTCTTCACGCATAATCGTGTCGCCATCCTCTCGTTCGCTCAACGCGTGGTACAACTCCTCTGTGATAAACGGCATAAACGGATGCAGAAGCCGCAGCATACGCTCGAAGAAGAGCATGGAGCAGTCGTAGGTTTTCTTGGCAATCGGACTGCCGTATGCAGGTTTAATCATTTCGAGGTACCAGCCGGAGAACTCGTCCGTAAAGAGTTTATAAACAGCCATCAAAGCCTCGCTCAAACGGTACTTCTTCATCAGATCGTCCACCTCCTGTTCGGCTTTGCACAGACACAGCGTAAACCACGTTACAGTCTCGCGGTCTGTTCGAGGAGCCTCTATGTCAGCGGTTTGCAAGCCTTTGAGCATACGGAAGCAGTTCCATATCTTGTTGCAGAAGTTCCTGCCTTGTTCGCACAGCGAATCATCGTAGAGTATATCGTTCCCCGCAGGAGCAGAAAGCAATATACCCATTCGTACACCGTCTGCGCCATAACGCTCAATCAGGTCCAATGGGTCGGGTGAGTTGCCTAATGACTTTGACATCTTCCTGCCCAATTTATCCCGCACAATACCGGTGAAATACACGTGCTTGAACGGCATCTTGCCCGTGTATTCGTACCCCGCCATTATCATACGTGCCACCCAGAAGAAAATAATATCCGGCCCCGTCACCAAATCGGCGGTAGGGTAGTAGTACGCAAGTTCTTTGTTGTCGGGATGCTCGATACCGTCGAAGAGCGAGATAGGCCACAACCAAGAACTGAACCACGTATCCAATGCCCCCTCATCCTGTACATAACGCTCCTCCGACAGTCCCTCATTCGGATTGCCTTCGCATACCACAATCTTCTCTTGCGGGTACTTCTCTGCTCCCACTTCATCTAATAACGCCTTGTCGTACCAAGCAGGAATCCTGTGTCCCCACCATAGTTGGCGGCTGATGCACCAGTCCTTGATGTTCTCAAGCCAGTTCTTGTACGTGTTCTTGTACTTGGCAGGGTAGAACACAATCTCATCGTTCATTACAGGCGGAAGGGCGATGTCGGCAAAGTGCTGCATCTTCAAGAACCATTGCAGACTCAACCTCGGCTCAATCGGCACGTTCGTCCGCTCCGAGTAACCCACCTTATTGTCGTAGTCCTCGATCTTCTCTACCAATCCCATCGCTTGCAAGTCTTCCACAATCTGCTTGCGGCACTCGAAGCGGTCCATACCGTGGTACTTGCGCACATTGGCTTGCAATTCCTCCTCTACGGTGTCCATATTCAGGTGCGCATCCGCCGTGAAGATGTCAATAGCGCGGAGGTTATGTGTTTGTCCCAACGCGTAGTCGTTCACATCGTGCGCAGGCGTAACTTTCAGGCAACCTGTACCAAAGCCTATTTCTACGTAACGGTCTTCTATAATAGGTATCTCTCTTCCCACGCCCGGCACCACCACGTGCTTACCCCGTAGCCATTGGTTCTTCTCCTCTTTGGGATTGATACATACGGCTATATCGCCAAAGATGGTTTCGGGACGCGTCGTCGCTACCACGCAGTAATAACCCTTCTCATCCTTATACACACCCTCGCCGACAGGAAGCGACATACCGTCACTCTCTGCAACCCTGTATTTAAGGTAATAGAACTTGGAGTGCTCTTCGTGATAGATAACCTCTTCGTCCGACAACGCCGTCTGACGTTCAGGATCCCAGTTAACCATCCGCAGACCTTTGTATATCAGCCCTTTCTTGTACAAGTCCACAAACACTTTGATGACGGCTCTTGAGCGGGTCTCGTCCATCGTGAACGCCGTCCTGTCCCAGTCGCAGGAGCAGCCTAACTTACGCAGTTGCTTGAGGATGATACCTCCGTGTTCGTCCGTCCAATCCCACGCGTGTTTGAGGAACTCCTCGCGAGTCAAGTCCTGTTTATTGATACCTTGTTCTTTGAGCCGTTTGATAACTTTGGCTTCGGTGGCGATGGAGGCGTGATCCGTGCCGGGCACCCAGCAGGCGTTCTTCCCTTCCAATCGTGCGCGACGAACCAATACATCCTGTATCGTCTCGTTCAGCACGTGACCCATATGCAGCACGCCCGTCACATTCGGAGGAGGTATAACCACCGTAAACGGCTCTCTGCCATCCGGCTCGCTGTGAAACAAACCTTTATCTGTCCAGTACTGATACCAACGGCTCTCCACCTCTTGCGGATTGTAGTTGGTGTTCTCTTTCTTTGCTTCCGACACGTTGTCTTTCTTGTTGTCTGCCATTGCTTGTTTTATGTGTTTTTTATCTTTTTGAGTTTTCAACTTCATTCTATCAGCGCGCAAAAATACAGCCATTTATCTGTTCCTGCAACTATAAAATGTTCATACCTGCTCATTTTATCTTCAAATCCCACCTGCATTTATCTTCAAATCCGCCCGCATTTACTGCAAATAGACGCACATTTATCAGAAATTCGCACCCTCATCTTTCAGCAATTAGACGCTTCAGCATACCTTAACTGAAAAATTAAGGCATAGTTTAACCCCTCCTTTCCCCCTTACTAAACTATATGATTACTATATGTTTATCGGGATTAGATTAGGTGATTATTAGGTGGTTATTAGGTGATTATTATGTGATTCCGCTGTTTTGATGCTGTAAAAGGTTAATTTGCAACCAATTACAAAAATGACATTTTCGCGAAAAATCAGCTGTTTCTCCTCCCCTTAGATAGTCCGCAAGAATGCCCCTGTATCGCTCTTGCAATGGCTGCAAAGTGAAAGATAGATGCCCCGACAAACAGCATTTCTTACGGCAAACAACACCAAAAAGAAAGAAATCGAAGGGTAACTATTGGATGTATGAAAAGAAAATAGTACTTTTGCGCGCTTTTTTGTACGAAGCCTTGATGGATTACTTTTTTTACGATTAACTATAATAACCTGATTTTTTTATGATTAACTCACAAGACATTAAGAACGGCGTATGCATTCGTATGGACGGCCGTCTGTATTTCGTTATCGAATTTCTGCACGTTAAACCCGGCAAGGGCAACACTATTATGCGCGTCAAATTCAAAGACGTAGTGGACGGACGAGTATTGGAACGCCGCTTCAATATCGGTGAAAAACTGGAAGACGTGCGCGTAGAACGCCGTCCCTATCAATACCTCTATGCCGACGGACAGGACTATATCTTTATGAACCAAGAGACCTACGAGCAAGTCCCCATTGCACACGACCTCATCACCGGCGTGGACTTCCTCAAAGAAGGTATGGTTTGCGATGTAGTGTCCGACGCTTCGACCGACACGATTCTCTTCGCCGAACTGCCCACCAAGGTTGAACTGGCTGTCGCTTATACCGAACCAGGACTCAAAGGCGATACGGCTACCAACACCCTCAAACCCGCTAAACTCGAAACGGGCGCAGAGATTCGCGTTCCTCTCTTTATCAACGAAGGCGAAATCGTACGCGTGGACACACGTGACGGCAGTTACTGCGAAAGAGTACGCTAATCTGTTCCCGCGAAAGAGTGCGCTAATGCCCGTCTATTTTGCTCCCGGCAGAGTCAATCTCATAGGCGAACACACCGACTACAACGGTGGGTTCGTCTTTCCTTGTGCATTAGACTTCGGTACGCGTCTGACCATCGTTCCCAACAGCGAACGAATCCTGCGTTTCCGCTCAACGAATATGCCGCAGACGGTGGAACTCCCCGCTATGGGACCCTTTAGCCCGCTACCCGACCATTGCTGGGTCAACTATCCGTTAGGCTGTATCGCGCAGTTGGTCGAACAAGTCGAACTGCCATCAGGCTACGACCTGATGTATGAAGGAAACGTGCCGCTCGGCGCAGGCTTGTCTTCATCCGCTTCCATTGAAGTCGTTACCGCATACGCTTTCAACGACATATTGAACTTAGGATTGGACAGAACCCAACTCGCCCTTGTCGCACAAAAAGCCGAACATACTTTTGCGGGCGTGCATTGCGGCATAATGGATCAGTTTGTCTCGGCACAAGGCAAACCCGATAACGCCATCTTCCTCAACTGCGATACGCTCCAATTCGACTACGTACCGCTGCGTTTAGAGAACGTATCCATCGTGCTGACCAACAGCCACAGCCCGCATAAACTGGATGCCGGTACGTACAACCAACGTGTCAGCGAGTGTCAAGAGGCGGTTCGGCAGATTAGTCGCTGTAAACCTATCGGTAGATTAGCAGACCTTACCCCATCGGAATTTCAGTCGCTCCAATCGGCGATTACCGACCCCGTTATCCTTCGTAGAGCAAGGCACGTGGTGACGGAGATTCAGCGAACCCGCGAGGCGGTGAACGCACTCAAAAGCAATGACCTCACCACATTCGGACAACTGATGAACCAAAGCCATATCTCGCTTCGCGATGACTATGAAGTAACAGGTAGAGAACTTGATACGTTAGCACAAACGGCTTGGCAAATCGATGGCGTAATCGGCAGCCGTATGACCGGCGGCGGCTTCGGAGGATGTACCGTTTCGCTCGTCAAGAACGAAGCCATTGACACCTTCCGACAAACCGTCAGCGAAGTTTATCAACGCGAAACGGGACTGCAAGCCGAATTCTACATAGCCCGTACAGGCGATGGCGCACGGCGAATAGAATAGACCTATAGTGCACTATCGATAAAAAATTACCGATGGCGCATATACCTAATTAAGAATAATAACTTAAAAGAAGATAAGAACAATGCAAATTACAATGTCAGAGGTGCAAAACCTCCAAGCACAAATCACACTTGTGATGCAACCTGAAGACTACCAAGAACAGGTAGAAAAAGAAATCCGTCAACTACGTCAAAAAGCACAAATACCCGGTTTCCGCGCCGGTAACGTACCCAAGACCCTCATCCGTAAGATGTACGGCAAGAACGTCCTCGCCGACGTAATCAACAAGGAGTTGGGTACGGCTCTGCAGAAATATATCGACGAGCAGAAACTTCAAGTTCTCGGCGAACCTCTGCCCAACGAAGAGCAGAATCAGAAAGTGGATCTGGAGTTCGACACCACCTTCACCTTCGTCTTCGACATCGCTCTTGCGCCCGAGTTGGACACCAAGATGACCGCCAAGAACAAGGTTACCTACTACCGCGTGAAAGTCACCGACGAGATGGTCAACAACCAGGTCAATAACTACGCCGACCGCTACGGTACCTACCAAGACGTAGAAGAAGTACAGGACAACGACATCCTTCGCGGCTCGATCAAAGAAAACAAAGAAGACGGTATCACCAAAGAAAACGCCGTTATCTATCCCCGATACATCAAGGACGAAGAAGTCAAGAAGCAATTCGTCGGACGCAAAAAAGGCGATGCCGTTACCTTCAACCCGATGAAAGCCTTTGAGAGCGAAACCGAAGTGGCATCCCTGCTCGGTATCGACAAAGAAGCCGTCAAACAACTCACTACGGACTTCACCTTCACCATCGACACCATCTCCCGTCACCAAGCCGCTGCTATTGACGGCGAACTGTTCGCGAAGATATATGGTGAGAACAACATCAAAGACGAAGCCGACTTCCGCCAGCACGTGCGCGAAGAAATACAAAGCAATATGGATCAGGACAGCGACTATAAGTTCGGACTCGATGTCAAAGAGGCTCTGATGAAAAAAGTAGAGAAGGTCGAACTGCCCGAAGACTTCCTGCGCCGCTGGGTGAAAGTGAACAACGAAAAGATGACAGACGAAGAACTGGATAAGAACTTCCCGCAGATGCTCACCGAACTCAAGTGGCAACTCGTTAAAGACCAACTGCTCAAACAGCTTGACATCAAGGTCGAGAAAGAAGACGTGGATGCATACGCCAAGAAAGTGGCGAAGATGCAGTTTATGCAATACGGTCTGATGCACGTGGAAGAACAATACCTCGACAACTTCGCACAAGAAATGCTCAAGAAAGACGACCAACTGCGCGGCATCGTGGAGCGCGTAGCCGAAGAAAAAATCTTCGAGGCGGAAAAGAAAATTATGAAAGTGGAGGAAAAAGAAGTCTCACAGGAAGACTTCAATAAACTCTTTGCATAACTCGTAAATACATTTGCTGAATGCGCGTGCATTTTATTGCTATCGGAGGCGCGGCCATGCATAATCTGGCTATGGAACTCGCCGCCCGAAAGAACTATCAGGTAACAGGGTCGGATTATGAGATATTCGACCCTGCTCTTTCCCACCTGCGCGAAGCGGGTCTGCTGCCCGAACAGATGGGGTGGCATCCCGAACGTATCACAAGCGACCTGGATGCCGTCATTCTCGGTATGCATGCTCGCGAAGATAACCCCGAACTGCTGCGTGCCAAAGAGTTAGGCATACCCATCTACTCGTTCCCGCAGTATCTCTACGAGCAGACCAAAAACAAAACACGCATCGTCATCGCCGGCTCGCACGGCAAGACCACTACTACAGCGATGATCCTGTACGTGTTGAAGCAACTCGGTATCGAGGCGGACTATATGGTCGGCGCACAGATTCAGGGATTCGAGCGTATGGTGCATCTCTCTGAAAGTGCCAAGTATGCCGTCTTCGAAGGCGATGAGTACCTGACTTCTCCCCTTGACCTCCGGTCTAAATTCCTTTGGTACAAGCCCCATATTGCCATCCTCACAGGCATCGCTTGGGACCATATCAACGTCTTCCCCACTTGGGACAGTTACGTGGACACATTCCGCCGGTTCACGCATACCATCGACCAAACACTCATCTATTTCGGACAAGACCGAACGTTGGTTCAACTCGCCCGAGAAAACGAAGAGCGCATCCAATGCCTGCCTTACGACAGTTACCAAGGGGATGTCCCGATGCAAGTCTTCGGCAAGCATAATATGCAGAACCTCCAAGCAGCCTGCCTCGCTTGCCAACAGATAGGAATAGCCCCCGACACCTTCTACCGCACCATCGCATCCTTTACCGGAGCAGGTAATCGACTCGAAAAAATAGCGGAAACCGATGCGTTTGTTGCCTACAAGGACTTCGCACACTCGCCTTCCAAACTTCAAGCCACTATCAATGCCGTGCGCGAACACCACCCCGAACGCCGTCTGATTGCCTGTATGGAACTGCACACGTTCTCGTCCCTTACTGCCGACTTCCTGCCGCAGTACAAGGATACGATGAACCAAGCCGATGAAGCCATCGTCTATTTCAACCAACACGTCATCGAGCATAAGCACCTCGCCCCCATTACGGTGGAGGATGTTAAAAAAGCCTTCGGACGAGACGACCTGTTCGTTTATACCGACAGCCGACAATTGCACGATGACCTCCTGCACAAAGACTACCGTAATACCGCCCTGTTGATGATGTCCAGCGGCACCTTTGACGGCATCAACGTCAAAGAGCTGGCGCAAACCATCGCCAACTCGCAGTAACAACACGCACTAACCCACATTCACTTCTTATGTCCCCTGAAAAACAACTCCAACGCGACCACCTCTATATGAAGATGGCACGCACATGGTCGGAAAACTCCTACTGCAAAAGACGACAAGTAGGTGCACTGCTTGTGAGCGACAATATGATCATCTCCGACGGCTACAACGGCACACCCTCCGGGTTTGAGAACAACTGCGAAGACCCCGACAACGTCAGTTTCCCTTATGTCCTCCACGCCGAAGCCAATGCGATTACCAAGGTGGCACGCTCCAACAACTCCAGCAACGGTGCCACACTCTACGTAACAGCCTCACCCTGTATGGAATGTGCTAAACTCATCATCCAATCGGGCATCCAACGTGTCGTCTATGGCGAAAAATACCGACTGATGGACGGTGTCGAACTGCTTCAGAAAGCCGGCATACAGGTGGACTATATGCCGCCGCAGTAAACGCCCGATTGGCACGCATTTTGTATCCATGGTTAGGTAAGCCGATTTAATTCGTATGTAACCCAATGAAAAAGTACATCTATTCCTCTATCGTTGTCCTAATGCTTGTCCTCGGATTCTTCATCGGAAACGCCGTTTCCAACCGCGCACAAGCACAAAAAATGATTATTAACAACGGACAAGTATTCCTCGAACCCAACAAACTCGACCAACTCCTCCTTCTGCTGCAAAAAGGCTATGTCGAACCCATTGACATTGACTCGCTTACAGAAGAAGTGATGACCGAAGTGGTGCAGAAACTCGACCCGCACTCCGCTTATATTCCTAAGGAAGACCTCGAAATGGTCAACTCCGAATTAGCCGCCAGTTTCTCCGGCATCGGCGTGCAGTTCCATATCGAAAACGATACGGTCAATATAGTCAGTGTCGTGTCCGGCGGACCGAGCGAAGGAATAGGCGTGTTAGCGGGCGACAAAATAGTGGAAGTGGATGACTCCGTCTTTGTCGGCAAAAAAATCAACAACGAAAAGGTAATGCACACATTGCGAGGCGAAAAGGGAACACAAGTCAAGCTCGGTATCCGCCGTTCCGGCACCGACGAGACGCTTCATTTCACCATCACACGTGGAGACATACCTACTTATTCCGTGGATGCCAAGTTCATTATCCAACCTGAACATTCCAACCGGAAGATAGGTTTCGTGCGCGTCAATAAATTCGGTGAGAAGACCTACACCGAGTTCCTCTCTGCCCTGTCCTACCTCCGTTCGCAAGGCGCAGAATCCTATATCATCGACCTGCGAGAAAACTCAGGCGGCTTTATGCAGGAAGCCATCAGTATGGCGAACGAGTTCCTACAAGACGGAGACCTTATCGTCTATTCCGAAGGCAGAGCCTACCCGCGTATGGAATCACGCGCCAATGGTTCGGGGCGATTCAAAAAAGAAAAAATAGTCGTCCTCATTGACAATTTCTCGGCATCGGCAAGCGAAATCTTTGCGGGTGCTATGCAAGACAACGACCGTGCCACCATCATCGGTCGCCGCTCCTTCGGCAAGGGATTGGTACAACAGCAGATACCCTTCTCCGACGGCAGCGCACTCCGCCTTACCGTAGCACGCTACTACATCCCGTCCGGCAGGTGCATACAAAAACCCTACCAACGCGGCGATCAGGAAGACTACCAGATGGAACTGCTTGAACGCTTCAACCACGGCGAGTTGTTCTCGGAAGATAGTATTCACTTTACCGACACTACCAAGTACTATACCAAACAAGGACGTATCGTCCACGGCGGCGGAGGCATTATGCCCGACATCTTTGTCGGACGCGATACTACCCTCTATACCAAGTATTTCAACCAAGTGGCTAACCGCGCCTATACCTATCAGTTCGCTTACCACTACGTAGATCAACACCGCAAGGAACTTACCAAATACAAGACGTGGCAGTCCCTTGAGCAACACCTCATCAAAGCCGATTGGCTGCCCGAGTTCATCGCTTTCTGCAAAAAGAAAGGGGTCGAACCCGTTGAAAAGGACATCAATATATCCCGTCCGCTGATTCAGCGACTCGTCAATGCCTATATCGTGCGTAATATGCTCGGTGACGAAGGCTTCTTCCCGCTCTTCGAACGAGATGACGAAATTACCAAACGCGCCGTACGCTACCTCACAGAAGGAAAATAATTATACGGATAATCCTCACAAACCAACCTGTTAAATTGTAATCTCTTACTATGCGCGCTATTGCACCTTCTATCCTTAGTGCCGATTTCGGCGAACTCCGACAAGAAATCGAACGTATCAACCTCAGCGAAGCCGACCTCTTCCACGTGGACGTAATGGACGGTACCTTTGTTCCCAATATATCGTTCGGATTCCCCATTATGGAGACCCTCTGCAAGTACGCCGAAAAACCGCTTGATGTTCATTTGATGATCGTTCACCCCGAGAAGTACGTGGAGCGTTTCTGCGATGCCGGTGCTTATAGCGTAGGCTTCCATCTGGAGGCGGTAGAAGACCCGATGCCCATCCTCTCGCTCATACGCAATAAGAACGTCCGAACCTGCCTCACTATCAATCCCGACATTGATGTTCACCGCCTTGACCCTTATCTTGACCAAGTGGATATGGTGCTGCTGATGTCTGTCTTTGCAGGATTCGGCGGACAGAAATTCATCCCCGAAACGCTCGATAAAATTCGTTATGTCCGCTCCGAAATCACCCGCCGCAATCTCTCTACCCTCATTGAGGTGGACGGCGGCGTCAACCAAAAAAACGCCGGCGACATATTTGCCGCCGGTGCTGATATACTCGTAGCAGGCAGTGCCGTCTTCCATTCCGACGACCCGGCTGCTGCTGTTGCCGCTATGAAACATAGCGTGGCGTAGCCACCAACTCTACCTGCAGCGTCATTCTTTCGCCACCACGCAATACCACTACCGCAATCTTGTCGCCCGGACGCGTCTTGCCGATAGCCACGCGTAAGTCGTTCGCTGACTGTATCTTGGTGCCGTCTATCTCCACGACTACATCTCCTTGACGCAAACCCGCTTTCTGCGCAGCCGAACCTTTCACCACATTTGCCACGTAAGCACCTTGAAGCGTAGTCAAGCCTGCTTGTTGCTGAAGGTCGGGTGTTATATCCATTGTCTGCACACCTAACATAGCCCGCTGAACATGCCCGTATTGGCGAATATCCGCCACCACCTTTTGCACAATCGCACTCGGAACGGCAAACGCATAACCGGCATACGAACCCGTCTGCGAAGCAATAGCCGTATTGATACCCACCAACTCGCCGCGCGTATTGACCAATGCGCCGCCCGAATTACCCGGATTGACCGCAGCATCCGTCTGGATAAACGACTCAATGCGCATATCCGAATTGATGATGTTGATGTCGCGCGCCTTAGCCGATACAATACCCGCCGTTACCGTCGAATTCAAGTTGAACGGATTGCCTATCGCCAACACCCATTCCCCTATCTTCAAATCGTCCGAGTTGCCAAAGTCGATGGTGGGCAGATTTTCCGCCTCCACCTTGAGCAACGCAATATCCGTATTCGGATCCGTTCCCACCAACTGCGCTTCGTATTCGCGCTTGTCGTTCAGCACGACCAGGATGCGCTGCGCCCTGTCTATCACGTGATTATTCGTGACGATATACCCGTCCGGCGAAATAATCACACCTGAACCCGATGCCATCTGCGCCTGCTGCCGTGATTGGGGTATGGCAGGACCGAAAAAGAACTCGAACAGCGGGTCGGCATACGTCCGCATCTGCGTGGTGTACAGCGTCTTAACGTGTACCACTGCATTCACGGAGGCTTCTGCAATGGTCGTGAAATCCGCATCCGGCACAAATGATGCAGAAGAAGAACGGTAGGCTGTACCCTGTGAAGCCGATGCCGTATTAAAAATCATAGGAGAAGATGCCGTTGCCTGTTCGGCTTGCATCTTCCCTACCACGTAGTATGCACTGCCGCCACCGACGGCTGCACATACTGCTAACAAAAACAAAAATCGAAAAAAACGTTTCATAGTAATACTCCGTTTGATTATCATTCGGTATGGTGCAAATCCCGTGCCAAACGGAAATCCGTATCA
Organism: Paludibacteraceae bacterium; assembly: GCA_017471175.1. Classification (GTDB taxonomy): domain Bacteria; phylum Bacteroidota; class Bacteroidia; order Bacteroidales; family Paludibacteraceae; genus Colicola. The sequence goes on along the minus strand of JAFUVS010000014.1, from coordinate 167,669 downwards.
CTATCAAACCTTTATCGCATCACCCGTTGAGGTCATAGCCGTAGTGCCGCAGACGCGACTGACTGCTGCGCCAGTCCTTGTCCACCTTCACGAACAATTCCAAATAAACCTGCTTGCCGAAGAACGCCTCTATGTCCTTTCGCGCCTGCGCCCCCACACGCTTGAGTGCCTGTCCCTGTCTGCCGATAATAATGCCTTTTTGGCTCTCGCGCTCCACATAAATCACCGCCATTATACGTATCAGCCGCTCCTCCTCTTTGAACTGCTCTACCTCCACCTCTACGCTGTACGGAATCTCCTTGTCGTAATTCAGCAGAATCTTCTCGCGGATAATCTCATCCACAAAGAAACGCGCCGGTTTGTCGGTCAGTTGGTCTTTGGCGAAGAAAGGCGGTCCTACAGGCAATGCGTTCTTGATGGCATCAAAGAGTTGCGTTACGCCGAAACGCTCCTTGGCGGACAAAGGGAACACCATCGCTTCCGGCAGCGTCTTCTGCCAAAAAGCCACCAAACCCTCTAATGTCTCCTGTGTGGTGAGGTCAATCTTGTTGATTATCAGAAAAACTTTCGTCCCGCCCTGCGATATGCGTTTCACTTTTTCGAGAAAATCGGCATTGCGGTCGGCAGTATCTTGCACGTCTGTTACATACAGCAACACGTCCGCATCCACCAACGCCGAACGCGAGAACTCCAACATCTGCTCCTGAAGTTTGTAAGAAGGTTTCAGCACCCCGGGCGTATCGGAATAAACTATCTGAAAATCATCTCCGTTGACGATGCCCATTATGCGGTGGCGAGTCGTTTGAGCCTTCTGTGTAATGATGCTCAAACGCTCACCTACCAACGCGTTCATCAGCGTCGATTTGCCCACATTCGGATTGCCCACTATATTGACAAAACCCGAACGATGCACACCTTGTGCTTCTTTCATAGCTGATTTAGTCTAAATCCAGTGGAGCAAACAACGTATTGACGGACACGGTCTTCACCTTGGCTATCTTGCCCAACGCTTTCTTGTCAATCTGCTTCGGGTCGCCTACTATCATAATAGCCATCGGCTTGCCCTGAATATGCTCCTTGTAGTAGGTCTCTATCTGCTCGAATGTCAGGTCATTGATTGCTTTCTCGTTCACGCGTATCGGGTCGTTCTTGTAGCCCATCTGTTTCCACATCTCATATACCATACTCTTCGAGCGCATTGACGGCTGCGAAGTCTGCATCTCTTGGCGAATCATCGTGCGCACCGCTTCAATGCGTTCCGGGTGCATCGGCATCGAATCGGTCAGTTGCAGGAATGTCTTGACGGCTTCTACCACCTTGTCCGACTGCGACCCGACATAGCCCACAAACGATACCGGCTTGCCCGCCAACGATGCCGAACTCATCACGCCATACGTCGAATAAGCCATCGAACGCTTCGTGCGAATCTCGTCCAAAATCAAACCCGTAAAGCCACCCGAGAAGTACTGGTTGAATCCGTCCCGGACTACCTCGTCCTTCACGTCATACGGTTCGCCGAGGAAGTAGAAATAAACCGATGCTTGCTGCAGTTTCGGATCGGGCAGGAAGAATATCTGCGTCTTGTCATACGCTTGTTTGTCTCTTACTTCGGGAGATGACGAGGGTACCATTCCTTCCGACAAGGGCAATGCGGCTGTTACCGCTTCGGGACTTAACGTACCGCAGTAGTGTACATCCAATGCGTACTTGGTCGCTTTCTGGAACTCGGTCATCATCTTCAACTCGTCCATATCATATACGTCCAAGAACTTCACCACGTCCAAGTAGTGCGACTTGTCGCCATATACCACCCATTCCTGCAAGGCACTCGGCCATACGGGGTGCATCTTCTTCATTGTCAGACGCGAAGACAACTCCGAACCCTTCACGGCATCAAACTGCTTCTTGTCCAACTTGGGCATCAAAATCTGCAGGCTGACCTGTTCCAAGATCTCCTTCAGATGCGCATCTTCGCCCACTATCTGAATGGTCATATAACTATCGTTCACCCCATATTGTATGCTACCGCCTAATTCGCTCAGTTTGCGGCGGAAAGCCTGCGCGTCTGTGTCAGGCATCGTGCCGGCGCGGTTCATCAACGCTACCACATACTCCAACATCGGCATCTTCTTCGTTCCCACACCATACCGCAAGATAAGCGAGAAAACAGAGTTCTTCGTGTTCTTCGTATAGTGCAGACGTACGTTCTGATCCACATTGTGTACGCGCACGTCTGCCAGGTTGTTGTAGTTCACACTCGGCTGTCCCTCCGACAGGCTGCGGAACGACTGCGCGTATGCCGTTTCCACACCTTCTACCATCTGCAGCGGGCGAATATCCGGCTTCGGCAGTTTATTCACTTTCGGGTCACCCTCCTCAAAGGTCAGCGTCATCGGATGCGCATCAAAGTACTTCTTCGCCACGCGCTGTATATCCTCTTTGGTCAGGCTCTCAATGCGTTCCAACTGCGTAAAGATACGGTCGGTGGGCAAGTCATAGATAAAGCACTCCACCAATTCGTTCATATAGGCATCGCCCTCCTCGAAAGCAAGCGTGTATTGCTGGCGGATATTCTGCTTAACCGACTCAATCAGCCAGTCAGGTATATCACCCGTCTTGAGTTTGTTAATCTCATTCATGACAGTGCGCTCCGTAGCGGCATTGCTCTCAAACGACTGCTGATTCGGATCGAAATAGGGAATCGCGGTTACCAATATGCGCCCCATATCGCGGCGAGCATCTACCATACATTGCGCACCGCTCACATCGCCGTCCATCGTCACTTTGTCTAACAGACCCGTGTTCGAGCCGTTATTGAGCAGTTGCGACACAAACTGCAAGGCAGGCAAATCGTCATCTTTAACCGTTGCTCCGTCAAACACCCAGTAAATCTGCGGATAGTAACCCAAGTCAAATTTCTTCTTTAATCCTCCTTCAAACGTAGGTAAGTCCGTCTGGCGTGACGGCAACTCGCCCGTAGGAAGCGAACCGAATGCCTTCTCAATCATCGGCTTGGCGGCTTGCGCATCAAAATTACCCACCAATATCAATGCCATATTGTTAGCTACATACCACGTGTTGAAGAATTCAATGAGTTTGCTTAAGCGCGGATTCTTCAAGTGCTCCGGCTCACCGATTACGTTGCGCTCGTAGGCATGCCCCTTGTAGATGGTCGCCCACAGTTTATCCTGCTGCTGCGTCCTTACATCGCCCGCGTACATATTGTACTCCTCAAACACGTTCTCTAACTCCGCTTGGAACGTGCGGAAAACGGGATTTTTCATTCGGTCAGCATTGATAGTCAGCCACTTGTTCATTTGGTAAGCAGGGAACGAACTCGTGTAGCACGTCATGTCGTATGACGTAAACGCGTTCACCCCCGTAGCACCGATTCCATCCATCAGACTGAAGAAATCGCGCGTGGTCGAATACTGCATCTCCTGCATCGACAAACGGTTAATGCGCTTCGCCAACGTGTCGCGCTCCACAGCGTCCGTACTCGTCGAATACGCATCGTACAGACGGATAATCTCTTCATACACCGGCTTCTCTTTCTCCCAGTCTATCGCACCAATCTGCTCTGTACCCTTGAAGAGCATGTGTTCCAAGTAGTGCGCCAAACCCGTATATTCCTTCGGCTCATCCACTGACCCGACACGCACCGCCACATAGCCGGTTACGTCCTCTTGGTCAGGATTCTCCCATAGCATAACGGTCAGACCGTTCTGCAGTTTGTACTCCGTCAGCTTCTGACGGTCTTGACCCGCCATCGTCAAAATACCTAATCCTACAATGGCTAATAAACTTACAATCAGTCGTTTCATATCGTATCTAATTTTTATTATGTCCTTATAACTCGAGTGTTATGTCCTTATAGCTCGCAAAAGTATTGTAATTTTTTGATATGCACAAATTTGTGAAGTATTGTATAAAAAAGATGCATAGGTAGAATTCTTTTTGCGAAAAATTGCGAAAAACTTGTAAGGATACGAAAAATGTGGTACTTTTGCGGCGTTATTTGTGCATTACGAAACTAAACAAGAAAACATTATGTATACATTTTTCACAATTCTGATTGTAATTATCGCCGTATTGTTGGTTCTGTTAGTATTAGTACAGAACAGCAAAGGCGGAGGTTTGGCTTCGGGTTTCGCAAGCGGTAACCAAGTGATGGGTGCTCCCCGTACAGCCGATTTTTTAGAGAAAGCCACGTGGACGCTGATTGCCGTTATTGTGGTTTTAAGCATTCTGGCTGTAGGTATCAGCAAGGGTATGCAAGACCAACGCAATACCGATAGCGCCATTACCGAACAGGTAGAGGAAGCCGCTTCAGCTTTGCAGCCGGTGGCAGCACCTGCAGCTGAAGAAGCAACCGCCGCTGAAGAAGCCGCAGAAGAGTAAACTCAAGAGCTGTAACAACTCTCTGAAACGCCGTGATGGCTCTCTAAAAACGAAGCATTGTCGGTTGACAATGCTGACTGACAAAAGCAAGAATCCCTTTCAGAACGAAGGGGATTCTTTTTGTATGTACCTGCGGAACACTCCCCCTATGAGGCAAATTAGCATATAGAAAGGATAAAGCACCTCCAAAAGAAGAATAACCAAGAAAGGTGATTGAGGATAAGAAGATTGCCCTTGCACTAAAGCGGGCTTTTGTGCAACACGGGCTTGCTGTCGCGAGCGAATAAGGTGGTATTCAACGGGAAACTTAATAAGCAGCACAGGCGGACAAAAGACTTGCAGCAAGTTAGCTGCTACTACTATAATGCCGCAATACCGAATGTCTTGGTCGCGAAAAGCAGGGGCTTTCCCTGCCCACCGCATACGTTGGCGGAATAAGGCGAGCAGGGTAGGTTGCGGACGCACTACCGCTTCATATTCAGGAGCATCGGTAACGTCTATACGTAATCCTCTGCGCTTGAAACTTTCTAAAAGAAACATATCGTCCCCGCTCGGCATCTCCGAGTGCAAGTCCGCGTAACTCTCTAACCATTTGTCTCTTCTGACAATCATATTCGCTCCCGAACACATCACCGCATGCCCTCTTTGCGCCGACCGAACGGTCAGCGACTGAATGGCATCGTATTCGGCTATCTGCAACTCTTCGATGAGGGTAGGGTGCGCATTGCTTGACTCCATACGCAGTGGCAGAATGATAAGGTCGGCATCGGTATCGGGAACAGCCAATGGGGGTACAACATCGTCGTCCATCAAATGAACGTACTCCGTTTGTGCCTCGCTGATAAGCCGATGGAGAGCGTGTTTTTTTCCCTTACCTTGGTCGTTAATGCCTCGGCGCGGAATGACTATCGTATAATCGGGTCGCACGATAATATCAATGAGTTAGGAATTTATATGGGCAAGACGAATGGTTTGGAGTTGGGATAGGAAAGCGGGATATGATTTGCTGATACAGTCGGTATCGTCGCACGGCAGCTCGGCTGCCATCAGAGCCATCGCCACGCGGTGGTCGTGATAAGTACGGTGTTCACGTACCGATAGCAGTCGGTCGCTTTCTTTCAGGGGCAGTCGGTCGATGCCTTGCGTTTGCAGACGGATACCCATCTGTTCGCAAGTCAATGCAACGGCAGGATAAAGGTCGGGGCAGTCCCCAAAGTCTATCACCAACGTTCTTCCCGGTATGAACGTATCACCTGAAACTTTTGTCAGAACCACGCCTTTTTGCTGCGGCTCATTCACGTAGCGCGTTTCTACGCCCAAATGCGCAAAAATATCCGCCACACATCGGTCGCCTTGCAGGGAAGATGGTTTCAGGTCTTGCAGCAACATCTTCCCTCCGTGCAGTGCCATGTACTCGTACCAAAAGGCGGCACTGCTCCAGTCGCGTTCAACAGGACAAGTGCGTCTTTCTTCGTAATCGAGAATCATCTGCCGCGTCATCGCGATATAGGGCGCGTCGTCGTCCGTCTCTACCTCTATCCCTATAAGTAATAAGGCAGAAACGAACTGCGAGGATTGCAGCATCGTGTTCCCTGTTATTTGTCGGACGGTAATCTTCTTTTTCAACAACCGTTTGCCCAAGATGCGCAACGGCGGATAGCCTTCCTTACCCAAATATTGTATGTCTGCTCCCAACAGCCGAAGCGCATTCACTTCCTGTCCTATCGGTCGCTCCCGCATACGCTCATTGCCCTTCAATACTACATCCATCCCCTCTTTCTGCGCACAATAAGCAGTCAGAAAACGCATAGCCGTGCCGCAGTTCTGAAGGTTAAGCTGTATCGGTGAAGAAGCCTCTTGGGGCGGGGTATTCAGGAGGGTAGTCAAAGCATCGTGCAGCAGCCGTACATCATCAGGCATAAATGCATCGGAGACCTCAAAGAGCGGGTCTCCGTGCATAACTTGCAGCATTAGCCTTCGATTGGCTATGCTCTTCGATATGGGAAGTGAAACGCTGAACATCAGTTCACGTCGGGCAGGAAGGAGTAGTCGCGTGAGTAGCGCAAATGCTGCTCGATGTAACCTTCTGTATAATCGATGCTGACATCCGTCACGTTGCCGTCTTCATCTTTGACGAGCGTATAGACGGGATTGACAAAACCTTTGTAGGGAGCGAGATTCAATTTGTTATAGCGCGCAAGAATCTCCGCGTGAAGTTCGGGATTCACTTTGACAGCATAGGTCTCCACAAGTTCCTTGGCAGCGGCGTAGTCGCCTTCCGATGTAACGCGCTGTATCTCGCGCAGCAACTCGCCAAACAGACGGCGCAGTCCTTCATAGTCATTGATTTGCAGGTAGTGTTTGCCGTCCCTTTCAGCGATTTCCACTTCTTTGTTCGCTGCGTGCTGATAAACCCAGTTGGCTATGAGTTGGCGGTCGCGCATGTGCGCCTCCTCAATGTCTTTGCCCGGCTCGATGCGCACTAATTGCGTCATCAGTCCGTTCATCATCTGCTGGTAGTAACCGGCTTTGTAGGCATCCTTATTGGGCAGCAATCCCAATTCCACTAATTTGGGGTCGGCGAGGTAGTATAGTCCGAACAGGTCGGCGCGGGCTTCTTCGATACACGAACCGTGTTCTTTCAAGTTCTCTTTGGTTACGCCCGGCATCAGTTTGCCCGAACCGTGACCGGCACATTCGTGCAAGTCGGTGTGCAGGTCATTGCACATCGTCCCGTATTGCTCGGCGCGTTGGCGAGTCTCCTCGTCAATGATGAACTCTTCTGCAAAACCGTTGCCTTTAGCAGCCTCATCATAGGCGTGCGAGAGGTTGTCAATCGAAACGGACTTGCTGCCGTACTCCTTGCGAATCCAGTTGGCGTTCGGCAGGTTGATGCCGATGGGCGTGGCAGGGTAGCAGTCGCCGCCGAGGATGGCTGCCGTAATCACTTTCGCACTCACGCCTTTTACCTCCTCTTTCTTGTACTTGGGGTCGGTGGTTGAGTGGTCTTCAAACCATTGCGCGTTCTGCGAGATGAGTTCCGTGCGGTGGGTCGATTCGGTGTTCTTGAAGTTGACCATCGCCTCCCACGTGCCGGTGATGCCGAGCGGGTCGGCGTAGGTCTCGGTGAAGCCGTTAACGAAGTCCACACGGCTGTTGAGGTCGCGAACCCAAGCGATGCAGTATTGATTGAACGTGTCAAGGTCGCCCGTCTGGTTATAGGCAATCAGTTTCTCGATAACGAGTTTCTGCTCCTCTGTTTCTGCAAACGCAAGGGCTTTTTTCAGGCTTTCCACCACCTGTTCAAGAGCAGCCGAATAAAGTCCGCCTACGTGATAGACGCGCTCTTGTATCTCGCCGTTCACCTTCACTAATTGCGAGTTTAGACCTATCCATTTCGGTTCAGCAGAGGTGTCCTTATGGGCAGCGTACCAAGCTTCCGCTTCGGCTTGCGTGATACCCTCGCCGTAGTAGTTGCCGGCGGATGAGGCAATCAAATCCACGCCATCAGCCTGCGCCATACGTTTTTGCATCAAAGCGGGGTCAAACATCACGTCAAGCACTTCTTTTTCAAGATTATATTGTGCTTCGGTGAGAGCTTGCTCAAACCATTCGCGCGTAAACTCGGGCAGGAACTTGTCCTCGCTGTAGTGATGGTGGATACCGTTGGAAAACCATACGCGCTTGAGGTACTTCTCCATAAGATAGGCTTGGCTCTCTTTATCTTCGGCGTTGTATTGTTGCTTATAGGAATCCGATAGATAAACAGCCTCTAAGGCGCGGCGGATACGCAAGTTGTAGCGGCAGTTCTGGTCGTAGAGGATGTCGCGTCCCTGTAGAGCCGCCTCACTGAGATGGTAGATGAGTTGCTTCTGCTGAAGCGTCAGTTGCTCAAATCCTTCCACACGGTATCTGAGCACCTCAAGGTCATAGAATTTGTCCACGTTGTACGAGAAATTTTGGTTGTTGACTGTCTGTTGGTCTTTTTTGCAACCCGTGAAGATTGCCGTTGTCGCAAGCAGAAGGACTGCGGCGCAGAAAATCGTCTTTCGCATAGCGGTTGAGTTTAATGATTGGTTTACGGGCGCAAAGGTAATGCATATTTCGTAGATTTCAAGCAAAAAAATCGGGATGAACCAATATTCATCCCGATTTGTTTTGGCGGAAAAGGGGGGATTCGAACCCCCGGTACAGTTACCCGTACGACAGTTTAGCAAACTGTTGGTTTAAGCCACTCACCCACCTTTCCTTTGTGTTAATCGGAACAACTCGGTGTTGTCTTAATACACTTTTTGCCAAAAGCGGCGCAAAAGTACGGCGAAAAGTTGGTGTGACCAAATTTTTTTTGCATTTTATGAACTTTGCGCGATTTTTCTTGTGTATTCGGCACAATGGCGGTACTTTTGCAAACTTTTTGGGACACGGTAGGGCTTGTTGGTTCTCGCTTGCCCCGTTAAGAAGAATTAAAAAGTGTTATAGAACCCTCTTTTAATAAAATAAACTCATAACTAATTAAATAACAATAGAAATGAAAAAAGTATTATTAGCAAGTTTGGTTGCTCTTCTCGTTTTGAGCAGTTGTTCAGCCCTTAAGGGTACGTCTTCCAATGCAAATCCTGTTGCCTCAACTGTATCTTCTGCCACGTCAAGCGACGGTATGGCTGCCGGTCAGGCTCTCAACGCCATCTACAAGCAGTACAAAGCAGACGGCAAGTATGACTACACCAACCTCAACAACGCGCTGAACACCATCAAGTTGCTCCAGAGTTGCCAGAACCTCAAGTCCAATGCCAAGAACAGCACCTATTGGAAGAACTTTGCCGCAGGTCTCGTCCTCGGTTCCAACAACCTGGTTACAGACCAGCTCTCGGGTACGGTAACAAATAGCCTTAATAGCTTGGTTAGCAACGTGGACACGCAAAAACTGCAGTCTGCCGGGCAGAACGCAACGGATGCTATCAACACCGCCAAACAGACGGCTTCAAGCATTAGCAATATCCTCTCGCTCTTCAAGTAAACAACTTATTGCGCTTGCGCGCGCGAACTTTATTTTTTAGGAAGCCCTGACTTATGTCGGGGCTTCTCTATGTAAAAAACGCGCTGTCAAAATGAAAAAATAGCGAAAATTTGTTTTCGTATTGAAAATATGCTCGTACATTTGCGCGATAAATCAATGAATTATCAGTTTATCTTATAGCAACCCTATGAAATTACGTGTTTTTCTTTTGACTTTGTCTGCGGTGGTCGTATCGCAGTGTGTATTGGCTGTTCCTGCTCGTCCGGGATTTAGTGTCTATCGTACGGCAGACGGGACGGAGGTTAGTTTGGAAATGGTCGGCGATGAGTTTGGTCACTGGCTTGAGGACATAGACGGAAATACCTATCATTTGACAGACGATGGTACGGTCGTTAAATCCGCGCAGACCGTAGCGCAGTTGAGTAAGGCGCGCAAGTCTTCCCCGCGCTATCAAGCATCTCGCCCCCATCGGGCAGTAGGAACGGTGAATTTGGCTCCAAGAGGCATCGTAATTCTGGTTAACTTCAAGGATGTATCAATGAAGTCTACCAACAACCAATCGGCTTTCAACGAACTTATGAACGGAGCGAATTATACCTATCGCGGTACCTATAATTCCGTCCGTGAGTACTTTAAGGCACAGTCTAATGGTCAATATATACCTGATTTTGACGTGTATGGACCGGTAACCATCAGCAATAACTACGCCTATTACGGAGCGAATATAGATAATGAGAAGGGCGAAGACAGATATGCTGCCAACGTTGTAGTTGAAGCAGTCAAAGCGGTTGATGCGCAATACGATGTGGATTTTACTCAGTACAATAATGACGGCGATAGTTACATCGACTTTGTGTATGTTATTTACGCAGGTAAAGGCGAGGCTGACGGCGGCGCAGCCTCTACGATATGGCCGCATAACTGGGATTTAGAGAGTGCTTATTATTTTGGCAACTGCACCTATACGAAAGCGAATCGTAAGGTAGATGGCTTGTATATCAACAACTACGCTATGTCCGGCGAAATAGACGGTCAGTCCGGCTATCGGGCAAGTATAGGTACTATTGCTCACGAGTTTGGGCACGTATTGGGCTTGCCCGATTTATACGACACGGATTATAGTACCAATCGCAGCAATAAACTGACCCCCGGTAAATACGATATTATGGACCAGGGCAGTTACAATGGTATGGATAGCGGCGGTTATTCCGATGTCGGGACGTGTCCGCCTAACTATAGTCCATGGGAGCGTTTCTTTTTAGGTTGGGAAACACCCGTTAATCTTGGCACTACACCTGCTAACCTGATTTTCTATCCATTAGGTAGCAGCAACTATACGTGCTATCAAGTCAATTCGTCCGGAAACTATCAGTCTTGTACCTCCACCGGCTTGCAATACTACATAGAGAACCGCCAACAGACAGGGTGGGATAGTTACCTGCCCGGACACGGAATGTTGGTCTGGAAACTGAATTATAACGCGTCCTACTGGGAGGACAACGCACCTAACATTACATCCAACGGCAATCCGCACTATACGTTGGTATCTGCCTATGGTACGCAAATCAATTATGCCTACAATACCTACCCAGGTTCACAGTCAGTAACCGAATGGAAGAGTATTTCTGCACGCCCCGTAACATCTATCAGCGAAAGCGGCGGAATAGTAACCGCCAAATATATGGGAGGTTCAACTACAATCACCAAATACGAGCAGGAACTATCCTATTTTACCGCTGTCAATTATGAAACGGCAGGTCTTGCCGGTGATTATGAGGTTTATCTCTATGATCCGAACGGTTCGCTTTTTGCTATTGCGGATATTACGACAGGAAATGACTACTCGCTTGCCGGCACTTTCTCCGTAGGAACGGAAGCGGGAGCACAATACAATTCCACCATCTATATAGACGGCGAGCGGCAGAGTGTAACTTCGGGTAATATCACGTTCAAATATTTAGGAAAGAGCGGCGAAACAGATATCTATCAGGTTACGGCTACCGACTGGTATATCCCTTCCTTGGGTATCTATTACGATATGTACGGTACCGTTTACGGCAACGCTGTATGGAAAACTCCGTTTGTGAATTGCGGTTATACTACGGACGGATGTGACGATGCCATTATCTCTGTAACGGACGAGTTTGACAACCGCTGCGGCGATAACCTGAAATGGGAACTGTCTGCCGACCAAAAAACACTCACCATCACAGGATACGGCGATATGTGGGACTTCACACTAACGGATATGACCGACAACACCATTCCGTGGGTCTACGCCTATACCACCATCGAAACAGTCGTGCTTCCCGACGGCATCACAAGCATCGGCGACTATGCTTTCTTCAACCATCGACAACTGACCAATATCTCCCTTCCCGCTTCACTGACACGATTAGGTACGTACGCTTTTGCACGCAACGCCTTCACGTCACTTACTATTCCCGATGCAGTGACTACCATTGGCGACTATGCCTTTGCCTATGCCGTTAACCTCACTGCATTTAACATACCAAAAGACGTAACAAGCCTCGGAATCGATTTATTCATTGGCTGTTCATCTTTGACACAAATTAACTATAATGCCGTCAACGCGCAAATATCTGATACCTATACAACAGAAAACCCATTCTATTCAATTCGTAGTCAGATTACTACGTTTGCCTTTGGAAATGAGGTAGAGGTTATCCCTGCAGGACTATGCTACGGCATGACAAACCTCAGTCCGATTACACTTCCCGCCGCACTCACAACCCTGAACGGCAACGCTTTCTATGGATGCAGCAGCCTCACATCCATTACAATCCCGAAGAATATGAATTACATAGGCAAAGACGTATTTGCAGGGTGCAGCCAATTGACTTCGGTGATATGGAACGCCAAGACCTGTCAGTTGGCAGGCACCAACACCGCTAACACGCCTTTCCGCAGTATCTGCGAACAGATAACATCCTTTACGATTGGAGATGACGTGGAGGTATTGCCTGTCGGCTGCTGCTTTGGTATGACGAAACTGACCTCGGTGACCATTCCCGCACAGTTATCTTCGCTTAGCGTCTATTGTTTCAATACGTGTTCATCGTTGCAGACAGTTCGTTTTGAAAGTTCAATGCCTCCTTCGGTACATTCTTCTGCCTTTACCGGTATTCCTTCTACCGCTATTGCACAAGTGCCGTGCGGTGCCAAGTCTGCTTACGAAACCACTTCGATGCCGTTCGCTTCCTACACGACCTTCGGTGAGTTCCCTTATACCGTCACGCTTGATGTGCAAGAAAAAGGAACAGGAACTGTGGAGTGGCTCTTTACACCTGACTGCGACAATAACGAAGGGATTGTAGAGGCTACCGAGGCGGAAGGCTACACGTTCTCGCAATGGTCTGACGGCAACGAAGAGAACCCCCGCACACTGACCGTCAACGAAGATATGACCCTAACGGCAATCTTTACACGAAACCAATACACCGTTACGTTCCAAGACGAGGACGGTACGGTACTGCAAAGCGACTTATGGTACTACGGTGAAACACCCGCATATAATGGCAACGAACCGACCAAACAAGCCGATGCCGAATATACCTACATCTTCGCAGGTTGGGACAAAGACATCGCATCCGTAACCGAAGATGCAACCTATACCGCCGTTTACAGCAGCGAACGAAACCAATACACCATCACCTTCGCAGACGAGGACGGCACGGTACTGCAAAGCGACTTATGGTACTACGGTGAAACACCCGCATATAATGGCAACGACCCGACCAAAGAACCCGATGCCGAATATACCTACATCTTCTTAGGTTGGGATAAAGACATCGTAACCGTAACCGAAGATGCAACCTATACCGCCGTTTACAGCAGCGAACGAAACCAATACACCGTTACGTTCCAAGACGAGGACGGTACGGTACTGCAAAGCGACTTATGGTACTACGGTGAAACACCCGCATATAATGGCAACGACCCGACCAAAGAACCCGATGCCGAATATACCTACATCTTCGCAGGTTGGGACAAAGACATCGCAACCGTAACCGAAGATGCAACCTATACCGCCGTTTACGAAAGTGAGCAGAATCAATACACTGTTACGTTCGTGGACGAGGACGGCACGGTATTGGAGAGCAACTGGTGGTACTACGGTGAGACACCTATCTATAGAGGTGCCGAACCGACCAAGGATGCGGATGACGAATACACCTACACCTTCGCGGGTTGGGCAAACGCCGAAAGCGTATATCCGTTGGGTACGAATCTTCCTGAAGTAACAGGTGAAGCAACCTATACCGCCGTTTACGAAAGTGAACGGAACCAATACACCGTTACTTTCCAAGACGAGGACGGCACGGTATTAGAGAGCAACTTGTGGTACTACGGCGAGACACCTATATATAATGGTACGAATTATAATGGTGCAAATCCGACCAAGGATGCGGATGACGAATACACCTACACTTTCGCAGGTTGGGCAAACGCCGAAAGCGTATATCCGTTGGGTACGAATCTTCCTGAAGTAACAGGTGAAGCAACCTATACCGCCGTTTACGAAAGTGAACGGAACCAATACACCGTTACGTTCGTGGATGAGGACGGCACGGTATTGGAGAGCAACCTGTGGTACTATGGCGAGACACCTATATATAGAGGTGGCGACCCGACCAAAGATGCGGATGACGAATATACCTACACCTTCGCAGGTTGGGCAAACGCCGAAAATGTATATCCGTTAGGCACGAATCTTCCTGATGTAACAGGTGAAGCCACCTATACAGCCACCTATGCGGCAACGAAGAATCTGTCGATGAACATCGTATTGGAGGAGAATAAGGACGCAGACTACTACACGCAATTCGCAGAAGACTACAACGGCGTAACCGTTCAGACCGCGACCCTCAACCGTCAATTCGGTCAGAACAAGTGGTCCACAATCTGTCTGCCCTTTGACGTGAAGAAAGGCGTAATGATGTCCTTAGGCTTGTATGGTCGCGTTTTCGAGTATCGATACACGGAGCAGTTGGGCGAAGGTACGGTGCAGTTGTTTTTCTCTGTGGCTCAATCCATCGAAGCGGGCAAAGGATATATCGTTTCGGCAAATGCCAAGTTAGCCGCCAAAACAGCGTTCGTCTTTACCAACGTAACCATCAACACGGATGCCGATCTGCTGTCCGGGTATGATATTACGGCTCTTGAAGGCTATAACGATGGTTCGGGGCGCAGCAGCATCTATTTAGTTGGTTCGCAGCGTACCGGCTTGCTCAAAGCGACGAACAATGGCGTAACCTATCTCGGACTGAGCAACAATAAACTATATTCTCCCAATCAGACTACGGGTACGTCCATCCGTGCCTACAGAGGTTTCTTCCGCAGCCTTGTGCCGCTCAACATACAGCGCGTGCGAATTGTGGCAGAAGGTGAACCTGTCGTGGAGATGCAAGTCGTAGATGGCTCGCAGACCGTAATAAGCGGCGATAACGAGGTGCGTAAGTTTGCCGATAAAGGGATTCTCTATATCGAACGCGGCGGCACTCTTTACAACGCACAAGGACAACGAATAGAGTAAATCTCTTTATCCGATATCATGAATCGGGGCAATCTGCGGCAGCGTTGGTTGCCCCGATTCGTTTTGTAAGCCTGTAAATTGTAATATTGAGTTATCAATTTTACTTTTTTTTTGCCATATCGTATTATCTGCGTATCTTTGCGACGTTTTTCGCTTTTATTTTCAACCCTCCGCAGGGGAAAGCGAATGTAGTGCGGGGGGGGGGGTAATTGACTGATAAACAGATGATTAGAGAAGTTTAAATTACATATTTCAGTAGATTAAAAGGGTTTTTGATACAACACACTGCATTGTCTTGCGTTGCAAGATGC
This sequence comes from Paludibacteraceae bacterium, assembly GCA_017471175.1. Lineage (GTDB taxonomy): Bacteria > Bacteroidota > Bacteroidia > Bacteroidales > Paludibacteraceae > Colicola. The sequence continues at coordinate 152,383 of JAFUVS010000014.1, read as the reverse complement.
TGCATTTTTTTATTTCTTTTCTTTTCCCTTTCTGACAATTTGTCAGCGCAATCGGCTTCTATGGGTTCGATCCGTCGTGGTCAGACCGGCAAGTTGGTAGTTCGCCAAGACACGGTGGAGCAAGGGCAGTCGTTAGAGCCGGTGCAGTCGGTGGTCGTTTGGAACGACACCTCGATGGTAACGCGTATGCTGCGGCGCACCTATCGGCGTGACAGCATCGTCAATTCCGAAGACACGGAGCAACCCGATACCATTCGTCGTGCATTCGTTGCGCTGAAGAACAATCTGCTCTACGATGCCGTTCTTACTCCTAATTTGCAATTAGAAACCCGTTTAGCCCCCAAGTGGTCATTGGAATTGGGTGCAGGTTTCAATCCATTCCCGTTAGACGATAAAGTGTTGCCCAAGTGGCGGCACGTACTGGCTTGGGTTCAGCCCAAGTATTGGTTCTGCGACACCTATACACGCGACTTCCTTGCATTCAATGTCGCGTACAGCCATTTCAATGTAGCAGGTGGCAAATACCCTATCGGTTGGATGTATAAGGATGTATTAGACTACCGTTTTGAGGGCAACGCCGTGATGGCGGGTCTGTCTTACGGTTGGCATTTCCCCGTATCTCCTCATTTCAGTATTGAGTTAGAAGCCGGTGCCGATGCCGGTTATGCTTGGTATAACCGCTATGAGTGCCAACACTGCGGCAGACATATAGGTCCTGACGGCAAGTGGTTTGCCGTGCCGAAGATGGGTGTCAATCTGGTGGTATTGTTGGATGCCGACAGGCGCGAACACAACAAACGTTGCGACTGCGGCAAACCTGAAGAGCCTATCGTCATCGAAGTGATTGATACGGTGGAAGTGCCGGTAGTGGATACAGTGGTCATTACGCACCACGATACAACGGTCGTTCGTCCTGTGGCTCGTCCGAAGCCCGTGGTAGTACCTGCTCCTGTGGTTGAACCTGAGGAGGAAGAAGATGACGAGTTGCGTCGCCTGCGTAAGGGCGTGTTCCGTCCGTATGACGAATATGTACCTTATACGCGCGATATGGTACTGAGCGAAGACCCGAACGCTATCTATATCCACTTCGATGTCAGCAAGTCGGCTATTGACCTTAACTATATGAACAACCAAGTGCTGCTCGACAGTATCGTCAGCATTATGGAAGAGTTTGTAATGGATAAGACCATTGACATCAAACTCATTCAGATAGTCGGTATGGCATCGTTCGATGGTCGTGAGGCGGGCAATGAACGACTCGCACAGAACCGCGCACTGGCTCTGCAAGCATACCTGCAGAACGAATTTGATTTGCCCGACTCGCTGTTCGTAGTCTGCAACGGCGGTGAAGGTTGGTCGGAGTTCAACTGGCACATGGAGCGTCGCGAGTTCAAGGGCAAAGACGATGTGCGCCGACTGATGCAAACCGAGCAGGATTTGGATAAACGCGAGATGATGATCAAGCGTCTGAGAAATGGCAGCGTCTATCAATACCTGAAGAAGAACGTGCTGATGTTCCAGCGTAACAGCGGTAATATCAAAGTGTTCTACGACGTGAAAAAGAAGAAAAAACCGACATCGAAAAAGTAACCCAATTAGTATAATAAGGTAGAAAAAACCGAAAAAAATTAACCTAATTTATTAACCTAATTAACCAATTTAATTAACTATGAACTTCAAAAGATTTTCTTACGTGGCTATGATTGGTCTCGTAGGAGTGGCAACTCTCGTTTCTTGCGAGAAGAAGAAAAGTGAAGAGCCCGCAGCGCAAGCCAATGCTCCTCAAGTAACGACCGACATCGCTATCTCGCTGCCCGGTCAGGTAGGTGCAGCCGGTGCTGCCGCACGTCGTATGCCGGGTGCTACCGTTCAACTCGGCGGTCACACCGATTTCGGTACCAACGGTATGAATGGCATCACGCTCGTTCCGTTCGGTCCTTCGGCAAAGGTGACGTCCTCTTCTACTCGTCTTGGTGACAACATCGTTCTGGGTGCTATCGGCGCAACGCAAACCTATACCGCCAGCCCCAATGGTCGCGCTAAAGTGTTTACCGGCAAGAGTGTGCCCCTCGGTTCGTCCGCTTTCTTGTTCTATGGTGAGTCCGGTAAATCCGGTTCTAATTTCGAAAAAGGTTCGCTCGCTGCTTCCTTGACAGGTCAGCCTTCTGCTTTCACTTTCTCGCTCGAACCCATCAATCCCAACGCTTCTACAGTTGAAACAAATGCTGCCTACACGGGTCTGATTGCTTATCTGAATGCTGTGGCTAACGCAAGTGACGGCACCAAGATGTGGAAAGAGTACACCTCTTCGGACAACGAAGGTCTCTATGAGACATTCCAGAAATACAGCTCGGCTACCGTACTGAGTTCGTTCGGTATCCGCCGTATGATGGAAGACCTCTACAAATCGCTTATGATGACCACCGGCGACGCGATGGCTACTGCTATCAAGGCGGCTATTGCTGACGCTACCTACGCTACCGTGGATACGGAGACCGGCGCCCTTGAACTGGTTTCTTCTCTGCAAGGTTTCCCCGCAAGCGTGAACCTGCCCGATGGTGCTGTAGCCGTAGTTTACAACACAACTACTAAGCAGTTCGATGGCAACGCCGCTCACGCTTATGGTGGTTTGGAGCCTGCTCAAGTTGACCGCTATGTATATCCCGCTTCGCTCTGGTACACTGCCAACACGCAGATTATGACTGCAACTACTTCCAAATTGGACAACTACACCGGTGCAGAAAGTTGGAAGGCTATTTTGGCAACCTATGAGAATGACAATAGTTCTGTTAATACCACTACTCGTTCTATCGCTCTGAAAGACACCATCCAATATGCTGTGGCTCGCTTGGATGTAAAGGTTAAATTCAAAGAGGGTACCAACCTGGAGGACAATGACCCTGTAACTACCAACAACAAGGTTACCAACCCCGTAGGCGGTTATCCTGTCAGCGCAGTACTGGTAGGCGGTCAGAAGAACGTAGGTTTCGACTTCACGCAGGCTACCTATGGCGGTTCAATCGGTTATGCTTATACTATCTATGATAACGTGATGACCAACACGATGACCTACGATGCTTCCGGCTACAGCGCAGCCAACTCTACGCTCGTATTGGAAACGCCCGCAGGTGAAAACGAGTTCATCGCTATTGAGTTCACCAACACCTCAACCAAGGACTTCTACGGTGTGGACGGTATTGTTCCTGTAGGTGGCAAGTTCTATCTCGTAGGTCAGTTGACCGCTTCTGCTGCTATCGAGACACAAAGCAAAGTGTTCAAGCAGGACTACACGACTACCGCCGCCGTGGCTATCAAGGACTTGAAGAGCGCGTACAACACTATTCCTGACTTGAAGGCTCCGCAACTGGAGATTGGTCTGTCGGTTGACCTGAACTGGGAGTCCGGTCACGTTTATGAGCTCGATCTCTAATACGAGAATCAGATAAAAGGTTTTGAAACGACTGATTGTCATATTGGTACCTCTGTTCTTTGTCGCTCTGCTCGCAGGTTGCAGTCTCATTGACGATGACTTGAACGTATGCGACAAGGAACTGGTAATCGACTACGATTTGCAACTGCACACGGCTTTGAGTGTGCAGTTGCAAGCCGAGTTGGCAGCGCAGACCGAAGCACCTGTTCGCCGCGCTTTGGAGCAGTGGCTCGCGCCCGTCTTTACCGATAAGGCGCAAGACATTGACTTGCGTTTCTATTCCGAAGAAAAAGACGATGTGCGCTACCGTATCAGCGAGGTTATCAACGACAACAGAACCAGTTATTCGATTCGACTCCCACAGGAGAACTATATGCACCTTGCGGTGGCTAACATAGACGACAACCGCGAGGTACACATGCAGGACGGCGACCACTCCACTACGATGCAGTTGCGCCTTTCTGATAAACAAGAGGTTAGTAGCCTCAATACAGGTGTGTTCACCGCTCGGCTGCCGATGGAGGTGAACGACTCAACGCTGCACTTTGATGTGCATCTTTATATGATTACCGCCGCCGTGGCAGTAGTAATTGACACAACCGGCTGCGACTCATTGGTATCGCTGTCCGGCACAATGGAAGGCTCGGCAAGCGGCTTTTCGGTACGCGACAGCTCGTTCCTCTTCACGTCCGCTCCGACGATGCTTTTGGAGAACGTGCCTATAGAACCGTCAAGCGCAGCAACGCTACGCCGCGCCGCAGCGGAAGAGACTGCACAATATGCTTGTATGGCGACCGTGGGGCTGGCTACCCAAGACGATGCCTCGTGGCAAGTGCAGATAAACGCGACGCTCATAGGCAACCGCCATACTACTACCACGATTACGGTTGACCAACCGCTACAGGCAGGCACACTGCGTGTCCTGAAAATGAAAATGGGGAACAACGGCGGGCTGAATCCCGAAGAGGGACAAAAAGAAGTCGGTGTCTCGGTGGCACTTGACTGGAAGCAGGGCGGAGGATTTGATGTGGATATATAATGAGGAGATAGGGAAGAGGATACATCTGAAATGAAAATTAAGTTTTCATATCTATATATTCTGCTCTGCACGGTGTTTTTGACGGCGGCGTGCAGCAGTAAAAAGGAAGAGGAATTGGAAACCCCGATGGAGGCTTCTCTTTCGCTGTGCCTGCCGGCAGGCGATTTTCTGTCCGTCAGCCAAAACAACCAACGTCGCATAATGGGCGACCCCGGGCAGGCAGAGATGTTTACGTTGCCGCGCTACGTGTATATATTTTTACTGCGTCAGCGGGGCGAGCAATGGACGGTCTATGATCGTGTGGAGGATGTCCTGGAAGCCGATCAGTGGGAAAAACTGCGCTACCACGGTCGTTTGCAGACGGAAAATGACAGCATTTTCCGTTACAAGCGTGCGATTAAGTATATGCTTACGAGCGATCGTTTCAACGGGCGTGTCTATGCCGTAATGTCCGCCAAGCGGCTGCGCTTTGAGACTTCGCTCTCGTCTGTTGAGACGTTGGATGATGTACTCAACCTGCGCTTTGATGCCTCGCCCGATTCGATCCAACGTAACGTACAGCATATCTACACCTCACCTTACAACTACGAGGTGGACGGCGAGTACTACGGCTCGTTTAGCAGCATCGGCAATAACCATCCTACGGTTAATCTGATGCTCTATCACGTGGCAGCCAAGGTGGACTTGAAGTGGAACGTGGCGGATTCGGTGCGTATCAAGTCCAATCCTACGCAGGCAGTGCGCCTCACTTCGATGAGCGTTCGCGGGCTATACAACGGCTGGAGTTATTTGTTCCGCCCGATGGAGAACACCGTAACGACAATACCCGTTCCCGGCTACGAAATAAGCGATGTGGTCACCCCTGCAGACGAAGGGCTGTGGTGGGAAGGCAGATACTATTTCTATACCATACCATATCGCGTCAATAATTCCGACTACTTCCCCTTGCAGTTGGTGATGCGTACCAACGAGCTTGCGGGAGACGGTTATCAGCTGACCGTCAACCAACCTTTCAACGCAGCCAGTCCGTTCGTTCCGTGGCTGCGTGCCGACTTTCGTTTCACGCGACCCTTGAAGAATGAAACGGCTACGATTACGATTGCGGAATGAACATTTGGGTTTGGAGAATAAAAAGTGAAGCACTATATACACATATTGCTCGTTGCAGTGTCTGCCTTATTGGCGGACACATTCATCGAGTCGGCAGCCCTCCGCGCGCAGACGGATACTATCCGTTATGTGCGTACTACGGGGCGTTATAATAACGATGGTCGCAGTTGGCAAAACGCCAAAGACAATGTGCAGGAAGCCATCAACGACCTGCGCGACTACCTCAATCAGCATAACCTCACCTCTGGCTCCGTCTATGTGGCAGCCGGTACGTATGTGCCTACCGAGTCCACCGAATCATCCGGCGGCTCAATGCTCAGCACATCCTTCAAGATATATGCCGGCATACACGTCTATGGCGGCTTCAATCCCGATGCGCCGGAAGCCTCGCCTGCCGACCGCATAATGGTTAACGGCAAACGGTGCGCCGACAACTGGTCGCACTCGTCCATAGGTACCACCTCTGCCGTGGATGTGGCTTCCCAATGGGACTTACGCTACAAGACCATTTTGAGCGGCAACCACTCGACTGCCGAGGTCGTTTTCACCTACGACAGCATACGCGGGCGCTTCAATACTACTTTCCCCGCCAACTCCTACCACGTGGTTTGGTTCGCCACCAACGGCAAGTACGATACGACGAACGACAGTATAGCCAACCATTTCAAACCTTTGCCTTATCCCGCCTCGGTGAACGGTTGCGTCATAACGGGCGGTAATGCTTCCTCGCGCAGTACCATCAAGCGCGAGCATACCGGTTATGGCGGCGGTGCGTATTTGGTGGCTAATTCCGAACTACGCAACTGTATCATAACCAATTGCAGTGCCACGATGCGTGGCGGCGGTGCGTATATGGACGGCGGCGGCGTAGTTGAGTTTTGCTATATCCATACCTGCCAGGCTACGGGCGTGGGGGTTGTGCAAGGCTACGGCGGTGGCGCGTGCGTGGACTATGACGGTCAGGTAGGTCATTCGCATATCACCAATTGTGCCGCACGTTGCGGTGGCGGTCTGTCCATTTGCCACGTGCCGAACGAGTATCCGATTGCCAAGCGTATAGAGGAGCATATTGCTCCGATTGATACGGCGGCTATCAGTTACTACTATCCCTTTGCGGCTGCCTGCGTGATTAACAACAATACGGCTTCCGCCGAGGCCGGCGGTATCTATCTTGCTGAGGGCGGAACGATTAACCACTGTACCGTTACTGCCAACCGCTGTATCGGTCCGGATGTAACCTACTACGGTCGTCGTCACGGTCGTACCGGGGGTATCTATATCCGCGACTGCGGTATGATTTACAACTCCGTCTTCTGGGGTAACCGTTGCCAAACCAATAACGACATTCAGTTTGCTTCCGTTCGACAAGTGAAAGATTCGGTGCAGCATAAGGTCTTTGTCTATCACTGCGCCTTTATGAATCACGACATCTCCGACTGGACAGGTGTGCAGAAAGAGGTGGTCTTCTCGTTGGAAAAGTCCAATCTGCCCATTCAGGGTTCGTCCGGCAATTTCCCGTGTTTCTTTGCTCCGACGGTTAATCCCGAGAAGTGGAACGATACGCTTCCCGGCGCGGGTGTCTTTGTGGATATGTCGGCTGCAGATTTCCCCGGACCGCGTATATGGCACCTGTCTTCGTATTCGGCGTTAGATCAAAAAGGTGTGCAAGTGGTGGATGCCGTGCAGGATGCCTCGCAGTGGATTCGCCACGCGCATACGGACTATGGTGTGGTAACCAATCTTTTTGAGCCTGTTTCTACGCTCGGTGCATTGGTGCGCAAGCCGGATGCGATGACCTATGCGCTTGTGGCTCCGCAGGGTACTGAAGGGCGGCAAGGCACAACGCCTATCCCCACGCTCTTCATCGACCCGAACCGCAAAGGCGTGTTCGACAGCGAGGGCAAGTTCAGTGCTGCCGAACACGAGGGCAACTCGTGGGACCTGCCTATCAAAGACTTGGGCGAGGCCATCCAGTTCTTCCGCCAGTACCTTGTGGATGATGATGGCAGTAACCACCACTATATGATTCCTGCCCTTGATGACAAAGGGCAAGCCACAGGTGAGCCGACACGCTATGACTATGTGCAGATCCTTGTCAAAGAGGGTACAATCAATACAGCGGGTACGGGCAACTACCTCAACTGGAATATCCGCACGGCGTCTGTCCGCGTGGAGAGCCACATGCGTCTCTATGGCGGCTATCCTGCCTCCCTTTCAGGTACTACTACGGAAGGACGTAACCCCCGTACCTACGAAAGCCGTATCACGTCCAATGTAACAGGTATAGGCGGCGAGCGCGGCTATGAGAATAACTCGGCACACGTCATTGCGATGGTGAATGTGGAACATACTATCATCGATGGCTTTACCTTGAGCGATGCCAATACGCATAACGTGGAGTTGAGCGGATCAGCTATAGCAGGCGGTGGCGTGCTGATTGATAATCACTCTACGCCTCGGGCGAAGCGCATTCACATGACCGGTAATAAACTGCGCAACTGCGTTATAACCAACTGCTCATCGCCCAAGGGCGCAGCCGTGTATGTCAATGGCGAGTTCCCGAACAGCGAAGGCTATATATGCTACGCCGAGTTGAAGATGGTCAACTGCGTAATACGCAATAATACAGCCGACTACCTGAACGGTCAGAACCAACTGAACGATCACGGGATCATTACTGCCAACGGTCGTGCCTATATAGAAGTGGAGCATTGTGACATAGTGAATAACGTGGGCTATCCCTTCAAGGCGGACGACAAGACAACGGATACGAACCAGCAGATTATGTGTCAGCACCCCGAGCACAATAACCACGGTTTTCACGGCTTTATACGCGTCAATAACTCCATCGTTTTCTGCAACGGCGAGAAGCCGATTGATGACCGAGGTGAATTGGGTGCGGCAGACAGCGTGATGTCGGTATTCCCCGACGGGCAGGACTACGTGTTTGGCGAATACAATATGTTCGACAAGGACTTGCGTCTGCAACTGCGGGACACGCTTCAGCCGTATGGCTTCTTTAATCCGAATTTTGCATATAATATCCCTTCAGACTTCTTGCCGGAGAACTGGCAGGGTACCACATTCGGCAATTCGTTGCTAACGCCGCTGCCCTCTGAGAAGAACAACAAGGCTATTTTCACCCGTACCGATCGCAATGCGCCCACCTATCCGTCTTTTATCAATCCGTCGCGTAACGTAGGTACGTCTATCAATGGTGACCGCCCCTTGTACGGCGGTATTGTGTCGTATGCACCGCTGACCACCAACCCTTGCGTCAATGCTGCCGGTTCGCAGTACCCCGCACCTGAGAACTACGACCGTACCGACAATTGTGTGCGCGACCGAGGCGGTGTTGCCGACATAGGAGCCATCGAGTGTGCCGACCTGCCCGTTGCCGGTGCAATCCTCTACGTTACGCCTGACGGCGCCGGCAAGCGCGACGGCTCCTCATGGAGCAACGCCATTGCAGGCAATACCGTCTATAGGCTCTATAATGCTCCCGCTGCCGACGGCGACTCCGTGGATATAGCTTCCGGTGCACGACTCATCAACCAATCTACCGGCGAGCCCGTCCTCACTACCGATACTCGGTACTGCGGAGGATACGCGCGAAAGTATGAATATACGATGAGCCAAGAAAAAACGCGCAGCACTACTACCTCCATGGAGCGTAATATCTACCAAGGCGGCGATAACGACCGTACAGATACTGTTAGTACTGGTACTCCGAGCACCAAAACGACAACTGGTAATTGGTACACGGATGGTATTTTCTGGGATGGATATGATCCATCTTTAGCTGTGAATGCTGACTATCCCTATGGTGAGATGTCCGGTGCATCGCGTGCCGTCTTCCGCGCCACGGATAATTTCAGCCCAATGGACGATAATAATTCGGCTATCACTACGTTTGATAATTCGAATGCCACAAAAGCTGTTAATAGCGGCCAGATTATTATCCGTAATGAGCGTAAAGAGAACTACGTCAGCGGTCTGCAATATGCGGTTGAACAAGCCTCCATGCTCAATAAGACGCTGCACGAAGACTCTGTGCAGGTATGGGTCGGAGCCGGTAAATATACGGATTATAAGGGATTTGTAATGCGTGACTCGGTAACGGTATTAGGTGGTTTCCCGGCAGGAAAGTTCCAAGCACCGGGTATGAACGAACGTCGCGCTTTGATGTCCAATGTAGTGGCGATTCCTAAGTCTAAGGAGAACAAAGACCTCGATCCAGGGGACTATGAAACAATCCTGCAGATATCGGATGACAACCCGAAGAAAAGCAATACTGAGATTACCCCAGCTGCCATAAAGTTCTACGACAATGGCCCCTCTATCAAATGGCAGTTTACGAAATATATTGACGATACCCTTACCCATTTTACAGATAACTACTATCGCTGGGAAGCAACCGGTAAAACAGATGTGTCTGACACCTATATCCGTTATCCGGATATGTTAGGAGGTGGCTCAAACGTTTGGGGACAACGGCATAAAATCGACAAGAGCGGTACAACTGCCAATTATTTTGTAGCCGGTGATGAAGTGTTCGGAGGCCAGACTTGGGCTTCCGGAGATCATGTGGTATATGCCTATTTTGGCCCGAGTTGGAAAGATCCGGCTATGAATAATAACCAAGGATGGGAATTGGTCTATGAGGACCTGAGCGGTAATATTGATTTCAGTTCTTTCAAATTCGACGGAAATAAAGATGTATTAGATGCCAGTGGTACAAAAATAGGCACCGTGCCTCGCGGTATGGCTTTGAGCGGCTATATGAAAAACATGAGCGCATGGCAAACTATGAAACACGTACCTGCTGGAAGTTATCAATTGGAAATAGATTTGGGCGCGTATTATACGAATGCTCCAACAGAAGAAAATACCCGTATTACATTCTATATTATTGATGCAGAGGGAACACAAAAGGTATCTCGAGAAATATTCTGTAATGGTGATAAACTAAGACAATACATTTTTAATTTTGAGCAACCGATAGAGGGCGACTTGATAATCCGTTTGATGTCTGCTCCCGGGAACCAGAACCCCACATGGAATAATGCTGCTAATACTCGAAAAGTGTACATGGCAAATGTGCACTTATACGAGATAGGTGATCCTACAGCTGGAGAATATGTTTTGGATCACACAACCACACACGATGAGTCATCGGGTACGAGTATGAAGGTGACTCCTTCGAAAGATACCAATTGGAGAAATGTTTCCCGTACCACTCTACGTAAACGTGTACTAACGATGCCGGATGTGACTAATCCAGTATATGGATCGGGTTTGGGGGATCCAAAGAAACGAGGAGCAGGCCAATTAGGAGACGCTTTGGCACACTTTGAGCGTGTGATCAAAGAAAGTCGTAAATCCAACTCAAAAACAGGAGGAACGATTAACGGACGCCATCAAGATCCTAATTACAAAGAGTATAACGAGGCTAACTGGGATGGATTCACTATCCGCCACGGCTTTATTTACGACCAGTGCTTGGCGCACGGTGGTGGTGCCGGTGTAAACATGTACGAGGGCGGCCATCTGGCGAACTGTATCGTCACGGATAACTGGGCAGGTGCTATGTGTATGAAAGGCGGCGGTGTGTTCTGTGACGGTTCCAACTCCACCATCGAGAACTGCTTTATCCTCAATAATGTCTCTACCAAGGGTACTCAGATGACTCAGGAGCAGGAGTTTGCCGGTGGTCTGTTCATGTACGAAGGAACCTGTTTCAATACCCTGATTGCCAATAACTACGCCCATGGTTTCGGAGGCGGTTTGGGTCTGTGTGTCGGTAAGTTCTATAACAACACGGTAGCCTATAACTACGGTGAGTGTGCTAATAGCAAGTCGGGTAATAAGAAAGTAGGTGGTTTGCGTATAGCATCCGGTGCCGCATCGTCTATCTTGATTGCCAACTCTATTCTGTACGGCAACAACGGTCTGGCGGTCGATATGACGGATAATTCGGACTATGCTCCGTTCTTGAACTGCTATATTCAATCTACCGATGCCATTACAAAAAACGCTATCACCCACGCTATCTCGACTACCGGTTCTGGAAACTTCGGTGTGGGCAATGCGTTCCATAACGGTCAAGCAGCTTCCGCAAACACTACGCCTTTCGGTGATGATGTGGATGGTAGTGGAACTTATACCGGTAACGCAAAGACGAATAATAACTTCGCCTTGCGTCAGGTAGAGGGTATTCATTGTGTGAATAGTGGTACAGAAGATTTTGCAGGAACGCTGGAAGAAGCATTAGCAAAGGCCTCTACAAGTGCTATCTCGGAAGCAAAACGTGCGGAATACCGCGCTGCTGTAGCCGGCGTTGAACTACCGGCGAACGATGTTGTGTACGCCAAGCGTGTACAGGACTGCCAGGTAGATATCGGTGCGTACGAGTTCGATGCCGCCTTTGCCATCCGTCCCGACACCACCAGCCATCCCGGTAAGGCGATTTATTATGTCAGTTTCGACTCCCCGGGTGGTGACGCATCTGCCCGCTCGCCCGAGAACGCAGCCTGCCGTCAGAAACTGCAGAAAGTGTTGGATGCCGCAGGACGTTACAAGTACGCGCTGATGACCGACGAGAGCTACAACCACGGGGCTACCCTTGTCGAAGGAAAAACGAAGGTCGATCCCTTCGTGGCGGACGAACCGAATAAGTACTGGACGGTGGAAGTGCGCTTGGAGGGCGATAGCACCAACGCTACTCGGAGTCAAGACTATGCCGCCTACTATACGCCGACCCGCTCGGTTAAGCACGGCACGGCGCACTATACCGACAATACGCTTGACTACTCCTTTATCATCCCGCACGGCGTGCAGCTGAAGGGTGGTTATACGAGCGATTACTACCACTATGAGGACGCTTCGGGCAACGTGGTAGCGGCAGGCACCACAGGCGCACGCATCGTGGATGAGCGCGACCCGCTGACGTTCCGCACCGTATTGTCGGGTCAGATTACGTCCATCACCGGCGCAGAAGGTAACTGCTTCCATGTCGTTACGTTCACCGATGACCTGTTCGAGACCAACGAATTGATGATTGGCGAGGGCAACCAACTGGCTGCTTTCTCTGCTCTGTCCGATGCTGAAGCACATCGTGCCGTGGTGGACGGCTTGTTCATTGAGGACGGACTTGCCAACTCGCCCGACGAGGACGACCGTATGGGGGGGGCGGCTGTTGTACCGAGTTATGCGCATATCAGCAACTGCGTGGTGCAGAACAACGAAGCCAAAGGACAAGGCGGCGGTCTGTATCTTAAGCCCGGCGCATTAGTCAGCGGTACTATCCTGCGCAACAACACAGCCGATATGGGCGGCGGTATGTATATCGAAGCACCGAGCGACCCCGATTCGCTCGCCCACGTCTTCGCTACCACCATCTGCGAGAACAACGCCAGCACAACGGCAGGCGGTATGTGGTTCAGCAATACCTATGCCCGCGTATCCTCTACCGTCATTTGGAATAACGCCGCCAACGATTTTGCTAATGTTTCCGGCAGTTTCAACCGCACCGATGCCGCCTCCGGCTATCCGTTCAGTTTCTGCGCCATTGAGTCGCGCCGCGTAGAAGGACAAGGCAACGTCGAGCTTTCTCCGCGCGAAACAGAAGGTGTCCGCTGGGATCGCCAAGACCCCTTTGATGCCGTTCTCTACTATCCGGTGGAGATGTCGTCCACTCTCTCGCGTGCCGGTATGACCTACTCGGAGTGGAACAAGGCAAGAAGCAAGTACACCACGCTTGACACGATAGACATTGCCGGTGTGAATCGCACGCGTTGGACCGTGCCGCACGTGGAGCGCGGTTTCAAGTGGGGCGAAGACACGCTCGTAGTCAAGAACAACGACTTTATCGAAATCGGTGCGCGCGCATTGAACAAGAACTTTGAAATCAATGTGGATGAACGCTACGTGATGCGTCGCCTCTACGTGATGCACACCGAACTGCTTGACCCCGTGGCGGCACGTACCTTGCAGGATAATACCCGAACAGATAGTATATCGCTGATGTATCGTCAGTTAGGTTCGTGTATGCTCAATCCCTTCCACCGTCTCGGCGATGCGTTCGACTACATCATAGCCGCCCGCAAGATGAACCCTGCTAAATACCGCAACGCCCGCTTTGAGGTTTATGTGGAGCGCGGTACATTCTACCCCTACCACAACCCCTATGGCGAGCAGACGGAGGTGCGTACCAATACGTTCCTCATCCCGGAGGCTACTACGGTGGTGGGCGGCGTGAACTCGCAACTGCCTAACCATAAGTACTGCCAAGCGGGCTATGAAGACAAATATACCAACACTGTGGTAGGGAATGGCAATAACGTAGTCATTCCGGGAACAGGCTATGTGCTTGATTACGCCACAGCCACCGACATCAGCCGATGCGATGCCGACCATCGTCCTATGAGCGACTACAACCTCAACTCTGTCATCGAGCCGTGGGAGTTTGAGCGGCAGACCATCCTGTCGGGTAACGTGGTGTCGGGTGAGGATTATACCCACGTCTATCATATCATTACCGTTCACGCCGACTCGGCTTATATCGGTCCGCAACCCTACAAGTACCGTACTAATAACCCGAATGCCAACTGGCGGAACGGCGAAAAAATCTTCTCCAATCCGATTCAGACGACCGATGCCGACCATTTCTATGAGGAGTGCGCCGCCTCGGTGGCAGCACGCGCTATCATATTGGATGGTATCAATATCACGGGCGGATATGCCAACCGTATCGACTCGCTTGATGCCGTTCACCATCCCTTCACCACCAAGACCTATTTCCGTGGCGGCGGTATTTTAGTGGACGGTAACTGGACCAAGGATTTCAACGACCCTGAGAACGAGGACGTGCCTAACGTAACCGATCCTGCCAAGTACAACATTCCGTTGGTGGTGCGCAACTGCCAGTTCAGCAACAATATGGCGGGCAACGGCGGTGCATTGTACTCCAACGGTTCGATTAGCGTGTATAGTTCGCACTTTATGCAGAACTACTCGCAAGGGCCGATGACCAAGCGTGACCAAAAGTATATCCCGTGGACAGCTGGCGGCTGTATAGCCACCAACGCCTACTGCGGTGTGGTCAATACCCTCTTTGACAACAACGAAGCCTGTCGGGGACTCTATCCTATTACCGTTACGGGCAAAGAGTATATCCCAGATGCGGATGCCCGTCAAGGTTTCGGCGGCGTGCTGTCGGTGGCTGCCGACTCGAAGATGCGTGTAGCCAACTGCCACTTTATGCGCAATAAGGCGGTGGCATATCCTTCCATCTACAACTTCCTGACCAACGACCAATACGCTTCAGCCGATGACAAGCAGTTTGCTTTCAACAGCATCTTCTGGGGGAATGAGGTATTCAACGTAGAGAGTATTGATGAGTTTGAAAGTGTAGAAGCCCCTTCGGCAGAACAAATTAACGCCTTCAATACCAAGTATAAAGCCTCTCGTGCCAAAGTTTTCCACTACGATGCTGAACAGATGAAGACCTATGAGCGGCTCTTCCATGAGTACGACAGCCTCTACAACTACTACGCTGCCGACTACGATACATTCAACGTGGTGGTAACCGACAAGTTGCAGGAACTGCGTTTGCAGGCAGACAAGATGGAAGGTCTCTATTTCTGCTCCTACCGAAAGACCTTCGGTCCGACCGGTATGCGCCCCACGAGCGAGGGCTACCTTATGACCGAGGCTGAGCAACGTGCCTTTGCCGACCCGCGCGGAAGGGCAGTCAAACTCAAGCAGGACGATAACGGCGACTGGGTGGACGATTATTCAGACCTCTTTACCTATGTTCACGGCAATAACAACGTACTTATCAACCGGCTTAATAATGCCGCCGACGGACCGAACTTCAAGCAGCCTTCTTCCGTGCCGGGTCTAGAAGGCTATATGCAGAACGCCGACTGGCTGCTCGGGCGTATGAACCTGACCACTGATATGGGGTGGGGACATCTCAAACAGAAAGTATCGCGCGCGGTAGCCCATTATATCACCCGCTATACCGGCGCGGAGCAGTTCAAAACCCAGGAAAAGGCACTGGAAGCTGCTAAAGCCGTCAATCCAGATACCAATCTCCAGGATGCCGTTAGGCCCGTATATGGCTTGCCTAATGCTACTTTTGACGGTGTAACGGAGCAGGACGAAACCGCCCTTTACAACCTTTTGGCGAAACGTTCGTCCGTGGAGGGACTGACTACACCGCGTATCCCGATCGGTACGCAACGCTATATGGAATATACCCGCAGCACCGATGACTCGGAAGAGGTCGGCAATATGCTACGTATTTCCACCAACCCGCGCCTTAACGTAAGCGATGTCTATATCGACCACGGTATCTATGAGTACCAGTACGTTCAGTTGGACATCAAGGGCAACGAAATCGATACAATGTGGGTAGCCACCAAAGCCAAGGGACGCAACCAGACCGGTCTGACGTGGGAAACACCCACCACCGACCTGCAGCGTGCCATCGATGTGCTGATGTCGTCCCACAATAACCACGACAAGTATATCTGCTTCCTCGGCGATGAAGAAGACCGTTTTGCGCCGTCCAACGTATTGGACAACCGCCGTGCCTTTGTCATCACCTCCAATTCGCTCTCGCCGCTATTGCCTGACAGCGCATTGGCGGACGTAGATTATGCCGTGCCGAGCATCACTTTCCTCGGCGGCTATAGTTATGACTCCAAGCACAAGGAGCGTGACCCCGTGGCGCATCCTACCATCATTGAGATGCCCGATGCCGGCAACCGCAACCAACTTAACCAACTCTTCGTCATCGAAGATATGACGCGCCAGAAAGTGCAAGCCAACTGGTTGGGCAACTTCACCTCACGCGACAGCGTGGTCGTACCCGTTACCTTCGACGGTATCACCTTTATCAATCCCTACTCCAAGAAGGATGTGCGTGCCGATGTCGGAACAGACATTGGCGGTCTGATGAACCTCAAGGGCGGTGCCGCTATCTACTACCGCTGGCAACGGCAATACGAAGATGAAGGCGGAGTTTATACGCCCGATATCAACCTAACCCTGCACCCCGACTCCGCTTTGGTGGATGGCAGTATGGTAACGGTACCCAAACTGACCATCTCCAACTGCGTCTTTATGGATAACGGCGAGCGCACCGAAGACCTGCTTGAGCGTTCGTCCACCGTGCGTATTGACCACGGCGGCGGCTCATCGCTCATCGTCAATTCGCTTTTCCACTCCAATGCGGGTGCACCTGTCTATGCCAAACGCTACGATGTCGTAACCGGCGAAAACGACCTTGCCCGTACCCCTAACGATGTAGTGATTGTCAATTCGACCTTCGCCCTCAACGATGGGCATATCGTACTTGAGTCGGACAACAGCGAGGTGCACAACTCCCTGATTTGGTTGGACGACCTCGCTAACGACACCACCACACAGCTGCAACTTCACGACGATATATGGGACCGTGCCGCTAATCGTGACCGCGTAGGTATAGTCGACCGTATGACTCACAATGCCGTATGGGGCTGCTTCCGTTCCGGCGACGACACTTATCATAACGACTCGCTCTCTACCATCAATGCCGATGTCTTTGTGGGTCCGTGTTTTGCCAATCCTATTATAGGTGCCGTTACGTCCGAGGAGCGTCGGGCGCGCGATTTCCACCTCAACCCCGCCGTAGCTACCATGAACCGAGCGGATACCGCACTCTATCGCAGTAGGGTCTTCTTCCGTCAGTATCCTGACACAACAGCCTTGACCCACAACGCTTTCTGGAAACGCTCGAATGGCTTTAAGGCCGCTTCTATCGGTTCGTTAGCGGCGGATTTAGACCTCTCCTCCAAAGCGCGTCTCTTTGGCGTAGGAATGGAGAGAGGTGCATACGAATGTCGTGCCGTGCTGCAACGCATATTGTACGTTCAGCCTACGCTTCCCGCCGCTATGGCAGGTAACGGCGCGTCGTGGCAGTCGCCCTTCGGGCAAGGACAACTGCAAACCGCTTTGGATGTGGCAGCCGTCTATACCTACCTCAACCGCGATGCCGACCGCGAAACGAGAAAAGCCTACGTCTTCGTCAAAGGCTCGTTCGACAGCGATGAGCAGACCGACCTCGTGGCGCGCGATGGCGTAAGCGTCTATGGCAGCCTGCCGACCAACTTCATCGATACGGCTTTCATTGACGAAGAGACCAATCAGTTTACTAACGCCGAGTGCCAACGTTATGTCAATTACGTGCGTGCCGTTACTAATGGCGTGGCATCCCCTGCTGCCACTCCATCACGACTCCATTCGCTCTCTGTGGCAGGCGATGCGGATTATACTACCGGCTTCCTTTTGGACGGATTCGTCTTTGGCGGTAACGGTACACAGCGGACCGCCTCGCCCGTGGTGCTTGATAACGTCCATACGGCGGTGCGCAACTGCCTCTTTACCGACCTTAATGTGGCGGATGCCCCCGTGGCAGATATACGTCGCGGCTTGCTCTACAACTCGCTCTTCTATGCCGATACGGCAGCGGCTGTGGTTCGCCTCGGCGCAGGCGGCTTGGCGCTGAATAATACCATCGTGGCTGCGCGCTCCGGCGATAAGCCGCTTGACTTAAGTAATGCGGCAACAGGAGCGGCTCTCAATAACATTGCTCTCAACGCCAAGGATTCGGTAATGGGTTGCTTCGCTACATATCTTACGCCGCGCAATGCCTATACGCTGCCCGATTTCCTCACCCGCACGCCTGCTCTCGCATACCAACTGCACGAACAGAGCAAGCATATCAACGGCGGAACCACCTTGCTGACGGCTTTCAACGCCTATATAGCCGACGACATCATCAATATCCATCGCGATCGTGACCTGCTCGGCAACCCCCGTCTCTTGGGCGGTCAGTTGGATAAGGGCGCATTCGAGACGTGGCGCATCGAGCCGAATACGGTGGTGGAAATCACTGCTCGCACCAACCCGATACTGACACCTGCCGCCATTATGTCGGCTTCCGACGAGGATAAGAAAGTGTCGTTCACGGATAATTACGGCGGCAACAAGTACCCGCATGCCGGTTCGGTGACCTACCTGATGGATAGCAGTGCGCTGACGATGGCGTATGCCCAATCGGGCGACTTCATTGACCTGAAGGGCGACCCCATCATCTTCCGTCCCGGTTTTATGCTCGTCAAGCCCGGTGCTTCGTTCTATGGCAACGGCTACGATGTGCAGATCAACTATTTGGCAGCCGAGAAACAATTCGCCAATCAGCGTTATTCAATGACGGCTTGGCCCTTTGCCTACAATGTGGCTAATATCCTCACTGCTACCCATAGTACTTCGACCGACAGCCTGCATCAGACACTCAATCCCGCGCCCTTCTCCACCTATATTTATTCGGGTGCGGCTCGCTCTGCCAAAGACTACGTATTCCATACCGACAGTTCGTCCCTGTGGCTGAAAGTGGATACGCTCAATCGGTCGGCACAGGAAGCTTATCTGATGGATTTCGGTTCCTCAACCAGCGCGCTGTTACGCTTTACGTCATTCGCTTCGCAATTAGGCGACTATGTATATACCGAACACGGGGAAGACAAGATCGTTACCCTCACCCAGTATGACCATCGTCAGGCAGGTAACGGAGCTGAACTCAATTTCACGCGACAGGAGGATATGGGTTGGAATATGAAGGGTCTGCCGTGGCTTGTCAGCAACTACCGCACCGATACCATTATGCAGGCGGGTAATTTCTTGCGTCAGATGTATATCCCGCACGTCTTCTATCAGATGGACGGTGCCGGCGAGTATATCGGCAACGGCAGCCAAGTCTATGCCACCCGTTCGTGGGACAACGGTTCTTCGATGTCGATGGGTACGGGCTTCCTGCTTCAGACTGCTACCACACGCGACCACGAAGACCTCGTCTTCCACCTTCCTTACTATGGCAGAAACGAGCGTGCCTCGCGTCCTATTATGCGCATTGCGAACAGACGAGGCGATGGCGACCGCGTGCTGCTCATCCCCGATAGTACGACCGACAAGAGTGTAACCTACAGGTACGGACGCGATGGTATCAAGTGGCTCACCAACGACATTGCCTCGCAGATGTACCTCATAGACGATAGCAAGGCGCAGCTTTCGCTACTCGGCTCCGCGCCGACCGAAACGGACATCCGCCTTGGTCTTTCCATCGCAGAAGGAAAAAATTATGCGCCGCAACGCCTGCCCGCAGAAGTCGATTCAGACGATAACTTCTATACCTTCAGCCTGCCCGAACCCGAAGCCTTTAGGGGGTACGACTATGTTTGGGTGATTGACTACAAGGAGAACACGGTTGCCAACCTGCTCGAAAAGGATTATCAGACCCGAATTGAGCCGGGCAACCATACCAACCGTTTTGCAGTGCGTATCGGACGATTCCCCATAGCAGGTAATCATAGTACCACGCCTTACGATGTCTATACCTCAGGCGGTAACCTGCGTATCAAGGGCTTGAACAAAGGCGACCGTATCTACGTCTATAGCGCGTCGGGTATGCTGGTATGCTCGGCTGTGGCAGACGGATTTGAGTATTCGACCCAACTGCTGCGCGGATTGTCTTACGTGGTTCGTATCAACAACTTCTCGCAGAAAGTGGTTAATCCCTGATTTCGGTATTATCTTTGGCTGAATGGAGGGTAACGAAGAAGGTCGTTCCCTTGTCGGAAGTCTCGAATCGGATACTGCCATCGCACCCCTCTACGATATTGCGTGCGATGGCAAGTCCTAATCCCGTTCCGTAGGATTTGGTGGTGAAGTTGGGCGTAAAAATGCGGCTGCGTACCTCCTCGGGTATTCCGCCGCCGTTATCCGAAAACGAAATAACCACCTTGTCCTCTTCCTGTTTGAGTAGCACAATCACATCGCCGTCGGTGCGCTCCTCAAGGGCTTGCAGCGCGTTGCGCAGTATATTGGTAAAGACTTGCTGAATCTGGTCTTTGTCGGCATAGACGCGTATGCCGTCGTTGGGTCCTACGTAGCGGATGGGGATATGCTGCTCGTTGTTGTTCATGAGCGTGATAACGTGCACCAACTTGTCTGCCACGTCCACTTCGCTCACCGTCACTTCCGGCATCTTGGCGAACGAGGAGAAGGAGGCGGCTATGTGGTTCAGGTTGTCGATTTGCTCAATGAGCATGTGGGTCGATTTGTCGAAGTACTGCTCAAAGCGGTCGGTGCCGCGAGTGCGTTGCAGTTGCTGCAAGGTTAGTTTCATCGGCGTTAAAGAGTTGTTTATTTCGTGCGCCACTTGCCTTGCCATCGTGCGCCAAGCCCCTTCGCGCTCCGATCGTGCCAAGCGGCGCGAAGCAGTCTCCAACGCCGTTACCATCTCGTTGTAGTGGTTCACGAGGTCGCCCACTTCATCGTGGTAGTCGTACTCTATACGCAGTCCTGTCCGTCCCAGTTCGTACTGCTGCATGTTCTTGCTCAGGTGGTTGATAGGCTTGATGAGCAGCGACGAGGCATAGCCCGAGAAGATAAACGCAAGGAAAAGGGCTATCAGGTAAGCGGGCAGCAGACGCGCTAAAAAGCCGTCCACCTCCATCGCCATCTCGTCTTCCGAAAGGAAGGAGGGTACGCCGATATAGCCTATCGGAAGCTCGCTGCCGTTCACAAACTCCGTATAGGATGCCAAGTAGCGCAGGTTGCTCAGTTGCTCATAGCGTGTGCAGGTATGTCGGTCGGCGTAGAAAACTTCGGGAGCTATATAGGGCGACATCCACCCTTGTTCAAACAGCTGCGGCGTACTGCTGCCGACTAATCGTCCCTCCAAGTCATATACGTGTATGTCCACCCCGTAGGTGAAGGCTATGTCCCTGAGGTCCGTGTTCAGCGCATCGGTCTTGCTCAGGTCGAGGCGATAGTCCCAATAGTAGAGACTCTGCAAGGCAGCACGGATGTAGCGGCTTTTGTTTTGCAGCGTTTCCTGTTGCTGGCGGGCGTAGTGACGGCGAACGTACTTCACCGACATGGAGAAGATATAAATCAGCGTCACGAACGAGAGGAAGATAAACAGGTATTGGAACTTGGTGTGCATCCTTAGGTTCTTGAACCCGCGCTTATAGACAATCCAGCCGATGCCTAACCCGATGATACCGAAGAAGAAAAGCAGGCTGACGATGTAGAAGATACGTACCCGAAGGCGTGCCTGCGACCAACGGTTCTTCTCTGCCTCTTTCTGTTCCATCAGCGGACGGTAGGAGAAACTTTGCGACAAGGTCTGTCCTTCCACCTCGTTCCATTGTTCCGGCACAGCGGCTAAGATACCCCACGTCCCCATCCGTTTCCAACGGCTCCAGCCCTTGGCATTGCGAAAAACAGTCTCTGTCCAATCGCTTGTAATAGGGTGCGCCACGCTGTCCACGTTCAGGCGGTTGTCCGACCAATAGACCATCTGACCGGCATTGAAGATATAGAAATAGACCCCTTCGGTGCGCGTGGTGATAGGCTGAATCGAATCCAACAACGGCGTGCGTTGAAGACAGGCTTCCAGTTCCTCTAATTGCAGGTCGGCTTGCGCCAATCGCTCCTCCGTTGTCGGAAGAGACTTGCTGCACCCGACGGACAGAAGGCAAAGGATAAGCATCAGCCATCCTACTATATGTCGTGCCGTCTTGTGCATAATGTTCTGTTTTTTACGGGGAAGTGTTAGAGTGTCCGAAATTCGTACCCTTCCACTTGCAAGCGGTGGATGAGTGTCGGAAGGACAGTCAGTGTGTTCTTTGATGCTTTGATACTGTCGTGAAGCAGCAATATGCTTCCGTCTCGCACGTATCGCAACGTAATCTTTTCAATCTCTCGGGGCGTGTAGCGGCGGTTGTAGTCGTGCGTCACGATGTCCCATAGCACGATGGTATAACCCTCTCGCTGCAACCATTTGTACACCTCTCGGCGCATCTTGCCGTAGGGCGGGCGGAAAAGCCGTTGTGCCTGCTTATTATCGGCTAACGAAGGTATCACTTCGTGCATAATGGCATCGGCTTGCCGGATGTTCGCTTTGTATTCATCGGCACTGACCGACCAGCCTGACAAATGGTTGTACGTGTGGTTGCCCACCCTGTGACCGCGACGGACCACCTCTTGCGCCAAGTGAGGATACTTAATCAGGTTCTCGCCTACCCAGAAGAAAGTGGCTCTCACCCCGTAGGTGTCCAATATATCCAACACCTGCGGGGTCACTTCCGGCACCGGTCCGTCGTCAAACGTCAGATAAACAGTAGGTGTATCGCCACCTTTATCCCCGCGCCATATAGCGTGGGGATAAAAGCGTTGCGCCCAATCGGGAAACTGATAAAGAATACGAAGCGGAAACATCCTCTGTTACTCCCAAGCCAGCGCGCTCGCGCCTAATACGGCGGCATCCGACTCCTTTAAGTCCGAGAACAAGACCTTCACTTTGTTGCGCCACAAGGGGAGTACGTTCTCGTTCATCGCCTTCACCACCGGATCCATTATCCAGTGCCCAGCTTTCGTCAAGCCGCCAAAGAGGATGATGGCCTCCGGCGCGGAGAACTGAACGAAATTGGCAAACGACTGACCCAAGATAGTGCCCGTGTAGTCAAAGATTTGCTTGGCTACCTCGTCGCCCTGCTCGGCGGCATCAAACACATCTTTCGACGTGATTCGCTCAATGTCTAATTGGCGCAATAGGGTAGGTTGGTTGGTGGTGGAAAGTATCTCTTTGGCGGTGCGCGATACGCCCGTTGCCGAAGCGTAGGTTTCCAAGCAGCCTTTCTTGCCGCAGTTGCACTGGCGTGCTTCCGGGCTGCGGTTCACGCACGTGTGTCCCAATTCGCCGGCAAATCCGTCGTGTCCATAGACCACCTTGCCGTCAATCACGATGCCGCTGCCCACGCCCGTACCGAGCGTAATCATAATGAAGTTCTTCATTCCTTTGGCGGCACCGTAGGTCATCTCGCCCATAGCGGCGGCGTTCGCATCGTTGGTTATGGCGCATGGCAGACCGAACTGCTTCTGCATCATCTCGGCAAAAGGAACATCCTGCCACGGCAGGTTCATTGCGCCTTCTATTCTGCCGGTGTAGTAGTTGCCGTTCGGTACACCCGCTCCGATACCTCGGAACATATCTAACGAGCCGATGGGCGTGATGATTTTCATCGCCTCATCATAGAGCGTTTGTACATAGACATTGATGTCTTTGTAGTCTTGTGTCTTGATGCTGGTGCGACCTAATACCTGACCGCGTGCATCCACTATTCCGAGTACACTGTTTGTACCCCCCATATCCAACCCCAATACGTAAGGTTTGTCCATTTTTTGTTTGTGTTTATATGGTTGTCAAAAAAATTATATCGTTGCGGAGCGATATTGAAAGTCTGTTTATCGTTCAAAGACGCTCCAATACCGTTTGGATGAGTTGTGCGATGCGCGGCTGATAGTCTGTATTGGCGGCTTCGGTCTTGCGCTGGGCAATAACGCAGCAGACGGTCATCGCCTTATGCCCCATGTGGAGCGACAGACCCGCAATGCAACTGCCTTCCATCTCGTAGTTGGTGATACGCTGTCCCTCGAAACGGAACGCGGATATACGTTCGTTGATGTCGGGTATGGCGATAGGGACACGCAGCACGCGACCTTGCGGCCCGTAAAATCCGTTGGCTGCGATGGTGCAGCCGCGCAGCATATCCGTCCCCGCAATGCGCTCTACCAATTCCTCATTGGCGCGCACCACATACGGTACAGCCGCTTTCTCGGGGTAATGGACAGCCTTAACGAAGGCTTGCTCAAAGGGCAGGTCGCACACCTTGTCGCGGTCGTGGTAGAAAGCCAGCACGCCGTCAAAACCGATCGACTTGACGCTGACGAGGAATGAACCCAAGGGTATATCTTCCTGCATTGCGCCGCAGGTACCGATGCGCACAATCTCGAGACTGCGTTTGAGTTTTTTCTCGCTGCGCGTTTGGAAGTCGATGTTGGCAAGGGCATCGATTTCGTTCATCACGATGTCGCAGTTGTCCGTACCGATACCGGTGCTGATACAGGTGATACGTTTGCCTTTGTAGCGACCGGTGATGGTATGGAACTCGCGGTTGCGCACGTCACATTCGATGCTGCCTTCATCAAAGAAAGAAGCCACCTTATTGACGCGGTCCTGGTCGCCTACCAAGATGACCTTGTCCGCAAGGTATTCGGGCTTGAGATGCAGGTGAAAAGCACTGCCGTCTGAGTTGATAATCAACTGGCTGGGAGGGAATTGGCAATCCATAATCGGTTCTCTTTTTGCTATGACACATTCGTTTATTCAGGCTTCACCGCCGCCGAAAGACATCGGGATGGTTGAACCCGGGGTCGGCTGTCCCGTTATCTGTATCTTGCCGAATTGCGCTTCGTACTTGCCGACGTTGTCTTGGAGGGCAAAGAGCAGTTTCTTGGCGTGTTCGGGAGTGAGAACGATACGCGACTTGACGTTAGCCTGCTTCAGACCGGGCATCATACGGATAAAGTCAATCACAAACTCCGATGACGAGTGGGAAATAATAGCCAGATTGGCATAGGTACCTTCCGCCACTTCGGGCGTGAGGTTAATGTTCAGTTTTTGTTCTTCCATAGTATGAATGAAGATTTAGTTACTCACGTTTTGCACTCGTAAAGCTAACGAGTAAAGCGGCGCAAAGGTAAGCAAAGTAACTTGAAGTACAAAATATATCCGCAAATGTTTTGCTCCGAAACAAGATTTCTCAGCGCGTAGTACTACAACAATAGCGGACTTCAAACGAAGTCCGCTATTGTTATGGTACGACGGTTACGGTAACGCTACCTTGGGTGTTGTCGTCAGATGCAGCGGTGATGGTATATAGTCCTTCGCCTTTGACGGTATAATTTTTCCATCCGTCTGCCGCTTTGTATAGCCCTGTCGCACTGCAGGGCACATGAATAGTGATAGCGGACTGCGGATTGCGGTTGGTCAAGGCTGACCAGAGAGGAATGTCCGCTGTCCATTCCAGATAAAGATCCTTCAGTTGGTCACACGACTTAAAGACTTCTTTGCCGATGGAGGTCACGCCGGCAGGGATAGTCATGGATGTAATGGGCAAAAACTCAAACACCCACTCAAAGATGGCAGTGACGGAGTTGGGAATAACGGTGTTCTTACAGCCGCATAGCAGCAAGTTGGTAGCGGTCTCAATAACCGCATTGCAGTTGTCACGGCTGTCATAGACCGTGTTCCCCTGCTCCACCTGTATGGACTCAAGGTCTTTGCACCTTAGGAATGCGTCCCGTCCTATGGTGGTCACGTCGGCAGGAATAACCACCGACCGGAGGCGGGAGCAGTCATAGAAAGCGTGTCCGGAAGCGCTATTCGTCGCGTTCCATTTCGTATAACCAATCTGCGTGAGTCCGTCCGGCAGACTGACGGTCTCCAGGCTATGGCAGTCCATAAAGGCGAAGTTACCAATCGTGGTAACGCCTTTTTCGACAATCAGATGTCTGATGGCATCCTTATAGGCATACCACGGCGTATTACCGGAAGTATTCCAATCCTTCATAGCTCCCGTGCCGCTGACAGTGAGCACGCTGTCGCAGGAAAGCGACCATGTGACATTGTCATTGTTACCGTCGGCACCGCAAGTACCGGAAGCCTTTACACATTCCAAGTCCGGCTCCGCAAGCACACCGTTCATCGCTGCACCCCCGACAAAGAGAGCAAGCAAGACGATGATTCTATGCAAACTGCGTACCATGGATGTATCTTGTATTCTTTTTCCGGTTATATTCATGCATGATTTAGAAATCCGATGGCAAAGGTACGGCATATCTGCTACATACACAAGGGGAAACGCGGAAAAAACAACCAATCGAACAGGACGGTATATGCGGGTGCGGAAATGAAGCCATCTCTTGTTTTGTTATTGTCAGATTATCAGTAATACATAGCGTTTGTACAGCGGAATTACATACGAATCACATACGAATCACATAAGAACCACCTAATGTAGTAACGGGGAAAGAGGGGGGAAAGGAGGAAGAGGAAAAGGTTAAGGGGATAAAAAAACGTCGGAAATAATATTTGATTTTGTGAAGTGTATATAATGCATTATCTTTGCGCGCTTTTTGGGGTACCTACTCGCGCTTTTTGGAGTGCTGTAAGGTAAGGAAGATATTATGATGGGGAAGACGGCAATGCAATTGCCGTGTTTATATAAACGAGAATGGTGTTTAAGCGAGAATGAAGTTTATATAAACGGGAATAATGTTTCGGGCTTATATAACTTGCTATATTTAAATCAAAATACTAATAAATTCAAAATCTATGCAACAAATCCTCGTTAAACGTGGTTTGGACATTCCGATGGAAGGGAAGGCGGCATTGTCGTTAGGCAGTCTGTCTCGTCCGAAGGTCTATCGTGTGGTTCCTGACCACTATGCCGGCATATCGCCCAAGTTGATGGTGAAGGTCGGCGACAAGGTGAAAGCGGGCAGTGCCCTCTTTCACGACAAGCAGTTTGAGGCGATGTTGTTCACGTCACCTGTCAGCGGTACGGTCGTTGAGATAGTTCGCGGCGAACGTCGTAAGGTGATGTCTATCAACATTGAAGCGGATTCGACGATGGAGTATGAGCATTTCGATGCGTCCGCCAAAGATGCGGCAGGCGTTCGTGAGGTGCTTCTTCATTCGGGTCTGTGGTCGCTCATAGAGCAACGTCCGTATGCCTGCATCGCGTTGCCCGACAAGCAGCCTCGTGCTATTTTTGTTTCTACGTTCAGTACGGCTCCCTTGGCACCCGACTATGAGTGGGTTCTGAAGGGACAGGGTGCCACGCTGCAAGCGGCGGTGGATGCCTTGGCTAAGATTGCGCCCGTGTATGTGGGCGTTCGTGCCGGTGCGGGAGCTGCCGATTTTCGCGGCTTGAAGAACTGCACCCACTATGAGGTGGCAGGTCCGCACCCCGCAGGTAACGTAAGTGTACAAATCAACCACATCCTGCCGATGGCAATAAAAGACACGATGTGGACGGTCAACATCCAAGACCTTGCGCTAATCGGTAGGCTCTTTATGAAGGGCATTGTCGATATGCGTAAGAAAGTGGCACTGACCGGTCCGTTGGCATACGGCAAGCAGTACTATGAGGTGCTGCCGGGAATGCCCGTTGCCACGCTGATGCATTCGAACATTCACCAAGAGTGTACCTGCCGCTTGATAGCAGGCGATGCGTTGAGTGGTCATCAGGTGGGGATGGACGAGAGTATCTCGGTGTATGACAATCAGTTTACAGTTATTGACGAAGGCACTGCCACGCATGAGTTTATGGGTTGGATTATGCCTCGGTTCAGCGAGTTCCACGTGGGCAAGACCGATCCTGCCGCTATGCTGGACAGCCGGTGTGTGCGTTCGTGGTTAGGCAGCAAGCCGTATCGCTGGGATGCCCGTCTGAAAGGCGGTCGCCGCGCTATCATCGTAAGCGGCGAGTACGACAAGGTCTTCCCGATGGATATCTATCCCGAATACCTCATCAAGGCGATGATAGCAGGCAATCTGGACAAGATGGAGCAACTTGGCGCACGCGAAGTGGCACCGGAAGACTTTGCCCTGTGCGAATATGTATGTACCTCCAAGATGCCGCTGCAAGCCATTGTACGCGCCGCCTTGGACAATATGAGAAAGGAGATTGAGTGATGGAAAAGTTTTATAATCTCTGGAAGAAGTTCGGAAAGAACTTCGAGGAAGGCGGCAAATGGCAGAAACTGAGCAGTTGCTATGACGCTTTCGATACGTTCCTTTTCACTCCGCAGACGACAGCCAAGCGCGTAGGCGCACAGATTCACGACGGCGGCGACTCGAAGCGCACGATGATTCTGGTGGTATTGGCACTTGTTCCCTGCGCACTGTTCGGAATGTTTAACGTAGGTTACCAACACCTGTTGGCTACGGGACAATTAGTCGGCGGTATGACGGCAGCGTTGTGGTGGAAAGCCTTCGGCTTCGGTCTGTTGGCAGTTCTGCCCTACTACATCGTCAGTTATCTTGTCGGTTTGGGCATCGAGTTCGTTGTGGCTCAAATCAAGAAAGAAGAGGTGGCAGAAGGTTTCCTTGTGACAGGTTTCATTATCCCGCTCATTGTGCCGATTAACACGCCTCTGTGGATGGTTGCCATCGCTACGGCTTTTGCGGTTATCTTCGCCAAAGAGGTGTTCGGCGGCACGGGTTATAACATCTTCAACGTGGCACTGATAGCCCGTGCTTTCCTGTTCTTCGCTTATCCTACCCACATGACGGGCGACAACGTGTTTGTCCGCACCGGCTCGACTTGGGGCTGGGATAGCGACCTGACGGCAGTGGACGGTTTTTCGGGTGCTACACCTTTAGGACAGTTGGCTACCACGGCGGATGCTAACCTTATGCCGACCGATTTCTGGACGATGTTCAACGGTCTGATTCCCGGTTCTATCGGTGAGACGTGCGGCTGGGCTATCCTGTTGGGAGCCTGCCTGCTGCTATGCACCGGTGTTGCTTCGTGGAAGACGATGGTGGCCATCTTGGGTACTGCCTCTCTGACGGCTTGGCTCTTCAACGCCTGCGGACCGGAGACGGCTGTGGCAAACTACCCGTGGTATATGCACCTCGTGAGCGGCGGTTTGCTCTTCGGTGCGGTCTTTATGGCTACCGACCCCGTTACTTCGGCTCGTACCGAGTGCGGCAAGTGGATCTATGGTGCGCTCATCGGCTTTATGGTCATCGTTATCCGTGTGCTGAATCCAGGTTATCCCGAGGGAATGATGCTGGCCATCCTGTTAGGTAACACGTTCGCTCCGCTGATTGACTGGTGCGTGGTTCGCGTGAATATCAACAAACGTATGAAAAGAGCATAAGGAGGACAAAGTTATGAAAATGAATACCGATAGCAACGTTTATACGATTGTTTATTCTATCGTTTTGGTCGTTATAGTGGCAGTTCTTCTTGCAGTGGTCAATCAAGGCTTGAAGGCACGCCAGGAAGCCAATAAACTGCTGGACACGCAGAAACAGATGTTGGTGGCACTCAACCAAGATATTGACAACTGCGATGACCCCGCAGCCCTTTACGACAGTTTGGTAAAGGACACCGTTATGTGCGGCGAAAGCCCTGTTATCGTGTTTGAAGTGGACGGTCAGACCAAGTATATGCTCCGCTTGCACGGTCAAGGTCTGTGGGGCGGTATCGGAGGCTATATGGCTCTCAACGACGACCGCAACACCGTCTTTGGCATCAACTTCAACCACGAGAGCGAGACTCCGGGTTTGGGTGGCGAGATCGTTACGGAGAAATTCCGCAGCCAGTTCTTTAACAAGCATATCAAAGACGCTCAGGGCAATCTGCGTTCGATAGCCGTTCTGAAAGAGGGTAAGCAAGCCCCCGAAGGACAGGAGCAAGTGGATGCTTGGGCAGGTGCTACGATCACTTCGACCGGCGTAAGCGATATGCTGGCTGCCAATATGGAAGAGTACCGTGCGTTCCTGATGGAAAAGACGGAACAATGCTGTGCGCAAGCCGACAAGAAATGCTGTACCGATCAAGCCTGCTGCACCGCCGATGGTGGCTGCAAGGATGGTCCGTGCTGCGACCAATGTTCGTGCGCGAAAGACGGTCAGTGCTGTGCCAACTGCTCGTGCCAAGATTGTCAATGTCAAACCAAATGTAAGGAGGACTAAACTATGGCATTAAGTAAGAAAACAAAAGAGGCGTTCTTAGGTCCTCTCAATATCAACAACCCTGTATTGGTGCAGATTCTCGGTATCTGCTCCGCATTGGCTGTTACGGTGCAACTGAAACCCGCGTTAGTGATGGGTATCAGCGTGACTATCATTGTGGCACTAAGCAATGTGGTTATTTCGCTTATGCGTAAGTCTATACCGATGCGTATCCGTATCATCGTCCAACTGGTTGTGGTGGCGGCTCTGGTTACCATCGTGAGCGAGATACTGAAAGCGTTTGCCTACGATGTGGCTATGCAACTGAGCGTCTATATCGGACTGATTATCACCAACTGTATCCTGATGGGACGCTTGGAGGCGTTTGCTATGACCAACAATCCGTTGGACAGTCTGATGGACGGTCTGGGCAACGGCTTCGGCTACGCTTGGATCCTGGTGGTAGTGGCTTTCGTGCGCGAACTGCTCGGTTCGGGCAAACTGCTCGGCTATCAGATTATCCCCGACAGCTGGTACGTAGCCAACGGCGGATTCTATGAGAACTGCGGTATGATGCTGATGCCCGCTATGGCACTTATATTGGTAGGTTGTATCATTTGGGCACACCGCTCGATAAACGATAAGGAGACTAAATAATGGAACACGCTATTAGTTTGTTTGTCCGCTCGATATTTGCGGATAATATGATTTTCGCCTTCTTCCTCGGCATGTGTTCCTACCTTGCCGTGTCGAAGGATGTTAAGACCTCATTGGGTTTAGGTGTGGCTGTGGTCTTTGTGGAGACTATCACCCTGCCTGTCAATTACCTGCTGCAGGTATATGTATTGGATAAGTTGGGATTGGGCTATCTGAGTTTCATCCTCTTTATCGCCGTCATTGCCGCCATTGTGCAACTGGTGGAGATGGTCGTGGAGAAGTTCAGCCCGTCGCTCTATAACTCGCTCGGTATCTTCCTGCCGCTGATTGCGGTGAACTGCGCCATTATGGGAGCTTCGCTCTTTATGCAGCAGCGAGTGCAACTTGACCCCGAGAACGTAAAGGCGATTGCCAATATAGGCGATGCGTTTGCTTACGCTATCGGTTCGGGTATAGGTTGGTTAGTGGCTATTGTAGCCCTTGCCGGTATCCGCGAGAAAATGGAGTATAACGACGTTCCCAAACCTTTGCAGGGAATAGGTATCACGTTTATCACCGTCGGCTTGATGGCACTGGCTTTCATGTGCTTCAGCGGACTGAATATCTAAGGAGGACACAACAATGAATATGACAGCAATTTTGTATGCAGTAGCAGTATTCTTGGTTGTAATACTCCTGCTTGTGATTATCCTGTTGGTGGCAAAACGCTATTTGGTTGCCTCCGGCGATGTGAAGATTACCATCAACGGCGACAAGGAATACACCGTCCCCGCAGGCGGTTCCCTGCTCTCTTCGCTCAATAACGCCGGTGTACACCTGCCTTCCGCTTGTGGCGGTAAGGGTTCGTGCGGTCAGTGCAAATGCCAAGTGCTTGAAGGTGGTGGCGAGATACTGCCTACCGAGACCGTGCATTTCTCACGCAAACAGCAGAAAGACCATTGGCGTTTGGGTTGCCAAGTGAAGGTGAAAGAGGATATGAAACTCAAGATGGACGAGTCCGTACTCGGCGTGAAAGAGTGGGAATGTGAAGTCATCAGTAACAAGAACGTGGCTACCTTCATCAAGGAGTTTAAGGTTAAACTGCCCGCAGGCGAACACATGAATTTTGAGCCGGGTTCATACGCACAGATCCGTATTCCCGAATACGACATCGACTACAACCGCGATATGGACAAGTCGCTCATCGGCGACCTCTACCTGCCCGCTTGGGAGAAGTTCGGTTTGTTCGGTCTCAAGCAGAAAAACACCGAAGCCACCATCCGTGCCTACTCAATGGCTAACTATCCCGACGAAGGCGACATCATCACGCTTACCGTGCGTATCGCCACGCCGCCGTTCAAGCCCAAAGAACAAGGTCCCGGATTCCAAGATGTTCCTTGCGGCATAGCCTCTACCTACATCTTCTCGTTGAAACCCGGCGACAAGGTTATTATGTCCGGTCCTTACGGTGAGTTCCGTCCTGTTTATGACAGTAAGAAGGAGATGATCTGGGTCGGTGGTGGTGCCGGTATGGCTCCGCTGCGTGCGCAGATTATGCACATGCTCAAGACCCGCAACTGCCGCGACAGAGAGATGCACTATTTTTATGGCGCACGTGCTATCGACGAAGTCTACTTCCTCGACGATTTCCTTGCTTTGGAGAAGGAGTTCCCGAACTTCCATCTCCACTTGGCTTTGGACCGTCCCGACCCGAAGGCAGACCAGTTAGCTATCAAATATACGGCAGGCTTCATCGCTCCTGTGATGGGCGACACCTATCTCAAGCAGCATGATGCCCCCGAAGATGTAGAGTACTACCTCTGCGGACCTCCTATGATGGCGAAGACTGTCCTCGATCTGCTCCACTCATTAGGCGTGGACGACCAAGACATCCGCTTCGATAACTTCGGCGGATAAGCAGATAGTCTTTTACAAAATAAGGATGTTTGTGCGTATGTCCGTACGAACCATTAAGTAAAGAACGCGGTACAATTAGTACGCGCGTTCTTTATTGTTGCCTATAGTTACCGAAATCAAGACCGGCAATTGAGGAAAGCGGACGTTCCTATAGCAGTTATCTGCCAAAATGGCAGGAACGGCAGTTCGAAAACCGTGTGGCACAACATTTGTTTATGTTTTAGCGAGTCTGCTGACTGACAGGCTGACAAAAATGCAAATTTAATATAGAAAGGATACAACTATGAGTAAGATTATCGGTATCGATTTAGGAACAACCAACAGCTGCGTAGCAGTTATGGAAGGCGGTAAACCGCAAGTAATCACCAATAGCGAGGGCAAACGCACTACGCCTTCGGTAGTCGGTTTTGTAGAAGGGGGCGAACGTAAGGTAGGCGACCCTGCCAAGCGTCAAGCCATCACCAACCCGCTGAAGACCGTGAACTCCATCAAGCGTTTTATGGGCGAACCCTACGATCGCCTGAGCAACGAGATCTCGCGCGTACCTTATAAAGTAGTACGCGGCGACAACAACACCGCCCGCGTGGACATCGACGGACGGCTCTATACGCCGCAAGAGATTAGTGCCATCATCCTGCAAAAAATGAAAAAGACTGCCGAAGACTATCTCGGTACAGAGGTAACCGATGCTGTTATCACCGTGCCTGCATACTTCTCTGACAGCCAGCGTCAAGCCACCAAGGAAGCGGGCGAGATAGCCGGTTTGCACGTACAGCGTATCGTGAACGAGCCTACCGCAGCCGCTTTGGCATTCGGATTGGATAAGTTCAAGAAAGATATGAAGATTGTGGTCTTCGACTGCGGTGGCGGTACCCACGATGTCAGCGTCTTGGATATGGGCGACGGCGTATTTGAAGTGAAAGCCACCGATGGCGATACCCACCTCGGCGGAGATGACTTCGACCACCGTATCATCGACTGGCTCGTGGACGAGTTCAAGAAAGACAATGCCGGTGCTGACTTGAGCAAAGACCCGATGGCTATGCAACGACTCAAAGAGGCTGCCGAGAAAGCCAAAATCGAACTTTCTAACACCACTTCTACTGAAATCAATTTGCCGTATATTATGCCCGTGGACGGTGTACCATGCCACTTGGTAAAGACGCTCACTCGCGCTAAGTTCGAGCAACTCATTGATGACCTTATCCAACGCACTATCGCGCCTTGCCGCACAGCTCTTGAGCACGCAGGCTACAAGACGAGCGATATTGACGAGGTTCTGCTCGTAGGCGGTTCGACCCGTATTCCCGCTATTCAGACAGCTGTGGAGAAGTTCTTCGGCAAAGCCCCCAACAAGTCCATCAACCCGGACGAAGTGGTAGCTATAGGAGCCGCTATACAAGGTGGTATATTAGCGCACGATGAAGGTTTGAAAGACGTAGTTCTGCTCGATGTTACCCCATTGAGCCTCGGTATCGAAACCATGGGCGGCGTGATGACTCGTATGATTGAAGCCAACACTACCATCCCTACCAAGAAGTCCGAGATCTTCTCTACAGCCGTTGATAATCAACCGTCTGTTGAGATTAAAGTGCTGCAAGGTGAACGTCCGATGGCAGCCCAAAACAAACAAATCGGTATCTTCCACTTGGACGGCATTATGCCGGCTCGTCGAGGCGAACCGCAAATCGAAGTTACGTTCGATATTGATGCCAACGGTATATTGAGCGTATCTGCCAAGGATAAAGCTACCGGCAAAGAGCAGAACATCCGCATTGAGGCATCCAGCGGCTTGAGTGACGAAGAAATCAAGCGTATGAAAGCCGAAGCGGAAGCCAACGCCGAAGCCGATAAGAAAGAGAAAGAGCGCATCGAGAAACTCAACAAGGCAGATGCTACGATCTTCCAGACAGAAAAGCAGTTGCAAGAACTCGGCGACAAGATTCCTGCCGATAAGAAGGCACCTATTGAGGCGGCTCTCAAGAACCTCAAAGAGGCATACGAGAAGAAAGATGCTGATGCTTGCGAACGCTACAACAACGAACTGATGACAGCTTTCCAAGCTGCAAGTTCTGCAATGTACGGTCAGGCAGGTGGTCAGCAAGGCGGAAATCCGTTCAACGGTCAAAACGGTCCGTTCGGCGGACAAGCAGGACCTTTCGGCGGTCAAGGCGGACAGCAGAACGGAGGCAACTCCAACAACGGTCCCCAAGACGTGGACTTCGAGGAAGTCAAGTAATCCGAGGTATAATACAAGAAAAAGGAGTTACATTTTACGTAACTCCTTTTTTGTTTTTTTTGTGTCCCCCGAGGGACTCGAACCCTCGACCCACTGATTAAGAGTCAGTTGCTCTACCAACTGAGCTAGGGAGACAACTTTTACTTCCGTAAAGCGGCTGCAAAAGTACTGCCTTTTTTCGTTACTGCCAAATAGTTTTAGAAAAAAATATCATTTTAATGAAAATAGCAAAAAAACGCGTATCTTTGTGCGCTTTTTGATACCGATGTATCCCGCATAGTTATTTGCTGATAATTGTAACGTTATGAACGAGCAAGCGCAATCTGTTCTTTCCGCTTTATTCCGACAGGCAACAGGTGTAGAAGCAGGCGAGATAACGCCGTTAACCCAATCGGGCAGCAACCGCCACTATTTCCGCATTCGTGCTGCGCAAAGCGCAGTGGGTGTTGCTAAACCTATGTCCGTAGAGGGTGATCTCATCGGCGTAGAAGGTACGTCCCGCGAAGAAAACCACGCCTTTTTGTATATGGTGCGCCATTTTACCGAACAAGGTCTTAACGTGCCGCGCGTCTTGGCGCAGTCCGAAGACGAGATGTACTATGTGCAGCAGGATCTCGGTTCTACCCTACTTTTTGACTACATCGCCGAGGGACGCAAAACGGGTGTTTTCGGCGAGCGTGAGAAACAGATGTTGCGAAAGACGGTTCGCGCGCTTGCACGTTTCCAAATGAAGGGTGCGGAAGATATGGACTTCACGCAATGTTACCCGCAACCCGAATTCAACAGACGTAGCATCTTGTGGGATCTTAATTACTTCAAATACTGCTTCTTAAAAGCTACCGAAATCGATTTTCAAGAAGACCGCTTGGAGAACGATTTTGACCGATTGGCAGACATCCTCTTAACCGAGCAGACTGATGAGCAGACGCATACTGCTTCGCCGGCGTGGGCGTTTATGTATCGCGATTTCCAAAGTCGTAACGTGATGGTCAAGGATGACGAGCCGTATTTTATTGATTTTCAAGGTGGACGAAAAGGGCCTATCTATTACGATGTCGCTTCTTTCTTATGGCAAGCCAAAGCCAATTTCAACGATGACTTGCGGATGGAACTCATTGATGAGTATTTGGATGAACTGCAACAGTATCAACCTATTGACCGCACCTCTTTCCTCGCCGCACTCCGTCATTTCGTTCTCTTCCGAACCCTGCAAGTACTTGGTGCATACGGATTTAGAGGCTATTTTGAGAAGAAGCCGCATTTCTTGCAGTCCATACCTTATGCCATAGATAATCTGCGCCGTTGGTTAGACGCGGCATCGAATGGCGATGCAGATGACTACCCCTACCTGCGTGAACTTTTGCATTGTATGACCGAACTCAAGCAGTTCAAAGAGGTGGCTATCCGCAAACCGTTAGTAGTCAGGGTGTATAGTTTTTCGTACAAGAAAGGCATTCCGGCGGACGACAGCGGTAACGGCGGTGGCTTTGTTTTTGACTGCCGTGCAGTCAATAATCCGGGCAAGTACGAACGTTATAATGCCTATACGGGGCAGGATGAACCCGTCATACGTTTCTTGGAGGACGATGGTGAGATACTGACGTTCCTACGTGCCGCTTATCAGTTGGTGGATGCCAGTGTCAAGCGGTATATGGATCGCGGTTTTCAGCATCTGATGGTCAGTTTTGGTTGCACGGGAGGGCAGCATCGCTCTGTTTATGCAGCCGAGAAGATGGCAGCGCATATCCATCAAACCTTTGGCGTAACCGTTCAACTTATTCATCGTGAACAAAACCAACAGCGACAACTATGAGAGCGATGATTTTTGCTGCAGGTTTGGGTACGCGTCTGCGTCCGCTGACCGACCGAATGCCCAAAGCGTTGGTGCCGATACTTGGCAAGCCGTTGTTGCTGTGGCAGATAGAGAGGCTCAAGGATGCCGGTATCACTCGTATTATCGTCAATGTTCACCACAAGGCTGACCAAATCATACAGTACCTGCGTGACAACCGCAATTTTGACTGCGATATCCGTATCTCCGATGAGCGGGACTGCCTTTTGGAGACGGGAGGCGGTTTGAGGAAAGCGCTGACAGCCTTTCCTGCAGATGAACCGATCTTGGCACTCAATGCGGACATCCTTTCCACCATCAACCTGCCTCGTCTGATAGCTTCCTACAGCAACGATACAGCTCTTTTGGTAGTCAGCGAACGACAAACCCAACGCTACCTCTCGTTCGATCAAAACCTGCAGCTCCGAGGCTGGATCAACACGGCTACGGGGCAGGTTCGTCCTCAAGGACAAGACCTCTCCGATACACGTCTATTGGCTTTCTCCGGAATGCAGATCCTTTCACCTCGCATCGTCGGCTACCTCAATCAAATACCTTCCGACAAGTTCTCGCTCATTGATTTATATATGTACCTCGTACAACAGAACATTAGCGTAAAAGCATACCTTCCGGCAGATTACCGAATGATGGACGTAGGAAAAATAGAGCAGTTGACTGAAGTGGAGCAATGGGCAAACGAATGGTTAACGTAGAATGGTATATGGCTATATCAGAGTCTCAAGCGATAAACAAACTGTTGAAAACCAACGCTTTGAAATTAAGGTCTTTTGTCAGCAAAATGGCCTTTCCATTGATCGTTGGATAGAGGAGTCTATCTCCGGAACCAAGAGCTACAAACAGCGTCGATTAGGCGGGTTGCTCCGTGTGATTAAGCGTAATGACCTGATTATATGTGCTGAACTGAGCCGATTAGGGAGAAGTTTCTATATGATAATGGAAATTCTCAGTATATGTATGAACAAGGGCTGCAAGGTATGGACTATCAAAGACGGATACCGATTAGGCGATGACATTCAGTCCAAAGTGTTAGCTTTCGCGTTCAGCATCTCGGCGGAAATAGAACGAACCCTTATCTCGCAGCGAACCAAAGAAGCCCTGGCGCGGAAAAAAGCGGAAGGCAAACAATTAGGACGAAAGAAAGGCTCTGTAGCCACCTGTGAACAACTCAAACTGCATCGATACCACAACCAAGTCGTCAAGTATGTACAACGAGGCTATTCCATCTACGATATATCCAAACGCTTGCATTGCAGTTACTCGCAAGCCAAACGATATATAGAACGTTACCACCTGTCGCAAACCTCTAAATCAAACTATATTGAATAAAGATTTTACTCTTTCTACATACCGCAGCCTACTTGAGGCTTTCCTGCAAGCAGGCTACCGTTTCCTTACCTTTGAGGCTTATTGTCGCCAAAAGCAGAAGTCCTCTGCGCAGGACGGCGTGTCTGAACCGTATGTTATCCTGCGTCATGATGTGGACTTGCGTGCAGCCAATAGCCTACTCACCGCGCAGATAGAACATCAACTCGGCATTCGAGCGTCCTACTATTTTCGCGTCATAGAGCAGTCTAATCAGCCCGACATTATCCGCGCCATTGCTGCATTAGGACACGAGATAGGCTACCACTACGAGGATATGTCGATAGCGCAAGGCGATGTCCCGAAGGCACTTGCGCATTTTGAAAAATGGCTGGGCTACTTCCGAATATTCTATCCGGTGGTAACCGTCTGTATGCACGGTGCGCCCGCGAGCCGATATGACGGGCGAGACTTGTGGAAAACAAAGTCTTACCGCGATTTCGGCATCATCGGTGAACCGTATTTTGATGTGGATTTCAATTCCGTTTTTTATCTCACCGACACGGGCAGAGAATGGGACGGCTACCGCGTTTCCGTGCGCGATAAAGTCAAGCAGCAGGAAGAGTGGATTCGGCAAGGACGCACGTTCCATTCTACCGACCAAATCATTGACTCTCTTGCTAACGGCTCGTATAAGCGCCAATTGGGTAATGCCGTGATGCTGACCACGCATCCGCAACGCTGGACCGATAATCCCTATCTATGGACCAAGGAATACCTTTCACAGTCCGCTAAAAACATCGTTAAACGCATTCTATTATGGGCAAAAGGATACTAAGTGATATTCTTGTATGGGCTGTTTGCGGTACGCTCTATATTCTGTTCCGCGTGATGGCGCAGAAAGCGGACGTGCTTGCCTATGTGGCTCTCTTTGGGGCAATGACCGTTCTGTGGATAGTGCTTGGTCTGTTGTGCGGCAAGTATAGGAAGTCGTATCGTGAGGCTTGGTACTGGCAGGAACTGTTGCAATTATGCCTAACGGGCGGTCTGTTGATGCTGGTGCTTCATTTCACATTGCCTATTCTGCCGTGGCAGTTCTCGCAGACGGTTGCATTATGGATGGTGGGTATCGTTATGATCGTAGAATCCATTATGCAGTTAGGTATGCACTACTGGAAGTTTGCTCTCAATATGACCGTTCCCGTGATGGAGATTGAGCAGCGGGACAATGCCGTAGTGGGACGACCCGATGAGCCGCGAAACGAAAAATCGCAGCGTACGATTCACGAGACGGTGCTTTCTCTCACCACCGAGGATGAGTACCAAATGCTTGTGCACGAAGCCGATCTTAATAATAAGCGCACCAAAGTAGTAGCCAATCGCGATCGGTATTCATTCTTGGAAATTCCCGATTACCAGTACGATACATTGGTTGACCTCATCTTGCTCAACCAGCTCAAAGGCATAAACCGAAGGCTGTGTATCATCAACCAAAAACTGCCCGACAACGGAAGGTACGTCTGCTGTTACCGCCCCCAGGAGTATATCAAGAAGAAAATCCTCGCTTCCTATCCAAAGGGTATTAACTACCTTGTTTATATAGCTTGGTTCATCTGGCGGCGGCTCTTGCCGCGACTGCTCCTGTTCAGCCGTCTCTACTACGACCTGACAAAAGGCAAGAAACGCGTATTGTCGAAGACGGAAGTATTGGGAAGACTTTACTATTGCGGATTTGAAGTGGAAAAAATCATCCCGTCGGAACATATTGAGTACGTTTTTGCCCGCCGGCATTCGCAGCCTTACGACCAAGAGCAAATCAAAGTCTATGGACCGCTGATCAAACTGCCACGCGTCTGCAAAGACGAGAAGATAGTCTATTTCTATAAGTTCCGAACGATGCATCCGTACTCCGAGTACATCCAGAAGTACGTCTTTGACCAACGCGGTGGGATGAATATAGCCGACAAGTCGGATGATGATTTTCGTATCACCACGTGGGGCAAATGGATGCGTCGCTACTGGTTGGACGAATTGCCGATGCTCATCAACTGGCTCAAAGGCGATGTCAAATTAGTCGGCATACGCCCCCTTTCGCGCACGATGTTCAATACCTATCCTGAAGAGTTGCAGCGCAAGCGCACCCGAACCAAGCCCGGACTGATCCCGCCGTTCTACATTGACCATCCCAAGACGTTTGACGAGCTATATGCCTCTGAAAATAAGTACCTGGATGAGTATTTCCGTCATCCGTTTTGGACTGATGTCAAATACTTCTTCTTAACCGTCTATTCGATACTCTTTAAGCGTATGCACAGTGCCTGAGTGGCAGGTGCCGAATATCTCTATACTTATGCATCGTTTTCTTGCTTTTCTCAATCGCAATGCCTTGTTTGCAGCAATCCTAATCGGGGCAGTCGGTTTCCCTTTCTTTCGCCGATTCACGCCCGCTTTGCCCCCGCTCATTTTTCTGATGCTTTTTTTCACGTTCTGCAAGGTTAATCCGTTGGACTTGCGTCTGCATAAGTGGCACGGGTTGGCTCTGCTTGTGCAAGTCGTTTTGGCTATCGGCGTGTACTTTCTGCTGCGTGTTATTGCTCCTTTTATCTCGGTCTTGCAGGACCCTGCCATAGCCGAAGCCGCTATGCTGTGTTTCTTGCAGCCCACCGCTACGGCGGCTCCCATCATAGCCGGCAAACTCGGTGGCAGCATTCAGAACCTGACGATGTACACCATCGTTAGCAACTTCGCCACCGTAATGATCGTCCCGCTTTTCTTCCCCTATATACACCCTATAGCCCATTTTTCATTTTCGGTGGCGGCGTGGCTGATTCTGCGTAAGGTGGGCGGATTGTTGGTTGGACCTTTTGTGCTTGCTTGGGCGTTGCGATTGCTCTACGATGCGTGGCAGCGATACAAGGGGAGTGACAAACGATTCTATCTGCCTGCTACTTGGGCGCAACTGCCGTTTTATATTTGGGCTGTTACCATTGTCATCCTGATGGGAGATATGGTATATACGCTTGTATATACATCCTATAATGTATTCTCGGCAATAGCCATCTGCCTGTCAGCGTTGGTTGCCTGTCTGTTGCAATTCCGCATTGGCAGAGTGCTGGGATTCCGTTTCCCCGCATCAAGCCACGGCAAAGATTACCAAGACGTGGTCATCAATCCGGCTACTGCTCCTAAGACGCCGAGCGGTATATCGCGCATAACGGCAGGGCAGGCATTGGGGCAAAAAAATACGACCCTCGCCATTTGGATGGCTCAGACGTATCTTTTTCCGTTAGCGGCTCTCGGACCTGCCGCCTATATGATTATTCAGAACCTCGTTAATGCCCGCCAACTCCGGCT
The DNA here is from genome assembly GCA_017471175.1 of Paludibacteraceae bacterium. Lineage (GTDB taxonomy): Bacteria > Bacteroidota > Bacteroidia > Bacteroidales > Paludibacteraceae > Colicola. The sequence goes on along the minus strand of JAFUVS010000014.1, from coordinate 110,855 downwards.
CGCTGCTCGCGGACGATAAGCATAGCTTCTTCGCGGATGTCTGCCGGCAAAGCGATGCGGCGCATCTCCAGACTGCGAACCCAACCTGCCACGTCCGACTCGTTCATACTATGAAATACAGCCCCAATGGCATCGGCTTGCTCTTGCGTTAAGTCCTCCGAGGGTATGTCGGCGTAGGCATCCAACTCTTCGTCGTCGTAATAAACGGGTTTGTCCAAGGGTTGAAGCATCTTCTCGCGCTCGCAAACCAAATGTTGTCCGCAGCAACTCGGATCAATTGCCCGAGCGTGCGATGGCGGTTCGCCCTTACGATGACGCTCGCGCCACTCAAAGAGAATGAGGATGAGTAGCCCGAGCGAAAGAAAAAGGATAAGAGGAAGCATTATTGCATCTCCGAATCCACTAAAATACGGCCGCAGAACTCACATACAATGATTTTCTTGCGCTGGCGGATGTCTAACTGCCGCTGTGCCGGAATCTTGCTGTGGCAGCCGCCGCAACTGTCGCGCTCAATTTTTACTACTGCCAGACCGTTGTGAGCATTCTTGCGGATACGCTTGAAGGCTGCCAACAGACGGTCGTCTACCTGTGACTCTAATTCGGCAGAACGAATCATCAACGCTTCCGTTTCGTTCTTGGTTTCCTCCAAAATAGAGTTTAAGTCCGATTTTTTCTGATTCAGATCCACGGTTTTTTCTTCGATTTCGGCCACGGTCTTGGCTTTTTCTGTTTGGCGTGCTTCGAGGTCGGCGCTGTAGGTCTTGATTTTCTTTTGGCTCAGTTCGATGTCTAATTGCTGGTATTCAATCTCTTTGGTGAGGTTGTCGAATTCGCGGTTATTGCGTACGTTGTCTTGTTGCTCTTTGTAGCGAGAGATAGCGGCATTGGCGTTCTCAATGCGTACTCGATGGTCGGATATTTGCGTTTCGAAGTCCTTGATGTCGTTCTCGATGTTTTTCAAACGCGTTTTCAGACCCTCTACCTCATCGCTCATATCTTTCACTTCTTGTGGTAGTTCGCCTGCCAGCGTACGCAGTTCGTCTATCTTCGAATCAACGGCCTGCAAGTCATACAAAGTTTGCAGTTTCTCCTCTACGGATAACTCTTTTTCGTCTTTCTTGGTTGTCATAGTATTTTATATTTATATTTTTTCAGTTTTCAGTTGTCAGTTTTCGATTAGCGGTAGTAGCAGATAGGAGAGTGATCCTGTTCTGATAGGATGGTTTCTACGTTACCTGCTAATAACTCGGCAAACACTTCGCGAGTGAAGTGTTCACTTACCCAGTGGTCTAAGTCAATGATGCCGATCTTTCCTATGGCAGGTTGAAAAGCGTGGTACTTAAAGTCGGCTGACAAAAAGACATCGGCACCTTGTGCGATGGCGGCATCCATAAACTCGCTGCCGGCACCGCCGCATAAGGCAATAGTTTGAACTTCCGGTTGGCAAGGCGGTATATAGCGCAACATTTCCGCGCCAAATGCTTTTCGTACTCGTGCTAACAATGCCTTAAAGGATATAGGCTCGGGCAGCGTACCGATTACGCCAAGTCCGTATTGCGCCTCCCGGGTAGGATTGCCGCTGCGTATATCGCGGTCAGGTTGGACGGCTTGCGGCACTAAGATTCGATAGTCGTGCAGACCGATTTTCTTCGCCATCCTGCCGCTCACGCCGTGCAGGTAATTGTCCATTGCCGTATGCGATGAATAGATAGCTATCCCATTGCGGATGGCGGCAATCACACAGCGTTCCTGCTCAGTCTTGCCCGTTATGGAGCGCAGACCGCGGTAGAGTAGAGGATGGTGCGACAAGACCAGTTGGCACTGCTTCGTTGCCGCCTCGTTCATTACCTCGTAGGTTACGTCGGTAGTGAGCAAGACGCGCTTGACCTCGGCATTGCCATCGCCTACCTGGAGCCCCGAATTATCCCACTCCTCTTGCCGCGACAGAGGGGCTACAGATTCTATGATATGGATAATTTGACTGACGTTCAACCTTTCTTGGCTCCTACGCCTGTTTTGGCAGACGCTCCGGTTGTTTTCTTTTGGGTTTTTACTTGTGTTTGGCGAGCCAATTTCTGCTCCTCGCGTTTCTCTTTCTCTTCCGTAGCCGAGTCAACAGCTGTTTCGCCGTTGTCGCGCTCTACGCTGAAGTCCGTTATGCCTGCCGCTATGAGCAGGTTGTACCACTTGATGAGTTTCTGAATGTCGGTCGGATAGACGCGGTCGCGGTCAAAATCGGGCAATACACCCTCAAAGAAAGTGCGCAACTCGTCCGCCGAAGTGTTCTTCATATCCATTTCTACAGGTTGTAGCGACTGCTTCTCGCCTAAACGGGTCAGTACCTCGCTCAACGATACGTCCTCGCCCGTTGTGTACATGGACACATCAGCCAACGATACAATCTTGTCGCGTGCATAGGTCGGCATACGTTTCTTGTCCGACAGCGACTCTACGATAAGCATATTCTTGCCCTGGCTGACCAATTTGTACAGCCCTGGCTTACCTGTAATGGAAAGAATTTGATTAAGCATATTTCGATGGATAGATTTAAGGATTTGAAGATTGAAAGATTAAAAGATTAGAGATTTCTCTATCTTACTTGTGTGCCGAGGAGATTGAACCATTCTCCGTTGCACTCGATATATATTTTCCCGTCTCGCACGATTTTAGTATAGCGTTTTTCCGATTTCTTTTCGTCTAATGCAGTCGGGGTGGGGTAGCCGTATTGCAGTGTGAAGACGTTATCACCTTTGGTCAGATGAAGACGCCAGTTGAGGATGTTCTTGGTCAGATATACTCCGTCTCGAACCAACGAGAACTGTGCCGTCTCGCTGCCGCCCATAGTCAGTATATAGTCGTTGGTGGCAGGGGCGTAGATATGGAGTTCGATAGCCGCCTTGCCGTTCTCTGTGGCAGCAGTATGGACGGCTAAGTCTGTGTTGTAGGCGCGCATCCACATCTGTAGTACGCTTGTCCCTTCGCCGTGTAACTTCGTCACGTCTTTTCCGATCACGTAGTTGTCTTTCGCTTCTTGCTGAACGAACACTTCCATCTTGTCGGAGTAGCCGTCATCGAGGGGAGAAATAACGAAGGTTGTGGAGCCTGCTTCAAGGTGTCGGGCTGGTGCGTCAAACTGCTCACCCGGATCTAAATTACCACCGAAATCGAAACCTACTCCCGACTTGGTAAAACTCATTTTGCCTGCCTCGGCAGTTTGGATAATGAGCGGTTCGCCCACGTTCCACGAGCGGTCGATGTACTCCAATTCGTATTCGGCGTAGGTATTGTTATAGAGGTAGGCATAGGTAACGCCTTTGAGTTCGCCGGTGGCTTTGCTCCAAGCGGTGTTGGCTACGCCGTTCCAGCCGCTGATAGCAGGACTGCTACCGGCGTTCTTGCTGACGCTCACGCTTTTCGCTTCCGCAGGGGTAGAGGTTGGGCGGCACTTCCACGTGTTTTGCGTTGTGCCGTTGAGTACCATCTTATAGCATCGTCCGGACTGCAACTCGCCGCTTGTGCCAACAGCTACCCACGGGTCTTGTCCTTTTGCCACCTGCGCGCCATCATACATATAGATGGCTACCTTGCCTTGCGAAGCGTTCACCGAGGCGTTCGTGGACGACACGATATTGGCTACCGGCACGGTGTATGGCACGGCAAAGAGATAGGTCTTGCCTTCTATTGCCTTCGACTTGGTGGACTCCAATTTGAGTTCGTGGATAGTGGTCTGTGCAGACAATTGCACCCCACAGAGGACGATGCTCACTAAGAGCATCAATCCTCGTAAGGAAAAGCGTTTATTCATTTTATTAACGTACTTTGGGTGATTCGGGGGCATACATCAAGGCCGGACCATTACCGCCGCCTCCATATGAAAAATTGATTTCGTCCATCATTCTTTCACCTTGCAAATCAAAAATGTTTGTGGTTGGATTGCTATACGTTTTCATAGGTTTACTTTTTATTTCTTATTATTGTAGGTTGTTTTCTTTTTTTGTGGGTAAATACCCTTTTATGCTTGCTGCCTTTTTAGTCAATGGCTTGACCTTGTGCGTTGTAGCGAACGCCGTTGTTCTCAATGACTAATCTGCCGTTTTGCATATACTTGGTTGTATTGGTTTGCATTGCGTTGTCGTTGAGTGCGGTGGGTGTTTCTTCGCGGTTGCGGATTACGATGCGTGCCGGGGCTTTTCTGCCTTGTGCGGGCGAGCCTACCGGAATACGGAAATAAGCGCGGAAGCCTCTCAATTTCACATCCTGATCAGGGTAATATACTTTGTTACCTGCACCGATGAACAGATACGACTCATCGTTGGCGGGCAATGTCTCGGGCAGGATAGCACCTACGAATAGTGTCGGACTTGCGGGGAGTGAAATGGTATTAGCTTGGAATTTGCCTTCTACCGTCTGTACATCTACTTGGGTGAACTTCATCATGCTCTTGTCTGCATCAGGCATTACCAAGTAGGGTGTGTTGGCTTCCATACCTTCTGCTCCGACATAACTGCACTCAATCACCAAACCTGTGCTCGGGCTGAATGTGCCGCCTTCAAATTGAATGACAGTACCGAAATTAGTTGTCATTTGCGTTTGGTCAATAGCAAACGGGAAGCAAACGGGATTCCACATACCGGCTTTGATTGTTCTGCCTTTGTATGTGATGGTACGTTTGCCGCTGCGCTGCCATTTCGTCCAATATGTATTGCCGGATTCTTCTTTATTGGCTTCCTCTTCATCCCATACTTCGGTAGCGCCAATCTCTTTAATCGTAGTGCCGTCAGCCAAAGTTTCCTCAATCATTTCTTTTGTTATGGTTATACTTTTAGATTTACTGGGTTGCTCATTTCCTTCCCAATCCACTTCATACGTAGATTCGAATGAGAGAACATCACCGTCTTTCAAAGCGGTAATCAACAAACGATCCCCGTCACAGATGTCTTCTAAAGCCATATTCATTCCGTTTTTCACAACTGTAATTTCGTCATTCGAGCAGTCGAGGTCGGGAATATAAACGGCAAGCGAAATACCAGGTTCATCGGTTACGATATAAATTTCATCAGGTGTATTTTCATCAATCGTAATCTCATAGCCGAATGGAATCGCATCGTCGACAATGTAATACATAATGTATTCTGTTGTATTCAGCGTAAATGTCAGCGTTGTGCCGTCTTCGATGGTGTATGTGTAGTTGTAGTAATTGTCAAATAGAAAATCCTCATAGTGGGTACCGTTTTGATCCACGATAGTTACAATTCTCGGATCTGTCGAGTCGTCAATAATCGTTACGGAATGCGTACCGGCGAACGCATAACTGATGCTCAATAGAGCAAACACGGTAAGAAAAAAGTGTTTCATAATGGTTGTTTTGGTTAAAAAGGTTAATTATTCGGTTATTTAATTGTGGTTATTTCTGCTGATTTTGCGATTGTTTTCGTTTTTCGATTATTTTAGCGGCTGTCCTTGTGCATTATAGATTAAGCCGTTGTGTCGGATCTTAAGCATATTGTTTTCGATAAATTTGGTAGTTTCCTGTCCGATATTTGACTTCGTCCCCTGTTCTGTATCGTGGTTAATTTCCGTATCTTCGATTCCTGTGGGCGAAGACGGGTTGCTGAAAAAGGCGATATAGGTTCTGTCCTCATCAGCCGGCACCAAGCGGATACGCTCTGTCACGCCATCGTCCCATCCGACAAACTTAAAGCCGCTATTGGCATCTTCTACGGCAATGAGTTGGACGGTTGAGCCGCAGTTGACCGCCCCTGCTACGTCCAAAAAGATGTCGCCTACTCCGCAACGGACGCGAGCACGACCCGCCTCAGCCGGCATCACTTGTGCCTCAATGGTGTATTGGATAATCTGAAATCGCGTATAGACAATGACTTCGTCCGTTCCGACCACCAATCGGTCGTTGGCATCAATCGCTCCGCCCACGCACTGCCATTCGGCAAACACGCTGCATTCGTTCTTCGGCGTATAGAAGAAGGTCAGTTCCGTACCTTGCGCGATGTCGTAGGGTGTGTCTGAAGCCGGATAGCGATTGCCTTTCCCGTCCACCGCCTCCACCGAGCCGAAATTCGGTTTAACGATCCGTATCGGTGCAGCTACCACCGAAGCTGCAGCCGTCCATAAGGCTGCTATTATTCCTATATATGCTATCCGATGTTTCATTGGTTTTCTGAGTATTCCGATTATTCTGAATTTCTGGAGTGTTCTGATTATTATGATTATTCTGATATTTCGATTTTATATTTGGTGTGTGTCAATCCGCAGGTTGTAGGGATGGTAATTCTTGCACCGTTTCATCTTTTGAAAGGATTCGTATGCGGCGTATCGGTGCGTTGGCGTTAGCCGGTATATAGAAATAGGCGCGGAAAGCACTTAATAACATACCTGCTGTGGCGTTCGGGTAATACACTTTGTTATCACGGAAGGCGGCAACGGACTTACCCATATTCATGAGTCGTTGCGGTCGCATTACGGAGCGGAACTCCACCGTACCGCCGCGCAGCGACTTGCTTTCCAAGCGTCGCATAGTTACGTTCTTGAAGAACGGATTGACGATGGTGTCTGTAGTGAGCAGCAAGTAGGGTACGCCCGCTTTGATTTGTGTGGCAAACGTGAAATTGAGTGTCATTCCCACTTCGGCATCGCCTGTGGCACTGACAAACTGAAAGACGCTGCCGCACAAGTCCGTCTCGGTGATGTCCGGCACATCGAAAGGCATTGCGAAGGTGGAGTAGGTATTCGCCTTTATGGTGCGTTGGAGCACGACCAAACCGATTTTGGCATCCTCGTAGTTAGCTAAGTTGTCGTAGTAGAGGCTGTCGGCATCATCGCGCAGGGATAGGTACGCTATATCATCTCGGGCAAAGAGTGCCTGCAATGTTACGTTTTCGGTCATCGTGAGGATGCGCGGGTTGTCGGTCAGGCTGTCGCTCCAGCATACGAAATGGCAGTTAGTCGAAGGCGAGGCGTATAGTTGTACTGTAGTTTCGAAGTCTAATATGACATCATTATCAAGTAGTTGTCCGTTCATAGTTGCTATTACGCTACCCTTGTCGCTCGGTGATGCCGATAGTTGGAGGCTGTATTGTTTGCGGCTGTATTCGGCAGTCAGCAGGGTGTCTTGCGTAAGGGTGATAGTGCGTGGATTGGCTGTTTCGCCGTCCGTCCACTGTACGAATTGCCAGCCCGTAATCGGTTGGGCATAAGATTGAATAGTGTTTTCAAAGTCTGCTTTCTCGCCGCTTTGCAATGTCTGATGGTTGGCAGTAAGTGTGATTTCGCCTTTGCCGACAGGGAGTGTGGCTGTCTGTACGGTATATTGTTCGCGAGCCATTACGGCGGTGATACCTATGTTGGTTGTTACTTGAACGGTGCGCGGGTTGTCTGTTTCGCCGTCACTCCATCCGACAAAGTGCCAGCCGTTGAGCGGGGTGGCTTCAAATGTTACTTCTGTTTCGTATGGCAGTTCGCTACCGCTTGTTATGGTCTCGCTGTTGGCGCGAAGTGATACGCTTCCTTTCTCAACCGGTGTAACAGCCGAGCTGACCACAAACATCTTGCGTGCTATTTGCGCGGTCAAGGTGGTGTTGTCGGTGATGGTGATGGTTTTAGGGTTGGCTTTGTCGCCATCGTTCCATTGGGTTAGAGTCCAGCCTTCTGCGGCTTCTACTGACAGTGTTACAGTTGTTTCAAAAGGAACGGCTGTAAGGTCAAGATTGGGATCGCCTTGGGCAACAGCAGACACTTTGGCTTTGTCGGCGGGTTCTGCGGCTATCAATAAGGTATAGCGCGCGCGTTCATAATACGCAGTCAGTTCGACAGGGTCTGTTACTTTAACTGTGCGCGGATTTTGCGTTTCTCCATCGCTCCAGCGACTGAATGTCCAACCGGTGACGGGTTGTGCTGTGAGGGTTATTTGTTTCTCGAAGGCTACCGAAGAACCGTTGGGAATCGTTGCACCATCCGCTTCGATACGAACTTCTCCTTTGTTGGTAGGGCTGTTGTTGAGGTTCACGGTGTATTGTTTACGTTGCCAGAGGGCTTCTATTGAGTAGTCTTGCTTGCCGATAATGAGTGAATAGACACCGTCTCTTTCCGTTATGGCAGCGGCATCTTTTCCTCCCCAACCGACTAATTCATACCCTGTTATCGGTTCGGGTACGAGTACGATGGTGGTACCTTCCTGATAGGTACCGCTGTTAATCTGATTTTTCTTTCCGGCAGAACGAAGGCTGACCTGTCCGTAAGGCGATTCACTAATCGTTATCGTGTGGTTCTCAGGCACAGGAACCACGTATGAGAAGAGTGCGGTGAGCGTCAGATTGTCGGTGAGTGTTACTTTTCGCGGGTTGGTGGTTACGCCATCGCTCCAGCCGTCAAAGCGGTAACTCTTTGCCGCTATCGCTTCGAATATGATTTCTGTTTCGTAGGGCAGTATGGTGCCGTTGGCTATTGCCTTGTTATCAGCGGTCATTTGGACCACGCCGTTGTTGGCAGGTTCGGCGGCTGCCGACACTGTGAACTGACGGCGACTGACTTGTGCTGTGAGCGCCTGATTGCTCATTATTGTGTATAGGCGAGGATTATCCGCATTGCCATCGCTCCACTTGTCAAACTGCCAACCTTCTATGGGCTTAACCGTCAGCAGTACATTTGTCTCGTAGGGAATGGCTTGCAGGTCGGCTATCGGGCTGCCGTTGACGGTGAAGTCAATTTGCGCTTTTTCGGCAGGCGAAACGTTTGCTGTCAGTGTATAGTTAGCGCGTGTGAAGATGGCTGTGGTCAGTATATCGCCGGTAACCTGTATGGTACGCGGATTCTGCGTTTCGTTGTCGCTCCAGTGCGTGAACAGCCAGCCGGTAGTCGGTGAGGCAGTCATCGTTATTTCTGTTTGGTATGCAGCCGTGCCGCCGTCGGGTATCTCGTTGCCGTTAGCCGTAACGATTATTTTTCCTGTTCCGTTCGGACTGCATTCCGTACGTATTGTATAGTCGCGTTTCTTCCATTCAGCGGCAAGCACATAGTCCTGCTTGCCCATTACAATGGAATAGACGTTGTTGTTAGATACTACCCGCGAAGCATCATCTCCCGTCCAACCGGCAAAGTCATAGCCGGTTGCGGGTTCGGGTGTTAGGATAACGGTTGTACTCTCTTGGTATGTTCCGGAATTGATACTTTCTTTGGTGTTGATAGAGCGCAAGCGTACTTGTCCGTAAGGGGAAGAAGCGATTGTGATATGGTGTGTTTCCGGTTTGGGGATGATATATGAGAACAAGGCAGTAAGCAGGGTGTCGCTTGTTACAGTGATGGTGCGCGGACTGGTCATGTTACCGTCGTTCCAACCGTCAAAGCGATATCCGTTGCCGGCTACCGCTTCATAGGTAACTTGTGTCTGATAGGGAACTGAAGAGCCATTGGTCAGTGCGTTGCCGCCCATACGTATGGTAACGCTACCCTTGTCAGCAGGTGAACTTGCTGCCCGTATCTCGCACGATTGGCGAACAAAAGAGGCATCCACTGCCATATCGTTTTGTCCCATAGTCAAACGGTATATGCCGCCGGTTGTGAATATGGACGCTGCATCCTTACCGCTCCAAGCGCTGAACAGCCACCCCTTTTCCGCAGAGGGGAGCAGTTGTACAGAAGTACCCTCCGCATACGAGCCTATGTTGGTCTTGGAGGTGTAGTCGGCAGCCAATAAAGTGACCGAACCGCCTTCGGTGCAGGTTACTTGCAGAGCGTGTTGCGGGGCTTCTGCCACGTTGACCTTAAAGTCTCCGACTACGCGATAGGTAGTAAACTCGTTCATTGTCAGCGACAAGTCTAAATGATACAGGCTCTGCCCGCTGATAGTCACCCTGCCGCTGATTGCCGTCGGGGTCTGCCGAACGCCTCCCTGCTCCAAATAACTGTTGGCAAGGGAGATATTGGTAGAAGTGAAATTGCCTGCATATACGGGCGAGAGAATTTGAATACGAGCCTTGTAGCCCTCGCCATTGGCATCCTTGTACGAACCTGTTACTATATAAGAGGGGGAGGATGTTGCGGTCTGATCGTCTAACGCAAGCACCGATTCTGCTGTGAGCAGTACGGTCTTGGGTGTGCGGTTATAGACGAAGCGGATTTGTTGGTTCTCTTCCGTTATGTCGCTAAGGGTGCGATTGGTGGTCAATTGTTTGGAGGTAACCTCCATCTTTCCGGGATAGGAGTCGCTTGAGGTGCCGAGATCGGTTGTTGCCCCGGTAGCAGAAAGAAGTGTATAGCGGGGTGAATAAGCCGTGTTGTTGGGAGTGTTGTTGTACCACGTACTCTTATTGTACTTCACCTGCCATATCAACATTCCATGTCCGGGCAGGTATTTGTCCCAACCGATTCGCTCGCGGCATTCGAGGTAATAAACCGTTTGCTCCGTGCGGGCTGCGACCGACTGTCCTGATGTGGTTATCTGGCAAGTAGTGTAGCCGTCTTCCCCCATCGGGTTGAGCGTAATGTGTTGTTCTTGTGTCCCTAAATTGGTAGGGGTATGCCAGCCGAAGAAGTAGCGGTCGTAAGCACTATAATTCGGCGGGGTCTTGCTGTCGTTCAAGTAGCAGCCGATGTCCATAATAGACCAGTAGCGCGGTGTCAGGCGGTTCGAATAGTTGATGCCCGACTTGGTATCGTAGTAGTCGGGCAGCCCTAAAACGTGTCCGAACTCGTGGCAGAAAGTGCCTATGCCAGTACGTTTGCCTGTTCTGCCGTTCTTTTCAGCGGCGCAGGCATAATCGTCTATGTACAAGCCATCTACTATGCAGGTTTTCTTCGCTCCTCGGCGCACGTACCAGTGGTGCGGCCAAATACTCTCGGCGGGACCGCCGTCTGCTTCGCCCTTGTCGGCAAAGATGACGAAAACGAAGTCCACTAATCCGTCTTTGTCGTTGTCGTAGCGAGTGAAATCAACGCCTGCTTCATCAACTTTGCGGCAGGCATCCACAATCATCTGCGAAGCCTGTACGTCTAATGAACTGCCGTTGTTTGCACCATAATAAGCGCGGGGATTATCCAATGTGACGGGACCGACGACATCAAACCAAGGTGCATACTGACCGTCGGACTGATCCATAAAGTATCGGCGGGCAGAGCCTGTAGCGTCTTCATACGTGTAATCGTCTCCGTTCAGCATATCGGTCATACCTGCCAGATCGTTCGAGGCATCAAAAGCGATGTCCGAATAGTTGGCTAATATGACCAAACCTCGCGGAGCCAAATTGACGTCGCCGATACGTCTGGGAAATTGAGAAAGAGGGGATGCTTGTCTGCGCCGAGCTATCTGCTGTTCGCTTTGCGCCGGACTTAAGCGAATCCATACGCCGTCTGTGTTCTGCTCGTAGACGAAACCGTTCCGATCCTCATAGTGCCGCTCGTGTTCATCGCCTACGAGGCACAACTCAATCGCAGTGCCGTCCGGCTGATAAAACAACCGCCAATACTCATCGGCGGGGACAGCTGAAAGAGTGAGTACTAACGTGAGTAGGGCGAATATGAATGCGATTCGTTTCATTGTATCCGAATATCATCGTGTACAAAAACGCGGCAAAGGTACGAAAACTATATGAAAAACAAAATTTTTTGTGTGATTTTTTATGAATTTTAGTTTTTGTCATTGCATTTTTCTATTCGGGATTGAGGTCGGTAGTAGGGCTTTTTCCGGAATCAGCAGTTGTTCTTTTTTTTTGTAAAATTTGTCAAAAAGAGCAAAAAATCTCGCAAATGCGCAAAAAAATTGTTTGATTAAGATAATAGTTATACTTTTGCGCGCTTTAAGTCGTATGTTTTATTTCATTTGTTTGTCAAATCAATGATAAAAACGAACATTTTGAGAATTCGCCATATTCTTCAGCGAGTGTGTACAAGTCAGTATCTGTCGGTACACTCTCAAGCACCGGCAAGAGTGCGTTTCATTTTAGCAAGTTTGCTTCTGATATTGTTTGTAGCAGTTCCCGATGGTTATTCGCAGGAGGTTGAACAAGAGCGAAATACCACGGAGGGGACGCTTTTTTATGCCGTTTTTCCGCGTCTGACCGGTACGAAAATCAATGATGCTACGCTTCAAATGCGTGTAATTATAACCGCGCGAGAGAAAGTTGATTTTTCTATTTACAATATGTGGGGTTCTCCCATACAATATGGTTCGGTGGAGGCGGGGCAAAAATGGGTGTCTTCACCGTTTGTATGGGCAGCCGGTTATATATATGATGATGATGTGGTATTGGAGAGGGGTTTGCGAATTGTTTCCAACGATGGTAAAACGCCTTTTTCGTGTTTCTTGTTGGAACAATCAGGTCCGTTAGGAAACTCTGCTCGTGATGCGTCAGTGTTAATTCCTTATCAGTCGCTGGGGCGTGAGTATATGATTCAAACGTTTCCGCATGATGGTAAGAGTACTGAATTCGTTATCGTTTCTACCGAAGATAATACGACGGTTCGTATTATACCGAGTGCAGGAACTTCAACGGGCGCAACGGCAGGTGCGCAAATTGTACGCAGGTTGCCTAAAAACAGGAGTATTCAAATAGCCAGTAAGCAAAAGATAAAAGCAACCGGCGATACGCTTGATTTATCCGGATCGCTCATTTGTTCAGATAAGCCGATAGCCGTTTTTGCTGCGAATGAGGAACTGAATATCCCGATGGGAGAGTCGTTCTCCAATGACTTTGCCATTGAGCAGATTCCGCCGATTACATCGTTGGGTACGCAATTTTATGTATCTCGTCCGAACGAGCATATCAAGAATATGGAGTGTTGCGTTACGGCACTGTACGACAATACGCAAGTGACGGAGATACGTTATAACGAAGAGACGGGTAAGACGCAAACACTCAACCATGTGTTGAATGCTCACCAGTCGCTTGGAACGCGTCCTGTAATGACGGAAAAAATCTCGAATATCGTTATCAAGACATCTCAGCCTGCTTTGTGTTTCAACTATATGACGAGTTCATCGTACAATAGTGAAAATATTTACGATGCGAATGGAAACTTGAAAGCGACTTATACGTGGGGTGATCCTGCCAATGCGATGATGGTGCCTTGGGATCACCGTGTAAAGCGGATGACTTTCTTTACGCGGCCGTTGGAAACAAAGTCCGAGGATGTCTTGCAGTACCACTACCTGCAAGTAACTGTTCCGAAGAAAGATATCGGTTTGCTGCAGTTGAACGGCGAAACGGTGAACAGCAGTTTGTTCAAGACCTATGGCGGTAGTACGGATATGGCGTATGCGACCATTCCTATTGAAGCAGACGGCAGTAGCGGATATGAACTTTCTACTACGGGCGATGGATTTGTCGGTTATGTTTGCGGTATATCGCAGGCGGGAACCGGCTATATGTACACGTTAGGTTATCGTTTGGATTTGTTGTCGGATTCGCTCTATATAACGGATACGGAGAATTATATGAGTCCGAAGTCCTACGATTTGGAACGAATGAAGAACGGTTGGTACCAACGTCAGTTTGTGGATTTCCCGCCTAATAGACCTCGATTGGATACGGCTATTATTTGCGACAAGACGACGCTAAATTTTGCGGTTGATTGCGATCATACGTATGACAGTGTTATTTGGCAGGTGGACAAACTGACTAAGCAAGGAAGGGTTGAACGTGTGATTGTGCGCGAGGATTTTGAGTTTGCCAAATTGCATAAGTGGCAGCATCAGTTTGTGGTAGATGAAGACAAGGATTTGGAGTCTTCCAAGCGGGATCCGTTCACTCACTACAAGGTACAGGCTCTCTTGTGCCACGAAAGTATTATCTGTCCGGATGAAATGCCCATCTATGATACGCTCAAAACGGTGGTGCGTGTGATGCGCTCGTACGATGATACGATACCGAAGGTGATTTGTGCAGGAGACGAGACGAGTTTCTTTGCCGATAAGTCGCACGTGGAAACGATCAATAGCACGCAGATACCTCAAGTGAGTGAGTTAGGGCTTCTTGCTGAGCGTCAACCGACCACGTTTATTGCAGACGCTTCGGTAAAGGGCGAGCAGAAAGTGGATGACTTTACGTATCGTATCGGTCTTGGGACGCATTATTTCAAGCGCAAATATGAGACTTGGTACGGTTGTGACTCGATAGTGACGTTTGCCGTTCATGTATGTCCTATACCGGCGGCAGTGACGTTGCCGGATCGAGTGCTGACGCACAGCAACCCGACCATTCGGTTCAATGGCGGGGAGAATACATTCTTCAACGGCAGAACCATCAGCAAGCCGGGTATTTATACCGATCATCTCAAAACAGTCGGGTGTAATTGCGGCGGGTTGGTAGATCCTGATTTCGTGGGTTGTGACAGTACTGTTATTTTGCGCGTACACCTGCGCGATACCTTAACGGCAAGTTTCTGCGACAGTACAAAAAATCCCAAACTATATGGTGTGGACTGGAAGGAGTTTGTATGGACGGGACATACGAAGACCAACCCGAACGTGGCAAGTCAGGTAGCAGTAGGGGAGACGAAGAAGTTCCAGGACTGCTACACTACGAGCGACGGGTTGGATAGTTGTTATACGCTATATTTGACGCGCAATCCTGTGGAGGTGACGGAGTACACGGAATTTATACCGAACGGCTTCGGCTATACGTGGGTGTATAGTGACGGGGAGGTGACGCGTTCGATGGAGATTGAGCCGGGTTATGATGAGACGCGTACTTTCAAGGCTCGTATCAGTTACGAGAACGGCGATTGTCCGAGACTCTTCCTGCTTACGCTGACCAATAAAGTACAGGATGCTAAGATAGAGCCGAAGAGTGTGTGCTTGAACGATACGATAATGTACAGGGGCAAGATTTTTGCCGGTGCCATGTGGCGCGATACATATCCCAATGCTACGTTTGAGCCTTTCTCGGAAGTAACGCTTGGTACGTATCAGATAAAAGTGGAAACGGTGGATACGCAGACGGAGACCACCGAGTATTGGATACGCTTGACGGTGAATAATATCTATGAGGTGGAGGATGTGCGTTACTTGTGCGACAATGAGGTAGTGGAACTGAATGGCGAGTATTTTGCCGGAAGTAAGGCTGTTACGGATTTGCCTATTAAGATGCGTTTGACGAAGTCGGTAACGGAGTATGTTCGCAATATAGGAACGGTAGCGGGTTGTGACAGTATCAGCAATGCTACGTTCTATATGAGCGAGACGTATCGATTCGTTGAATACGACACGATTTGTCGGGACGTGCGCGACTATGTTTGGACCGGTCATTCGGACAAGGGACATTCGTTGTACGATACGAATACGGGACAAAAAATCAGTTTAGGGTACGGCAAGTTGTGGAATCCGGAGACTCCCCAAACCACATTCGCCATATCGGACAGTCTTCTTACCACGGTTTGCTCCAAATGTCCGAAGAAGGGATGTGACAGCGTCTATGTACTTTATTTGACCGTTTTGCCGTCCTATTTCATCACCGAGGAAATCGACTTTTCCGAGGAGGAGGTGCTCGAATGCGGCGGGGTCATATATGGTGGTAGCAAAGCCACAAAGCCATACGATGTACTCATAGACCACGACCAGACGTTGACCTGCAATTACACCCTACGTGTTGGGACGCATGAGTGCGATAGTGTAGTGACGAAGCATATCCGTTTGGGTAATGTCTTCCGCGATACGACATACGTGTTTGTAGGCGGTGGTGAGGAATACACGTGGACGCGCACGATGGATGACGGTACCAGTAAGCAGATTTGTACGCTGACTGCTGAGAGCGGCAAGACGCTCTATTGCTACGATACGTATAAGACGACCATGGGGTTTGACTCCATCTATATATTGGCGTTGTATGGTGCGCAGGCTTATAGTTTCGCGGTGACGGATTCTGTTTGTCAGTCGGATGGGACGTATGATTGGGACGGTCATATGACGAGTGAGAATAACCTTCGTATCAACGGTTTGCCCATCAAGGAGATTTCGCTTCGTGATTCGGGATGGGTGACGGTAACGGACAAGTTGGTTTCGATGGTGACGCATAAAGATCCTCATGGCGGTGCGCCGACTACCACGTATGCGGACAGCACGTGGACGTTGCGTTTGTATGTCAAGCCTGTGTATAACGATGTCTTTAACCGTACGAAGGTAGTGGCAGAAGACACGCTTTGCTCGAATGAGCAGTATATATGGGAGCGTACGCTGTATGTGGGTCAGGACTACGATGAGGCGGCTAATCCGATAGATGCTACTTCGCCTTATTACGATGATATAGTGCGTCTGACTTCCGCCGATTTGGATGCGAAGGGTATGTATATGTTGCAGATTCCGATGACGACCTATTTGGGTTGTGACTCGATTCTTTATTTGCGCTTGAAGTTCAACGCGATAGGTCAAACGCATATAACGCCTCGCATTGGGGATAACGATACGACGTGGACGTTCGGACATGGCGCGAACTATCATTCGGGCAAGGAGTATTTGGTGGATGACTATACATCGAATGATCGTGTAGTACGCAATTACTCTTATGTGGATACGTTGCAGACGGCAGCGGGTTGCGATAGTATTGTTACCTGCGATTTGACGGTTCTTCCCACGTATCTGATTTGGGATCCGGAGGACAAGACGTGTACGACGGAGAAGTATGATTGGCGTGCGGAATATACGGATAAGTTCTTGAATATTAACCTTGTCAGGAAGGACTACTTCTACGATACGCTGAAGTCTGTTCAGTTTGGTGCGGACTCGATTCGTGCGCTTCACCTGATTCATATTCCGGGCAAGTTGGAGACGGCTGAGAAAATACTGTGTAAGAACACGCAGATGATGTGGCACGGAATGGATATTTCGTACAAGCCTGATAACGAGGGCGACTTGCAGACGGTCTATGAGAAGCGTTTTGACGGTGTGGACGAGTGCGATAGTTTGTTCCAAGTCAAGGTGCAGTACTATGACTATTACGGTTTTCCTGTGGAGGAAGCCTCTGTTTGTCGTTATCAGGCTTTCCACTGGTATGATGAGGATGGTAACGAGCACACCAAGGGGTTGCGTGATGAGAAAGGAAAGAAGCTGAAGGCGATACCGACCGATACTGTGGGGTGGATTACGATTTATGATTCGCTGACTACGGTTACGTGCCGTTGTGACTCGGTTTATACGTTGCGTTTGTATGTGAACGATGCCGTGCGTCAGTGCGATTCGGCGACTATCTGTTCGGATGTGGCTTATGTATGGGACAAGAACAATGAGTCGTATTTCTTCGATGCCGATACATTAGTTCGGGATACGATAGTTGTGCCGAATGCGGCGGGGTGTAACGACTCGAGTTTCCTCTACTTGAAGATCAATAAGGCATATCATTTTGAGGATGATACGGTGGTGGTATGCGGATTTGATTTGCCTTATACGTGGCCCGGTCATGCGGACAAGATTGACTTGCAGCCGTCTGATGCGGAGAAATGGACGGAGGATCGTGTATTTGACTTGTGGGATAGGAATCAGACGGTATTGGGTTGCGACTCCAACTACCACCATCCCGTTCGTGTGATGCCGGAGCAAAAGACGTTCCTGTTTGACACGATTTGTCAGGGTGATACGTTGTACTGGCGTAACCACGTGATGACGCAAACGGTTGTTATTCGGGATGAGGATAAGAATATTTATGGTTGCGACTCGAGTATTACGATGGACTTGTTGGTTATACCGCCTACGCAGTTTGCTCTTGTTGATGCGCCTTTAGTGTGTGCCGACAATAAGACGTATGATGTGAATTTCTCTTCTCAGGGTGAGCCTGCCATTGCCTATTGTGTTCGTTACGATGACAGGGCGCATGCGCAGAGTTTTGCGGATGTGGATTGGACACCGATAGATACGAAAGAGCGGACGCTGACGTTGCCGATGCCCGTAGTAGAGGACCCGTTGCGTTATACCGTGCCGGGCGACTATTCGGCTGTCATCTATTTTGACAATGGTTATTGTTTGGATTCCAACTTGTTGGCTTTGCCGTTTGATTTTCAAGTGCGTTATCCTTCTTGGTTGATGGAGCAGCATTGGAATGATGCGATTGGTTTGTTGGTTGATTCGCTCAACGGAGGGTATCATTTCTATGCTTTCCAATGGTATAAGAACGATGTGTTGATGCCGGGTGAGACGAGGCCGTATCTGTATTGTCCGCAGTACCTTGAGCAGGATGC
Organism: Paludibacteraceae bacterium; assembly: GCA_017471175.1. Classification (GTDB taxonomy): domain Bacteria; phylum Bacteroidota; class Bacteroidia; order Bacteroidales; family Paludibacteraceae; genus Colicola. Next base: position 92,684 of record JAFUVS010000014.1, on the reverse strand, counting down.
GCTATATAGTGTGGCTTTGAGTCGTGCCAGCGATTCGCTGACTTATTTGACTTGCTACCTAACGCCGGATCTCTCGCAGCAGCAGACGCTAACGCCTTCGCTACCGTATATATCAGTGGTGCCAACGCATGTGGTGGTGGAGAATCCGATAGTCAATATACTGTGTGTGAATAGTGGTACGTATGAGATTTTTGACCCGTATGGGGCGAAGATTACGAGTGGCGTTTACCATCCGGGCGAACACAATGCGCAGGAGGTTCTGCTGCCTGCCGTACCGGGTGTATATATATTCCATCTGCACGATTCCTCGTATTTGGAGCGGACAGTTAAAGTGCTTGTCAAGTAGCGATGAAAAGACGTTTAAGTATAGTTTTTCTGTGTTTGCTGGCAGCTCTTGGTCTGTCGGCGCAGACACGTATAGCGGGCGAACCGAAGATGCGCGGTTTGTCGTCCCGTCATTTTACTTCGCGCGACATTAAGCGTCAGCGTGACTCTCGCGGTTTGTTCCATTCGAAAGAGACGGGCGAGCAACATACGTTTGGTTTTTACGCAGTTGGTGCGTATTCGAATATCTTTGGCGGACCGGACATCCTGAAAGCCAAGCCGGGCGGTTATGATGGTCGGTTCGGTATGGTATATGAGTACCGACAAGGGTTGCTGATGATTCAGACGGGTATCGGTGTGTCGTTCCGCGAGATTCGCAATAACGTGGGCAATATGCGTTTCACCAATACGGATTTGGTGCGTTTTGATCCGTTGTGGGAGCGTGTGATAGACTCTTGGGGTACATCTCTTTCTTCGCTCACTTATACGGTCAGCAGTCGTCAGGATTACCTGATGCAGTTGCACGGACAGATACCACTTTTGGCGGGTATGCATACGTATGGTTACTATATAATGGGCGGTTTGACGTTTACGTTCCCGTTCTTGCAGGAAACGAAGACGGAGATGAATGTTACTTCACGCGGTTCGTATGACCGTTATTATGGAATGGGCGATGATACGGAATGGATGGAGATGGACAACCATGGTTATCGCGAGCAGGTACCGCTCAAGAATCGCAATGATGCGACGGACAAGCGTTTTGATGTCTTGCTGACCGTGGAAACGGGCTATGACTGGACAGGTAGGAACGGCACGCACTTGCGTGTAGGCGGGTATGCGGATTTAGGATTGTTTAATTTCTCTACGCAGTCTGCTGAGCCGTCAATCTATTTCCCGTATGTGTCGAAATGGGATTTTGCCACGTTCCGTACTCGGCCGATATGGTTCTCGGATGCGATGGGAAATTACTATTTGCACAATTTCTCTGCGGGTGTGAAGTTCACGATTCTCTTTACGTTCCCTGGACGGGAGAAGTGCGTGATGTGCGGGTTGCGAGATCGTAACAGAAGATACAGATAATAAGTTGTTTACAGATTGATAACTAAGTGAAACGTACTGAAGCCGGGTAGTTCGGGTCGGTACGTTTTTTTTGTGACGATTTTGAATGGGAGCGATTAATGTTAGTTGCAGAGTATCAGTAATATATAGCGTCTATACAGCGGAATCACATAATAATCACATAATAACCACGTAATAAAAACATAATAACCTCTTAATTTAGTTAGGGGGAAAGAAGAGATAAAAACGGGGAAAGGAGAGGGAAGAAATTGCGGAAAACATCAAATAGATTTGAGGGAGTGCATTTTTTTTCTTTACTTTGCGCCGTTTTTATGGTACGATGTGGTGATATGTCTGATAGACGATGTGGTTTAGGGAGTCGGAGTGGGAAACTTTAGTTAGTAAATAACTTAATACAAGAAAATATATGAAAGGAATTAGACAAAGTTGCAGCACAGTAGTTGAGATACTATGTGCAATGTGTTTATGTTGTGTGTCCGGTTGTATGAAGATGCCGGAGGAGCAGCATACGAGTTATGAAACGCTGACGTTGAAGCGCGAGACGGTGACGGCTCCTATGAGTTGGAGTGCGTCGATACGCGGTACGGGCGATGTGTCAATCGTGTCGCGTATCACCGCGACGTTGAGCGAGATATGCGTGAAAGACGGTCAGCGTGTGCGGAAGGGTGATGTGCTGTTCCTGTTAGACAGCCGCATTGCGTCGAACAACCTTGCTCACGCTCAAGCGGACTTGCAGACCGCGATAGCCAATCGGGACAATGCGCGCTTGGAGGCAGAGAGCAACAAGGACTTGGCAGCCAAAGGGATTATCAGCGAATATCTGTTGCGTAAGAGCGAGAATATCCTTCAGTCGGCAGAGGCTCAAGTGGCTCAGGCGAATGCTGCCGTTCGCGATGCCGAGTTGCGTTTGGCATACTGCACGATTAAGAGTCCTGTGGACGGATTGGTAGGCAATATACTTCCTCACGTAGGGGATGTGATAGCGGAAGGTTCGATGCTGACGCGCGTGGCGGGCATAAGCGAGATGGAAGCCAGTTTCTCGCTGACAGAGAGCCAAGTACACGCATTGGTGAGCGAATTGGGTTCGTTGGACGAGGTGATAAAGATAGCACCTCCTCTGACATTGCGTTTCAAAGACGGGAGCGAGTACAGCGAGAAAGGCAGGATAACGAGTCTGTCGGGTATGGTGGATCAGCGCACAGGTAGCATCACGTGCTATGTGACGTTCCCTAATCCGAAGGGCGAGTTGTTCTCGGGTATGCAGGGTACGGTGGTAATGCCCATCGAATGGTCGGATGTGGTGTTGATACCGCTGACCGCCGTTGTTCGCATTCAAGACAAGGCATTGGTGTATAAAGTGGGTAAGGACAGCCTCGCTACGGGTACCATCGTGGCGATTGAGGAGTTGGGTGATGGAACACGCGCAGTCATCCAATCCGGCGCGGAAGCAGGCGAGGTAATTGTCGCCAAAGGAGCAGCGAACGTGCATGAGAAAGATCGCGTAATATGGTAAATTACGGATGACAGATTACGAATTCTAAGATTTGAGATTTGCTATGGCCAAAGGAAATATATTTGTAGATAGGAAGGTGATGGCGGTGTGTATATCGCTGCTGATAGCCTTGATAGGCTTTATCTGCCTTAAGTCGCTGCCCGTAGAGCAGTACCCTGATATAGCACCTCCGACGGTAATGATAACGACCTCCTACTCGGGTGCGGATGCGAACACGGTGATGAAGTCCGTCGTAATGCCCATCGAAGAGGCCGTAAACGGCGTGGAGAACATGGCGTACATCACCTCGGAGGCGAGTGCGACGGGTGAGGTGAGTATCAACGTGTTCTTCAAACAGGGTACAGACCCGAATATGGCAGCCGTTAATGTGCAGAACCGCGTGTCAGCTGCTTTGGGACTGCTGCCGCAAGAGGTGACGCGTGTAGGCGTGAAGGTGGAAAAGAGGCAGAACAGTATTCTTCAGATAGCTGCGCTTGTGAGTCGCGATGGTAAGTTCGATATGGACTTTATAGCCAACTACATAGACATCAATGTCAAGCCCCGTCTGCTTCGTGTGACGGGTGTGGGGGCTATTCAGTTGTTGGGAAACACGTACTCGCTGCGTATATGGATGAAGCCGGATGTGATGGCACGTTACGGCATCGATCCGCAGGATATCTTTGCCGCCATCGGCAACCAGAATATGGTAGCCGCGACAGGAGCTTTGGGTGAACAGAGCGGGAATACGTACCAATACAACCTCGAATATAAGGGCAGGTTGCAGTCGATAGAGGAGTTTGAGTCCATCGTGCTACGTACCTCGGATGGCAATGTGCTGCACCTTCGTGATGTGGCAGACGTGGAGTTGGGTGCGCTGAACTACAGTTTCTCCTCACGCGTGGACGGTCAGCCCGGTGTGGCGTTCATCATCAACCAAGCCCCCGGCGCGAATGCTACACAAGTGAATGCAGCTATCAACGAGCTATATGAGGACCTGAAAAAATCGATGCCGGCAGGGTTGGAGTTCACTGTACTGCAAACGAGCGACGACTTTCTGTATGCAGCCATCGACAATGTGGTTGAGACGCTGCTCATCGCTATCCTGTTAGTGATATTGGTGGTCTATTTCTTCCTGCAGAACTTCAAGGCGACATTGATTCCTTCTATTTCGATTATTGTGTCGCTGTTAGGCACATTTGCAGTGGTTCGGATAGCTGGATTCTCGCTTAATATATTGACGTTGTTTGCGTTGGTATTGGCCATCGGAACGGTGGTGGATGATGCGATAGTGGTCGTCGAGGCGGTGATGGCGAAGATGGAGACCGGCTATAAGTCGGCTTACAAGGCCACGAAAGATGCGATGAGCGAGGTGACGGTGGCTGTTATCAGCTGTACGTTGGTGTTTATGGCGGTGTTCATACCTGTTACCTTTATGCCCGGCACAAGCGGCACGTTCTTTACGCAATTCGGTATCACGATAGCCAGTTCGGTGGGACTGAGTTGTATATCCGCTCTGACATTATGTCCTGCCTTGACCGCTGTTCTGTTCCGACCGAGCGGCGAGCAGAAAGAGCAGAGCAAGGGGCTGAACTATTGGGTAAAGACCGCCTACGATGCCGCCTATAATGCCATATTAGGCAAGTATAAGAAGGGTGTAACCAAATTTTTGCAGAAGCCGAATCGTGCATGGCTGTGGCTGATAGCCGCTGTGGTGGCTATGGTATTTGCGATGCGCGGTCTGCCATCGGGTTTGGTACCTCAGGAGGACCAGGGCGTGATTATGGTGGACGTATCAGCTCCCGCCGGTTCGCCCCTTATGGAGACGGACAAGATTATGGCCGAGGTAGAAGAGCATGTGCTTCGCTTGGAAGAGGTGGAGAGTTATGCCAAGATTTCCGGTTTCGGTCTTCTGTCCGGTACGGGTGTGAGCTACGGTACGCTTGTAATCCGTCTCAAGCCGTGGGATCAACGCAAAGGTTATGAGCATTATATTGACTATGTGATGGGTAAGTTGTACCTGTCGTGCGAAGACATCAAAGATGCGCAACTCATTCCGTTCCAGATGCCGCAGATTCCGGGCTATGGTAACAGCGATGGTATCGACCTGCAGATGGAAGACCTGCAAGGAGGCGATATGAGCCGCTTCAACGAGGTAGTCAATGATTTTCTTGCCGAACTTCAAAAACGCCCCGAAGTACAGATGGCAATGTCGCTGTACAGCGAGTCGTTCCCGAAATACAAGGTGGATGTAAATGCTACCCAATGCGACCGTGCAGGTATATCTCCGGATATGGTACTGAACACATTAGGAGCGTACTGCGGTAGTGCCTATATCAGCAATTTCAACCAATACGGCAAGGTGTATCGCGTGGTGGCAGGTGCGGCACCTGAGTATCGACTGGATCCGAGTTCACTCAACAATATATTTGTCCGTGTGGGCGAAGAGATGGCTCCAATTGCGCAGTTTGTGACGCTGACCCCGGCTGTGGGTTCCGCTACCCAGAAACGTTTTAACCTCTATCAATCAATTGCTTGTAGTGTCAAGCCTAATGCAGGTTATAGCGATGGTGATGTACAGCGCATCATCGAAGAGGTAGCCAAAGACCATCTGCCTACGGGCTACGGCTATGAGTACGGCGGAATGAGCCGCGAGCTGGAAGCCAACAGCAAGTCTAACCTCACATTATTCATTTATTTGGTATGTATCCTGCTCATCTATATGATTTTGGCATCGCTTTATGAGTCGTTCTTCATTCCGTTTGCGGTGCTTCTCTCCGTACCGTTCGGCTTGATGGGCTCGTTCGCCTTCTCCTGGCTGTGCGGGCAAGAGAACAATATCTACCTTCAGACGGGTGTGATTATGCTTATCGGTCTGTTGGCGAAAACAGCGATTCTTATTACGGAGTTTGCTGTGGAGAAGCGCAAGCAGGGAATGGACATCGTAGAGGCAGCATTGAAAGCGTGCGAGGACCGTCTGCGTCCTATTTTGATGACCGTAGTAACGATGATTGCGGGTATGATTCCGCTTATCATAGAAGGTGGTGCGGGAGCTAACGGTAACCGCGCGTTGGCTATCGGCGTAACAGGCGGTATGGCAATAGGTACGCTGGCATTGGTGTTCGTTGTCCCTGCGTTCTATATCATCTTCCAGAAACTTCACGAACGCTTCCAAGGTAAGGAAGTTGCGGTAGAGGATGAGGCAAAGGAAGAGAGCAAGAGCCAAATGCCGATAATGCTGATTGTGTGCATGTTGTCTGTCGGTACGATGTTTACGTCCTGCGGCGTGTTCAATAAGTACCAGCCTATGGCATCCGATGAATCGAATGCGTTGGTCAGCGAGGTGAGCGAGGCGGATTGGCAGTCGTACATTGAAGACCCGATTCTGCGCGGTTATATCCAAACCGCATTGAGCAATAATGTGGACTACCGTTCGCGCCGTTTGGCGGTTCAAGAGGCAGATGCCCGTCTCCGTGCGGCTAAACTCGGTTACCTGCCTACTTTTGCCATCAGTCCGGCTAATGTCGGCGTGTCGGGGACGATAACGCCGGGTAGCGGTTCGTCAGGAGCAGTACTCAGTTATCAGGTTCCTTTGACGCTGAATTGGGGCGGAGAAGGCTTTGGAACCATCACCAACCGCAAACGTCAGGCAGAAGTGCTGCGCGCGCAAGCCGAAGATAATGTAGCGGCTGCACATGCTAATTTAGTAGCCACAATGGCACGAGCCTATACGCAGTTACAACTACTCGACTATCAGGCTCTTATTCTTGATTCCACGGAGTTGATATGGCAGCGCGTGTTAGAGATTCAGCGCGTATTGGTCAAGAACGGACAAGCCTATTCGCCGTCGGTCGGGCAAATGGAAGCGTCACTGATCAATGTGCAGATTCAGCGCAAGCAACTGATGGAGCAGATTCATACGTTGGAGTTGGCAATGTGCCGTATGATGAACGAAGAGCCGCACAAGGTGGCACGCTCTTCCTGGCGCAGTTATGCCTTTGTAGCATGGCCTGTCGAATCGATTCCCGCCTCCCAACTAAGCAACCGTGCCGATGTGCGTGCTGCCGAGCGAAACGTGGCTGTGGCTTTCTATCAGACGAATATGGCGAAAGCCGCTTTCTGTCCGGCTCTGTCCTTGTCGGGGTTGCTTGGCTGGACGAATGGCGGTGGAGTAGTCGTTAATCCCGGACAATTGTTGATGAACGCTGTTTTGGGACTGACACAACCTATCTTTGCAGGCGGCAAACTGACGGCTGATCTCAAGATAGCCAAACTGCAACAGGAAGAGGCTGCCAATCGCTACGTAGAGACGATGTTGCGCGCAGGCAGCGAGGTAAATGATGCCATCTTCCGCTATCGCAATGCCCAAGAACAGGATGCACTCTATGAGCGGCTTTTGACTACTCAACGCGAATCATACGACGGCACTTGCGAGTTAATGCGCAAAGGCAAAGCCACCTATTTGGAAGTGCTCAATGCGCAGGAGAATTACCTCAAAGCGCAACTTGCTGATGTGACGAACCGTTATAACGGATTTATCAGCCTGATTGACCTCTATGTAGCTCTGGGCGGCGGAACAAGATAGTTGAAAGAAGTTTTTATAGTTTATCGTGTTATGAAAAGAACCTTTAGTTTGATAGTAATGGTCGTGCTTATCACGGCAACATTATGTGCGCAGAAAGATCACATTGGTGATGGTCTTATGTCTGTAGCGGCTATTGCCGGCGAAAGCAAGATTGCCGACTCGCTGCAGGACAGTGCCGCAACCGTGGAAATGCCGAAGTTGCCCTTGTGGAAGCAGAAACTCTACTATGGCTATAATTTTGACATCTATTATCACAGCGACACACGTTCTGTCCGCAAGGAGAACGGATGGTCAATAGCACTGACCCCCGAATTAGGCTGGCGTTTGAACGAACGTATGAATGTCGGATTGCGCTTCGGCGGCAGTTATGCCAATACGGTTACCAACTACTCGCTTGCAGTCCTTGATACCACATTCAAATCAAACTTGCGTGTACTCACCGGTACGTGGGAGGTAACGCCTTATGCCCGTTATCGCCTCAAAACGCTGTTTAACGGGAAAGTAGGTATTTGGCTCGAAGCTCACCTATATGCCGGAATGGAGTTTCCGCGTGTAATAGACGGTGAGGTAAAAGGCACGGATTATGACGGTCTTCGGCACAGCGTAACCTATGGCGCACAGTTGTCGCCGGTGATAACGTACCAATTCAATCGCAAGAGTACATTCCAGATATTCTTCTCGATTCTCAGTATCGGCTACAGCGGTTCGACATTCTGCTATTCAGATCCTGAAGAGGGTAGGTATAATGAGTACACAAACGATGTTATTATTTTCTCGGGGAAACTGCGTAATCTGATTGCTAATCAGTTCACTCCAGGTCTGTATGGTCTCAAATTCGGCGTGCAAAAAAGTTTTTAGGTGAAGTTGAAGTCGCTGCTTTGGAAGGTTCCACTTGCTCTGTTGGGCATCCTGACGGGCTTGTTGGTGTTGCTACTCATTGCGGTGGCTGTCGTATTGTATGAACCTTCTGTACGTGAGAGAGTGCAGGAAAAAGGAATCGCTATAGCCAACGAAAAAACCGATTGGGATATTGACCTCGGCAGGCTCTATTTGTCCCCGTTTCATCATTCGCCCAAAGTGCTTTACCGCGCCTATAAGGGTGAAACGGACTTGCCCGTTCATATTGAGATTGATAGTTTGTTTGTCGGGCATCGCGGAAAAGATACACTCGTGTATGTCCACGCGTTGCGGCTCAAGGCACGTCTGCCCCAAGCTGTGAATCAGTCGTTTCCAGACGATTGGTTGACCGACACTATCAAGGTGGAGCAACTGCGTCTGGAGCGCACTTCGTTTCATTCCGGCAGCCTCATAAAGACGGTGGGTGTAGATGCTATGGTTGGTTTATTAGATGTTGCAAGCCCCGGCATCAATATCGCCAAATGCGAATTCCCCTTGCATCAACTTCGACTGTTCGATGCCGATGTAGCCATTGACCTGCGTAGTAAAAAAGACACTACAGAACAGGATACGGCGACCAAGCCCTTGATGTTCGATATACCCGATGGCGACTTGCGTAACATACATTTCCGCCTCACGCCAACGGGCTTGGATATTCAGACCAATGAATTGGCAGTTAACGCTTTAATAGATGTCGGACACAACTTGTATGATGTCCATCGCTTAGATGTCAGCCGATTGGCTCTATCCATAGGCAAACTATGTTTGCCGTTCGATACGATTTGTGGTGATGCAAAAGTGGACCTCAACCATTCAATGATTACCTCCGGCGGACTATATGCCCGCTCTGACTCGATAGGTGCTACGGCCGACATTCACACAACAGCTTTGGACTTGGCGACGATGCGTGTCCAAGTGATAGCCGATGCCGATTTTCGCGGCAGCAAAGCACGGCTACGCGGTTTCTATGACATTGACGATGATCAGTACGACCTTAATATGGACATAGACCGTGTCAATCTCAGTCCTTTCTTGAAAGACAGTACCCTTGTTGTGGTGGCAGGTCATATTCGGGCAAAAGGCAAAGGTTTAGCTCTGCAATCCTATGGTATCAACGGTCAAGTAGGGCTGAACCTGACCGACTGCATATATGACAGCATCAATGTGTCGGGCATTTGTCTCAATGCGGACATTGCAGGCAGAACCGTCAACGGCACGCTCCATTTGCCGGTTGCCGTGGATGATAATAACCTGAAAGTGAAGGCTCAAACCGAACATCAGTTCCGTGTAACCAACTTTTTGAAGCCCGAACAAATGGAGGTTGATTACCATACTCAGATGCACGGTATCAAGGCGTATATGACAGGAGAACATTTCCGTGCCGAAAAGTTGCTATTAGACTTCGCAACCGATAGTATGACCACGTTGGACTTGACTACTAACGGTCTGACTGTCAACCTGACAAGTCCGATGCATGTCCTTAAGTTGGCGAATCGTATTCCAACCTTGCTCCATACTGTTGGCGATACGGCGGTTATCCAGCCCATCGTTTCGTTCACCAATCTTTCTATGTTAGACACGCTTCGCCAAGCCGTCCCGCCAATGGATGCGCATATTCTGCTCACTCACGGCAGCCCTGCTCAAGGATTGATTGAGCGTTTCGGACTGGATCTCGACCGATTGGCAGTCAGACTGCGGTCCAACGAGCAGCAGACGCTGTTAAGCACCTACGCCTCCATTCCCGACATAGAGCATCCTGGCGACAGTTCTACCCTACGTCTGCCTGCCTCACAAGCCGGAGTGAATATATCCTTGTCCAATCAAAAGAGCACCATTTCGCTGATAGCGGATAGCCGACTTAAAGATGGTGTGATGTCTCTTCACGGGCTGAAAACGAATGCCGCCCTGCAACTGAACCTTGAGCGCGTTCAGAACCAACTCAACGGTACGGGTCAGTTAGTCTTGAGCGACCTTGCCTTTGGCGACCTTGCTCTTGGCAATCGCTCGGTGGACATCACCGTTTCACCCTCCAAACTATATGCCAATGCTTTTCGAGCAGATGTGCGGTTGGATGACCTTCCGCTTAGTCTTGTTGACAGCCTCGTTCACTTAACGGACATTAATCTGACAGGTAGCGTTCAGGCAACAGCCGGTGCTGACGGTCTTCCCGCTAAATTGGACCTTTCTGCCGAAGTGTTGCCATTAGGTGTATCTGCCCTCTACAAGCCTTATGATGTAAAACTCTGTTTGGGTGAGACCCCGATTGTTATGGAGCATAACCGCGTTGAGCTCAACGGTCTGCCTGTTTATGGCGAAGATAGCACGTTCATTGCTCTCACAGGAGGTATAGACCTTAATAGTATGCGGCTTAACGTCAAGTTGGAGGCGGACAGTTTTGCGCCGATTAAGTTAGTCAAGGACGGTCCGATACCTGTCTATGGTGATTTAGCGACCGACATACACGGTTCCGTGACCGGTTCTTTAGACAGTATTCTTGCTGATGTAGATATTACCATACTACCTACTACGGACATCACTTATCCGATAGACAAAAAGAATTTAGCGCAAGTCAAACCGCACGGCACTGTTAATCTGCAATACGCTGTAGCCGACAGTGTACCTCTCCGTTTAGGAGGAGCTGTTCATGTGGACGACGGTATTGTTCGCTATTCGCCGAAGGCTTATCCTATTATTCCTTTCCACGTTGACTCGGGCAGCGTCGTAGCTTTCCAAGGTCCTTTAGGCAAAACGCAACTCAACGTATCTGCTTCGCAAAAGGTCAAAGCGGACGTGGACTCCAAGAGTGGTGGTGCCCGTCGTGTCACTTTCCAGACGGGTGTGCGCGTAAAAGGCGAACTGGACTCAATAGGTATCCGCTCCATCGGTTTCTTCCTTGAGGCTCCCGGCGACGAGGCTGTGTCGCGCGAATTGGCTGCTGCGGATGAGGACACTCGCGAAGGACTGGCTGCCGTTCTGCTGACAACGGGTATGTATTTAGGCGAAAGCAACGATGCCGCACAGCGTGATAACTATGCCTTCTCATCGATTGTCAACAGCCGAATCAATGCGGCGATAGCCAATTCTAAGATGGGCAAGTTTATGGATGTGGACTTCGGGGCAGGGAAAAAGAATGATATGAATATCACCTTGAGCAAGTCTTTCTTCCACGACAAACTGCGCATTACGGTCGGCTCTACCATTTCCGACAACCCCGAGGTGAACGAAACCAAAGGTCTCTTATCCAGCGTCACAGCCGACTATAAGTTGAATAAACAGGGCAATGTGCTGCTGCGTCTTTACTCGCGGCGAGATAATAACAATGTGTTGGAAGGCGAACTGTACAAGTCCGGTCTGGGTGTGAGAGCCGGCAAAGACTGGCAACGGCAGAACATCTTCCGTGGAGATAGCCTCGTCCGCACGCATAGTCTGTCCGGCGATGCCGGTGTCGCGTATCGTTCGAACAATAGTATTGGCCCGGACGTGAACCTGAAGTATGCCATCAAGAATCTGATGGGACGTGGCGAGTCGTTCACCCTCAAAGGAAACGGAGCATACTACTTCTCGATTCGTAGTCGTCAACCCGGTGACCCGAAGAAGTCGGACACGTATAAGATGGGGCTCAATGCTTCGTTGCTCTTCCCCTACCTGCATTGGGGTGGGGATAACAATCCCGATGGCGACACGCGCTATATGCTTGGCTACCAGTACGAGAACATAGCCGGCGGATATGGAGTGCATAAGATCTCCGGCTCCTTCACTTATTTCTTCCACTCCTCGCGTTATATCACGCACGCTTTCACGCCTTTCTCGCTCTCCGTAGTCCAAATGAAAGCCGAGTCCGACAACCTGCTTGACAAGGCTGCGGAGTTCCCGCAACTCATCAAAGTGATTGCCGGTGATGAGTTCGTTCCCGCCGTGGGATATAATTTTACCTACAATAACTACCGTTCCAAGCGCGCGGTGAACACGATGCTTGACCTTGGTTTCAAGGAGTCGGGCAATCTTATCAACGCCATCTATTGCGCATTCGGTCGCAAGTGGAACGAGAAGGAAAAACCCCTGGGTTCACTCACTTTCAATCAGTTTGTCCGCCTCACCGCCGAGTTAAGGAATAGATATAATCTGACCGACAAGGTCTCCATTGCCACGCGCCTTTACGCCGGAGCCAATATCCCGTTGGGCAATTCTCATTTTGCACCGCTTTCTGAAGGTTTCTATGCGGGCGGTCCCAACAGTATGCGAAGTGCCTCGCCCTATGCCTATGGTCCGGGTAACTTCTATTCCGCCAAGTACAGCCAGAACTTCTTCCACGCCGGTGATGTCAAGTTGGAAGCCAATGTCGAACTCCGTTTCCCTCTTTTCTGGAAAGTCTATGGAGCAGCCTTCGTAGATGCAGGAAATGTATGGAATTGGTACTCTACGGTGGACCTGTTCAAGGCGGCAGGTTTCGAGGATTATCTCACGCGCCTGCAGATTCCCGAATCGTTACACGATGGTCTCTATGACAACCCCGATTTAGCTCGGCAGATTGCGCTTGGTACGGGTGCCGGTTTGCGCCTTGACCTTGACGGCTTGGTTGTCAGGTTGGATTTCGGTGTCGGTATTCACTCTCCCTATCAGACCTATAAGTACAACAAAGACGGCAAGCCCGACTATACGCGACCCATCAATACGTATTACAACATCCCCTCCTTCCTCGATGCCGTGCGCGTCAATTTCGGCATCGGCTACCCGTTCTGATTTCCCCGTCTCTCTCTTCTCTCTCCTCTCTCTCCCATCACCCTTCCCCATCTCTCTCCCCCTTTCCCGTCTCTTCCCCATCTCTCTGTCTAATATTTTTAAGAAATAATCAAAAAGCTGTCTACTAATTTTAGGAAATAATCAAAAAGCTGTCTACTAATTTTAGGAAAAGACACTCCCCTCTTTCCCATCTAATACCTCTCTCCATCCCCGCTGTATCCCATCTCTCCTCTCTCCTATCTCATCCCCCTCTCCCCCCTTCCCTCACTCCCATCCCTCCCTTTCATCCCTCCCTTTCATCCCTCCCTCCCATCTCCCTCATTCCTCCCTCCTCTCCCTCATTTATCATCGGACATAGTATGTCGGTCGTTTATAGAGTAGTGTCGCTTAGTGTAGTGTCGTTTTGTGTTGTGTCTTTTATAGTTGCGTTGCTTAGTGTTGCCTTGCGGTTTTGTCAATTGTTCGGACATAGTATGTCGGTCGTTTATAGAGTAGTGTCGTTTAGTGTTGTGCCGTTTGGTGTTGTGTCTCGGTTTATTAACTTTCCGTCATAGTATACCGACTATTTTTTTGCAAATAGTTTTGAATATGTCCCCCAAACCCCATACCTTTGCACTCTCTATTAACACCCTATCTTCAACACAGGATTAACACAGCATTAACATAGGATTAACATAGAACAAACACAGCATTAACGCAGCATTTCAATATAGAATTTCAATAACGTATCCGCCTAACATAGCGGATAAAAAATACAACAAAAACTATGTCTAAAGTAACTTATCTCGCCCCTATTCAGTCTTCTTCCGGCAAGATTTTCGGCAAGAAGCAAAACATCTCCCAGCGCAAACTCTTTGGTCGCTATGAAACCACCTATTGCTATCAGAACAAGCCCGACCACTGGTCCGATGCCCAAACCCTTCACCGCCAAAAGATGGGAGCAGCTTCTCTTTATGCCAAACTGCTTCTTCAGGACACGGATTTCTCTGCCCAAGCCACTGCCTTCCGCTTGGATTGCATTCGCCGTGCCAATAACCCGCGTTCAGCAGCCGACAAACAACTCAAACCTTATCTTCGCAACCAGCAGATGCTCACTTCCCTCATCTACAACCGACTCTCTACCACAGAGTCCGCCAATGATGCCAACCTTGCCCAAACCATCCTTGCAGGCTACGCCCGTTATACCGCAGTTCAAGTCCTTGACCGCCCGACCGTCCTCGCCCGGCTCGCCTCCGAACTTGACTCAATCACCCCATCACTCAAAGCCACCATCTTAACCCGATAAAAGCAATTTGCACACAAATGGAGTTGGTTTATTTATTGCTTTTCCTTCGGTTACAATCCCTGCACAACATCTGACAGTTATCCGGAGTGGTATGTCCGCCCTGCGACCAAGGGGTTATATGGTCCGCCTCCATCTGCTCCAACTCAAAATGTTTGCCGCAAATAGGACAGATACCCTGCTGCTTCTCATACTGACGACGCTTGGTGTTGCCGTCAAACGCGCGGATTTGCAAGTGCCGCTCGTCGGCATCAAACACATACCAATAAATGCCTTTCTGATTGCCGACATCGGAGTCTTGGATTAGTGCAGAGATGCGTTGCTCCATTTCCTCGATGTTAATGTATTCCTGCCCGTATTTATTATAGATAGCGCCCCAGTCCACACCTTTCATCACAGAGCGATAGCGAAACTTCGCTTGCACCCAATTGATCACTTGTTGGAAATAGAGCCACAGAGCCGTAGCGTCGGAGTCTTTGATGGAGTGTTCCGCCATGTATTGTTCAATTGACAGGGGCGCAAGTGTCCCACTTGCGGTTTTATTGGCATCAGCAGCCCAACGCAACACGGTCTCCAAATAATCTTGCTGAATAGGCGAACCGGTAAGGTATTTATTGCCCATGAGGTATGCGCCGCAGTTGGATTTGGAGAAATACCGCTTGGCATCGCTCAACCACGGCGAAGCATATACGGCATTCAATAGTTCTTGGTTGGTCAGTTTCTTTCCGGCTATATTGATGGTTTTGAACCATTTCAACTTCTCTTTGTCCGAACCGGTACAACGGTAAATATACAACTCATAGTTGAGAATCTGCTCTTTCTCCTCTTTGGTCAGATTATCAAAATAGCGGAACAGATGCGCAAAGTCGCCGTTCACGTACTGACAGATGGAGATAGTGCGTTGTTGACCGTCGATGATTTCGTATCTTGGAGCGCGGACATCCGCGTCCGCATCTTGTGCATCATTGCGGACGGGGACATCCGCGTTCCAAGGCTCTCTTACACTCCAATACATTACGTTCAGCGGAAAGTTGTTGACTATCGTGTCAATTACTGCGTCGCGCTCTTTGTCGTTATAGACAAACTCTCGCTGAAACGGCGGTCGCACATCTAATTTGCCACCGTATGCTTTCACGCCTGCTTCCTGATTGTCCACGTAGCCTTCTGTCAGCTCGCGAACCGTAATCTTGTGTAATTCAATTTTCATGGGGTAAGTTTTTAGTCAAAAATTATCCAAAATTATTCAAAAACAACAAAGCGGCAATCCGCTTCGTATTGGACTACCGCTTATTAGTTAGAGTAAGTTATATCTGTTACTCTTCAATACTTGTTATCTCGTCTAACTCGTCAGTTTCTTTTGGCAGGGGCAGTTCGTCAGGCGGAGTAGTGAAATGCACAGCCTTGCGAGGTGATATGACACTTCGCCCGATACGTTGTTCAAGGTTCTGCCGCGCAGCATCTGCCACCTCACCACCTTCTTGGGCAATGCCTGCTGTTTCTATGAATCCTTGCGGGTTGCGCTCTTTGGAAATCTCCGTGGCAGCCGCCTCGGCAAGACCATTGAGCATCAACTCCACGTTGGTCATATTGTCTCTCAGACTCTCTTTGCGCAAGCCTTTGAAGTCTTTGTATTCGCGTGTGGTCATGCCCGACCAAGCCTGATACATAATATCTGTAAGCGAGGCATATTCCTGTTCGGTTTCCACACCGCTACGCTTCCATTCGTCGGTCAGTCCTTTGCGTATCTCGATGGTCTTGATGCGCTGGTTTATCCAATTCTCAGAATATCCTAAACGCCTATAATCTCTTATTGCCTGCTCTATGCTTCGTTCGGGGTCTTGCAGTTGGTTAAGCCGCTCTTGCCCGACTTTGGCAAGCCACATCTTAAACGGCTCTGCTTTCTTCGACGGGATAGACTGAATAAGCCGCAGAACTTGCTCTGTATCAGCCATATCGGTCAAACGTTTCTTACCATCAGCAGCGGTTAATTTCAACCGGTTACAATTTGTAACCGTTTCATTTCCCTCTTCGGTAAGTCGGTGTTTAACTATTTTCCAATAGTTGCGAGCCGTCTGATAATCAGGGCTGTCGGTTAATACTTGGACAACATCCACCACTGAGAAATAGTACTTCTCCGTATCATTGTCCCATACCACGCGTATCTGTTTCGCGTCAAATAGTCTTACTAATTCTTCTTGTGCCATTATGATTGTAATTTTGTTGCAAAAATACAACAAAAAAGACACATACGCAACTATTTATGTAAATTATTTTACGGTAATCCAATATGTCAAATATCACGATGTTGTTCCTAACAGGAGCGCGAGTGTCCTCACTCGCGGTAGTTTTTTGGGGGGCAACAATTATCAACAATTACTCAACAATTTTATTTCCTTTTTCAGCACGCTCGTCAGCGATAAACAAAGGGCGCAAGCCTATTTTGTGAAGACGACTGAACAGGAACTGAAATACAACTGAACAAGAACGCTGCTTTTGTGGAATGCAGGTGTCCCCGCCTGCGGAAAATTATTTCCACCGCAACTGAGAGCCATTTCAACTATTGCGTCCTACATTTCACCGTTTGCGACGGATAAGGATGCGGGTATATAATCCTTGTCCTTTTAACACAGGTGCATCGTATCTATCCCATGGTTTCTTAAACTCTTCCAAATAACCATCTCCCCCTCTATCAGTAGTCCATATTATCTCAAACTGCTCAGGATTGTACTTATCTAAAAAGGTTACTGGTACCCCCATCACTCCATCGTAATCGCAAGGAATATCCGTATAGGTATTAACATTGATAGCCTTATAGTTGTCATATTCAGGGTATTCTTCGGGTGTATAGTGTTTGTATAGTACTAAATCTTCTTTATGTTTTGCAACCGGCATATTTGTGTACCAGCAAGAAGTTGAAACACGGGCTATTTTCTTGCCACCTTCTATATGGTGGAATTTCTCAAACGAATCAGGAACAAAGAAAAACATACCTACATTAAAATTCGTGTAACCGGTTCGAATTTTATCTTCTTGAAACATCCTAAATGTTGTTTTATATTTCAACGCATTGGTATTTCCGATAATGATAAACTGCTTGCCTGATTTATCCAGCATGTCAAGGTATTCGCGGAATAGAGAGAATGGTGGATTAGTTGCAATAATATCCGCTTCTTTTAATAACTCAAGACATTCTTGACTATCAAACGAACCATTGCCTTTAAGTATAGAAATAACATTCTTATCATTCTGCATCAGGTATTTAACATCAGCAAGATTTATTGCACCATCACCATTTGCGTCAGTTACTTCGGTTATCTCAACTTTGTACGCTATCTTTTTTGGGTCATCTACTGTATCGCCGAAATCCAATAACAATTCATTACCTGATACAGGTGAGCCATTGTAACAGGTAGCGATAAGTTTTTTCAATCCGAGAGAATTGAAATTAAGAGCAAAGTACTTGAAGAAGTTGCTTTCGTATGGGTCATCACAATTACAAAAGACGACCTTATCATTGAAATAAGGTTTGTAATGACGGAGTTCCTTTTCTATATCCGATAGTTGGGTATAGAACTCGTCTTTCTTAGCATCTTTGGCTTGTGCCAAATCCTTTCTTGCCATAGATTGATAGTTTTATTGCATAACTATCAATCCACCGGCGGGTACAAAAAAAGTGTGAACCTCTATTCGCGTTCACGAAGGAGCCTACGAAGAACCTCCGCCTCATACCATAGAAAGTTCACACCGAGATGGTGAAAACTAATTGGTATGAGAGGAATGTCCTAAAATTAGGCACATTCGTGAAGCATGACCCGTTTCGTTGAGAAATCAGTTTCGTAGGCTTTTTTCTTTTCGAACGCGAAATAATAGTCTGCTTATGTTAATATATTATCGCGCAACACCTTGCGCTGGTTTATTTTATCTTTTTTCCAATATACGTTTTTGTTCTTTTTCTATTTCTCGTTTTAGTTCTTCTTCTGATGGCAAGTACAATGTATAGCGCGAGGCGAAAATTTGTTTTGCATCATTCAAAACAGAATAACGAGCAATCGCTTCATTCTTTTGCGAACAGAGAATGAGCCCTATCGTCGGATTATCATCTTCATTCTTATATAGCGCATCATACATCCGAATATAACTATCCATCTGTCCGATATCTTGATGGGTGAGTTTCCCTAATTTCAAATCAATAAGGACATGACATTTGAGGATACTATGGTAGAAAACCAAATCAAGATAGAAGTCTTCGTCATCATAACGCATTCGCTTTTGTCGTGCCACAAAACAAAAACCTTTACCCAATTCCAATAGAAAATCTTGAAGATTATCAATCAATGCTTGTTCTAAAGTGGATTCATGCAAAGATGGATAGTCTTTCAGGTTCAGAAATTCCAAAACCACCGGAGTGTGTATAAAGTCCTCTGCTGTATAATTTGCGAGTTTTTGTTCTGCCTCCTCAACAACGGACTGCTTGTTTGTGCTGAGAGCTAAACGTTCGTAATAGAGCGTAGAAATTTGTCGGTCAAGTTGTCGGGTACTCCAAACTTGCGATGCCGCCTCATTCATATACCATTGTCTTGCCTTCTCATCTTCAACGCTGATAAGTTTACGATAATGCGACCAACTCAATTCGTGACGCAGTGTGTCATAAATTGGGAATGCTTTATAGAACAAGCACATATACCTCAAATTGCTTTCGTCAAATCCTTTGCCAAATTCTTCGGTAAGACGCATAGCGAGGTTGCGAAGTACTGACTTGCCATATTCTGCCCTTTTGTGTTGGAGTTCGTCTTCTGTGATGACTTTACCTATCTGCCAATAGGCAGATACCATTGCAAAATTAACTGCTTTGTAAGCAGTCTGACGAGCTAATTGCAAAATTTTCTGCACCTCATGATATAGATTTGCAGATAAATTGCCTTTATATTCAGTTATCTCTTTACTCATTTCTTTGCATTAAACGCTTTGCGCTGGGTTTATGTCTATGCTGTTTGTATCAAAATATCATCGGGATGCGTTCCCATAATAGTTATTTTTTTACGGCACAAAGGTACAGAGCAAAAAACACATACACAAGCAGGACAGTGTTTTTTAACAAGAATATGCCTATCCCTAACCTTCTACTATAGGTATCAACATAGCCCAAAAAAGCAGGGTGTGCCAATTCGCCTTGACACACCCTGCTTTTGACATATAAGTCTATGTTTTACTGGAAGTTCGAGCGATTATCCTCCACCTCGCTGTTTTGCTCGAGCAGATTGATAATCTGATAGGGCAGCATATATGCGCGGCGTTGGTTGAGTTGCGCAATCTCTGTCTCGGCATTCATCTCGCCTTCGGCTTGCGTGCGGGAGGTAGTCATCAGCACGATGGCACCTTGATTACCTGCAATCACCGGACTCAACGTATTCTCTTTAATGGCGATAGCCGTACCCATAGCTTTGTATTCAGGACCCATATTGCCGAACTGATAGCCGTTGAGCGTAACGCCCGTAGCTGTCTGAACGCTCGTGTTCCATTTGGCAGCAATGTCTTGCAATGTAGTCAGTCCCTCTACTTGCTTCTTCAGGTATTCGGCTTTCTTCTCGTTGGTCGCTTTTCTGCGAAGCTCGGTCTCTACATCTGCCAACGGACGGTACTCGTCCTCGTCTATCGATGTCAGCAGTGCCACTACGAACTTGTCGCCGCACTCGAATACATCGCTGATGGTGCCTTCCTCTTTCGCCTCGTATGCCCAACGCACAATCTGGCGGCTCTGCTTCAGGTCGCTCACCTTGTCGGCGTTCTTGTCAAGGTTGTAGGCGGGATACAGCGTCATCTGCATTTCTGCTACCGTACCGCGGAACAGCTCCTCCGAACGGTTGTTCACGATGAACTGCTTCGCCTCGTTGTAACGTGCCGAAATCGTCTTGCTGGAAGGCGTTACTTCGCGTTGGAGAATAGCTAATTTGACGCGCGGAGTAGCCTTAGCTACGTCCATTATCTCAAACGTCTGCTCGCCCAAACCGGCGGCTATCGTGAAGCGTTCGCCTTTCTTGCCCGTGAAAGCCTTGTCTGCCATTTCGCGACCTAACTGCTCTTCTGTCAGCCAACCTAATTCAGTATCTTCCTGACCCTCTTCCTGCGCAATCACTTTCAGTTGAACCGAGTCGGGACGAGTGTAGCCGCATTCAATGATACGAGCCATACTGTACGTGTTGTCCGCAAACGTCAGACCCGAGAAGTCATCTTTCTTCGCGTCCTTGCCGAATGCGAACTCTTTGTATTGTTCAGGTACGGTTTGCTCCGAGTAGTTGCGACCGTCGTACATTAAGTCCGAGTTCGTGTTCACTACAAGAGCTACATCGTCGGTGGTGCGGAACTCTTCTTCCAAACTCTGCATCAGTTCGTTAGCCGCAGTAAAGTCCTGCTCCGAAGGTGTCACGTCAAACGTGATGTACTCTATCGAGCGCGAAGGATTCTGTTTGTATTTCGCTTTCTGGTCATTGTACAGACGCTTGATGTCGCGTGTCGATACGCTTACCAATGAGTCGGCTACAGCCGAGTAGGATTGCATCACGTACTGCACCTCTGCACTCACTTTCTGTCCCTCGTATGCATACTTGGCATCCAGCTTGTTGGCGGTAATCAGGTTCTTAACGAGGTCGGTGTATTTCTCCTGCATTTGCGTCAGGCGAACTGCATTCTCCCAGTACATCCAGTACGTGCGAGCCTGTTGCAGATTGGCGTTTTGCGCATCGTCTTCGCCGTCTTGCTCTATCTGATGCAGGAAATTGACTAACAGATCGCGACTGAACTGACCGTTCTCGTCATAGAAAGCGCGGCGCGATGTAATCAGTTGATGAGGCTTTTCGCCGATGCACAGTTCGCTCAGCTCGTCGGCGGTTACTGTCATACCAATCTCTTTCGCTTGGGCTTTCAGACTATAGTCCATCAGCATCATCTGCCATACTTGGTTCCGGATTTGGGTAGTCGTCTCCTCGTCAAAGTTCGAGCGACCTGACTCAATCTTATACACCTCAGTCAGTTGGTCGATTGCGCCTTCATAGTCGCTATAATGTATCTTCTCGCCGGCTATCTCGCCAACGTATTCGCGGCTGCGATTGAAGAAACTGCTGCCTGAATTGAGGAAGTCACCCAAAATAAATGCTAACATAGCCAATCCCACTATCACTAATAGGAGTACGCCATGGTTACGAATTTTTTGTAAAGTTGCCATATTCTTTCTTGTTTGTTATTGTACAACGTTTTGTCTTACGTAGTGAGGCATTTCGGACGGTATCTCCATTGAGAACTCAATCAGTCCGGCGAACGCTCCGTCTTTGTACCACGGGGTCTGATAAATCAGTTTCTTCATCCCGTTCTTCTCGATGGTATAGACGTTCTTTTTCTGTTCGGCATACAGCCCCCGCAGTATCTCGGCTGCGCGTGGCGGATGACAGTCATACAGGTTGCGTCCGATTATTTTCTGTCCGTGGCTATTCACATCAGCCGACCGTTGGTTCATATCCACGATATTCCCCTTCGTGTCGCTGATAGTGATAGCGATGGGCAGCTCCTCAAAGTACGTCTCCATTAGTCTTCGTCTTTTTGGCTTTCTGCGTATGCCTTTACTAATTTGTCTTGAACATCGGCAGGAACCAGTTCATAGCTCTTGAAGTGCATCGTGAACGTAGCACGACCGCCTGTCAGACTCGACAGCGTGGTGCTGTACGACGACATCTCTGCTAACGGCACAAGGGCTTTCAGGCGTTGGAAGTTCTTCTCCGCTTCCATACCTAATACCATACCGCGACGGCCGTTGATGTCCGACATCACGTCACCCATCAGATCGCCCGGAACTAATACTTCGACTTCATAAATAGGCTCCAGAACCTTCGGAGCGGCATTGCGGAAGGCTTCTGCGAAGGCGTTACGGCCGGCGAGACGGAACGATATTTCGTTACTGTCAACCGGGTGCATCTTACCGTCATAGATAATCACGCGCACGTCGCGGGCATAAGAACCGGTCAGAGGACCTTGCTCGATACGGTCCATCAGACCCTTCAGGATAGCGGGGATGAAGCGCGCATCAATCGCACCGCCTACGATGGAGTTGATCAGTACCAACTTGCCGCCCCACTCCAAGGGTATCTCCTGCGTGTCTTTTACGCTGATGCGGTATTCTTGGTTGCCGAATTTATATACTTCCTTCACCGGCTCGCCCTCTACGTAAGGCTCTACAATCAGGTGTACCTCACCGAATTGACCCGAACCGCCTGACTGTTTCTTGTGGCGGTAATCGGCGCGTGCGGCTTTCGTGATGGTCTCGCGATAAGGAATCTTCGGCTCGTCAAAGGCAATCATCATCTTGTCGTTGTTCTCCAAACGCCATTTCAACGTGCGCAGGTGGAACTCGCCCTGACCGCTTACTATCGTCTGTTTCAGCTCTTTCGATTGTTCAATGAGCCACGTCGGATCCTCTTCGTGCATACGGGTCAGTAGCGCACTCAGTTTCTCCGCATCTGCCTCGTTCAGAGGACGGATAGCACGACGGTACTTGGGCTCCGGATAAGCGATGGCGGGATAGGTCAGGTCGCAGTCCTTCGCGTTCAGCGTGTTGCCCGTGCGCGTGTCTTTCAACTTAACCGTAGCGGCTATATCACCCGCTGCCACTTCGTCCACGGCTGTACGAATCGAACCGTCCACAGCATATAACTGCGAGATACGCTCCTTCGAACCGCGATCCATATTCTGCAAATCGTCCGCACCGTGTACCGTACCTTGCATTACCTTGAAGTAGTTCACCTCGCCGATATGAGGTTCAACCGAGGTCTTGAAGATGAACAGCGAAGCGGGCTTCGATGCATCGGGAGCCACTTCCTGACCATCTGTCGTCACGGGCTTCTTCGCATCCGCTACCGACGGAGCCATATCGCTCAAGAACTCCATCAGACGGCGCGCACCCATATCCTTCACGCCGCAAGCGCACAGAACAGGATAAACATCCGCCGAAGCAAACACGCTCTTCAATCCGCGAATCGTCTCCTCTTCGGTCAGTGTGCCTTCCTCGAAGAACTTCTCCATCAGCTGCTCATCGGCTTCCGCAGCCATCTCGTGCAACTGACCTAACAGTTCTTCTACTTTGCCTTGCTCGCTCGCAGGGATGTCCTTCATTTCAGGCGCACCGCCTTCTGCTTTCCATACCAACATCTTGCCCTTCAGCACGTCTATTACGCTGTTGAAGCCTGCACCCACTTGAACGGGATACTGCACCAGCACTACTTTGTTGCCGAAGTTCTCTTTCAACTGCTCCACAGTGCGCTCGAAGTTCGCATTGTCGTGGTCGCATTTATTGACTACAAACACAACCGGTTTCTTCGCATTCTCTGCCAAGCGGAAGTTGTTCTGTGTGCCTACTTCCACGCCACCGTTACATGTCAGCGTAACCACTGCCGTGTCCACAATATGCAACGCCGTCACCGTGCCGCCGCAGAAGTCGTCCGAACCCGCACAGTCAATGATGTTCAGCTTCTTGCCGCCGAACTCGATATTGCACACCGTTGAGAATACCGAATAGCCGTATTCTTTCTCTACAGGGAAATAGTCGCATACGGTGGACTGTTGTTCTACCGTTCCGCGTCTTTTGATAACGCCGCTCTCAAAGAGCATCGACTCCATCAGAGTGGTCTTACCCGAACCGCTGCCTCCTATGAGCGCGATGTTCTTGATCTCATTAGCCTGATAAACTTTTGCCATAATTAAAATGGGGTATTAAATTTATATTTTTCTATTTTTTTATTTACCATTTGATAATCACATCTTGGACCGCGGTCGTCTCGCCCGCATCACATCTTGGACCGCGGTCGTCCCCGCCCGCATTACACCTTGGAGCGCGGTCGTCTCGTCCGCATCATCTTGTTCTTACAAACCTTCCGCAGCACAAAAAGCCCGCAAAAATACAACTATTTAACAATACGCACAATAGTAACACCATTTTTTTTGCCCATATTGCAAAAAACGCTCCTTCTTATCAAGTATCTCGCTTTCGCAGTTTGTCCATTGCGCGGCATACTATGCCGCTTTTTACCCCGCTCTTCGCCCCGCTTTTCTCTGCTTTTCCCCGATAAAAACCCCGTTACTACATTAGGTGATTATTAGGTGGTTATTATGTGATTATTATGTGATTATTATGTGATTCTCGTATCTAAACGCTGTTTGTCGCTGAAAATCAGTACAAAAAAGAAGAGACTCACGCCCCTTCCTTTTGTCGAAAATTTACGTATTCCCTTTTTCGTCCCTGTATTCGATTTTTAGTCCCTAAATTGCTCTATTCGTCCCCGATTCGCTCCAAAAAAGCCGCCTCATCGATCATCTCAATGCCTAACGCCTCGGCTTTCTTCCTCTTCTCCGGCCCCATATTCGCACCCGCTAACACAAACGATGTCTTCTTGCTGATAGACCCTACGTTCTTCCCGCCGTGACGCTCAATCATCGCCTTGTACTCATCCCGCGAATGCTTCTCAAACACGCCCGAAATCACTATCGACATCCCGTCCAACTCATGCGACAGCACCTCTTCCTCCTCGCCCGAAGCGGTAAACTGCACACCGGCCTCTTGCAGACGGAGCAGCATACCGAGATTATCCTCACGCTCAAAGAATGCTACGATATTTTGCGCTATCTGTTCTCCCACATCTTCTACAGCTGTCAGTTGCTCCACCGTAGCCCATTGCAACGCCTGCAGCGAACGGAACTTACGCGCAATCTTCTTCGCCGTCGTCTCGCCCACCATCCGTATCCCGATGGCAAACAGCACCCTTTCCCACGGCACTTGCTTCGAATCCTCTATACCGCTGATGATACGCTGCGCGCTCTTCTGCCCAAAGCCTTCCAAGCCCGATAAGTCGCTTTCTTTCAGGTCATACAAGTCGGCTATATTGCGCACCAACCCTTTTTCCCACAGCAGGTCTATCGTCTCCTCGCCTAACCCGTCCATGTTCATCGCTTTTCGGCTCACGTAGTGCTCTAATTTGCCTTTCTGCTGCGGCGGGCAGCCGTTCTCATTCGGACATCGCCAAGCTGCCTCACCTTCCGCCCGAACCAATGCCGCGCCGCATTCCGGACAATGCGTAATAAATTGATAATCCGTTTCTTGCTGCAACCCGTACGCCTCCTCTTTCCCCACAATCTTCGGAATAATTTCTCCGCCTTTCTCTACCCAGACCTTGTCCCCTTCGCGGATGCCTAACTGCCTCACAAAGTCCTCGTTATGCAGTGTCGCACGTTGCACCACCGTCCCCGACAATTGCACCGGATCCAAGTTAGCCACAGGCGTTATCACACCCGTCCTGCCCACTTGGTACGTAATCTTGCGCAGTGTCGTCAGTTGCCGCTCGGCAGGGAACTTATACGCTATCGCCCATCGCGGGGTCTTCGCCGTGAAACCCAACTCCTGCTGCGCTGCTATACTATTCACTTTCAGCACGATACCGTCCGTTGCCACCGGCAGCATCTTCCTCTCCGTGTCCCAGCGCGCAATGAATGCCATCACCTCGTCCACCGATTGGCATACCTGCATATTCTCGCTCACCGGGAATCCCCATCGCCGTGCCTGTTCCAACCGCTCCGTATGCGTCTCCCCTTTCAGGTCCTCGCCCAACACGTGGTACAGACGGCAGGTCAGTCCCCTACGTGCCACCTCCGCCGGACTGAGCAGTTTCAGCGTACCCGATGCCGCATTCCTTGGATTGGCAAACAGCGGTTCCTCCTGCTCCTCGCGTTCCTTGTTCAGACGCTCAAAGGCTTCCCACGGCAGCAGAACCTCACCCCGTATCTCATAGTAATCAGGCAGTTCCGCTACATAGGTCGGGATGCCTGCTATCGTCCGTATATTGCGCAGTACATCATCCCCGCGCACCCCGTCGCCGCGAGTCAAAGCACGTACCAACCGACCCTGCTCATAGTGCAGCGATATGCTCAGTCCGTCATATTTCAACTCCGCCACGATCTCCACACCCGCTGGCAGATGTCTCACCCAGTCCTCTATCTCCTCCCTGCTGTAACTGTTCGCCAATGACAGCATCGGATACCTGTGCGCCACCTGCTCAAAACCGCTCGCTTTCTTTCCCAAGTCGCTGCCCACTTTCTGCGTTGGCGAGTCCGTTGTACGCAAGTCAGGATAACGCGCCTCCAATGCCTCCAAACGCTTCATCTTCATATCAAAATCCCTGTCCGACAGCGTAGGCTGATTCAGTACATAGTACTTGTAGTTGGCATCCTCCAATTCGGCACGAAGACGCACTGCCTCCGCCCGCTCCTGACTTTCTATATCAAACAAGTCGCCCATATCTTATTAGGTATCAATTAGATTCTTGTCTTTTCTATCTTACAATCGCCTTTCTGTGCACTACCTGCCCGTTCGCATACACGTGAATCACATACACACCCGTCTTCCATTCCCCCACCGGCAGTGTATATGTCTCGCTCGCTATGGCGGTTTCGTGCAGCAGCCGACCCTGCGCATCATACACGCGCAAATAACCGCCCGCCGCATTATCCACACTCAAATAACCCTCGGAAAACAAAATAGAAGCATCGCTGACCACCTCCGCCTCACCCGACCGACTCGTTTGCAGCAGGTTCAGACCCACTAACACCGGATCGTGATCCGAATAGCGGAACATCGTACCGTCATCCTGCTTGTCGTAGGTAAAACTATCGTTCTCGTCCGAGTTGATGTGGTAAGCCGTCATTCCTGTAACCTGCGGCAGCATCGTACTCGTCGCCAACGCATGGTCCAAGTAACCCGCCTCGCCGTGGTATGTATAACTGTAACTGCTGTCCTTGTGAAAATAGCGGTGCAAATCCGTCATCCCGTAGTCTTTCAGCACACGGATAGGATCCTCCTTCGCGTATGCATTCAAGTCCCCCAACACCAACATATCCTCCTCGTCAATAAAATATCGGAAACTCTCATATTCAGCCACTACCGACTGTGCCTCCCTTACTCGGTCGCCGTTGAACGAACTCTGCCCGTCGCCCGAGTCTGCATTATCGCCCGACCCGTTGCCCGATTTCGCCTTGAAGTGATTGATGCTCAACACGAACCGCTCACCCGTCGCCCGCTCTTCAAAACACTGCATCTGCTTTCGGTTCTTTACGCCGCTTTGGTTGCTGTGTATCTCTCCTATCGGTGTAACTGTCTGTGTACAATACACATAACCCGACTTCGTATAACTGCCGTTCGGCACCCCGCCGTCGTCCACATAACCAAACACCCTCCCCGTCTGTTTGGTCAAGTCCGCCGCTATCTCTTTTAGTGCCGACTGACCCATCTCTATCTCCACCAGCCCATACACATCCGCATTAATCTTTGCCAATGCCTGACTCACCTTCTTGCGCTGTGCCTGATGATCCGCGTTATTGTCCGGACCAAAACCCGTGCCCAAGTTCTCTACAAGGTAATACTCCAAGTTCGCCCCGCACACCAACAGCGTATGTTTGCCCTTTCTGTCAATCGCCGCCACATCGTACCCCTTTTCTATATCTGCGCGCGTATTGCCGACCCATTCGCCGCTCAACAACGTCATCTGACCCGTCGAATTGACTTTCACCACCGCGTTCCGCAGCCGCTCACCCATGCGGTGATAACCGCTCACACCCGTCAGCACCACCGTCCCCGTACTGTTCAGCGACAGTAGCCCGTAGTACTCCATCGTCCCCGGAAGAACCTGATTGGTAGCCGAATAGATGCGCCTCGGACTCACCCTGTACCCGTTGTAGTTGTTCGTCACGTACCACTCGTCAGCCAATCGCACCTCCTGCCCTACATACCTGCTCAATGCCGAACCCGTCCAACCCGCTTTGTCCTCCACACGCAACAACGTTTGTCCCGACAGCGACAACACACCCGCCAGCAATATCCCTACCCACAGCGCAGCCCTACGCCCGCTTAAAATTGTATCAAATAGTAGTAACATCATTTCCTTTTCAAAAAACGGATTCAAAAACGGACAAAATTACGCACTTCTCGCTAAAACACAAAAAAAATCAGCCTTTTTCTTGTTCTCTCACTCATTTTGCCGTACCTTTGCCGCCGTCTTTTGGAGCGCGATCGTCTCGCCCGCATCCAAAATTCGCTTCGCTATCTATGGGGATATTCCGGTTTTGACAGCAAGTAGAATAGGTACGTAAGCATGCCGGACACGAACACCGTCCGCTAACAGGGTTCAACGCAAATTTAACTGGCAACTACGAAGTAGCTCTCGCAGCCTGATCGAAGTATAGTAGATCGCTTTATCGGGGTACAAGGTACCTCGTCGAGACGTCCCGCCAAGCCCTCGTCTTGAGGCTGAAGGAGTTCGGGGCGCAGCAATATCAAGACTGGTCGGCGTAGGCTGCGATACGCCGATGAGACAAAGCAGATAAGGCAACAGCCGGCAGTCAGGGTCAAAGCCGTTGCACGAAAATCCAAGCCGGACTAAGCATGTAGAAAGCGTATAGATTCCTTGTTTGGACGCGGGTTCGACTCCCGCTATCTCCACTCCTTATGATGCAGACGCAACAACAGTACACCGACCTCTTTTTCAAGCTCTTCGAGCCAAACATCCCATTGTGTCCTGCATCCGTATCGTCCCATCTTCGGTGTCCTGTACCCATATCATCCCATCTTCGGTGTCCTGTGCCCGCGAGTTCCGCGAGCGGGAAAACCTTTTCTCCCTTCAGTAGCCGGCTCTCTGCCGCCAATATCACCGCCTATTAACCATAACCACATAAAAACCAAACAACTATGCCCTACATCAAAATCAAGTCTTTCCCGAAAGACCCCAAACTCAAACAGCAGGTAGTGGAAGCCATCAACCAAACCTTTCTCCAATTCTGGGGATGTCCCCCTGAGGCTATCAGTATCTCAATGGAAGAAGTCGATCCCCAACATTGGAACGAAGTCGAGCAAAACGAAATCCAACCCAACGCCGACAAGATGTTCATCCTCAACGGCGTAAAAAAATACGAACCGTGATGTTCACCTTTCAGCAGAGGACGGCATAATAAATAATGAAATGTCAATATGAAAAAATCACTTCTTACTATGGCACTCGCCGCAACGGCCTTGGTTGCCTCCGCTAACGGCAACCCCTTCTTCAACTACAAAAACTGGAAAACACCCCACGGCACCTATCCTTTCAATGAAATCCACGCCGAGCACTACATGCCCGCTTTTGATGAGGCAATGAAGCGCGGTCTGAAGGAAATCGACGACATAGTGAATAACCCTGCCGCACCCACTTTCGCCAACACCATTGAAGCCTACGAAGCCTCCGGCGAAATGCTTTCCATCGTCGCCGGCTGCTTCTACAACCTCACCAGTGCAGAGACCAACGACACACTCCAACAAATCGAACTCGAACTCAGCCCAAAGATGTCGGAGTACTCATCCACCATACGCCTCAACGAAAAACTCTTTGAGCGTATCAAAGCCGTCTATGACCAACGCGGCAAACTACGCCTCAACAAACAACAGGTCAAACTCTTGGAGGATATCTACGAGAGTTTTGCCAACAACGGTGCCAACCTCAGCCCTGAGGACAAGCAGACCTACCGCGAACTGACCACACGACTGAGCCAACTCACCCTCCAGTTCGGACAGAACGTACTCAAAGCTACCAACGCATGGTCGATGCTCCTCACCGACGAAACTCTCCTCGCCGGTCTCAATGCCGACACCAAAGCCATCCTGCGTCGCAATGCCGAACAGAAAGGCCTGCAAGGCTGGCTGCTCAACCTCAAGCCGACCACCTACTTGCCCGTTATGCAAGACCTTGACAACCGCGACATACGGCGCGAACTCTATATGGCAAGCCAGACCAAATGCATCGGCGGCGAATTCGATAACACCGCACTGATCGTAGAGATAGCCAACACACGCCTCGCTCTTGCCCAACTCTTCGGCAAACAGACCTATGCGCAAAAATCGCTCTACAAAACTATGGCAGACACCCCGGAGAACGTCTATAGTCTCCTCGACCGTCTGCGCGATGCCTACATGCCCGCTGCACAACAGGAAGTCAAAGAACTGCAAGAATACGCCCAAGCACACGGACTCTACGCGCAGCTCCAACCCTGGGACTGGAGTTACTACAGCAAGAAACTCAAACAGGAGAAATACAGCATCACGGACGACGACCTGCGTCCTTACTTTGAACTCGAAAACGTCAAGAAAGGTGTCTTCGGTCTCGCTAAACGCCTCTACGGCATCACCTTCAAGGAGAACAAGCAGATTCAGGTCTATCACCCCGAAGTAACTGCCTACGAAGTCTTTGACGAGAAAGGCAAGTTCCTCGCCGTCTATTATGCCGATTTCCACCCGCGTGACAGCAAACGCGGAGGAGCGTGGATGAACGATTTTCAGTCCCAATATATCCGCAACGGCAAGGACCATCGTCCCCATATCATCAACGTGATGAACTTCACCCGACCCGTGATTTCCGACACCCCCGACGAGAACAAACCCGCCCTGCTCACTTATGACGAGGTACGCACGTTCCTCCACGAGTTCGGACACGGGCTCCACGGTATGCTTACCCGCTGCCAATATGCCGCACAAAGTGGTACCAACGTCCCGCGCGACTTCGTCGAACTACCCTCACAGTTCAACGAGAACTTTATCGACGAGAAAGAGTTCCTTGACACCTTTGCCAAGCACTACCTCACCGGCGCAACCATCCCGCAGGAACTCATCGACAAGATGCACGCTTCCCAGACCTACCACGCCGCCTACGGCTGTGTTCGCCAGCTCAGTTTCGGCTACCTCGATATGGCATGGCATAGCCTGACAGAGCCTTTCGCGGTCAATGAGACCATCGGTACCGCCGAATCCGTCATCCGTTTCAGCGACAATGCCATGGCGCAAGTGCAGGTAATGCCCCTCGTTCCGGGTACGCAGATGGCGGCTTCCTTTACCCATATCTTCTCCGGAGGATACGCAGCAGGCTACTATAGTTATAAATGGTCCGAACTATTGGATGCCGATGCTTTCTCCGTCTTCAAGGAAGCACAGAAGAAAAACGGCTCTATCTTCGACCGCAAAGCAGCCAAACTCTTCCGTGAGAACATCTTAGAGAAAGGCGGCACCGAAAAAGCCTCCGAGCTCTACCGCCGTTTCCGCAGCGGAGAACCCACCATCAATGCCCTGCTCGAACGAGACGGCATCAAAGCCACTGTCATCAAGTAAAACCGTACGACATTCGCAAATATTCCATTCTTACTGAACAACATCCGCTCGTATTCCGTCTTGTAACCCAAAAAACAATAAAAGACGATAATAGACCGCCAATTAAGCGGTCTATTATCGTCTTTCGTGACCCTGCCGGGGCTCAAACCCGGAACCTTTGGAACCGGAATCCAACACTCTATTCAATTGAGCTACAGGGCCGTGTATGTTTAAAGTTTAGTGTTTAGAGTTTAGAGTTTAGTGTTTTCAGTCTCTCCTTCCTACAAATATCATTATGTAGTACAGCAGGTTAGCCAACGATCCTAATGCTGCCACCACATACGTGTATGCCGCGCTACGTAGTGCCGACTTCGCTAATGGAGTGGTCTCTGCATCCGTTATTCCCGCGCCATCCAACCAGGCCACCGCACGGCGACTCGCATCTATCTCTACCGGCAGCGTAATAAAAGAGAATAGGGTAGTGAGTGCAAACAGAAGAATACCAATGCCCATTACAGCCGGAAAAATCTGCAAGAGCAACATACCCGCCAACAGCACCCACATCATCCATTTCCCCGCGAAATTGACCACCGGCACTAACGCTGAACGCATTTTGAGAGGCGCATACGCCGTCTCGTGCTGCACGGCGTGACCGCATTCGTGCGCCGCTACTGCAGCTGCCGCTACCGATGCCGAATTATAGACGCTTTCCGACAGATTAACCGTCTGTGTGGCAGGATTATAGTGGTCGGTCAAATGACCTTTCGTGCACGTTACTTTTACATCATCAATCCCATTGTCACGCAGCATCTTCTCCGCCACCTCCTTGCCCGTCATACGCAACGGCACGCGCGAGTACTTCTTGAACTTATATTCCAACGATGCGGACACAATCCAACTCGCCACCGCTACGCCGATGAAGATAATCCAATATATCGTATTGGGTGAAAAAACAATTCCCTGTTCCATAATCATTCTCTTTGTTTCTTTCTACATACTTTGCATTCGCCATAGACCGTCAACTCAAAGCGGCTCATCACGAAGTTCCTGTATTTCTTTTCGCTCACCATTCGGGTGATGCCGGTGTCCTTCAACTCCGTTTCCCGCTTGCAACGTGTGCAAATCATCCGAATGTGGTTCTGCCCCGTTTCATTCAACGCGTATTCCGGCGTTTGATGAATCCCCGCAGGCTTACGTATCTCCACTATCTCCGCCTCAGTCAGTACGCGCACTGCGTTATAAACCGTTGCGCGACATATATGCTCTTCCTCGGCTTCTGCTATCAACTCCGCCATCGTCCAACTTCGTTTCCCCGAACAGAACAGTCGCAAAACCGCTTGCCTTTCCACCGAGGCGCGCATCCCCTTGCGTGACAGATACTGCCCCAAGCGCCGTGAACTTTGCTGGTACGTATTCTCCGAGTGCGTCATATCTCTTTGACGTAGGCGCGACGACGTTTATGCTGCTTGGTCTCAAACAAGTCCATCTGACTGAGCACCTTGTTGTTAGTTTCCAACATCGCCGTCGTTTCCGTCTGCTTGATGCCGTACTTTATATAGTAGGGTACCCAATCCGCCATAATCACGCTGTTAATGCCCTTGTTCTGATAGTCGGGACGAACACCAATCAGCAGCAGGTCAAATACATCCATCTTCTTCGCGCGCAACGCTTTGAGTATATGATACCATCCGAAGGGCAACAACTTGCCTCCGCATTTGCGCACAGCCTCCGATATGTCCGGCATTCCTACACCTGCACCCACTATCTCGTCCTTCTCGTTCACCACAATCGTTACAAAGTCGAAGTTCAGTATCGGGAAGTACATATTCTTGTAGTAGTCTTTCTGCCGCTGTGTCATCGGCTGGAAGTTATACAAGTGCTGATACGCTTCGTCCAACACGTCCATATACGTCGATCCGTACTTGCGTTGCAACTCCTTGGCTGAATGTACCTTATCCACTCTTACGTGGTAGCGTTCCTTAACTATTTCGCTGATGCGTCCTAACTTCTCGGGCATTACCTGCGGAGGCGTAATGCGGTATTCAATCCAGTCGGCTTCCTTTGTCAGCCCGTAATCCTCCAAGTGCTTCTCGTAGTAAGCGTAATTGTAAAGAGATGCTAACGGAGCTAAATAATCGTATCCCTCAATAAGAAGACCCTGATGATCCCAATCCGTGAACCCTACCGGTCCGTTCATAGCCGTCATCCCGCGTTCCTTCCCCCAATCGCGTACCGCATCCAACAGTGCGCGACTCACCTCTTCATTGTCCACAAAGTCCATCCAGCCGAAACGCACTTTCTTATAACCCCAATGCGCATTGGCGCGATGGTTGATGATGGCGGCTATTCTGCCTACTGCCTTCCCGTCACGGTATGCCATAAACAACTGCTTCTCGCATAC
The DNA here is from genome assembly GCA_017471175.1 of Paludibacteraceae bacterium. Classification (GTDB taxonomy): domain Bacteria; phylum Bacteroidota; class Bacteroidia; order Bacteroidales; family Paludibacteraceae; genus Colicola. The sequence continues at coordinate 58,695 of JAFUVS010000014.1, read as the reverse complement.
CTCCAATGCAGGGTTCTTCTTCTCGTCAAATGTATTGAGTTCATCAAAATAGAGAGGCGGACAATAGTACTGACAATCAGCGTATAAGTCGTTGGCAAAGTCTATAAATTGATGGATTTCGCGGCGCGTGTTAATTTTGCGTATTTCCAAAGACATACTTCGTTTTTTCCGTAAAACAGCGGGCAAAAGTACACTTTTTTCGGTATATGTAAACAAATATAAAACATTTTTTGTACTTTTGCGCGCTTTTTTGATGTTTTTCTCACCTTTAATACCCTTTTCTCGATGAAGAACGTAGCCGTATATTGCGCATCCTCCTCCCAAGTAAAGCAAGTCTATTTTGACGAGGCATACCGTTTGGGGCAGTTATTCGCGAAAGAGCAAATAGGCGTTGTCTATGGCGATGGCGGTATCGGGCTGATGGGTGCCTTGGCAAAAGGAGTACTCGCCGAAAAAGGAGAAATCACAGGCATCATCCCGCAGTTTATGGTGGACGAGGGATGGAACAACCCAGCCAGTACCCGCACCATCATTGTGCAGACCATGCACGAGCGCAAAGCCAAGATTGCCGACCTCGCAGACGCTATGGTGGCTCTGCCCGGAGGTATCGGCACCTTCGAGGAACTGCTCGAATGCCTGACGTGGAAGCAACTCGGACTCCATACCAAACCCGTTGTCATTCTGAATACTTGTGGCTATTACGATCCCCTTTTGGCGGCTATCGATCGTATGGTAGCGGAACATTTTATCCGACCCGTCCACAAGGAGATGTTTGCAGTCGTGAGCACTGCCGAAGAGGTCATACCTGCCCTGCTGAACGCTAAACCCTGGGACAAATCCACGCGACGCGATGCCGCAATCTGATTACTCGTGTACACTTTTTATCCGCATATTGCCTCCCTCTATTCTTCGGCATCCTTCGCTTGGCTGCTCCTTTTCCTGCTGATATGTGCCGTGATGACGCTCATCTCTTATCCTACGTTCCTAAACGAATGTGTCAGCGTCCTCTTCTCTAAGATAACGCGCCGTTATTCTGATACCACCCGGCTCACGCCCATCGTCTTTTCCCATCTCTTTTTGGTTGGCTCGTTTGCCCTCTGTCTATGGCTGTGTATGTATTCGTCAGGGGCGTTGCACTGGCTGCAATTCGTCCTATTTGCGGCTTTAATTGCCTTATGGCTGTTGGCACGTTTCCTTGTTTCGCGGTTCATCGGCTATGTCTTTTCTATTCAACACGAAGCGCAAGCTATTCAGGAGGATTCCCTCTCGCTGCTGATGTTGGTGTCCCTTTTGTTCTATGTGCCGTGTTGCTTGACCCCTCTGCTACCTTTGCAGCCTATCTTGCCCCAATTAGCTGCAGGCATCATCGTCCTCTATATCATCGCCCTCACCGGCAAAATGACGGTGTCCTACGCCCGCTCCGTCAAGTCGCTCTTTTATATCGCATTGTATATAATGACCCTTGAGATAATTCCGATGGCTTTCCTCTACGGGATGGCTGCTCGGATAAGCCTAATCGTATAAAAAACTTTCTGCCCTATGGCACAGAATACGTATAAGATTTTAGTATCGCAACCTCGCCCGCTTACCGACCATAACCGCTATACGGATATGGAGGAAGAGTTTGGCGTAACCTTCGATTTTCATCAACTCATCCGCTTGGACGGCTTGGATGTACGCGAGTTCCGCCGCCAGCATATCAACCCGTTAGACTACACGGCGGTGTTGCTCAATACGCGCGTCGCTGCCGACCATTATTTCCGCCTTTGTGCCGAAATGCGGCTAACCGTACCCGACACGATGCACTTCTATTGCCTCTCCGAAGCCATAGCCGGATACCTCCAGAAGTATATTCCGTACCGCAAGCGCAAAGTCTTCTACTCGGAGAACAACAACTTTGAGGAATTGCTCCCCACAATGAACCGCCGACCCAACGAAAAGTACCTGATGGTCGTGTCGGAGAACTACAACGATGATGTCATCAAGATGCTCTCAGCCCATAAGATTACGGTCAAGCCTGCGGTTATGTATCGCTCTGTTCCCGCCGAGTGGGATAAGAATGAACCATTTGACTATCAGATGGTTGTCCTCTTTACGTCCACTGGTGTGAATGCGCTGCACAACAGTTTCCCCGACCTCAAGACCGGCGACAAAGTGTTTGCCGCCTTCGGGCAGAATACCGTGGCTGCTTATCGTGCCATAGGAATAGAACCGGATATTATCGCCCCCACACCCGAATTCCCGGGCATCACCTCGGCTATTCACCACTACCTTGAGAACCACCCTATCGATCAGCCGATTGACTAAACGATGCGCTTTACGTTTCCCAAATCACAACGGCTCTGCGGACGGATGCGCATCAACGCCTTTTATGCCGAAGGAAAGAAATTTGTGGCGTGGCCCTTGCGCGTGACCTATCTGCCGAAAGAAGAGGACGCAGCCCATACATCAAACGATACGGAAGTCTTGGTATGGGCACCCAAATCGCTTTTCCGCCACGCCGTTGATCGTAACCGGCTGCGCCGGCTGATGCGTGAAGCGTGGCGTCTGCAGCAGTATGACTTGAAGGGAACCTATTGGTTGGCATTCAACTATATAGACAAGACCAAGCAACCCTATCCCGTGGTCTATAGAGCCGTCGAAAAAGCCATCCGAAAACTCAATAATCTCAACGCAGGATGAACACGCGCATCACATGGAGGACTTGGCTGCGAAAACTTTTTCTCGTTCCTGTCTATTTCTATCGGGCGTGCATCTCGCCGCTCACACCCCCTTCTTGTCGCTATACGCCTACGTGCAGTCAGTATATGATTGAGTCAGTGATGAAGTACGGTATTTTTCGCGGCGGTTGGCTCGGCATCAAGCGCATCCTGCGTTGCCACCCGTGGGGCGGCAGCGGCTACGATCCCGTACCATAGTGCTAACTCTTTTAGGTGAGATGCCTCACATCATACGTCTTACCTACACTGTCTTCAAAATATAGGGCTATAGCCACTCCAAAACATCAAAAAAATCTCCCAACGCAACTTCTTACAACACGCTTCTAAATGTCCCCACGCCCGTCAGTTCTTTGAATTGTGCTTCGAAGTTTTGCAAACGCTGCGGCACATTTTTATCGCAGTTAAAGAACGGCAGACCGTAGATATTGAATTTCTCGCCCTTTAAACAGAACTCTCCGATATCTGCTCCTTGTATTTGATTGAGAAAATCTTCCTTCCACTGATCGTTTGCCAATAAGTGTGTTCCTTTGGGCTCTATGAATATTTGCAGGTTGTCGTAATCCTCACCATCTTTACGGCGTAGGAATAACACAAAGTCCGGCGCAAAAGCTCTGCCGTCTTCAAAATTATAGATCTTAAAGTCCAACTCATTGCGCACAAGCCATACTTCTTCGCTGTATTTCTCGCGCAGTTTGGCGTAGATACCATCAATATATTTCACCAATTCTTTTTCCTCAGAGGTACCAAAACAATCGGTATAAGCGTACCAATCTTTCTCATTTAGATTCAAATGGTAACCGGTATTATAGGGATTGTTCATTGACTTACCAATTTGCTCATTGCTATGCGTATTCTCAAAACGCAGTTTATGGTCGCGGAAGATAAGTTTAACGGCGGCAGGTTTGAACTCTGTTGTTCCTTTGTATTGCTTCTCTTGTGTCGATAATTGCGGTACTATCTGGCGGAGTACTTCGGTCGCAATATAGAGTTTGTTCTTCTGTGACATCTTACCAGGCTCTATCTCATCAGAAGCACCCGTTACCACAAACTGAATATGGCTTAAGTAACGGGCATCTTTCATAAACATCTGAATAGATGTCAGCGCTGGGAATAGTTTCTGGAGTTTATCGAAGTGCAGTTCCGAGAAACGGTTAATTGCCGTACGTACTACGTGCTCGCCTAAATCGGAAAATTTGAGTGTGATTCGGCTTTGAGCGGTTAACTCAGAAGATGTATAACGTCCGAAGATGTCACCAGATTTCTGTTGTCCGGTTGGCATAGTTACTTCGTAACGCTTATTACGTATCGCGTCACTCAGACCGTCCACATTCTTCTCTTCCGGTTCAATCTCTTTCTGCTCGTTCTTGAAGATAATACCTTTCTGGAACAGTCGCGATTGCTTGAATTCCTCTTTCAGGTTTTCCTCCACTTCTATCGTGTGTTCAGCCATAATACCGGTATCTACCAAGGCAGTACGCAACTCTTGGATGTAACGAGGATTGTGCTGACTATGGTAGTGCAGTTTCTCGATTACCCGCAACGGATTGTCTATGTCATCGTCATACTTACGCATTCCGCTTAGTTCGGGTTTGCTTGGATCATCGAAGGCATAGTAACGTGCGCCACGACCGATAAGTTGTGCTTCTTGCATGGTTGTCTTACCCGGCTTTTTCGTTCGCATATTCGGGTCGCGCGTATCATACAAGCGAACAATGTCAAATAGGTTGAGCACATCCCATCCTTCGTTCAACATATCCACAGCAAAGACCGCACGATAGTCGTTCGTTTCGGATTCCAAAGAATTGAGATATTGTTGTTTTTCGGGCGTGATATTGTTACCATCTACAAGCAAAAGACGCTCCTCGCAAAAGTCTTGTTGTAATTCCAAAATCAGGTTCTCGTCTGTGATACCATGCGCCTCGAAATATCGGAAAGCCGTTTGTAGGTCATCACACGCCAAGCCACGCAGGAAAACTATCTTATCCGTTTTGAGATGAGTAATAGCATCTACAAAAGTCTGCAAGAATGCATTGTTATCTTTGATCGTCTTGGACTTAAACATAACCACAGGTTTGCGGTTAAGACCAAGTGTGGAGAATAGTTTGCGTTTGTACTGGCTCAATACTATGGCTTGCAATGCTCGGTCAATCGGAGCAAGGTCGGCTTCTACCACTTCAATATCTTTGGAATAGCCGTCTTCGCGGAAACGTTTGAGCGGGTAATCGAAGATGATCTTGTCGTAGTATTTCTCTGCAATAAAGGGATTCGTGAGGTCAGCGGTTGCCGTGAACTCCAACAGCATATTCTTCTCGTTGCTATGGAAAATACGCATAACCGTCTGTTCCCAGTTGGTCGTTTCCTCGTTCGCTTCACCCACATTGAAATTGATGGTCGTTTGCTTTCCTCCGTCGCGTGTCTCGGAATTGATGTGATGCGCTTCGTCCGCAATCAACACTACTTGTTGCTCCGCAAAATCATCTATCGTCACGCTGTTCTCGCGCGGATTATTTAGCGTTGTGTGCAAGCCTTGAATGGTTGTAAGGCAGAAATTGATACAATCGGGATTAGCGCCTTGAAAATTCTCCACTTCGTTAATCTCGACTTGCTTGCCGTTAATCTCTATTTTCTGGGCAAAGAGGTACTTGTCCGAAGCGGGATTAAGGAAGTTATCGCGCGTCTTCTCCACAATGTTCGTACTATCCACGAAGAAAAGGAAATTGCGGTAACCTTGTTCGTACAAATAGAGCATTGCCCCTGCCATGACTAAGGTCTTTCCTGAACCGGTTGCCATGTGGAAGAGCAAATGCGGACGCAGGGGCTTACCTTCAAACGGCTCGCTGATAAAGGTAGTGAAATAACGGAAGCATTCGTCCTGATACGGGCGAAGCGTGCGCGACAGCGAGGTATAGAAATACTGCGGCAACTCTACACGGTCAAGGTAACGCTTGCCGAACTCCTCTACCAATCGTTCTTGTAGTTTCTTATCTGCGGGCATAGAACTGACGAGTTAAGAGTTTGTCATTTTCCGTGAGCGTAAAGTGGGTATCATCAATATCTGCAAACGGAATATAGAGCATATTCTTGTCGAGACACTCAATCAAGAATCGTTTTTGGTCATCTAAGGAAAGATCCTTAAACGTTTCTGCGCCTTCATCAAACATCTTCGGCGATACCTTGTAAGATAAGAAGCCTTTTTCTTGTAACCGTTCCCACATTTCTTGCAGTTTGAAAGGTTCCGTAGTCGCCATGATTTCCTCCACCAGCTGCTGATTTGCTTGTGCTAATTCGCAATAAACAAAGGAATTATGCGCATACTTGTCACCATCCAATAATCCCGGATTTTGTGGATTCCATCCAACAGATTTGGAGATGCCGCTTCTTTCGCCTTCGATGACCTTTTGTAAACGACGCTTAATTATATCAATGTGTTTGTCCAATTGTTCACACAAGATATATTGCACTCCCATCTTGTGTGCTACAGCTCCCGTTGTTCCTGTGCCGCCAAAGAAGTCTAACACAATATCTCCATCTTTAACATGAGCATCAATTATACGTTTGATAAGTTTTTCTGATTTCTGTCCTTTTACTTCATCATCTTCATTCAGTAATTTTGACACCGTTTCGCCAGCAAAAGATACGATTGCTATACTATTCAAATCATCGTATTCGTTACCATTCCAGACATCCTCAATTGGATACCTGTCTGAATTACCTTGGGCAATATTCTTAAATTCAGAACGCGGAATATAGTGCTTAATAAACTCCATTGCATTCTTATTGCGCGAATAGAATAAGATTGTATCATGGTTGCGAATCCAATTATTATCTGCTGTTTTATATCCAGATACCCAGCCTATACGCCAAATTATTTCTCGTTGGAAGTTATCCTTTCCAAACACAGAATCCATTAAAACTTTAGCATAGTGTACACAGTTGAAATCCAATTGTAGATAAATAGCACCATCATTTGTTAGTAATTCTTTGGCAATCTCCAAACGGTTCTTCATAAAAGTCAACCAAGTTGACATATTGAAACTATCATTATAGCCGAAACTATCGTTTCCAGTATTGTACGGTGGATCAATATAAATCAATTTCACGCTATTACGGAAACGCTCGCGGAGAGAATAGAGCGCAAGCAGGTTGTTTCCTTTGATGATGAGGTTATCGTCCGGACGCAGTTCGGTTGCTTCGTGCTCGCCTTTGCTGTCATAGCGTCGGAAATGGCATAGTGCTTTCGGCTCGGTCAAGCGGTTAATCTCGTCCGGCGCAAGCGTCTCATTCCAGAAAATCTCTTGGCGCTTGGCATCTTCTTTCGTCTGCCCGCCTTCCAACATACAATCCTTGTACGGCCACGAGAGAACCACCTCGCGACTTTCGCTCAAGAACTCACCATTCTCATTTGTAAGACCCACTTTGTTCTTAAACGCTGTATAGGAATCCGGCAAGAACTGCTTGTTCATCACAAAGCGTTGGAACTTCACTTTGTCGAACACCAACAGCCCATCGACCTCCGAGAAGAACTGCTTTTTCAGTTTCTCGTCGGCTAACAGATAACGCAGCAGTGCAGGGTCGAGCGATAATGCTGCCTCTATCACTTTGTTTTTCAGCAAGTGTCCGTCTTCCGTACAGAACCGACTATCCATACGAAGTACCACTTGCTCTAAATGAGTATAAAGATTTTCCATACTTATAGTTTTGCGAGCAGGCTCTTAAACTATAAGCAACAAAAAAAGCGTGACTACTTGTTGCCTATTTAGGAATCGTAGCGTTCCCCAACGCATAGTACACTAATAAGCACAAATAGTCCACGCTATGCGTGAACTTCCACTTGCTTATTCTCGTGTACTAATGAAAAAATATTGGGGAATATTTCGATTCCGAGAATAAGAGCTAAAGCTCTGTTTGTTTTATATGTTATTGCGCAACGCTTTGCGCTTGTTATTTATTATATCAATTCTTTTCTATTTTCCTATGCTCCAATTCTTTTATTGTGCGTTCAACAATTTGCTCTATCTGGTATGTTGCAACACCAATTGGTCTGTCAAGACCACGAAACGCCCATTCCACCGTTGTTTTGTCCGCCTCACGACAGATAAGCAGACCTATGGTTGGTTTGTCGTCATCGGCTTTGAGCAATTCATCTGCAGCAGAAACATAGAAGTTCAATTTCCCAACATACTCGGGCTTGAACTTGACTGTTTTTAATTCCACAACCACATAGCATTTTAGACGCGTGTGATAAAAAATTAAGTCAGGGAAATAAGACTGTCCGTCGGGCATCCTCAACTCCATCTGTCGTCCAACATAAGCGAAACCTTGTCCCAATTCCAATAAGAATTGAGTGATATTTTTCACCAACGCCTCTTCCAACTCCTGCTCTGCATGGTTGGGTTTTAATTCGAGGAAACCGAAATGATACGGACTTTTGATAATCTCTTGTGCTAATTGTTGCTGAGGTAGTGCAAGCGTATCAGAGAAATTAGTCAGTGCGCCACCTTGACGTGCATAAAGATTTTCTTTCATCTCGTAAGTCAAGTCGTTCAGGCTCCAGTTATTCGCAATGGTTTGATTAATATAGAAAATAGCCTCGTCTATAGATTGGCTTTTAGATATTATTTGAACATGATGTTTCCACGGCACAAACGCAAATTTTTGGGGCATTTCAAATTCGTCACTAAGTTGGTGACGTTTTAATTCGCCTAATTTGGCACTAAGTTCGTGCCAATTTAAATTTCCCAATTTGGCACTAAGTTGTTGCCAATTTGTAACTTTCTGAAAATAAAATGAATACCATTGACGCATATAGCGGATATTCCTATATGAAAAGCCAGTTTCGTTAGGAAACATCTTCTGGAGATCAAGGCTCAACTGTTGCAGCACACCTGTTCCCCATTTGCTTTCTGCTTTGAGGGCAACGATGTCCCGACCAAGTGACCAATAGAATTCCAACATTGAATGGTTAACACGAACTGCAGCCTTGATTTGGCTATTATGGTATCGTTGCTTTAGTTCTGTCAACCATTGCACATAATTGTTGTCCGCAATGATTCCATTGCGTTTCACAAATTCAGGAGTTGTCGGATTATTTTTCTCAATATCTGCCATCTTTTGTTAGGCGTATTTCTTATAGTATAGAGCTAAAGCTCTGTTTGTTTATATGTTATTGCGTGGGTGCCTTGCGCTTGTTTTTCAATATGTACTCACTTGTTTACGCTGCCGAGTTCAGCGGTATTTTGTGGTCACAATTAGCAACCGTTTCTATTTTTCTATTATCTCCCAATGGCCGCCTTTGTCCGGTCCGACCCATTGAATTAGTTGTTTTTCTTGCAGAACTCGAATATCTCTCTGGATGGTTTTTCTATTTACTTCTAATCTGTCAGAAAGATATTTCGTGTTTATTGCGACATCTACTGCGACATCTTTTATAATTCTCAATATATCTCGTTGTCTTTCAGTTAAATATTCTGCGACATTATTTATGCCATTTTGTGAATTTCTCGCGTCCTTTTTTCCAAAATCATCCGATAGAAGGCAGAATGCCCATACGGATGTGGTCTTTAATCTTGAGCATATCGCCGTCTATATCTCGCACACCGACAGGCTTGCCATCATCATCGATGCCGATATAGATGATACCGCCCTCACGGTAGTTGAGGAACGCCACGACCTCTTTTTCGATATCGAGTTCGCGAGTCAGTTCACGCTTAAATTCTATGCGATTGGTCTCGGTCATAAGCCGTTAGAAAGTGTTTCGTAACCACAGGAGAAACTCTTCCGGTGAAGTGGTGAAAGCCATCGGCTGACCTTGCGGCGTGCCGTCCGAGGCGAGGTGAAAATACAGCGGCTGCGCATTTGAGCCGAACCGTTCGCGCTGAATCTTGGAAAATTCTTCCCCGTCCTCTATGCCATTACCGTTCTCATCGCGGCGAGAATCCACAAACAACTCAATCAACACAAAGTCCTGCAAGGCGTTCTGCACCGTCTCATCCGACATCACGTACTGCTCCATCTTGCGGCAATTGACGCAACCATAACCCGTAAAGTACAGCAGCATAGGTTTGTTCTCCTGACGGGCGTATGCCAAACCTTCGTCGTAGTCACGAAAGACCTGCTTATACGGAATCTCCATCGGCGGTGCAAAAGCAGCCACAGCCTTGGCATCACTCCCGCCCCATATTGCCGGCACAAGATAAGCGGCAAACCCCAACGATGAAATAGCAATCACCACCTTGATAAGCAATCGTGCAACAGGACGCTCACCGGATCGAAGAAGACGTATCATACCTACGATATGATAGACCCCTAATCCGCCGAAACATAACACCCACAGCACGAAGAACAGCCACCTTGGCAATATGCCCCAGCCGTATGCCGTATCCGCTACCGAGAGGAACTTAAGCGACAACGCTAACTCCACAAAAGCTAACGTCACCTTCAGCGACTCCATCCATTCGCCCGACTTGGGCAAACGTTGTAATGCATTCGGGAAAAGAGCCAATAGCGAAAAAGGCAGAGCTAATGCCAGCGCAAAACCTAACATACCGACCGTTGGAGCCAACAAATGCATCGAAGCTGCTTCCACTAACAGCGTGCCGATAATCGGTCCCGTACACGAAAACGATACAATAACCAATGTGAACGCCATCAGCAACAGACTGCCGAATTGCATACCCGCACCGCTCATACGGCGCGAACGATTATCAATAGCAGTCGCCCACGATGCCGGCAAACGAATCTCAAACAGACCGAAAAAGGACAAAGCAAAAACCACTAACAGCACGAAGAACACAAGATTGAGCGCAGCCGAGGTAGAGAGTTGATTCAATGCCGAGGCTCCGAAGATAGTGGTAATAAGCAGCCCTAACCCGACGTATATCAGTACGATAGCAGTCCCGTATAGAAGGGCATCCCGCTTGCCGTGCCTGCCATTGTCCCGATGGAGGAAAAACGAAACCGTCATCGGTATAACCGGCCATACGCATGGCGTAAAAATAGCCAACAAACCGCCCAATAGACCCAATAGGAAAATAGTCCAAAGCGACTGCGTGCCTGTAGCGGATGCGGCAGATAGAGCAGATGGTGTATCAACGATAGGATTGTCTTCTGATTGCGCGCTCCATATATACACCTCCGGCGACAGGCATTGCATATCGTTGCAGGCTACGAAGCGAATCGTGTCCTCAGGGTGTGCCGTAAAGGTATAACTATCGTAGTAATCCTCGCCCACCATACTGTCGCCTATGCTAATCAGCGTCAGATGCCACGATGAGTCCATAGCAGCAGTAATCCGAATAGCATCATCGCCAATCCGCTCACCCGACCAATGAATAGGGGTCAGAATCTGCGCGTTGACAGCCCACGGCAGACAGAGCAAAACAAGGGATAACAGGCGGCGAAACATCGTCTATTCCATTTCGTTCACATCGCTCGGCATACGCCAGTCGCCACGTGGAGAAAGACTGATACCTATCACTTTCGGTCCGTCCGGCTGACACGAACGCTTGAACTGCTGCGTATAAAAACGATGGCGGAACACTTCAATCCAATGCCGAATCTCCTCGTCCGAATACGTATCCTCGAAGGCAAGAGATGCCATATAAGCCACTTTCTCCGCCGTGAAGCCGTAGCGCAGGAAATGGTACATAAAGAAGTCGTGCAACTCATACGGACCTACTTTATCCTCTGTGCGCTGGGCTATCTCGCCGTTCTCATCCGTGGGCAGCAGTTCGGGAGAAATAGGAGTTTGAATAATATCCGTCAGAATGGAGGTGATCTCGTCGCTGTACCAGTAGTTGGCAGCATAACGAATCTGGAATTGCACCATCGTCTTCGGTATTCCCGCATTGATGCCGTACATCGAAATCTGGTCGCCCGCGTAGGTCATCCAGCCCAATGCCAATTCGCTCATATCGCCCGTACCGATGACCAATCCGTTGTGTTCGTTCGCCAAGTCCATCAGGATAAGCGTGCGGATACGTGCCTGCGCGTTTTCATAGGTGATATCTTTTTCGCCCGAGTGGTCAATATCCTTCAGGTGCTGTGTCACGCTGTCGCGAATGGGAATCTCCATCTGTCGTACACCTAATAGTTCCATCAGCCTTACAGCATTATGGTACGTGCGGTCGCTCGTGCCGAACCCGGGCATCGTAACGCCGATAATGCGCTGACGGTCATATCCTAACAAATCGGCTGTCTGAACGGCTACCAAGAGTGCCAACGTCGAGTCCAAACCGCCGCTGATACCAATCACTAACGTCTCCGCTTTCGTATGCTCCCACCGGTGAGCCAAGCCATTGCACTGAATGGAGAAAGCATCCGCCGAAAAAGCATCGCTGTCAGCAGGCGAGGGTAGGAATGGTGTGCGTGAGAAATGACGATGAACAGGCTCCGAATAGTCGTCCTCACGCTCAATGGGAGCCACATTCACCTTGCGGTAGCGACCGTGTTGATCTTTCGTAAAGTTCGTATTACGCTGACGGTCGATGCGAAGACGCTCTACGTCAATCTCCTGTATAACCATCGATGAGTTGTGCTGGAAGCGGTCGCCCTCTGAGAGCAACTCGCCGTTCTCAGCGATATACGTGGAGCCGGAGAACACTATGTCCGATGATGACTCACCCACGCCCGAAGACGTGTAGACATACCCGCAGTGAACGCGAGCCGACTGCTGCGTAATCATCTGACGACGGAAAGCGTGCTTGCCCGTTACGCAGTTACTGGACGAGAGGTTGAATATCAATTCCGCACCTTGTATAGCCAACTGGGTCGAAGGGGGTAGGGGAGACCACAAGTCCTCACATATCTCCACGCCGAAACAGCAGTTGCGCGTCATAAACAGCAATTCCGGGCCGAAAGGCACATCGCCGCACCACAACTCAATGGTCGGAATACGCGGTATCAGACCCTCTACCGAATGTTGCAAGGCGGCACGACCCGATGTGAACCAACGCTTCTCATAGAACTCACCCGTATTGGGCAGATTCACCTTCGGCACCACACCCACTACATCCCCATCTGTCATTACGAAGGCACAGTTATACAGGTTGTTATCCACCTTCAGCGGTGCACCTATTAACACGATTATCGGTTTCTCGCGCGTGAAATTGCATACGTCCTCCAACCCCCGTAAGGTGTTCTGCTGCAAGCGTTGCGTGAAGAACAGATCCCCGCAGGTATAGCCTGTCAGTGTCAGTTCGGGGAAGCAGATAATCTCTACGCCCTCTTCGATAGCTTCCGTTATTTGTTGTTTGACTTGCTCCACGTTATACGAGCAGTCCGCCACGCGCATCATCGGCACAGCCGCCGCTACGCGTACAAATCCAAAGTTGTCTTTCATACCGTTTGTATTTGTTGCTTGCGTTGTTCTACCAATTGGTAGTAACGCGCTACTATTTTGTCGTGATTCAACAGTCCGTATGCAGCCACCAAAGCCGCTCCTGCCAAGTCCAAAATCAAGTCGGTCATTGTGTCACGAAGCGCTTCGTGACCTTGCAAAGCAATGTCCTCCGGCAGGATAATAGAAGAGGTAGTGGAAGCCATAAACTGCTGCGAATTGGTACCGGCAATGCTGTCGTAGGTGTATTCCAATATCTCCCAGAATGCACCCATACCGAGCGAGAACATTACGAGGAAAAGACAAAGAAAATACTTGTTGAAGTAGATATACTTGTCGTTCTCCGCCATTATGACATGGATGAGCCACATCGCCACCATCGACAGCAGTATCCCCGACTCTGCGTGCAGCAGTTTGTCCCACCACGTGAACCGACCGTAGAAATCCAGTCCGTCGCCTAATACCAATGCCGTGAAAGCAAACACTAACACCACAACGGACAAGACGGGTGGTACCTCAATGCGATACCGCAAACGAAGCACCGAAGGAGCCTGAAGCAGTAGCATCATCAGCACAAACTGCATCCCGCGAAAAATAATTTCAGTTGGGGACGATTTGCCTGTTACCGACAGGTATATGACAATGCTAACGCCAATCACAAAAACCACCGCTGTCAGTATGTTATTGACGTTACGCAGTGTACCTTGCGGCTGCAGTTTATGCGCGCGCCACTGGCGTTGAGGATGACGTATGGTGGCAAACTTCATTGTCGGGACATTATTTTCATTGTCGGGAAACTATTTCGTTGGCAAAAGACAAGGCGGGATTATAGAGCAGTGAACTCTCGCGCAAACTGTCCGGCATCACGTGCCACTGAACATCCACCTGACCTATCAAGTAAATGATGACCAGTAGAATGATAGCCCACTTGCCCGCACCGAATACGGCACCCAACAAGCGGTTAGCCCAACCTAAATGAATGGCGCGAAGCAATTTGGACAGCAGCGACCCCACTATGTTTAAGGCAATCGTAATGCCGAGGAACAGCAGTGAATAGGCAACCAAGTTACATACGGGTTCGGGCCATTGAAACTGTCCTAATAGCCACGCCGCAAAAGCATTGCCCCATAGGCGCGTACCGAAATAGCCGAGAACAACAGCAGCTATCGCTGTCACTTCGCGCACCAATCCGCGCATAATGCCCCTGACCAAACCTAACAGTAAAGGCAAGGCAATCACTATGTCCAACCAGCAGATATTCACCTTTTCTTTTTATTCTCCGTATTCAAGACGCGGCCACAACTGACCCGTACTTACGTGATAGAGCATCAGGTCATCCAACGAGCGAATGGTCAGACTCCAGTCGTCCCATGCCGGTGCATTGCTATCCTCGCCGTTATACATCTTAACGATGTTATTATCTCTGTAGTACCCCAATATACCCGTTACGTTACCTACATACGAAGAGCAGTTGGCAATACCGTTCTTGTCGGCTCCGGGCAGGTAGAAATGCGAGAACTTGGCGTATTCGGACGCAGATACCACGGTCATATTGCCATTCGCATCGGCTATGATACGCGACTGCGGATAACCCATATTGCCCGTTGTCGGGGCAAACACGTTGGCGTTCGAACCGTTCGTAAAATCGTCAGGATTGCTCGTGGTACAGTCCTCTGCCACACCGTAATTGGAGTACTGACCCGTATAGTGTACGTCTTTGATACATACTAATTTGCCGTCCTCCAAACGGTTCGCCACTTGGTTGAGGTTGTTGATAAAGTCCGTAATCCGTACCGTGTCGCAGTGAGGCGTATGAGGCAGTCCCACTAACACGGTGCGTTTCTTGAATTCCGCAAACGGAATACGCCCGGGTGCCCAACCCACTTTCTCCTCTGCTTTGTTGGCATAGACGTTGTTGTTGTAGGAAGGTACACATAGTTGCGGCTGATTGGCGTAACGACCTATTGCTAAGCCGTCAATACGAATCAGCACCTCTTGACCTATTGGGTACATACCGCCTACCGAACTGGCATCCACCGATATTCGCAACGCCTGCTGCTTGCTTCCTACCATCTGCTGAATGCACAGCGACTTGTAGAAATTACCCGACAAATCGTCGGTCGTAATACGTCCGCGAATGAACAGCGGTTGGGTGGTCGGAATCGTGTCGATGGAGAACAACCAAATTGTGTCAAGGTATTCGTCATACGTATGTCCCTTGCCCGAAGCACGAAGACGATACAAGGCAGGATCACAGTAGTTGCCCTGCTCGGTCATATAGGGGACTTGCTTCAACTCGTTCAGCGTCAGTAGTTTGCCTCCTTCTTTCGACACTTGATTCCTTACTTCCGTTTCTTCTATATAGCGTGCCTGCGGTTCTTCCGAACGGCAAGATGCTAACGTCATACCAATCAATACAACGGCGGAAAGAATAATGGTCTGTGTTTTCATAGTCGTTTCCTCCTGAATTAGAATTTATAGGTAACTGTAAGATAAAAATTCGCTCCCCAAGCGTAGTAGTACTTGGCAGGGAATTTCCAAGCGTTAGCCGTAATAACCGAGTTCACATTGTCCTCTACACCCTGTTTGGTGGCGCGAGGCAGACGTGCCTGCTGGTAGCCGCCCGTCTTGAAGTGAACGTTATTCGCGATATTTGTGCACGACAGATTGATAGACAGCGACTGACGCTGCGGCAAGTAAATCAATTTGCCGACACTCAAATCCAATAGGAAGCGATTCCATACGTTCTCGGCTGCCAAACTCTCCTGTTGGTCAAGGATATTGTACGGGTATTTGAGTTCGGATTTGCCGTTGGCATCTGTTTCGCCCGTCAGCGCGCCTGCATCCTTATACGAACCGTTCACGTTAATGGTTCGACCCGTCTGGTCGTCATAAGTCATATCCGTATATAGACTCTTCATACGGCGTGACGGAGCCACACCAAGGTAGTTCCAATCGTAGTAACTGAGCGTTACGTCAGCAAACCACATCTTCGGGTGGAAGAACGAGAGTTTGAGCGATGCGTTCACTTGAGGACCGTTGCTCACGCGAACACCTTTCATCATTACCGAGTCGCGCAACGCATACACGTTACCATTGGCGGTAGTACCCAATGCCATACCGTTTTCAGCCGAGGTTACCACGGCGGCATTGCTCGTATAGCGATAGTCGCCCACCGATGTGGCTGCCGATAAGGTGAAGTATGTACCGAGTTTGACGGCAGCTGCGGCTTCCACACCGCAGTGACGACGGTTCAAACCTGTCATCGCCTGATTGACAAACGTGCGAGCCTCGTCATCATAGTAGCCGTTCAGCTCCATACCGTCCCAGAAACGCGAATAGAATCCCGTGATACGACCGCGTACAATCGGATAGTTGAACTCGTATGTCAAGTCACCGCCCACAATCTTCTCCGATGCGCCGTAGTAGTCCTTCAAGTTATCTGCTACATCGTGCGCATAAATGGAAGCTACTGCGCGGTCGTGTACACGCGGAGAGATATAAGCATTGCGTGCCAGCGGAGCCTGCGTCATAGCCAATGCATTGAACTTGATGTGGTTGCGACCGTTAATCTTGTACGTAAAACCGATTTTGAACGACGGGTCAAAGAAGTTGTGACGGAAACCGTGGTATTGCCCCAACGTCTTTACTAATTGTCCCTTTTGTATCACGTCCGAACCTTCCTGACCGATGTAGTATTTCTGCATATCTTTTTGTAGCATACTCAAATAAACGGCGCGACCGTTCAACATCGTGGAGGTGCGTTGTATCTGTGAATAAGTCACTTGTAGTGCATAATAGAGATCGAAGTTACGCCAGTTCCATTCGTTTTGATACCAGAACTTGCTGCTTGCCATCTTAATCGTGTAATCGTATCCGAAACGACCGTCACGTTTCACCGTGCGGGCGTCGGCTATCGTGCCGTCCGCATTCAGTACCACATTATTCTGCTTCACTACTGCCATCTGCGCTTGCGTCATACCGATGTTCTCTGCCAATTCGGCTATGTCGCGCTCGGCAAACGGGTCAATATCAATCCATTGTTTACCACCCAACAGGTCGTCTATCGTCTTATAGTGGCGACCTATTGACTCTTTCAGTTCTACGCCCGCCGTCATCTTCAAGTTGTCGAATTGCGTGTTCTGATACGTGCCGGATGCTATCACCTCGCCGATGTCGTTGTGGCGACGCTCTTGGATATAGCGGGCCGAACCGTTCGGGTTATTGATGTTGTTGGCGCGGTTAGCCAAGTAGATGGCATCCCAGTCAATCTGCGTAGTCTGACTGTTGCGCGATGTCCAGTCGTTGTACATCCGATTGTAGGTGGTCTGATCAATGCTCCCGCCTACATAATTGCCCTGTTCATCGTAGAAACCTTTCCCTAACGCCTTGCCGTTCATATCTTTGTCAATGAAGTTGCCGTTTTCGGCTATCTGGTTGTCCCAGAGGAAAGAAGGCATGTTGCGGTAGTAATCGGGACGAGGATCTGGAGCGTTATAGAAATTCAGTGCCGAATTGGAGTAGAACGAATAGTGTCCTCCTAATGCGACGTGCAGCAGTTGTTGATTATCTATCTTAAAGTTGTAGCCTAACACAAGAGTCGGGTCATAACTATGTACGATACGTGAGTTGCGCACCTTACCGTCTTGGTAGCCCCAATACGGGTTGTAGTTGTTCCATCCCCATTGATTCATATTGTATTGGTTGGTCAGGTCATACACCTCCTGCGTTACGGCTGCTGACTGACCACGCATCGTGGGCGCACCGAACGTGATGATATTCAGCTTGTGACGGACACCCCATTGCTTCTCGGCGGAGAAGAAATAACCTAACGAGTAGTAGTTGATACCCTCTCCGATAAAGCCTTTCTTGTTAATATAAGGCGTTCCGCGAAATGCCAACTGACCGGCAAATGCCCAACCATTATCCAGCAGACCGCTTGAGTACGTGGCACGAACCACACCTTTGTAGTTGCGGTTGGTAGCGGCAAGACCGACTTTCCAACCTTGTGCATAACGGGTGGCACCCATCAGGTAGTTGGTGGCATTGCCCAAGCCGCCGAACGTATAGTTATTTGCTTCAATGGCTTGGTTGGTCTCCTTGTAGCGCGATGCATCGTTCAAGCCTCCCATCGCCGAGAAGTTGAACTGACCACGCTCTGCGGAATTGAACGACAGACCTTCTATATAATAGGTCTCATAGGTCTGACTGTAACCGCGATTGCGATAGCGGGCAGTGGACCAAGCCCAAGAGGTAAGCGAATTGAACACGTCCTTCGATGAAGAGGTTGCTGAAGCTTGCTCTTGGGTCGAACCCTCATCATCGTTCAACTCCTGGTCTGCCAAGTTAAGTAGCACCTCGT
Organism: Paludibacteraceae bacterium; assembly: GCA_017471175.1. Lineage (GTDB taxonomy): Bacteria > Bacteroidota > Bacteroidia > Bacteroidales > Paludibacteraceae > Colicola. The sequence goes on along the minus strand of JAFUVS010000014.1, from coordinate 40,277 downwards.
CCTGCGCATCCTTCACGATGTCGGGCTGAAGATAAATGACATCCAATACATTCGGCTGACCGGCTTGCAACTGAATCAGTTCCACGGTAGCCTTATGACCGTCTGCCTCAATAATCAACTCTTCGTCCCCCGCCTGCAGACCGATGAAGGTAAACCGTCCGTCCGCATTGGTGATAGTCGAAATATCTTGATTGCCAAGCGTTACTGTTGCACCTGCGATACCCCTGTAGTTTTGCTTGGAGGCAATCTGTCCCGTCAGAGACACCTGCCCGCTTTGTGCCCATAGGGAAGTAACCGCTAATATGGCAATAAGGAAAGAAAAAATCTTCTTCATATCAGTTATGGTATTTAATTAGAATTCAGCATTTTTAGGTGTGCGCGGGAAAGGAATCACGTCGCGTATGTTCTGCATTCCCGTCACGAACAGCATCAGACGTTCAAAACCTAATCCGAAACCGGCATGAGGAGCCGAACCGAAGCGGCGCGTGTCCAAGTACCACTGGTAGTTCGACATATCCATACCCCTACGCTCAATCTCCTTGTCCAATTTGTCGTAACTCTCTTCGCGCACCGAACCGCCGATGATCTCGCCAATCTGCGGGAACAATACATCCGTACCCTGTACAGTCTCTTTACCCTTATCCTCACCTACGTTCTGCTTCATATAGAATGCCTTGATGTCGCGCGGATAGTCGGTCATAATCACGGGTTTGCGGAAATGCTCCTCTACGAGGTAACGCTCGTGTTCCGAACTCAAGTCATCGCCCCATTCGCACGGAAACTCAAATTTCTTGCCGCTCTGTTTTGCTTCTTGAAGGATACGAATGCCTTCTGTATAAGGCAAGCGCACAAACGAGGTACCCACTACGCTCTCCAAGCGCGCTATCAAACCCTTGTCCACAAATTGGTTGAGGAACTGCAAGTCGTCTTGACAGTGCATCAAAGCCCAGCGAACACAGTACTTGATGAAGTCCTCTTCGATGTCCATCAACTCTTTCTTGTCGATGAAAGCCACCTCCGGCTCTATCATCCAGAACTCTGCCAAGTGGCGAGGCGTATTCGAGTTCTCGGCGCGGAACGTCGGACCGAACGTATAAATCTTTCCTAATGCCAAAGCACCTAACTCACCTTCCAACTGACCGCTCACCGTCAGCGAGGTCATCTTGCCGAAGAAGTCGTCCGAGTAGTCGATATGACCCTGCTCATCGTACTGTAGTTTATACAGGTTCTTCGTCGTTACTTGGAACATCTGACCCGCTCCCTCTGCATCCGAAGCCGTAATCAATGGCGTATGGAAATAGTAGTAACCGTGTTCGTGGAAATAGGTGTGGATAGCCATCGCCATGTGGTGGCGCAGACGGAAGACCGCACCGAACGTATTGGTTCTCGGACGAAGATGCGCTATCGTACGCAAGTACTCCATACTCAATCCCTTCTTCTGAAGCGGATACTGATTCGGATCGGCTGTACCATAGACCTCTAATTCGGTCAACTGAATCTCCACATCCTGACCCGCACCCTGCGAGGGGACAAGCATTCCCGTTGCCGATATACACGAACCCGTGGTAACAGGTTTCAGTTGTTCTTCACTGAACTTGGTCAGATCTACCACTATCTGTATGTTCTTTATCGTGGAGCCATCGTTCAGCGCGATGAAACTGACCTGTTTATTGCCGCGACGGCTACGTACCCAGCCGCGAACATTGATAAGACTGTCAAAGGCTTTGCTTTGAAGCGCAGTACGAATATCTGTACGTTGCATAAATAGAATGAATTATCTTGTTTTTGTATTTGTCTTCATAACATAATGGCGATACGTGTCTTACCTCATATATGAGGTAATCGTTTAGAAAGGCGCATCGCCTCCGAAACCGCCGCTCACCGACATTCCATCGGTCGTTTCGATGTAGTTGGTCTCGGGTAATTGATTCATCTTCGAATGGAAAACACCATTCAACTCGTCTTGTGGAATGGCATCATCCTCATTCTGGAATTTGGCGTATTGCGAACGGAAACGAAGCCATATATCGTCCGTTGCACCGTTACGATGCTTCGCTACGATAATCTGTCCCAAACCTATCAAACTCTTGCTCGTCTTGTCGTCATTGGTTATGCCGTAGTATTCGGGACGGTGAATAAAGCATACGATATCAGCATCTTGTTCAATGGCACCCGACTCGCGCAAATCGCTCAGCTGCGGCTTCTTGCCCGCTATGCCCGTACCGCCGCGTTGCTCCACACTTCGGTTCAATTGCGACAGCGCTATTATCGGTATATCCAACTCCTTGGCAAGTGCCTTCAGGTTACGCGATATGATGCTTACCTCTTGTTCGCGCGAACCGAAGTTAACGCCATTCGCGTTCATCAGTTGCAGGTAGTCGATGATGATAATCTGTACGTGCTTTTCACGCACCAACTTACGCGCCTTCGAGCGGAACTCCAAGATGGACATCGCAGGCGTATCGTCCAAGTACAACGGAGCATTGCTCAACTCACCGACCTTATAATCCAATTGAGCCCACTCCGCCTGTGTCAGATTGCCGTTCTTGATTTTTTCGCCCGAAATTTCGCACACGTTCATTATCAGGCGGTTCGCGAGTTGTACATTTGACATCTCCAACGAGAACATCGCCACCGGCACTTGGTAATTGACCGCTATGTTCTTCGCCATCGATAGTACGAATGCCGTCTTACCCATCGCCGGACGTGCTGCTATGATAATCAAGTCGCTCTTTTGCCAACCGCTCGTAATCTTATCCAATAAAGTAAAGCCCGAAGGAATACCGCTGATATTGCCCTTGTTTTCAGCGGCTTTGTGCATCCGGCTGAACGCTGCAGACAATACAGAATCGATCTTGACCACATCGCGCTTCTGATTGCGTTGCGAGATGGCAAAAATCTTGCCCTCCGCCTCTTCCAACAACTCGTCTACGTCCTGCGTCTCATCGTACCCTTTTTCTTCCACTTCGGCTGCCATACGTATCAGTTCGCGAGCCGTTGCTTTCTGTGCCACAATCTGAGCGTGGTAACGTAGGTGAGCCGTGGATGCCACCTTGCGCGTCAGTTCGCTCAAGTACGCCACGCCGCCCGCCTCTTCCAACGTACCCAACGTCCGAAGACGGTCAGTAACCGATAGTAGGTCAATCGGCTGGTCTTTCACCGACAGCGACAGCAATGCCTCGAATATCCGCTGATGCTTGTCCGAGTAGAACGAATCGACGCGAAGCAAATCGCTCACCATCGAAAATGCCTCTTTGTCAAGCATTAAAGCACCTAATACGGATTCCTCCATATCCAATGCCTGCGGGGGCAGTTTGCCCATATCGTTAGCACCCACTTTGCGCGGGGACGGTTCTTTGCGACGCGGACTGTTATTTGTGGCGGGCATATTCTTCCAATAGTTTGTGAGCAGCCACAAAACTGCTGATCTTGTTATCCAACACTTGCTGCTCCATTTCGGGTATCATCTTTTCTATCACGGGATTTTGGTAGAATCCGTTCAGTAGCGCGGAATGAATCGTTTCGTACATCCAATACTTGGCTTGGCGGGTACGGCGGTAGTCAAAGTAACCGTTCTCCTTGGTGAAGCGGATGTAGTCCTCCACCATCTTCCATACTTTCAGCACGCCGGTCTTGTCGATGGACGAGCAGGTTTCTGCATACGGTTGCCAACCGGACTCCGGAGGCGGAAAGAGTGCTAACGCATTCTTGAAACTGACGCGGGCGGCTTGTGCGCGCTCTACATTGCTCCCGTCGCATTTGTTGATGGCTATTCCGTCCGCCATCTCCATTATGCCGCGCTTGATGCCTTGCAGTTCATCGCCCGTACCCGTCACTTGCAGCAGCAGAAAGAAATCCACCATCGAGTGAGCGGCGGTCTCGCTCTGTCCCACGCCGACAGTCTCTACCATTATCGTATCGAACCCTGCAGCCTCGCACAGCACGATGGTCTCTCGCGTCTTGCGTGCCACGCCGCCTAAACTGCCTGCCGATGGGGAAGGACGAATGAAAGCGTTGGCTTCCGTCGAGAGTTCGTTCATACGTGTCTTGTCGCCCAAAATTGACCCTTTGCTCCTTTCGGAGGAAGGGTCGATGGCGAGGACGGCAAGATGCTTGCCTTGATGGCAAAGCATCGTGCCGAGGGCTTCTATGAATGTGGATTTACCTGCCCCGGGAACACCCGTTATGCCTAACCTCACCGAGTTGCCCGAATAGGGTAGGCATTGCTCTATCACTTTTTGGGCTATCGCCTGATCCTTTGGCAGACTGCTCTCAATCAGGGTTACAGCCTGACCCAATAAGGTGATGTCGCCACGCAGTATCCCCTCCACGTACTCCTCCGCATGCAACTCGCGCTTCTGACGGCGAAACGTTGCGTAAGGATTCACTTGAGGCAGGTTCTGCACCCCCTCATTCACCACCAAACCTTTGTACTGCTTGTCGTTTTCAGGATGTTGCATAGGGCAGTTGTTTTCGTTGCTTATTCTACGCTTCGGTGCTTCGTTTTATTCTACGCTCCAGCGCATCGTTACTTTCTTCACCGACTGTTTCGGATCGTTTGTAATAACCGTTACAGGAAGTTCATACGTACCGGCTTCGGTCGGAGTGAAGTTGACGGTGAAGTTACCTCTCTTGCCCGAACGAACAGACTTGGCGGCATTGATGGTCATACCGTTGTAGTCGGCTATGATGCGGTGAATGAGAAGCATATCTTGACCGGCATTCGAGATGTGGAACGTGGCTTTGGCTTTCTTGCCTTGCTTGAACGTGCCGAGGTTCAGTTCATTAGCCATCGTTACTATCGGCGCGTTTGCCAACTGCTCCTCGGTCATCTTCGAGAAGTCTTCCACTACGTTAGCGCGAACCGTAATTACGTGTTTCGGATCTTCCTTGCCGTCAATAACGAGGTAGATTTTTTCTTCCATCGGTCCGTAGGTAGGGAACATATTTGCATCAAAAGTCAGTTGCAAGTCGCCCTTCTTATCCTTTTCGATGGTGTATTGTTGATCCAGACGCTCTGCATTGGCAGCAGGCACACCGAATACGTAATCCACCGTGTTGCGGCAGGCAAGCGTAATGGGCTCGGCTTGTTGGTTCGCGTAGCCTATCGTATTGGTGGTTATAGCCCCTTTCTTCACGTCGCCGAAGTCCATCACATCGGTTACTAAACCGAGCGCACCCATCTTAACGGGGAACTTGTCCACAGGCTTAACGCTCTTCGGGATTACCTCGCCTGTGATGTGCAGTTTCGTTGTGGAGGTCTTGGCATTCGAGGTTACGGTAATAGTCTTATTGAAATGTCCCGGACGACCGTTCGGATTGTAGGTTACCGTTATTTGTCCCTCTTTGCCGGGTTCAACCGGTTCTTTGGTCCATTTCGGAGTCGTGCAGCCGCAACTGGCGCGAACGTTATTCAGTACCAACGGGGTCATACCGCTGTTCTTGAACGTGAACACGGTCGTTACCCTTCCGTCGGCTTCGTTGATCTTACCAAAATCGTGCTCAGTCTTATCATACTCAATGACAGGCTCTTGGGCAAACAGCATTCCGGCTGTCAATACGCCCGCTAATAGCATAAAAATCTTTTTCATAGTGTTTTTTGTATGTTTTTTGTTGTTGGTTATTCTTATTTTGTAGGCTTTTCCTCTTCGGTCTTCCTATCTGCTTCACGCACCTCCTCCACGTCCGTCAAATCCGGAAGTTCCTTGAGTTTGCTGCATAGTTTGCTCACCGACTCCTCGTCATAGACCGACAGCACGATCACGCACGTGAACCGCTTGTCTTCCACCTCCGTATGAAGGCTCTTCAGGTTCAGGTGCATCCCTTCGCTTATTACGCTCAATATCTGTACCAACACGCCGAAATTGTCATTCCCCCGAATCTGTATCGTCACCCAACGCGACTCTGTGACGCGTTTCTTGCCGTCCGATTGTTTGTTCAGGTAGTGCTTGATGGCACTTTGCGCTTTGGCGGTCAGCACCATATTCAGCCATTCCGGCTCCGGCTGCTGCTTCTGCGAGGTCAGTATCTCCACTTGGTCACCGCCCATCAGGCGGTAACTGATTGACTCCAACTTATGGTTCACCTTCGCACCGATGCAGTGCTCACCCAATTCGGAGTGAATATAGTATGCAAAATCCAATATCGATGATCCTTTCGGCAGCGTTTTCATCTCGCCTTTGGGTGTGAATACAAACACTTCATCGGTGAAAAGATTCAGTTTGAAATTGTCCAAGAATGCCATCGCGTCCGAATCGGGGTGCTCTAATACATCCTTGATGTCCAACAGCCAGTGGTCTAATTCCGACTCCTCAAAACTCTCCGACTTGTATTTCCAGTGTGCTGCCAATCCTTTTTCTGCCAATTCGTGCATACGTTCCGAGCGAATCTGCACTTCCACCCAGTAGCCCTGATGGCTCATCACAGTCACGTGCAACGCTTCATAACCGTTTGATTTAGGCGTAGATATCCAGTCTCGTATGCGCTCGGGATGAGGACGATAGATAGAGGTGATGGCGGCGTAAATCATCCAGCACTGCTCTTTCTCAGGCACCCCCTCGCTCGGCGTAAAAATCACACGGATGGCAAACAAGTCATATACATCCTCAAACGGGATGTTCTTCTTCTGCATCTTCTCCCATATCGAATACACCGACTTGACCCGTGCCGATATGGTGAACTGCATACCCATCGCTTTCAGTTTCTCGCTGATGGGTTCCATAAAGGCGCGGTGGTTCTCTTTCTGTGATTCCAACACGCCCTCTAATTTCCTGGCTATCTCATCATACACGTCCGGATGCAGGTAGTGGAAACTCAGGTCTTCTAATTCGGTTTTGATGGGGAAAAGTCCTAAACGGTGCGCCAAAGGTGCATAGATGAGCATCGTCTCTTTGGCTATCTTGCGCTGATTGGCAGCCGATTGTGCCGCTAACGTGCGCATATTATGCAGCCGGTCCGCTATCTTTATCAGTACCACCCGTACGTCGTCCGACATCGTAAGTACCAGCTTGCGGATATTCGTTGCCTGCTTCTCGTCCTGTGTGGCAAAAACCCCGCCGCTGATCTTCGTCAGACCATCCACAATGGTGGCTATCTTCTTGCCGAACCGCTGCTCAATGTCTTCTACGGTGTATTCCGTATCCTCTACCACATCGTGTAGCAACGCCGCGCAGATACTCGTACTGCCCAAGCCGATCTCTTTGACCACAATGCGAGCCACTGCCAACGGATGCATTATATATGCCTCGCCGCTCAATCGGCGCACACCGTGATGGGCCTGGTTGGCAAAACGGAAAGCGCGAGTGATAATCTCTACTTTCTGACGGTGCATCGTATGCGCATAATCGTCCAACAACGCCTTAAACGCATCCTCAATCGCTTGCTCGTCTTCCTGTGAAAAATCAATTTCTGTCATCTATCCGACCTGTTATACTTCGGTGGTAAAATAAGCGCGCAAAATTAGCCGACTTTCCACATTTGTGCAACATTTCGGCGTTTTTATCTAAAATAATGTGCTTTTCTGCACTTTTTTCGACTTTTCATCGCTTTCGGTACCCCGCTTTCAGCAAATGGCACTACTTTTGTTGTGCCTTATTATTAGGTACATTCACTAATTCTTACTGCTATGCGCCACTTTTTTCGCTTCTTTTTCATCTTTTCCATCCTTCTTTCTCCGCTTACTGCCTCCGCTTTTACCGTCGTCATTGATGCCGGTCACGGCGGAAAGGACTACGGTGCCATCGGACACAATCTCAAACTCCGTGAGAAAGACCTCAACCTTGATGTGTCCCTGCGTCTCGCCTCCAAGATACGCACCGCCTATCCCGATGTCAAGGTCGTTCTCACGCGCTCTACCGATGTCTTCATCCCCCTTCAGGAGCGAGCCAATATAGTCAATCGCAACAACGCCGACCTCTTTATCTGCGTCCATACTAACTCCGCCGAAAGCCGTAGCGCATACGGTGCCGAAGTATATATATTAGGTACGGAAAAAATGGAGAAGAACCTTGACGTGGCTATGCGCGAGAACTCCGTCATCAAACTTGAAGCCGACTACCAGACTACTTATCAGGGCTTTGACCCCAATAGCATTGACTCCTATATTATATTTGAGTTGATGCAGAACCAGTATATGGACAACAGCCTGCGTTTCGCCACAATGGTGCAGCAACGCTTTGTGGGAGACAACAACCGCTCCGACCGGGGAGTGCGACAAGCCGGTTTCTGGGTGCTCCTCAAATCCGCCTGCCCCAGTGTCCTCATCGAAATGGGATTTGTCTCTAATAAGGAGGAAGAGAAGTACCTCGGCTCCGACAAAGGCAAACGCGAAATCACCGATGCCATCTTCAACGCCTTCGCTGCCTACTACCAACCCCAAAGCGACAAAAAACAACCTTCTGCCCAACCTGACAATAATCAACCTTCTGCCCAACCCGAACAGCAAAAAACAGAGCAGACCACTCCCGAGAATACCCCACAGACTACTACCCAACCGAAACCGAACATCGTAGAACCCTCTAAACAGACCGCAGAAGAGCAAACCAAACCGACCTCCAAACCCGCCTTCACCGTCCAACTCTTCGCCTCACGCAACGTCCTCAAGAAGAACGACCGCGAGTTCAAAGGACTAAAAGGCTGTTTCTATATCAAGCGCGGAGAGTGGTATAAATATATGTACGGAGAGTACGCCACCGAACAGGAAGCCAAAGCCGCCTGCCAAAAACTGGACAAGGACTTCCGTGGCTGCTTCGTCGTCCCCTTCCCCGACAATGCGCGTAAATAATCTTCATAAGGAACAGCTGCGCTTACGCGTGAAGAACAATATACGTAACCGTCAGTACCGCTAATGCGATAATGGCGGTTCGTTTTGTCGTCTTTTCGCATAATGTACGCAAACCATTGCTCGTCATTGCATCAATAGCCATCGCCAATACGGAACACACTGCGAATATGCCCGAGGCAAACAATGGAATCTGCCAGTCCGATGTGTAGTGGTTCGATGCGTAGTTGATAAAGTAAGGACCGACTTGAAAATGGCAGTGAATCAGATAGACACCCAATGTCGAGGATGCTATCATATTGATTGGTTTACTGCGAAAATCGAATGTAAGAAACAATACCATCAACCCTATCGTTCCTGTTACGACAAACGGATTGTTGTACCCGAAAACAACTTGTGACCAGTGGTGATACTCTCCCCACGTTGTCAGTGCAACGCTTACTACCCATAGTAGCAATGCGTACCAACGAACGTAGCGCGACGAACGGATCTCATCGGTATGAAAGCGCAGGCAGTGACCAATGCAGTACATCCATATAAAATTGAACAGATTATACCCGTTCTGGTTCACCACATCGTGGTTCATCCATCCGAAATATACCGATAGTACCGTCAATATAGCGGTCAGCATATACACCTCCTTGCGGGTGCTATGCTCTAAAATCTTGTTAATGAAAGGCGAAAGCAAGAACAGAAATACATAGTAACGAACAAACCACCAACTCGTATTGCCGGACAGCACATAAACATAAGGTTCCAACTGTCCTGCCGAGATATTGTTTCCCGGAATTAGCGCATACACTGCCCAGCCCAAAACGCCGTACAGCAGACATTTCAAGTAAAGCGACACGCCTTTTGGCAGAGTCGCGCGAATACCACAGTAACCCGAAATCATCACAAATAAGTTCACGCCATAGATGACCAACGCATTATATAGGTAGAACTTCGGTTCGCAGGAGCGTTGCAGATACATCTCATTGTACGTGTTTGACACATTGAGCACGACGTGGTGCGTTACAATCATTAACATCGCTACTATCCGTAGCAACTCGATATTCGACTCACGCGTCCGTTTTGCTGGTGTATTGTTCGTTTTCATAGGTTCAATTTTGCTCGGTATCGCCTTTAATGCCGCAAAAGTACAGTTTTTTATACACATCACTATCATTCTCTCCTTTTTGTAATCTCGACATTGCAAAAAGGTCGGAACGATGTGAATCCAATTTCGCATTTTTAGATTTCTGACCCGTTTTTTGAGCCGTTATTTTTCCACGTCTCGTTTTCGCTATACTTTTGCAACGTTTTTCTGAAAATAACTATTAAAACGTTTACAATTATGATGTACGAATCAATGCTTAACATGGTCGGCAACACGCCTATGTTGCGACTTCTCCGTATCGAAGAGGCTTTTGGTCTCAAAAGCCGCGTCTATGCCAAACTCGAATCCTTCAACCCGGGCGGAAGCGTCAAAGACCGTATCGCTCTCAGTATGATTGAAGATGCTGAACAGCGCGGTGTTCTCACCGAAGGCGGAACCATCATCGAACCAACCAGCGGCAACACAGGTATAGGTATCGCATGGATTGCACGCCTCAAAGGCTATCGCGCCATCATCGTTATGCCCGACAGCATGAGCAAGGAACGCCAAGACCTGATGCGTGCACGCGGTGCTGAACTCGTCCTCACCCCGGGTAAGGAAGGTATGGCAGGTGCCGTCCGTAAAGCCAACGAACTCAAGGAAGCCACCCCGGGGGCTATCATCCTTCAGCAGTTTAACAACCCCGCCAACCCCGCTGCCCACCAGCGCACGGCTGCCGAGATCTGGCACGACACGCTCCGTCAGGTGGACACCCTCGTGGCAGGCGTAGGTACCGGCGGTACGGTCAGCGGCACGGCGTATTACCTCCGCAAGCAGTTCAAAGCCAATATCCACGTCATCGCCGTCGAACCCGCTTCATCGCCCATCCTCAATGGCGGACAGGCTGGACCGCATAAAATACAAGGTATCGGTGCCAACTTCATCCCCGAGAATTACAATGCCAAGGAGGTGGACGAAGTGGCAGATGTTTCCAACGAGGATGCCAAAGCCGCCAGCCGTCTGCTCGCAGAGAAAGAAGGCATACTGGCGGGCATATCCTCCGGTGCCGCTATGCACGCCGCCTTGCAGTATGCCAAGAACCACGAGTTCCGCACCATCGTTGTCATCCTCCCCGACACCGGCGAACGCTATCTCTCCACCGACCTCTTCATCGACTGATCAATACGTCTGTCTTGTTGTTGAGCAGTAAGTCTCAAATATTTAATTGAACAAAAAGGGTGTGTCAAAGAGATTGGCACACCCCTTTTTTCATCTTTTACCTTTATTTGCTTCGGCGCGATTTGCGGCATTGAGCAAATAGCAATACCTTTGCCCCGAATAAGTCTTAAATATACTTTTGCTGTAAATTTGTGCGTGTTATGGATTTTTCTATACTCATCGGTCTCCTTATCCCCTTCCTTGGCACAATGCTCGGTTCAGCATTTGTCTTCTTTATGAAACACGACATGCCTGTCCGCCTTCAAAAAGCCCTGTTAGGCTTCGCGTCCGGCGTGATGGTGGCGGCATCTGTTTGGTCACTGCTCATTCCGGCTATTGAGGCGGTGGCGAACCGAGGCGCGTGGGCGGTGATGCCTGCGGCGGTAGGTTTTCTGCTCGGTATCGGTTTTCTGCTGCTAATAGACGAGATCACGCCTCACCTGCATCCCGGTGACGCAACGCCAGAAGGTCCGCGCAGTCGTCTCTCACGAACAGCCATGCTCGCTCTTGCCGTCACCATCCACAACCTGCCGGAAGGTATGGCGGTAGGTGTCGTCCTCGCCGGCGCAGAAGAAGGGTTTGCAGGGCTCTCGCTCTCTGCCGCCGTGGCGGTCTCGCTTGGTATAGCCATTCAGAATATCCCCGAAGGAGCAATCATCTCCATGCCCATGCGGGCGGAGGGTAACAGCCGCATAAAGTCGTTCCTCATCGGCAGCCTTAGCGGAATAGTGGAACCCATCGGCGGTCTGTTGGTCATCCTCCTTGCTACATGGCTCACACCCGTCTTGCCGTACCTCCTCGCCTTCGCCGCAGGCGCGATGATGTACGTAGTCGTTGAGGAACTGATTCCCGAAGCCTCGCATGGCGCACACTCCAATACCTCCACCATCGGTTTCGCCATCGGTTTCGTCCTTATGATGATTCTTGATGTCGTATTAGGATAGTGCACTTTCGTTCCGTAGCGTCCTTGTGAGTACAGACTATCGTCAGCCTTCAAATGCAATTCTTATACGTAAAATATACAACGTAAAAAGAAAAAGGGGCATAAAAAAGAGCGGCATAAGGGAGTCGAACCCTCCTCCTCAGCTTGGGAAGCTGATGCACTACCGATGTGCTAATGCCGCAAATGCTATTGACGAACAAAAACTCACACTCGATTTCATCCGTTAAAAAAGCGCACAAAAGTAGTGTAATCACACTATATGACAAAATTTTTTTCAAACTAATTTAGTCTTTTGCCTAATTTAGTGTACTTTTGCTGCGTTTACTATGAACACCGATGTCCTCGTTCGCATAACTTGGAGCGCGGACATCCTCGTCCGCAACCATCATAATGTACAAAATAGCAAGATACAATAATAATGTCTCCCATATCCAACGCTCTGATAAAGACTATCAATAGTCTGAAAATCAAAAAATACCGCGACAAAACCCGCACCTTCATCGCAGAAGGGAAAAAGTGCATCTGTGAGTTGCTCGAAAGGTTCACACCCCATATCCTCGTCCTTCGTGACGATGCAACCCCCATCAGCGGCTTTGACCAAGTAGTTATAGCTTCCGAAACGCAAATGAAGCAACTCTCTTCGCTCGTTACCCCCACCGATTATCTTGCTATCTTCCGCATACCCGATCGCGACTTAAATAATTCAAATCTTCCGAATCACATCCTTGCCCTTGACGGTGTACAAGACCCCGGCAACCTCGGTACCATCATCCGCACTTGCGACTGGATGGGTATCCGCACCATCCTTTGCTCACCCCAAACAGCAGACTGCTTTGCTCCAAAGGTTGTCCAGGCTACAATGGGCGCGCTCGCGCGCGTACAAGTCATTTATACCGACTTGCCAAGCACTCTTCTTTCGCTGCAAAAACAAGACTATCAACTGCTTGGAACGGCAATGGACGGTGAGAATATCTACACCTCGTCTGCCTTGCATTCTTCGGACAAAAAGGTCATCATTATGGGCAACGAAGGTAACGGCATTACCCCCGCCGTCAATAATCTTCTCACCCGGCGGCTCACGATTCCCGCTTTCGCCGAACCTCACGTCGAAAGTCTCAACGTCAGTATCGCTACCGCTATCATCTTCAGCGAACTACAAAGAAACACTCAACTTCTCTAAACACATAACACTAAACACTAAACTAAATGCACATCGCAATCTACGGCGGCACTTTCAATCCCATCCATTTCGGACACATCGGAATGGCTCTCTATACCCTCACGCACACCGACTTAGACCAACTATGGCTGATGGTCACCCCCGGCAATCCGCTGAAGGACGGACAACTCCTCGCCCGCAACGAACAGGACAGACTGCAAAACGCACGTCAAGCCATAAGTCAAGCCGTAGCAGAACATAGCCGCGAATTAGATGGCAAGCAACTCCTCGTCAGCGACTTCGAGTTCTCCCTCCCCAGACCCTCTTTCACTGCCCAAACCCTTCAAGCCCTGCAAAAAGCCTACCCGCAACATCAATTCACCTTGCTTATCGGAGAGGATAATCTTCGTTCCTTCAAAAGATGGCGCAACTGGCAATGGATAGCTGGCAACTTCCCCGTTATCGTCTATCCTCGAAACTCGGAAATCACGTCTACTGCCGATAACGTAATCGGCTCAAATAGGGACAATCACAGCGACTTGCAACCCGACGAAAACGACTTCCTTAACCTCATTATTTTGCGTGATGCACCTCTTTTTGATATCAGTTCCACGCAAATACGCGCGAAAAATAGCGCAAACACCCATTTTTCACTTGCATAACCATAAAAATGATAGTACTTTTGCGCGCTTGTTTCAGCATTATTGACTTGTCAACTTTCAACTTCAAACAATCAACTACTCTCAACTCTCAACTACACTAAACACTAAACACTAAACACTAAACTCTAAACATCAAACACTCAACTAAAATATGACCAGAACAACTTTTAATCGTTTAAGGGAGGTTAAGGACAGCCTCCCGCACGGAAGTTCGGCTGTGATTGCCAACGAACTCGGAATCGCAGCCGATGATGTGAGAGACTTCTTCAGAGGTACGGCAAACGGGGAAAACGGTTACCATATCGAACCCGGTCCGGACGGTGGTATCGTTGTCTTTACCGACACAAGAATCTTGGAAGTAGCCCTGCGCATCGCATGGGAAGCAAAAAACGCATTGTAATTATATATGCGAATCTACAAACGCTTTATAAATTTAATCTTACAGAAATGAAAAGTAAACTTTTCTTATCGCTCGCATTTGCCTGCGTATTACCCCTCTCGCTTTTTGCGCAAAACGATGACATCCAAACTGCTGAAGTGCAGGAAGAAAGCAGCGGCGTTGAGTTCACCTACGAGGCAGGTGCCGAACTCGTTTCCTCCTACCTCTGGCGCGGACAATACAACGGCGGCTTGAGCATCCAACCCACCGTCAGCGTCGGCTACGAAGGACAAAACACGGCTCTCTCTGTCGGCGCATGGGCTTCCCTCGGCGCATCCGACTGGCGATTCAAGAAAGGTGAACCCTATTATACCACTACCGATGAGGACGGCGTGGAAATTTATGACGGTACCCCCAATACCTATTTTGTTCCCGAGTTAGACCTCTTTGCCAACTTCGATTTCTTCGGCGCATCGCTCGGTGCTACCTACTACCAGTACTTCTCGTGGATGGAAAACACCAAGAAGTTCGACCCCAACTACCAGTTCGAACTCACGCTCCAATACAGCTTTGAACATTTCTTCGAGATCCCTCTGTATATCCAGTGGAACACGATGCTCGCTGCCACCGACTTCGACCATAGCGACCTCGCTTCCTATGCCTCCTATCTCGAAATCGGTTATCAGCACACTTTCCCCTATGACATCACCCTCGGCGGTAAGATAGGTATGTCCCCGTGGCAGAACGATGTCTATTACAACTCCCGTTTCGCCATCGTCAACCTTGACCTCCGCCTCGAAAAAGCGTGGGAGTTTGACGCGTGCGAACTCACTCTCTTCGCCGAAGGCTCTATCAATCCGCACATGGAACAACCTGCCTTTACGTGGGAAGCCGGTGACGACAAACTCTATAACCAACCCGTCAACGGTACCATCGGTTTGGGTGTCTGGTTCTAAAAAAGTAAACAGAATATTGATTATTTGACTATTCCGCAGCGAAAGCATCGACTATGGACAGACGAAAGATGATAACAGCCTTGGCACTTGTTGCCCTCTCTATAGGTTTGCTCGTCTGGAACTTTGAGGACAAGCCCCGCCGTTACTTCCGTAACGACGGAAACGTCTTCGGTACGGTCTATCATATTCAGTATGAATACGACAGAGACCTCATAGACTCCATCCGCGTCTGTCTTGCCCAAGTGGATAGCGCATTGTCCATGTTCAACCCTGTCTCCACGATTGCTCGTATCAATCGAAACGAAGATGTTCTGACCAACAACGATTTCGAGTCCGTCTTCAGTCAGGCACAGGAAGTGTCCCGCCTTTCCGAGGGAGCATTCGATCTTACCGTTGCCCCCCTCGTCAATGCGTGGGGCTTTGGCTTCGAGAAACGACCAAGCAACCCCGAACAAATCGATTCGCTGCGGCTCTTGGTAGGTTATCAAAACGTATCCTTGACCAACCATCGCGTTACCAAACTGAACCCGGGTGTCCAACTTGATGCAAGTGCCATCGCTAAAGGATTTGCCTGCGACAAAGTGGCGGACAAACTGCTGCAAATGGGCGTTGAAAACCTCCTCGTGGAGATAGGCGGCGAAGTGGTGGCGGTCGGACACAACAGCAAAGGCAATCCGTGGACTATCGGCATCACCAAACCCGTGGACGATACAACGGGACAGCAGCAAACGCTCCAGGACAGAATACAAACCACTGATCTCCGTATGGCAACCTCCGGCAACTACCGCAATTTCTACTACGAAGGTGCGCAGAAACGCAGCCATACTATAGATCCGCGTACCGGCTATCCCGTGCAGCACTCGCTGCTCTCGGCTACCGTTACCGCTTCCACCTGTATGCGCGCCGATGCACTCGCCACTGCCTGTATGGTTCTCGGCGATACAGCTGCCATAAGCCTTATTAACCGTATTCCCGATGCGGAATGTTACCTCATTGTGGCCGCACAAGACACCTTGATTACACGCACTTCTAACCATTGGACACTGACCGAATGAAGACCCGTTCCTGCATATTGTTCCTCGCTTTTCTTGCTCTGACCGCTTGCAGCGAGTACCAAAAAGTACTCAAGTCAAAAGATGTGGACTACAAGTACGATATGGCGCTCCAATACTTCAGCGACAAGGAATATGTCAAGGCGCAGACACTGCTTGACGATGTAGCTGCCTACTATAAGGGAACAGAACGCTCGCAGGACGTTACCATCTATCTCGCACGCAGTTATATGGGGCAGAAAGACTATACATCCGCAGCCGACTACTACCAGGCCTATATCCGCAACTATCCTAAGGGCAAGTATGCAGCCGAAGCAGCCTTCCAAACCGGACACTGCTACTTCCTTGACGCACCCGATCCGCGTCTCGACCAAGACTATACCAATCGCGCCATTGAGGCCTTCGACATCTTTATGGAGGCTTATCCGGACAACGCATACGTGCCGCAGGCACTCGAAGAGCAGAACAAACTATACGACCGATTGGCTTACAAAGAACTGCTCAACGCGCAACTCTATTACAAACTTGGTATGTATCTTGGTAACAACTACCTCAGTTGCGAAATCACGGCGCGTAACGCCCTCAAGGACTACCCGTCCAACTCCTACCAAGAAGAGTTTGCGTGGCTCATCTTTGCCTCCAAGTACCAGCAGGTCATTCACTCCGTATCTTCCAAACTCCAAGAACGACTGCAAGACGCCGAAGACGAGTACTATAGTTTCACCACTGAATACCCCAAATCCAAGTACAAACAGCAGGCGGATAAATGGGGAAATGAAATCAAAAAAATGCTTAAACGTTTTTAAGAATAACTTATAATCTCAAAATAAAGAATAACTTTATAATCTCTAAATACTATGATTGATTACAAACAAACCAAAGCACCTGTCAACACCATCACGCGTGATATGTCCAAACTCTCCGACAAGGTTGGCAATGTCTATGAGGCTGTCGCTATCATAGCGAAGCGTTCCAACCAAATCGCTTCAGCTCTCAAACGCGAATTGGACAGCAAACTGCAAGACTTTTCAATGCCGCAGGAAGCTATCGAAGAAACATTCGAGAACCGCGAACAAATCGAAATATCGCGCAGTTACGAACAGATGCCTAAACCCGGACTTATTGCTACCCAAGAGTTCATTGACGACCAACTCGAGTACAATACCGGATCCAAAGACGATGCCCTCAAATAAATCGTTTCAGTAGAGCATCACCGGCCGTGCTGAAAGGCAAACATATAGTGGTGGGTATATCCGGCGGAATAGCCGCCTATAAGATTCCCGAACTCATTCGGCTCCTTATCAAAGAGGGAGCCGAAGTGCGCGTTACTACCACCCGCAACGCCTTGCAGTTCGTTACCGAAACCACACTTCGGACATTGAGCGGTTACCCCGTCTATTCCGATGTCTTCGCTGCCGTTAACGCCCACGCCACCGAGCATATATCGCTCCCCGATTGGGCGGACTTGATGCTTATTGCACCCGCTACGGCGAACACAATAGCCAAGATGGCGCATGGCATAGCCGATGATGCACTCACCACTACTTACGCCGCTTGTATAGCACGCAAACCCGTGGTCATAGCCCCCGCTATGAACGATAAGATGTATGCTAATCCCGCTACGCAGCTTTCTTTCAGCCTGTTAGTCGGGCAGGGCGTACATCTGTTGGACTGCGCAGCCGGCTTCTTGGCTTGCGGTACGGAAGGAAAAGGACGGATGCAGGAAATTGAAACCATCCTCGAAGCCGTCCAAACAGCTCTCACGCCCCAATCGCTCGCAGGACGGCATATACTCCTTACAGCCGGACCGACACGCGAACGTATTGACCCCGTTCGCTACGTCAGCAACGACTCCTCCGGCAAGATGGGCTATGCCCTCGCTCGTGAATGTCTGCGTCGCGGTGCACGCGTCACACTCATCAGCGGTCCGACTAACCTTTCAATCCTTGCCGTTCCTTTCCTTACGCACAAGGAAGATACATCTTCACTAAATCCGAATAAGCACGCACTTTCGGTCAATAATCAACTTACGCTGATTCCCGTTGAATCAGCGCAGATGATGTACGAGGCGGCAAAAAAGGTCTATTTGGACGATTCCGATGGAGGCATATATCGTCCTGATGCGACAATCCTATCAGCTGCAGTGGCTGATTTCACGCCGGCTGAACCTGCCAATCAAAAACGCAAAAAGCAACCCGGCCAGACCGAAATGCAACTAAGGATGGTACTCACACCCGACATCGCTGCAACGCTTGGAAAGCAAAAAGGTTTAATTAAAAGTAGTGCTACCGCGCAGAATGGAGGCATCGGTCAATCGCAGCGGCTTATCGGCTTCGCGCTCGAAACGGAAAACGAAGAGCAGAACGCTTACCGGAAATTAGAAAGCAAGAACCTGGATATGATTGTCCTCAATTCGCTGCGCTATGAGGGGGCAGGTTTCGGTGTAGATACCAACAAGGTTACGCTCATCACGCGCGCGACAAAAGAAAACCTCCCGCTTCTCTCGAAACAGGAGGTCGCTTCTCGCATCGTAGATGCCATTGAGTCTAACTTTTTTTCATAAATCTCCTTCGGATTGATTTATTCATCTTCTTTTGTCAACGTTTCATAAACCCGAACAAACTGCGTTTGGACTTATCTACGTTGTCTTCCGCTTCTTCTTCCGCTTCGGTTTCCGTCACTTCGGCTGTTTGGGTCTCCGCATCACGTGGTGTCCATTCTTCGCGATCTTCAATATCGCCCACCTGTTCGCGGATATAGCCGATGACATCGTTCAGACCCTCCATAAAATGAGTGAAGTCCTCTTTGTAAAGAAAAAGTTTATGTTTTTCAAATTGAGGCGGCTCTTCTTCTGAACTTTGTCGACGTTTGCTCTCTGTTACGCACAGATACAAATCGTCATTACGCGCTTTCTTTACGTCAAGGTAATAAATACGCTTGCCCGCCTTGACCGAACGAGAGTATATTATCTCAGGTTCGCCCTTGGATTCAAATTTTCGACTTTCCATTTGGTTTTGTTATTAGTTTAGTCTTGTGCGTTTTGCCAAACCTTTATGACAAAATCGCGCAAATATAAACCCATAAATCAAAACCTACAACATTATGATAACTTTTTTTAATTTTTTATTGCTAAAAAGCGTTTTTTTCTCGTTTTGAAGCCTAATGTATGGACATAAATTTCGCGAAAAATCGAAAAAATGAACGAAGTGTTATTTCTTTACATTAAAACTGAACGTACCGATATGCTGACCCTCTGCAAAGAAGTCCACTTGGTAATCGCCCGCGTACAGGATCTCCTCCACCGTCCAGTACATCACACTCGCCAACTCCTCGCCGCTATACTCAATCTCCTGCGCCATAGACGACTGCAGTTCGCCGTCCTCAAACGCGAATGTGGGCGAATTGGACTTTGTCAGCACCTCGCCATCCGGACGGGTCAAACGTAAATAGACGGTCTTCATCCCCGGCTCACACGTCGTGTTCTTGCCTAACGTGTAGTCAAACTGGAATTTGTGGATTTTGGAGAACTGCTTGGTCTTCTTGTCGCGGATATTGAGGAAAGTGGTCTTGAAATCAATGACCTCTAATCGTGAAGCGCGTGTTACCGTTTCGCTCAAGACCGTATTCTCTTCCGTCAGTTGGGTGTTCTGCTCCACAATCTGCTGATTCTCACGGCGGTAATGCTGATTCTCTTTTGTCAGGCGTGCGTTTGTCTGATTGAGCGAGTCAATCTGTCGCACATATTCCACCATCACCTTCCTTACCGTAGTCAGTTCCTTTTTCAATTCGGCTATACGGCGGGCATTGGTGGCTTTCGTGATGCGTAACTCCTCCAGCAGGTCGCGAACACGTTGCTGCTCTATGGCAAGTTGCTCTTGCAGTGAGTCGTTGTGTACATCCATCTGCTGGTAACCGTCAAACTGGATGGACAGGTCTTCATACTCGTCCGTCAGCTCCTCTTTCTCCAATTCCAATATCTCCACCATCTCCTGCATCTGACTACGCTGGCGGGCAAAAATGACGCATAGTATAATCAGTCCGACCACTAATGCGCCCAAGATTACATACAAAGTCGTGTGCTTACTCTCTTTCTGAATAGGTTTGGATTCGTTTTCAGACATAGTAACTATTTTTTATCAATTCTCAACTTTCACCTTTCACTTATCAAAGTACTTCAATCAGTTGTTCCAAACGGTTGGAACGCGAACCTTTTATCAGAATGTGCTGATTGGCAAAGCTTATCGCTTTACGCTCAATTTGTTCTTTCAGTTCCTCCGCTGAAGCAGAAACTGGGTAGGGAGAGGTCGTCTCTTTCCATTCGTCCCCCACTAAATATACGTTTTCTGCCTTGCGCTCCAACAGCATATTGACGATGTTCTGATGCGCCGTGTGCGAGAAGTCGCCCAACTCACGCATCGCTCCTAATATATAGGTGTCGCCGTCAAAACTGTTCAGTGCCGCTTGCATAGACGTGTAGTTGGCGTTATACGCATCCACTACCAAGCGGTTCTTGGTCGTTTGCATCGCTTGCGAGCGGTTGTTCGACGGTATATAAGCACGAATGGCTTGCAAACCCTCTTCGCGACCGATACCAAATCGTTCCCCGATACATAGTGCGGCGGCGATGTTCTCGGCGTTGTATTCGCCGACAAGATGGGTCCCATCGGGCATCGGCTCACGGTGATACAGATACTCCTGCCCGCTCCACGACTGCCCTGCTGTTGCTTTCTCCCACATCTGCGACAGATAGGCATTGTCCGCATTGCGGAATACACTCCCGTTGTGCGCTACGAGGTAGTCGTACAATTCGCCTTTGGTCTGCATCACGCCCTCAAACGAACCGAAACCCTGCAAGTGGGCGTATCCCACGTTGGTTATCAGCCCGTAGTCCGGTTCGACTATCTGCACCAACTCCTCTATGTCGCCCGGATGGGAAGCTCCCATCTCCACGACTGCCAACTCGTGCGACCCGTTCAGTTGCAGCAAGGTCAGCGGCACACCTAACGAGTTGTTGTAATTGCCCTGTGTGTAGTGAATACGGTAGCGGGTCGAAAGTACGGAAGCGGTCAACTCCTTCGTGGTTGTCTTCCCGTTGGTGCCGGTGATGGCTATCACGGGGCGGGACTTACCCAACGGAGAAGGCGTTTGCCGCCATTTGCGCACCCAAGCTCGTGCCAAGTCTTGAAGGGCTGCCATCGTGTTTTCCACGCGAATCAATTTGCCATCGTATTCTCTTTTCTGCGAACACGTTGCGGGTATATCTTCGTCCACAAGGGCATACGCCGCACCCATCTCCAATGCCTGCTGCGCAAATTGGTTGCCGTCAAAATGCTCGCCACGCAGCGCAACAAACACACAGCCGCGAGTAATCTTGCGGCTGTCTGTCGTCACGGTAAGGCTGTCCTTACCAGTTGTCAAAAAATTCCAATCCATGGATTATTCAGCATCTTATTTGATGTTCGGCTCTTCCAAACCGTACCCTTTGCGCTTGTCTTCCGCTTTCAGCATAAACGACAGAATAAATGCCAACACGCCGAACGACGAGAATACCAGCATCGGAACAAAATAACCTCCGGTAGCCACGCGAAGTTTACCAATCAGCATCGGCACGAGGCACAAACCGATGTTCTGTACCCAGAATATCAGGCAGTAAGCAGAACCTAATACTTTCTCATCGATAATCTTCGGCACACTTGGCCACATCGAAGCCGGTACCAACGAGAAGCTGACACCTAAAATCAATATCGTCACCAGAGCCAATTCTTTGCTCGGATATGCAGGCAGAATGAATGCAAAGGTCAGATGGCAGGCAGTCATAATGATAGCACCGAGCATCATCATGGTAGCACCCTTACCTTTATTGTCAATGAAAGCACCCAGCAACGGAGTGAGTAACATCGCCAAGATGGGGAACCACTTGAACAATCCGGCTGCCTCATCGTTAGGAATTCTCAGGGTCTCTTCGAGGAAATTGGTAGCAAAACGCTGGAACGGGAAAATAGCCGAATAGTACAATACACACAGCAATGCCACAATCCAGAACATTTTCGACTTGAAAATCTGTCCCAAATCCGAGATACGGAACTCGTCCTCTGAACCGTCTTCCGACTTCTCGCCGATAGCCACCAACTGTTTGTCGAACTTGGTATCCATCACCGTGAAAATCGTGAAATTAAGCAGACCTACTACTAACAGGCAGCCTGCAAACAGCATCGGAGCCACTACCGAACCCGTTCCGTCAGCGGCTGCATACCACGTCGAGAACTTAGGAGCCAACCACATCGCGGCAAACACACCCACGCGGGCTATAGCCATCTCCAGACCCATAGCCAGTGCCATCTCTTTGCCCTTGAATCACTTGGCAAGAATCTTGCTCACGGTCGTTCCTGCCATCTCGCAGCCCATACCGAAGATCATAAAGCCGAACATAGCCAACTTCGCGCTGCCGGGCATATCCGTCCACCATGAGTTCAACCATCCTACCGTGTTCGCCTCCGGCCAGTACAAAGCAAACAATTTGATACCTGCACCGAGTACCATCAATGAAGCCGACAACACGCCCGTGAAACGAACGCCCATCTTGTCCAAGATGATACCTGCGATAATCAGAAATCCGAATACGTTCACCAGATATTCGCCCGCAGCATACGTGCCGAAGTCGCCCTGATCCCAGCCGTGCGTCTTCTCCAATAGCGATGCCAACGGAGAAAGCATATCTACGAACATATAGGCAAAGAACATCATCGATGCCACCAGTACAAGTACCGACCAACGTGCTACAGCCGAGTCACGAAGGGTCTGTTGAAGTCGTTCTACCATAGTATTGTTTTTTTGAGTTGATAGTTGAAAGATGTTTCTTTTTTTTGAGCCACGCCTCTTTCCGCTTCTCGTACTCGGCGTAGTGACTCTCCAAATAACCGTCCGCCATTCCGTCCCCGATTACTTGATCCCTAATTCTTTCTTCACCGGCTCCAACAGATTATCGGCTGTCGGCGCACTATATACCATTGCCTGTGAGTCGAAGATGTACGTATAGCCGTTCTTGTCGCCTACGGTCTTGATTGCCTTCATCATCTTCTCGCGAATAGGAACAAGAAACTCCTGTTGCTTGGTCTGAATGTCCTGCTGAGCAGTCTGATAAGCCGTCTGAATACGTTGTTGCAGACCGTACAACTCCTCTGCTTGAATTTGTTTCATTGCATCGGTCATCGTGGCACTCTTCTGGTCGTATTCTGCCGATTTCTTCTTGTATTCTTCCTGCATACCGGCAAACATCGTTTCGTATTGCGAACTCAGACTGTCGATGCGTGCTTGCGCCGTCTTAACCTCCGGCATCAACTGAAACAACTCCTGGGTGTTCACATAACCGAACTTCTGCGCACTAACCACTATCGGAAGTGCCAACGCTAATAAAAGAACTAATCTCTTCATTGTTGTGTGTTTTATGTAAGTAATTATTTTATTTCTTGTTAGTCAGTACCTCGAACTTATCCGCCATTTATTTGGCACCCAACTTGTTGAGTACCTGATCGGATATGTCTAACTTGTTCGCCATATAAATGAGCGACGGGTCGGCGGAGCGGTCTTTGACCACTTGGTAGCCTTTCTGCATCGCTATCTCTTGGATGGCGGTATAAATCTCGTCTTGGATGGGCTTGAGCAGGGCCTCGCGTTTCTTGTTCAATTCGCCCGCCTCGCCGAAGTACTTGCGCTTCAACTCCTGTGCCTGCTTTTCTTTGTCCAATATCTCTTGTTCACGCTGCTTGCGCATCGCCTCCGACAGAAAAATCTGCTCCGTCTGGTAATTGGCTACTAATACTTTGGCTTCCTGCTCCAAGTCCGTAACCTCTTTCTGCCAACGTTTGCTAATCAAGGTCAGTTGCTCGTTGGCGGACTCGTAGGATGGCAGGTTCTTCAGAATGTACTGCAAGTCCACGTATGCCACACTAAAATCCTTTGCCGCCACAGGCAACGTAAAAAACATCATTGTAATCAAACCGATTAAAACTCTTTTCATATACTTCATTTTATTGATTTCAATCAACTATCAACTATCAACTTTCAACTTCTCTAAACTCTAAACTCTAAACTCTAAATTAAAACACTACAACTCCTGTCCCAATACGAAGTGGAACTGCGACTTACCGTAGGAGTCGCTACCGTTGATTTTGTCAAATCCCCAGCCCCAGTCGATACCGAGCAGACCGAACATAGGCAGGAACACACGTACACCCACACCTGCCGAACGCTTCAGGTTGAACGGATTGTACTCCTGAATGGACGAGAAGCAGTTACCGGCTTCCACAAAACCTAATGCCCATATCGTGGCACTCTGCTCCAATAGGATGGGATAGCGCAACTCCATCGTGAACTTGTTATAGACATAGCCCATATTGCGCCCCGTCGTGATATCGTAGGGCGTGAGCGAGCCGGATGAGTAACCGCGCATCGACACATATTCAGTCGAGTAACTCGAATAGCCCGTCGTACCGTCACCACCCATATAGTAGGTCTCAAACGGCGATTTGGTATAGAGGTTATAGTGTCCCAAGTAACCGAAGTCGGCACGTGCCATCAGCACTAACTTGCTGTCCGGGGTCAGAGGAGTAAACACTTTGCCCGAGAAACGGAGTTTGTAATACTCTATCAGGTTATACCGCTCGCTGAGCGACATAGCCGCATACTGCGCATCCGTCTTACCCATCATCAAGGAGTAGGGTGGGGTAATCTTCACGCCCAAGGTGAATTGCGAACCGCGACGTGTATAGATAGGATTATCTATACTGGAGCGCGACAACTGCAGATTCAGTGCCAAGTTATGACACATACCGTTGCTTACCAACAGGTAAGGCCAGTTCTTCATAATGTACAACTGGTAACTCAATTCCGTATAGAACGTGAAGTAGTCATCGGGCCACGACAAACGACTGCCATACCCTAAACTCACTCCCACTACGCGCAGGTACTTGTTCGGATCTGCCTCCGACTCCTGCAACTGCTGGTAGTAATTGGAGTTGCCCGTATAGTAGTAAGACGAGTAGTAGGTATTGTACAAGTTCTGATATGACTTGTAGTAACGATCCGAATAACCTGTTTGTGAAGCAAAGTACGCGCTGAAACTGAGTGAATTAGGACGCTTACCACCCAGCCACGGCTCCATAAAACTCAGGCTCACCGAATTGTAGTAGATACCGTTCGTGCGCGCGTTGATGGAGAACGTTTGACCCTCGCCTTGCGGCACGATGCGGTAAGACTTCTTGTTGAACAGATTCTGAATGGCAAAATTGGTGAACTTCAGTCCGACGCTACCTACCAATCCCGTCGCACCCCAACCTAAAGAGAACTCAATCTGGTCGGACGACTTCGTCTGCAAGTTGTAAGTTATGTCCACCGTTCCGTCTTCCGGATTAGGCTGAATATCAGGTACTAACTTCTCTTGGTCAAAGTGTCCCATCTGAGCCAACTCACGTAGCGAGCGCATAATATCCGACTGCGAGTACAGCTGACCGGGCTTTGTATAGAGTTCGCGACGAACCACGTGCTCATACACGCGCGTATTACCTACGATATTGATTTCGTTGATAGTAGCCGGTTTGCCCTCATAAACGCGCATCTCAAAGTCTATCGAGTCCTTCTCTATCTTCACTTCTACGGGATCGACGTTGAAGAACAAGTAGCCTTGGTCGGTATAGAGTTTGCTCACGGCATCGTCATCCTCGGTCAGGCGTTTGTTCAGGTGCTTGAGGTTATAGACATCGCCGCGCTTGATGGTCAGTACTTGATTCAGATAATCATACGGATACACCGTGTTGCCCACCCACGTTACATCGCGCACAAAATATTTCTCGCCTTCGTAAATGTCCATATAGACATCCACACGGGTCGGGTCTTCCGGATTGGGGACTACGCTGTCGCTAACTATGTACGCATCGCGATAGCCTAACTCGTTGTATTTCTCAATGACCGCTTTCTTGTCGTTCTCGTATTCTTTCTCTACAAACTTCTTGGTGCGGAAGAGGTTCATAATGTTGTTGTCGTTCGTCTTCTTCATCGCACGGTTAATCTGATTGTGGCTCAATGCTTTATTGCCTGTTATATAGAGGTGTGCCACTTTCGTCTTTTCGCGCTTGTCCACGTCTATAAGCACTTTCACGTAGCCCGGATGGTCGCGGTCGGGAAACTCCGAAATACGGATGGCTGCATTATGAAAACCTTTCTCCTCGTAGTACTTCTTGAGCAGGGTCTTGGCTCTGTCTGCCAAGTTCGGAGTCATTTGGCTGCCGCGCGCTATGCCGATCTTCACTTCCATGTCCTCGCGCTCGCTCTTCTTCATCCCTCTGTATTCCAACTCACTGACGCGCGGACGCTGCTTGAGTTGTATCTCAAGCCATACTTGTGTGTCCGTCATCTTGGTGGCTACAATCCTGACCTCCGAGAACAAACCCTGTTTCCAGAAACGGCGAATGGCTTTCGTTATCTGACCTCCGGGTACTTCCACCTTGTCACCTACTGCTAATCCGCTGAAGCCGATAATCACGTAGTCCTCGTAGCTGTCAGCCCCTTTCACGGCGATGCCGGCTATCTCATACGACCTGCGGTGAGCCGAATATGTAATCTCCGGCAATTCCTCTTGCGCAGCAGACAACGTATCTGAACCGGTGGCGACTACCGTATCTGCTGTCGCTACAACTGCCGTGTCCGCATCTGTATTGTGTGTCGTATTAGAAAGTAAGTCTGATTGCGAAAAGACAAACGGTGCGCAAAGCAACCCGAGCAGTCCGACTATGTATCTTGAAACCTGTCTCACAGTATAATGTTCTCTCTATAAATTTCTTATATTGTCTTCAGTTGCTCGGATATCTTACCGAAACGACGTTCACGACCCTGATAATCAATCAGTGCCTTGTAAAACTCTTCTACCGTAAAGTCCGGCCAAAGACAAGAAGTAAAATACAATTCGGAATAGGCGCATTGCCACAAAAGAAAATTACTTATTCTCAGTTCTCCGCTTGTGCGAATCAACAGGTCGGGATCCGGCATACCGTGTGTGGTCAGACGGTCGGCTATGGCAGCCTCGTCAATGTCTTCCGTGCGTAACGTTCCCGACTGAACTTCGCGGGCAATCTGCTGTGTGGCGCGAATCATTTCCCAACGTGCCGAGTAACTCAACGCAATCACCAATCGTAAACCCGTATTGGCGGCTGTTTGCTCCATACAGAGGCGGAATTTATCTTGTGCGGACTTGGGAAGACGCTCTAAGTCGCCGATAGTCAGCAGGCGTATGTTGTTCTTCATCAGTGTGGGGGTCTCTTTGGCGATTGTGTCCACCAGCAACTCCATCAGTGCGTCCACCTCCTGTTGGGGACGATTCCAGTTCTCCGTCGAAAATGCATACAAAGTCAAGTAACGAATACCCAATTCTGCTGCCGCTTCCGTAATGCGGTGAACCGTTTCCACGCCCTGACGGTGACCGAACATACGCGCCAAGCCGTGCTGCTTTGCCCATCTGCCGTTGCCGTCCATAATGATTGCCACGTGGCGAGGCATACGCTCACGATCAATCTTCGTTTTTGCTATCTGCTCGTTATCCATTGTATCTCTGTTATTTGCAAGTCCGGCATACCAACTTGTATTGCAGGAAACTGAACGCAATACCTGCTACCAACTGACCTGTTACATCGCAGTTCATTATATTGCTGCCATTCATATTGTAGCGGTTGTTGTATTCCGATACGGTTTCTAAATTATCCGCAAAATAGACGTTGTTTTGCCAAGCTGCGTGAATGACTACGCGGGGGTGCGGCTGCCACTTCAAACCGACTATAAAAGGCACATATACACTTGCTTTCTTCCATTTGTCGTGCAGTCCGACTCCTATTCCCAGTGCTATATACGGGGTGATAGGACTGATGCGGCGGTCGTAGCGTATTCTGCCGTATGGAAAAAAGTTGAACTCGCCCACTGCGTCTATATTCACCATTTGGTTGGTCCACATCCCCATCCGCGTGTCGGCTCTGCCTGCTGTGTTCGGATTGTAACCAGTGATGCGATGTGCCATACCTTTTAGCCGTACCGCCCAGCGGCGGTCTAACTGGTAGCGAATGCCGGCTCCGTATGCTTCGCGAATGTCTTGAAAAATAAACCGTTCCGCATCGCCTGCGTAGTATCCGCAGCCGCCGTCCACGCCAATCTCTATATGGTACAGACGCTCCGATATGTCGGCAAACGCCTCACTGCTTACTACTAACAAAAACAATGCCAAAACACCGACACACCTCATCTTGTATGGCATTGTTCTAATCATTAGACGTATTATATTCTTGTTCTCGAACGTGCATTGCGTATCGCTTTTTTCGCATAGCCCGTAAAAAGCGCGCAAAAGTAGTGATAATCTTGCAATACCGCAACTTTTTACATAAAAAAACAAAAAACTGTCAGACTTTTTGTCTGACAGTTTCTATTTGTTCTGCTTTTTTACTCGTTTCGTTATCCGTAAGTCTGTTTATTCGACTTATTGTATCAGGCTTACGCCATTTTGTTGACGTAAATAGCCAACCCCGATTTCAAGTTAGCAGCCTTGTTGCGGTGGATGATATTGCGCTTTGCCAATTTATCCAACATCGAACTTACTTTGGGCAACATCTCGGTTGCTGCTGCTTTTTCTGTCGTTGCGCGAAGGTCGCGAACTGCGTTGCGAGCCGTCTTGGCGTAATAGTGATTGTGAGCTTTACGGGTTGCCGTTTGGCGAATACGCTTCAAAGATGATTTATGATTTGCCATCTCTTTTGGTTTTACATTATTTGAGGGAACGAACGTCGTCGTACCCTCACGTTCTACTTCTTATTATTTTGTAGCCAATAGCAGAGTCGAACTGCTCTTTAGAGAATGAAAATCTCTCGTCCTAGCCGATAGACGAATTGGCCGTTTGTTTGAAAAAGCGTGCAAAAGTACGGCGTTTTTTCAACCCTACAAAATATTTTTGAAAAAAAATGTATTTTTTGATATTTTTTCGCTTTTTTTAGAGTTTTTCTATCCAATTACAAGTGCTACATATAAATATGTCGTTTTTTATTGGCAATTAGTGTAAAAATTTGGAAGCACTTTTGGGCTGATGATATGTTTTTACTACTTTTGCCGCCGTGTTTTTCGGCGAGTTTAGAGGTTGGCTATTCTCTGCTCATTACTACAAAACAATGAACAAATTATTCACAGCAGTTATTACTGCCTTAATTACAGTTTCAACTATGAACGCTACTAACATTTACGACTTTACGGTCAAGACCGCTCGTGGTGAGGATTTTGCTTTCGCCGATCACAAGGGGCAGGTTATTCTTATTGTAAACACTGCTACACAGTGCGGCTTTACGCCTCAGTTCGACGGTTTGGAGAAACTCTACCAAGACTACAAAGACAAAGGACTGCTTGTTATCGGTTTCCCATGCAATCAGTTTGGCAGCCAGAACCCTGAAGGGGATGAAGAAACTGCCACCGAATGCCGACTCAATCACGGCGTAACTTTCCCGTTGATGGCCAAAATCGATGTGAACGGTCAAGACGAAGCACCTATTTATACGTGGCTCAAGTCGCAACAAGGGTTCACCTCTTTGGGAAGCGGTCCGAAAGCCTTTATGATGGATAAGGTAGTCAAACTCAAAGTGGACAAGAACTACAAAGAGAACGGTGCTATTGCGTGGAACTTTACCAAGTTCCTTATCAACAAGCAAGGAGAAGCCGTTCAACGTTTTGAACCCACTGCCGAACCCAAAGACATCGCGCCCGCCATCGAAGCCGAATTGGCAAAATAGTGTCTCTTATTTAACGCATTATATATAAATAATAGGTATGAAGAGATTTCTTTTTACCCTGTTCTTTTTGGGCTGCGTAATAGGGGTAGGTGCCCAAACGGTCAGTCCCGAAACGCTCGCCAAACGGGCGAAACGCAAGAACCTCACCGTCAAGGAATGGAACACGCAAACCGATAGCAAAGGCAACATCAAGATGCGCTGGCTCGACCGTGTTACCGTCTATGACAGCGAAGGCAGAAAAGTGGAAGAAATAGAGTATGCTACCTATGGACAAAAATGGCGCGAAGTACGTAAGTACGATGCCAATGGCTTGTTGCTTGAAGAGGTGGAGTATAACGACAAGAACAAACCCGTTATGATTCGCAAGTTCAAGTTCAACGAGGACGGCACCAAAGCCATACAATACAATTATCTTCCGAACGGACATCTTTATTCGACCAAGACGTTTGAGTACAAATTTGAGGATTAGTGGAAGATTATCGTACAGTTATTCGCGAATTTGACCCCATCTCGTTGGACGAGATGAATGCCGTCAAACTGATGAACCGCATTGACACCAAGTTTGTGGTGCCCATGCGGTTGTTGTCCGTCCTATTGCGCAAGTCGCTCAATGATTACTACGTGCAAGAGATTGATTCGCTTCGCGTGGCAACCTACGACACGATGTACTTCGATACGGACGATCTCGATATGTACCTCCGACACCACGACCGCCAACTGGTGCGGCAGAAAATCCGCGTGCGGCAGTATGTGGACTCGCATCTGAATTTCCTCGAAATCAAGCGGAAAAACAACAAGGGACGAACCAAAAAGAAACGTATCCCGCTGCCGCAACCCGACATTAGCATCCCTACCGATGAAGTAGTGGATTTTATAGCCGCCAAAAGCCGCTATACGTATGAGCAAATCAGCCCGAAGTTGCGCACGGCTTTCCATCGTATCACGTTGGTTAATAAGCAAAAAACAGAACGTCTGACCATTGACCTCGACCTTGCTTTCTATAATCAATCCACAGGTATAGTGCGGACGTTGGACGATGTGGTGATAGTTGAACTCAAACGGGACGGCAACTGCTTCTCCCCGATGATAGGGATTATGCTCTCAGAACGTGTCAAGCCGCTTAAAATCAGTAAGTACTGTATCGGTACCGCCCTTACCGACCCCGATTGTAAGCATAACCGGTTCAAGAAAAAAATCCGTGCCATCCAAAAACTCTCCGCTATTGCCCCCCAACCCTAACCCCTAAACTCTAAACTCTAAACCTTAAACTCTAAACTAAAATGCTCCAAGTTGACCTTGCTAATCCTACGCTCGAGTTTGTCGAGACCTACGACCCCTCCATCGCTGCCGAGTACGGCAGAACGGACAGTATCAGTTACCTTATTCACGCGCTCTCCGAGTGGCTGAACATAAGCGATGGTACGCTCATTCTGCCCATTATGTTCCTCTTTAATTTCCTGATGGCGTGGCTGCTCGTCTATTTCGTCTATTACAAAATGAATGCCGGACGAAAGGACTACTATGTTACGTTTATGCTCTTTTCGAACTCGATGTTCTTCCTCTTATGGTTGATGCAGATACTTGACATACAGACCGGTTTTGTCCTGGGTCTGTTTGCTATCTTCGGTATGATACGTTACCGCACGGAGACGGTGCCTATACGCGAGATGACTTACCTCTTTATAATTATAGCCCAGTCGGTTATCAATTCGCTGTCGCTGCACGCCGAAGACCTCGCTTGGCACCAATTGCTCTTCGCTAATGTAGTACTCATTCTCCTCGCGCTCGGCTTTGAACTGTGGTCTATGCGGGAGCGCAGAACAAGCAAGATTATTCTTTATGAGAAAATAGAGAACATCGTTCCCGAACGGCGCAGCGAACTGCTACAGGACATAGAAGCGCGAACAGGTATTCACCCCATCGATGTGGAAATCGGGCATATTGACTTCCTGCGGGATGTG
This sequence comes from Paludibacteraceae bacterium, assembly GCA_017471175.1. Lineage (GTDB taxonomy): Bacteria > Bacteroidota > Bacteroidia > Bacteroidales > Paludibacteraceae > Colicola. Next base: position 8,285 of record JAFUVS010000014.1, on the reverse strand, counting down.
GCGTATATTAAGGTCTATTATCTGCTCAAGGGCAGAGAAACGAATACTATCGGTACCATCACGAAATTCAAGCAAGGATGAAACAAAATCTTCTGATAGTTGCTTTGGTGCTTGTGTCCGGTGCGTTATGGGCGGATAATTTTGATTCGACCCGTGTGGTCAATACGGCTGAAATACGTGCAGGTGCCACGTTCACCAAGCATTTTGACCACCATCTCAATCTGGCATTGGAAGAAGAAATACGTTCGCAGGTATATAATTCGTATCAGATGCCTGCGTATTTCAACCGCTCTTATACTTCGGTCGAATTATCGTATAAGCCCATATCCTATTTCAGCCTTCGAGCCGGCTATACGCTTCGTCTGCTCGGCAATCACGGCTGGACCGATCCGAAGGAGTTTATGCGCCATCGGGGGACGTTCGCTTTGACGGGACACTACAAGACCCGCGACTGGTCCTTCAGCCTTCGCGAGCGTTTAGACCTTGACGGGCGGATGGATTCGGTCAATACGAACGAGAAAAACGTCCTTGACCTTCGCCTGCGTCATCGGTTCTATGCCTCTTATTCCATTCCGGGGAAACCGCTTAAAGTATTTGGTGCTGTGGAACTGATCAATACGCTTAATCAGCTTTTCGCCTATGTCAATAAGCAGTTGTCCACCTCATACGGTCAGTATCTGTCCGATGCGCGCCTGCAAGTAGGTGTCAAATGGCGATTGGACAAAACCAATGCCCTCAATTTTTCCTACCGTTTCGCTTATACGAAAGATTACGATATTAACATTACCAAGAAGAAAGGATATGTTGAACTCTACCGCGAAACAGGGTTTGAACACGTTATCGGAATCAATTACGAATTTGACTGGTAACAGGCGTTCAAATAGGATGCGTAATGCGGTGTAATTGCTATTTTTGCAAAAATCTTTTGCACAATTCGATACAATACGCTACTTTTGCCGCCGATTTGCGCGAAAAATGCCGCCCAAATGAAGGATTTTCGATTGGATAACCTCGTTTTAAGTCAGTTCAAGCCGGGAACGTATGCGTTCGATTTTGCACTTGATTCGACTTATTTTCAGGCAATTGAGAAAACTGAGGTATTGGGAGGAAACGTACAGGTACAAGCGCAACTCAACGTCCGCGAGCAAGATTATGACATTCGTTTGAAGCTCAAAGGTCAGGTACAGGTAACTTGCGACCGCTGCCTTGAGCCGATGACCATCGAAGTGGAAAACGAAGAGGTCATAGAGGACGAAGAGCAACAAACCATTGACCTTCTTTGGCTCGCGTATGAAACGGTAACGATAAATCTTCCTTTGGTGCACTGTCACCCCGATGGTGGTTGCAACCCCGAAATGGCTGTCCTTCTCCAAACCCACCTCCGAAGCATCGAGGAAGAACCCGAAGAAATATAAATCATTAAATTACATAAAATTATGGCACATCCTAAACGAAGACAATCGCACACCAGACAAGCCAAACGTCGTACCCATGACGTGGCTAAAATGCCGGCACTGGCTATCTGCCCGAACTGTGGTGCACACTACATCTACCACACTATCTGCCCCGAATGCGGCTACTATCGCGGAAAACTCGCTGTTGAACATGCCGCCGAGGCGTAAATCCCGCAACGAAAGATTTTCACACAAAGGCTCTCAACTGTTACCAAAAATAACAGCAAGGAGCCTTTGCGGTTTTCTAAAAACCGCTCAAGCATTTTGAAAAGAAGCAAATACTGTTTGAATATAACCTGATATGAACAAACCGACAGACCATAATCCCAAGCAGGACAGACCATCCTTTCAGACCTATGTGCAACGCGGGGATTATCTGAAGAAGAGAAACCCACGCGAAGATGCTCTTTCGTCCGAGTCGCGGCGTGAGGATAAACGCCGTAACGGTATGGAAGATAAGAAAATAGCCACTCCGACTGCTAAAGCCGCCGAGCGGAAACGGACTCCCGAAAAGTCCGATACACCCCGATACAACAAGAGTGTCTATACGCAGACCAAGCAGCGTCAGTATAAACAACGGACAGAAGACCCTACCAAACCGATTCGCCTTAATAAGTACCTTGCCAATGCAGGCATCTGTTCGCGGCGCGAAGCGGATGATTACATCCAGGCAGGCGTAGTAAGCGTCAATGGCGTGGTAGTGGATAATCTTGGAGCCAAGGTGATGCCGACGGATCGTGTCCTATTTCACGACCAACCTGTTCATCGCGAGCAGAAAGTATATATTCTCCTGAATAAACCCAAGAATACAGTTACCACCACGGACGACCCGCAAGAGCGTCATACCGTGTTGGATATAGTGCGGAGTGCCTGCTCCGAGCGTGTTTATCCTGTCGGGCGGCTTGACCGCAACACGACCGGCGTGCTGCTCCTGACCAATGACGGCGATCTTGCCGTCAAGTTGACGCATCCCAAATACGGGAAGAAGAAAATCTATGCCGCCACCCTCGACAAGGAACTGACAGAGGAAGCGGAGCAAACGCTTCGTCAAGGCGTTGTGTTAGACGGCGAAAAAGTGGTACCCGATGCGCTTGAGTTCCCGCAGGAGGACCGTCTGCACATAGGCTTGGAGATTCATTCCGGTCAGAACCGCGTGGTCAGACGTATGTTTGAGCAGGTGGGGTATAGTGTCCGGCAATTGGATCGCGTCAGTTTCGCCGGACTGACCAAGAAGAACGTGCCGCGAGGCAAATTCCGTTTCCTTACGCCCAAAGAGGTGGCGATGCTGCAAATGGGGGCTTTTGAATAGTCCGATAAAAATGAAAAATACTTGATACGAGGAGACGAGTCCGTCCTTGTTTCAAACGAATAACGGGACTCAATAAACAACCTAATAAATCAAATCATTCGTATGATTATTGGTATTCCAAAAGAAATCATGCACGGCGAGAATCGCGTAGCATGTTCACCCGAAACGGTGGCTAAATTCGTCAAGGACGGTTATACCGTTTTAGTTGAAAATCATGCCGGTGACGGTGCCCTCTACCACGATGAGGAGTACGCCAAGGCAGGTGCCGAGATGGTTGCTAAAGCCGCCGACATCTACTCGCGCGCAGAACTCATCCTCAAGGTGAAAGAGCCTCTGTTCAACGAAGAACTCGGTAAGCACGAGGTAGAGTTGATGCACAAGGGTCAGTACCTCATTACTTTCATTCACCCCGCATCGCCCGTTAACCATGAGATGGTTAAGAAACTGACCGCTCAAGGTGTAACCGCATTCACGCTTGACTGCATTCCTCGTATCAGCCGCGCGCAAAATATGGACGCACTCACTTCAATGTCCACCTGCGCCGGTTACAAAGGCATCATTATGGCCGCCGACCACATGACTTCTTTCATTCCGCAGATGTTCACCGCCGTAGGTAAGATTGAGCAAGCCAAAGTGATGGTTATCGGTGTGGGCGTTGCCGGTTTGCAGGCTCTTGCCACCGCCAAGCGTCTGGGTGCTACCACCTACGCTGCCGACATTCGTCCGATGGCTGCCGAGAACGCACAATCGCTTGGTGCCAAGATTATCGACACGGGTGTTCCCGCAGAACTCGCAGTAGGCGAAGGCGGCTATGCCAAGGCTCTGCCCGCTGATGTCCTCGCCAAAGAGCGCGAACTGCTCAAAGAGACCATCCAACAGATGGATATCGTCTTCTGCTCCGTACTCGTTCCGGGCGAATTGGCTCCCATTATCATCACCGAAGATACCGTTAAGGGTATGAAGAAAGGTGCCGTTATCGTGGATATCGCCATTGACCAAGGCGGTAACTGCGACATCACCCCGAAGGGAACCATCGAAGTGAAACACGGTGTTACCCTTATCGGCGTGAAGAATATCCCGGGCGAATTGCCCACTTCTTCCACTTGGATGTTCTCCAACAATATGTACAATCTGGTTACCTACCTCGTTAAGGACGGTAAGATTGAACTGAACATGCAAGACGAGGTGATTGCAAAGAGTCTGGTATGCACGAACGGCGAACTGCTCCACGCAGGTGCCCGCAAAGCTATGGGACTGTAAATAATGTGTAACATCAGTGAATAGCTGTCAAATTAATAATTAATATCCCGTGAGATACTGTGCTTCATAGGTTTGGCATCCTGCGAGATATTAATTATTAATTGTTAATTGTCAAATAAATATGCATCCTCTTATTCTGGTAGCCGTATTTGTCGTATGCACGGTGGTCGGCTACTTCATAATCAGCAATGTGCCGAGTTTGCTGCATACCCCGTTGATGTCGGGTATGAACGCGTTGTCGGGTGTGACGATAGTAGGTGCATTGGCTTCAACCGGTGTGGCATACCTGATAGGTGACGGCGTCTGGGCGCAGGTGTTCGGCGTACTCGCTATCATACTTGCCGCCATCAACGTGTTTGGCGGATTCGGTATCACCCACCGTATGCTTCGTATGTTCAATAAAAAGAAACCGCGCGCATGACTTGGCAGATTGTACTCAGTATTGTGCTGTCGATAGCAGTTATCGGCGGTATATCTATGATGAGCAAAGTGAAAACGGCCGTTGCAGGCAACCTTCTGTCGGCTTTGGCTATGCTCGTCGGCGTAGTGGCAACATTCATTTTCAGCGGGATACTCAGCGTATGGACCGTCTATGTAGCCATTATCATAGGTGCTCTCATCGGCGGTTTGATGGCGAGCCGTGCCCAGATGATTCAGATGCCTCAGTTGGTGGCACTGTTCAACGGACTCGGCGGCGGCGCTTCCGCACTCGTAGGCGTGATGACCTATATGGAGTGGGGAATGAACACCACATCCGAATACCCCGGATTCGTTCATTTTACGGCTGTTCTTGCCATTGCCGTGGGTATGATTACCCTCATAGGTTCCCTTGTGGCAGCCGGCAAACTGGCACGCATTATTGACGGCAGACCCAAAGTCTATCCCGCACATTCAGCCATTACCCTTTGCCTGCTTGTTCTGTCCGTCGTACTCATTGTTTTGGGTACTATATACGGAAAGAACCTGTGGATTGCCATCGGAACACTCCTCTTTACGGGTTGCTTCGGCTTTATGTTTGCCATCCGCGTCGGAGGAGCCGATATGCCTATCACTATCTCGCTGCTCAACTCTCTTTCCGGTGTGGCAGGGTCGATTGCCGGTATGGCAATAGGCGACATCTTCCTTGTAGCCGTAGGAGGTATAGTAGGTGCATCGGGATTGCTCCTTACACAAATAATGTGCCGTGCTATGAACCGCAGCCTGATGAGCATTCTGCTCGGCGGTGCACTCGCACAAAAGAAGAAAGTGGTACCCGCTCCTGCCGCTACCACCAAAACACCTCAAGGACAAACCACGCAGTTTGCCCCTAACCAAGATTTTGAAAAACTTTTAGAACAATTAAACGATATGGAAGTCAAGCAACTACTCGATGCCATTGAGGCATTAACCAAAGAAGTCGCCGGTTTGCGCGAGCAACTGGCTCAAGGCGGTGCTGTAGCACCTGCCGCAGCGGAAAAACAAGAGGCTAACACCCCGTCCGCAGTCCTTTCCAAAGCCAAAAACGTCATTATCGTTCCCGGTTACGGTATGGCATTGGCACAAGCACAACACACTGTCAAGCAGCTTGCTGACAAGCTGGAGCATCGTGGAGCCAATGTGCGTTTTGCCATCCACCCCGTGGCAGGTCGTATGCCCGGTCACATGAACGTGCTGCTCGCCGAAGCCGACATCCCCTACGAGAAACTCTATGAGATGGATGCCATCAACGATGACTTTAAGAACGTGGATGCCGTGGTGGTCATCGGAGCGAACGATGTATTGAACCCCGCTGCCAATACTGCCGAAGGTACACCTATCTACGGTATGCCCGTGCTCAAAGTGGCTGACGCGAAAGAGGTTATTGTCTGCAACTACGACCTTAAGCCCGGTTACGCAGGGGTTGAGAACCCGCTCTATAAGCGCGACAAAGGTGTTTATCTCTGCCTTGGCGATGCCAAAGAGACGTTGATGAATATTATTGAAGGAATCAAATAATCGTTGGCATATAAAAAAAGAAAAGCGGCTGTCCTGTCATCGGATTGCCGCTTCTTTTTTTATCGAAGGTCGTTGATGTATGCCCCATCTTTCTCAATGATGAAAGGTGGGGCAGCGGAGATGAATTGCGGATGTCCCATTCGCATTGTGCTACTACGTTGCGGCTCTTTTATTTCGATGAGTATCGGCATATTGTCCCGAACGCGAACACGCACATTCATTCGTTCAATGTCGGTAGTCTTATCTTTCGGCGTGAGGGTAATCAGTACGGTTTTGCCATCGGCAGCGGCTTTTTCTGTAATATTGCTCGAAGCTGACAACGCCTTGGCAAACAATAGCGGATTGGTCTGGTATAACTCTTCCTGCGTAGGATAGGAGATGGTCAGTTCATCGGTTTCCTCTTGGTATAAGTACATGTTTTCGCCGTTGTAGGCGGCTTCCATTCCGAATGCGTTGAGTAGGAACTTTTCGCCTTGTATGGTAAATGTTCCGGCGTACGTTATCGGTTGGGCATCTTTAGATGTCATTGTGATTGTGAAGTCGGATTGCAGAATCTTTTGCTCCAACGTGCTTAACAGCGATGAGAGGGCTGTCAGTAAAATAAGTAGTAGTTTCATTTGTGCGGTAGGGTATAATGATTGTGTGTAATGACAGATGTCGGTTTGTATTCGGCGGACAAAGGTAAAGCATCTTCGTTATTGGTACAAATAAAAATAATTGCCTTTTCGTAGGGATGTCTCCTGTCTTCGTTAAGGCGTACCTGCAACCACAACAAAAGGCTCGTTTGCGAGAAAAACCCCTTTGTTGAGTCGTAGGCATCGCGCCCACAAAGACCCCCCACTCGCAAACGAGCCTAATGCTCTGAAAACTCGACTTACTTTATGCGCTTTCCTTGTGCATCGTAGATCACGCCTTCGCGCTCGATATAGAGCACGCCGTTCTCAATGAACTTGCGACTTTGAGCATCGCTTGGAGCGAGGATGTCCCCGTCCGCATCAAGGATCAGTTCGCCACGGTCTTCGCCGTCCACGATAATGCGCATCTTCTGCATACTCTCCTTATCCAAAATTTCCGAGCTGCGGAATATACCGCGATACGCCCATATCGTGCTACCGGGAGCAGTGGTGTTCGGATAGTAGATCTTATTCTCTTTCAGACCCATATACTTGTTGCCCGTTGCTGAGCCTTGCAGCGTACCGTTACGCAACGTGCCGACTAACTCGATCGTGCCTTGCGAATTGTCGCCCGGCAGGTCGTTGTAAGCATCCTCCGAGTCCAATGCTACACCATTGTCCTTCGACAGGTCGATGGTAACGCCTATGAACACGAACGAGGTCTTGTCGGCTAATTCGGCGTTGGCATTGACGATATAGCACGTGCCTGCTTCGATGCTCTTGGCGTTGGAGAAGTAGAGGTTCACGCCTTCGCCTACGTTCGCGTTGCCCGTTGCGTATTTGAACTCATAGACACGACCGTACATCTTATGGGTAATCAACGCGGCGAGGTCGAGGTTGAAGGGCAGACACATTGTGGACCAGCGACCCTCTGCGAACTGACGGGGGTAGGTTACGTTCACGCCTACGCCTGCCGATCCGCCATAGGTGGCTTTGAAGTTGTTGTAGTGGGTATTTTCGCAGTTTTCGCAGAGGGTGATGTCGGACGAAGCAGCAGTCCACAGAGCCTTGTAGGTCACATCGGAGGTCGGCATGGTGGCAGCTACTTTGTCGGCTGTGCCGTCGTTGTTGGCATCCCAACCGGTGAACGTATGGCCTGCCTTGGTCGGGTCTGCGGGCTTGGTGATGGCTGTACCCCAATCAATCGTGCCGTTTGTGTAAGTACCTGTCAGTGCGTTGCCGCCGTTCACATCCCAAGTGAGAGTGTATTGCACTTTTGTGGTGCTGTAGGTAGCGGTATAGGTAGCATCTTCCGTTACGGCTACAATTTCGTTATCCCAACCGTTGAACGTGTAGGTGTATGCATCATCGGCAGTTTTGGTGGGTATGGCACCGTCGTAGGCGGGTGTTTCGCCGTAGGCTACGGAATAGACTGCATCGGTTGTACCATCTGATTTCTTCAGTGTCGTTCCATCCGCATTCTTAAAGGTGATGTCGTAGGTTCTGACGGTGCGGGTGAAGTTGGCGGTAATAGTCAGCCCGCTGCCGGTCACGGTCGCTGTGCCGTTAATCCAGTTGTCGAAGGTGTAAGTGTACTCAGCCGTAGTTGCGGCAGGATTGGCGGTAACAACAGTTTTGTTAATAGTTACTTTGTTCGCATTCTCGCCTGTGCCT
>JAFUVS010000002.1 GCA_017471175.1 Paludibacteraceae bacterium | reverse complement strand
TCTTTGTATCAATTAGTTATCGATACAAAGATACTGCTAAAGTTGTCTTGATGAAATCTGCAACATTTTTTAATCGCTATAATTTATTGTAATACACAACATTATATATCATTTTAACACTCTAAAGTTGTCTTGAACCTATATTTTTAGTTCTTATCCCATAACTTCCGGCTCTCGTCTTAGGTCTTTTTGTAGAGACTTTTACACTAAAAGTAACTGAACTTGGATATATTTTTAACAAATACTGATGAAAATATTCGGGTGTAAGACTATTCATTGCGATGCCTTTCATACTAAAATTTAACAATGCAGCGTGACCCGCTTTTCGAATCACGCTGCAAAGGTACGGCTCGATGCTTTCACAAGATGGAAGCGGGGAATTTATTTTGTTTTTTCTTCTTGCCCGTTATCCAATGCACAGGCGAGAGCGGTGAGAGCATAGATATGCTCGACGGAAGAACTTGGCATTTTTGCCTTGTAGTCATTAAACAGTTTGTTCACCTTTCTTCCGGCTGTGCGATAAAGGGATTTCCTATCTCGCTGTACCATTAAAACAATCCTTTCTGTGCCGACTTTAAGATTCACGCGCACCATCTCCTTTTTAGCTTGTAATAAATCATTCATAATGCATAGATTTTTGAAGTTATTATCCCTTGCGGGAACGATTATTTTTCAATTATCGGTGCAAAAGTATGGTATGGGGCTTTTACAAGATGAAAGTGGGAGAAATTATTTTTCAAAGAAATGAGGATAATACTCTGATTGAACGAAGGCTTGGTAGTGAGTAACTACGCCTTCATAATATGTCTTATAGGACATAATGGCACTCGGGTGGAAGCTACAAAGAACAACCGTTTTTGATGGCAAATGAAGCGTGACGCTTGATTCCAATTTTCCTTCTTTAGAGACAGAGTTGACGCGAGTCATTTGCGTGCCAGGATATTTGTACGTGGTTAGATAATTCTGCACAAATTGATATATAAGCGAGTTCGTACACACATAAATATTTGCATTTAGAATATCAAACTCCATATATAGAAGTTTTTTATATTCTTCTTTATCAAGATATATTCTCAAGGCCTTATTAGATAACATACTCACTCCTCCTTGTTTTTTGCACTCAACTAAGGCAAAAGGAGTTGTACGAAAACATTCTGTGATTTCGTTATAATACTGTCTTACAGAATCCGATTCAGGAAGATTTTTGGGAGATGAAACGCTTATGCCCCATAAAGCATTTGCAAGATTTCGCAAGAACTTGCTTTTGACATTCCAATTATCGTCTGTACATACTATCCATTTACGTGTGTCATCCACCCAAGCGTATCCTTTTTGATTTTGGTCTTTTAGCAAGAAAGCAACCCGTTTTGGACTTTCGTTCCACTCTTTGTCCGTTGTGAGTTCATCTTTATCTCGCTTGTACATAATACCATCACAAACAAAACTTACAGGTTTTTGTTGGCATTCGTTCTCTATTTGTTCATACCAAGTTTTGAACAGACCAGTTTTGTCTTTCTCGGTTTTGATAGCACCGAGTTTCTCATTGATTGTTTCCATTTTATTCAATATTAAAAGATTAAACTCATGCGTGTAACCAACCTACACACATAGGACTAATTATTCCGTTTGCAAAGATAATGCTTTTTTTGTTAGTGACAAAAAATGCTTTTTTTACGCCGATTATATTCGGTCGGAGTACGGTGCGCCTTCGGTCAGAGCAGTACTATCATACGGTTATCCTTCGGTTATCTATCGGTTATCCTACGGAGTTTGTTGCTGTATGGCTGCTGAAGGATGGTGGGTGTTAAGGTGTATGCCTTGTGTTTATGCAGATATCTCTCTAATGTTTATTCAGGTGTCTCTCTGATGCTTATTCAGGTGTCTCTCTGATGTTTATTCAGGGTCTCTCTGATGCTTATGCAGGTGTCTTTCCATACGTTGCAAAATATCCGCAACTTTGTTTTCAATTGTTGCTTCCATCAGTCTTGATATTTTGAAAGTTGATACTCTAAATCTTTGCGGAACTCGTCACGCAGCCACTGTGGTTTGAGCACCTCTAACACCGAACCATGTTTGCGTAACTCTTGCTTGAACTCAAACGAAGGCACTATATTATATTTAAAAATGGAATACTGCTCTTGGCGTTCAATCTCCGTTTGAGAAGCATGCAAAGGTAGCGTGCGCAAGAAATTGGCTTGGTATGCTTCTATCTTGATTTCAACCTCTTGCGGCTGATCCTCCATGCCGCTTACTCCGTACACGTTGCGGAAATAGAACTCCGCGTCAAAATCCTTCGGCAGTTGATATTTCCGCGTGGTAGGCTCCAAGGCGTGAATACGGTCAAGCGAATAAATGAGTGTCTTATCTTTCCCTACGGAATGCGCCAACATATACCAACGCTGCTTGAACATCTTCAAGCAGTATGGCTCTACCATAAACGTTGAAGGCTCTGTTTTGGCGAAGCCTTGGTAGGTCATTCCCAAGACGCAGCCATCTCGCATGGCTTCTACAACTGCCGTAAGGTACTTCTCGCCGGAAGGAACATGCTCATGCAAAATGCGATGACGCAACTCCTTGCTGTCTTTGATAAGCGAGTTCATGGCAAAGAGTTGGAACATGCGATTGCGCCAATCATCGCTATGCAAGTTGTTTCCATCCTCGATGTAATACTCACCACGCGTATTGCATTTGATGGTGACGTCGAAGAGCAGTTCTACATTATTGCGCCAGCGATGGAAGGTACATTCCGGAATAGAATCTGTTTTGTAATCATTCACGGATGCACGCGCCCACTTGTCATCTATAGCAGCGCGTGTAATCGGGCCGCGTGCAATAGTGTTTACAAGCCAGATGTAACACTCAAAAAGATATGATGTTGATGATTTGTTCATAATGCACGTTTAGTATTAGCAATAAATGATTCGCAGCATTTTTAGACATGAAACACAGTCAACAGAGTTTGTCTGAAAGACCTTCTTTTTCCAAAGTTACAGCGTACCTAAACGCGATAATAGCATAGATACGCTTCTTTGAGAACCCCGGCAAGAGTTTTTGGTAAGTGTGAAACAACTTGTTTAACTTTTTCTCGGCAGTGTGGTACTGTACTCCCATTTCAGCTGGGAATGCGAGAGAAAAAGCCTCGTCACCTATTTTGAAGTTTGCTGATGTTTTCATAGGACTATCTCCTTACAATCCATATATGTGATTACTAATTGCATTTTTTCGTTATGACGCAGCAAAAGTACGACTTTCCGCTTTCATAAGATGAAAGTCTGTGCAAAATATGTACAAAATAAGAAAGCTATCCCTATAGTATCCCTATAGTATGCCTATAGTATGTTTAGAGAACGTCAGTAGCTATATGACGGTTCAGCGGCGGAGGAGCTGGAGGGCGTTGTCGCGGGCAGCGGGGGTGGGGGTGCTGCCGCTGAGCATGGAGGCAATCTCCTCTATGCGTTCGTCCTGTGAGAGAAGGCGGATGGATGTTTCCGTTCGGCGGTCGGTGTCTTGTTTATAGACTTTGTATTGCGCATCGCCCATAGCGGCAATCTGCGGAAGGTGTGTGATAGCAATAATCTGTCGCGAATGTGCCATCTGTTGCATTATCTCGCCCATTCGCGCGGCAATCTCCCCGCTTACACCTGTGTCTATCTCATCGAAGATGATAGTCGGCAGTCCGTTGGTGGAAGCAATCAGAGCCTTGATACAGAGCATCAATCGACTCATTTCACCGCCGCTTGCCACTTCACTGACGCGGCGAGGAGTTTGGTTCAGATTGGCGGCAAAAAGGAACTGCACATCATCTTTGCCTTGCGGCGTATAGTCGCTCAACGGGCTGATAGCTACGTCCACTTTGGCGTGACGGATACCTAACTTGGTGAGGTTATCCGTTAAAGCAAGGATGATAGGCGGTACGCATTTTTTGCGCTGAGTTGTCAGACAGTCGGCTGCCTTTGCCAGTAACTGTTCCAGTTTGTTCAACTCTTTCTGCAAAGCAGCAATTTCTTCATCGTAGGAGTCGATGTGCTCACATTGCTTTTCGAGCGAGTGGAGTAGGGCAATCAGTTCGTCTGCTGTCTGCACATTGTGCTTGCGTTTGAGCGTGTCTATCAAGCTGATACGCTCTTCCACTTCTGCTAATCGTTGGGGGTTGATTTCCGTTCGTTCGGCAAGGCGTTGTGTCTCGTCCGCTATGTCTGCCAATTCAATACGGACACTTTCCAATCGCTCCGTCAACTCTTTGGATGCTGTTTCCAAACGGATGTTATGCAACAAACTTATTATCCCCCTCTCGGCGGAAAGCGTTTGTATAGCCCCTTGCAGGTTGGTTTGTATCTCTTCGGCGTGGTTAAGCCGATAAGCCTCTTCGGTCAATTCGTCTTCTTCGCCCTCCCGCAACTGCGCTTCGGCTAATTGGTCGCGCTGAAAACACAGATAATCAGCATCTGCACGGGCTTTGCGAGCCTCTTCTTGCAAGCGGCTCAAGTCGTTGCGCAGGGCTATATACCGTTCATAGAGTGTGGAGTAGTTGAGAAGCGGCTCATTGTTTTTGCCAAAGGCTATAGCGTCCACTATACCTAACTGGAACGAGTCATCGCCAAGCAGCAGGTTCTCGTGTTGAGAGTGAATATCTATCAGACGTGCCGCTAACTGTTTCAATTCAGCTTGCGACACAACTTCATCGTTGACAAACGAACGCGAACGCCCATTACGGTGCAGTTCGCGGCGGATAAGCAGTTCGCTTGCGTGTGAGTTATCCGAATCGCCATCAGGTTGTGTAAATGTGGCTTCTATGATGCAGAGCGATTCGCCCTCGGTGATGGATTTGGTGTCGGCTCTATTGCCCATCACCAATGCCAATGCACCGAGGATGATGCTCTTACCGGCACCTGTTTCGCCCGTCAGCACAGAGAATCCTTCGCCAAAATCAATGTCTAAATGACTGATTAGTGCGTAGTTCTGTATGTGTAGATGAGTAAGCACAGAAAAAGAGGTGTTTCTGTTTAATTCGATTCTTTCACCTTTTCGTACTGCGACATGCGGGTCGGGTCAACCGATTCCATCAGCGTGAGAAAATTATCTTTCTCTGCCGTTGTGGCTTTGGAGAAGAGGTTAATCAGTTCATCGTTCTTTGCATCGACAAACGTGTTGATTACGTATGAATTGGGGCGTGTCTGTTTGGCTTCTTTCAGAACGGATAGCCCTTCGCTGATGGTGGCTCTTCCGTTGGTTACATTGGTGGACATAACGTCCAACCCGAGGCGGTGGTACTGGTAGAAATAAGTGCGGTAGTTCTTGAAAGCCTCGTCCATCAGATTGTTAATCAGCACGTGGCGATTATGGGTAGAGCCAAATGCTTTCCAGCCGTTCTGCTCGCCGTTGGTGATGGATGCCGTTTGTGCGCCACCGGCTATCTGTTCGCATTGTTGGAAGCAGGCTGAGCCGCCTAACTTGGAGTAACTGTCTAAATCGTAACCGATTATGAGGTAGCAGTAGTAGGTTACGATGGCAGCCAAGTTGCTTGTGAACTGGGTAGGTTGGTACTCTATACGGTCGTATTCCTGGTAGGCGAAACCGCAGTCATCGTCCTTTATGTTGACCAACGTGGTGCTGTACGATGTGCCATAGACCGGTCGACGGCTCTGCACCTGCAGCGAGGCATCCACCATCCCGTCGGTCGTTACGGAATTGATAATGAACATCATCGTACATTCGATTCGTTCCTGTTCTGTAAACACCATATCGGTCCATCGCGTGGTATTGACGAAGTCGGTTATGGTTTGCTGCAAGGTCTTGAACATCTCTTTGTTAGAGCCTTCCACCTTGTCGGCATTCACGGTTACGGTGCAGTGCAACTCTTGTGCCCGGGTGCTGCCTATCCATAGGATGGCAACGGCTAACAGCACGTATCGTATAGCAAGTCTCATCGCTCTTATTTCTTTGATTTCTTTTCTTTTTTGGCGGTCGAAGCAGCCTTTTTGTCCTCTATCTTGTATTCTGTCAGCGTCTTTGTTTCGAAGAACACGGCTATTCGGCTGCCTGCTATGTACGTTTCGGTTTCGCCTTTTTTGGCTTTCTTGTTGCTTGACGGGCGTTCGGCTAATTGGTTGTAGCGAATCAACTCCACCGGTTCGCCGCTTAAGTCATCCGATGCCACCGGTCCGCCAAACTGCGAAAAACGCAACATCGTATCGCTTACTTCTTCGGCTATGGTGTCGGGGAGTGTGTACTCGATGGTCTTCGTACGAGGTGTAGAGTAGGTAGTGCCGACAAACAGAGCGGTCAGTTCTTCTTCTTGTCTGTTCAACTCTTTGAGCGTCAGTTCCAATGCTTTGCCGTCTGCGGGGGCGTGTTCACTCTCGCCGCTCAGGATAGCCATACGCGCTTCGCGAATACGGTATATCTGCTTGGCTACAATCTCAGCTTTCTTCGCTGTGCCGGAAGCCAATAGGGCATCTTCGTTCAGTGCGGGCAGATGAATAACCTGACCTTTTTTTGAATCGGCATTTCTTTTCGGGAAGCGGTGTGTGCCGAATCGTTTTTCGGCGCGGCTTTGCTTGCAGCATTGGGGCGAATCCGTTTCTGTTATGTCTATGGAACGGAGTACGTAGGTGATGCCGCTTTCGGTCAGCGCATCTTTCGTACCGAGATACCGCTCGCTGTACTGATACAATTCACCACGAACAGCCTCTACTTCATCGTAAGATATTTGGAATGTAAGTGTTTGCGCTTGAACGGAGATGATATTTACTGCCCACAGCGCAATAAGAACGGGAAATACTTTCATTATCGTTTTATCTTTTTTCAATCATCTTTTGCCAATTTGCTTTCACTCTCCTCATCGGATTGCCCGCAAAATTACGGCAAAGATTTGATATACTAAAATTTTCTTCTCGGTGTTTATACAAGTCGTTTGATCCATTCTTCCTTTTCACCTTCCAAGAGGTCAATCGGCGCAAGTTCAATCATCGTGTAGCAGCCGTTTTGTCCTCTTTGTGCCATACGCATAGCGGCGCGGGCTGTTGCCACCATAATCTGTCCCGTCAGAGCGGGGTTGTTGATGCTCATTGTCAGTTCGATGCGCTGGTTGTGTGTCGTGCCGCTCACGCCGTTGCGCGACAGATGTACGCCGTGTGCCACATTGTTCAGGTCTTTTACGTTGTCCACCTCAATGACGTGTGTTTCGTCGTGCGCAAAGTAGTCGTCGTGCAAGATTGCATCACGCACTTTTTCATACGAATAACCTTCTTCCAATTCGATATATACCATTCGGCGATGAATACCTGTTCCCAAAGGTATCGTCATTGACAATGCATCTTTCACGCCTTCAATGTTCTTGGCGGCTACTGTATGACCCATTGAGCGTCCGGGACCGAAGTCGGTGAACGTTACGCCTTGCGGTACGAGTGCCTGCATAAGGGCACGCACCATTGAGTCCGAACCCGGATCCCAACCAGCCGAGAGGATGCTGACGGCTTTATTTTGGCGGGCTACTTCATCAAGATGCTTGTGTACGGTGGGAATCTGCGTATGGATATCGAAACTATCCACGGTGTTCAGTCCTGCTTTGAGCAGTTGTTCTACGGCTTTGGGGACTTCCCGAGAGGGGACACCTAAAAGTACGATGTCGGGTTGGCAGGCTTGCAGACGCCCCATCTCGTCGTGGTGGAAAATGCCTGCAAGGGTCATATCGTTGGTTACACTGACAGCTTCTTCCACTGCCTTACCGATGTTGCCGTAACCGAATATGGCAACTTTGATTTTTTCGTTTTTTTGCATAGTTATGTCGTTTTGGTATCTGTATAGGATGCGTTTAATTCGTTTAATTTTCTTCTGAATCGAGCATGGAACAGCACTGCCGCCAAGGTCAGTGCCACGATAAAGCCGACCCACATGCCGGCGGCACCCATCTTGAGCGGGAATGTGCATACCAATCCCACCGGCAGCGATACGACGATATAGGCGATAAAGGCATAGACCATCGGTCGTTTGACATCCGTCAGACCACGCAGCATAGCCGCTCCCACGCACTGCATACCGTCCGCGTATTGGAAGAAGCCTGCGCATAGTATCAAGGTCGAGGCTATCTCTATGACAGCCGGATCGTCTGTGAACAGCATAGGAATATAGTTGCGCAGACTAATCATCAGCAACGCACCTATCGAGTTCATTACCAACACCAAATGAATACTGGCATTGCTTGCCATACGGGCTGCGTTGAGGTCGCCTTTACCCACTTGATACGACACGCGAATCGTAGTGGCACTGCCTACGCCCACCGCTAACATAAACGTCAGGTCGGATATCTGCAAGGCTATCTGATGTGCTCCGATGGCTTCTTTGCCTATCCAGCCCACCATAATGGTCGTCAGCGTGAAGGTGAAGGTCTCTATCCACGTTTGCAAACCGATGGGTGCGCCCACTTGCCATACGTCTTTGATAGTCTGCCGAAGCGGCAAACGGCTTCTATCGCGTAAGTACCAACGCCATTTCTTGCGAAAATAGATGACGATAAAGAACAGTACAGGTAGCAGTGAGCGCGATACTAACGTGGCTATCCCTGCCCCCGTGGCTCCCATAGCCGGAAAACCTAGATGACCGTATATAAAAACATAGTTCAGTCCGACGTTGAGCAGGTTCATCGCTATCGAAATAACCATTGCTACGGTCGTATTGCCTAACCCTTCAAGAAACTGCTTCTCGGTGCAGAAAATAAGAAAAGGAATCAGCGAAATCGTTATCAGCAGGTAGTACGTCCGGGCAGCGGCAATCACCTCGGGATCTTGACCGAGCGAACCCAAGAAAGGAATGACCAACGCTAACGGCACTACGGTGGCTACCGCTAATATCGCTGTCAGTACCCACGTGGCATGCAGCAGGTGAGCTATCCTGTCGTCTTCTTTGCCGTCAGCCTCATCGGACGCTTTATGCCCAACCTGTTGGCTGATTAGCGGGGTCAGACCCATCAGCGCACCCATAGCAAACACCATCACCGTGAAGAAAATAGCATTGGAGAACGATACGGCTGCCAAGTCCGTGGTCGAGTAGTGCCCCACCATCATCGTATCGATAAAACCCACTAACGATGCCCCTAAATGCGTCAGCATTATAGGCAACGCCACTTTCAGGTTGCGACGGTAATAAGGAATGTATTCGCGTAGCGACATCGTTCGGTTATTCTCCCTGCGTTTGGATATACTCCACTTTGTTGCCTACGATTGAAAGGTATTGCTGAAAAGCTTCTTGACTGATAACCACCGTACCTCGGCAGTCGTTCGGATGAAAACTGAGCGACGTGGCATCTTTCAGCCGGCTGTCAAGATAGAGAATGACGTGGTGGTCGGTGTCGTTAATCAGTCCGAAGGGGCTGACGCTCCCGGGTTCTAATCCCAAGTAACGCATCATACGCTCCGGCGAAGCGAATGAGAGTTTGCCCGGAGCGGGCTGACCTTGTGCCACCAATACGGCTTTGAGCCAATGCTCGATGTCGTGTATCGAAAGGTCGTCATCGCAAGGGAAACAGATGAGGTAGTGTTGGTTGCCTTTATGGTTGCGCATAAAGATGTTCTTGCAGTGTATGCTTCCGTCCTCTTTCCACCAGCGTTTGGCTTCCTCAATGGTCTTGCCTTCGGGGTGATTGTAAGTCGAGTAGGGGATGTTGTGTTCTTCCAAATAGCGCAGTACTTTTTCCTGCCGTTCCGAAATAATCAGTTCTTTATCCATTGTTTGTTTGGTTTGTCTAATCCTTTTTCATCAGCGCGTTTGCGGTAGCGAATCCATATCTGCGCAGGATTGGGAAAGAATCTTCTTCCCATTGGTTCGCAGCAAGAGAAACATATCATCACACGGATCAAAAATGTATAAAACGATGTATCCGTTTTTACTTCCTATCTCATCGGGTATATAGCGTACGCCGTATTGGGGTTCATAGTCCTGAATGGTATCGGTAAATAAGACTTTCCCGTTCCGGTTCATTATCTTTACATTACGCAGCAATTCCAATCCGCCTTCACGAGCCGTTTGGGCGGTGTAATAGAACGGAGAACCCGCTATCGGTAAACCCAATGCGCTTGGTTGCGTACTTTTTTGCGAACCGCAGGAGTAGCACAAGATGCAGACTGCTATAAAGGTCATTACGTATTTCATAAATCTATCACTTTTCACCTGCCACTTTTTACTCCGTCCCCTTTCCCCTGTCACTTTATCTTTTTCACCATTCACCTTACGCCACTGCTTCAATGGCGTAATAGAGCATCATTGAGCAGCAAACCACTTTGAGCAGCGTATCCAACAGAAAGCCCACAAAACTGCCTACTGCTGCGCGCACGGCTTCACCGGACTGTTTGCCTGCTATCAGTTCGGCGACTAATGCGCCGACAAACGGACCCAAAACGATGCCCCACGGACCGAAGAACAGTCCCACAATCAGTCCTAACGTTGTTCCCCATACACCGTAGCGGCTGCCGCCGAAACGTTTGGTACCCCACGCAGGGATGAAGTAGTCTGCCACTTGGGTCAGTACGGTTATCCCTGCCCATATCCAAAGGAACGTGCTGCTGAACTCCACGTTCTCTGTCCAATGCAGTATCAGCAAGCCAACAAACGACAATGGAACTCCCGGCAGTGCAGGTAATACGCTGCCAATCAACCCTACCACAAGGCATACAAAAGCCACTATAATCAAAAACGTATTCATCTTATTCTATATTTGTTCTTTTCGTGTTGTCCTCTTTTACTCTTTCACCTCTCACATCTCACCTTTCTTTCAGCCCGCAAAGGTACTGCAAATCTCACAATCTACAAACAAGTTTTTCCAACCCGTTTCAATGCAACAAAAAAGCAGATAATCATCAGACTATCTGATTTTGTGGAGCACAGGAGACTCGAACTCCTCACCTCAACAATGCCATTGTTGCGCTCTACCAGATGAGCTAGTACCCCGTTTCGTTGCCGTACACTTAACGACTTCTTCGTAATTTATAACCTTATGTCAGGTATCCTCACGAAATCGACCGCAAAAGTACGGCAACGATTTTATTCCCACAAGAAAAAAATGATTTTTTTGAAAGATTGGGTATAAGTAATTAAATCTTCAAATTCTACTTCAGATAGAATCCGCAACCGATATTCCACAGGAAGGGATTACGCGAGCCATTGATGCTGTAGTTTGTAGCCATATCGTATGGGTTAATCATCAGGTTGGCAAACGCCGTCATCATACAATGTTCGGCAATGTCTTTATGCCAGTTGAGTTTGGCACTGACATTGCAGACTGCAAAGTCGCCCTGAAAACCGGTGTACATACTCTTCCACGGGGTCATACCCACGCGTGCTTCGAGGCAAAGAGATTTCGGCAGATTGATATCGTAACCCAGTTCAAGATAGGAAGAGTAAGCGCGTTGCAGGTTGCCCTTGTCATTGATATAGCCGTCACGTCCCCACGTGCGGGTACACCATAGAACGCTGATAGGCAATGCATCGCTTACGCGGTACTTAACGCGCCATTCTTGCGTGATACCGCCATCGCCCGGACGATGGTTGTCGAAGTCGAAGTAGCGACTCGGTTCGCCTGCGTGGCTGCCGGTCATATAGTTGTCGAAGTAGTACATGTGCATAAACATAACAGTCAGTCCCCAACGGCTGAAACCGAGCGTCATATCCACCTCCGGATTGAAGCCGTCCACTCTTGCGCGAGCTGGGGTGTTGTAGCCGACACCGCCGTTTTTGACACCTTGAAACGTCCAGTCGCAAGCACCCAAGTTCCACCACATATCAAGGAACAAACCGCCGTAACCTACGTTAGCATCCACTTGAACGCCCAAACCGCCTACGTACAGTCCGCGCCAAATGTAGTTGCTCACAAGGTCAGCCCCTACGCCATACGTGAAGCCCACTTTCTGCGAATAGTCGGGCAACAACGATTTCTTCTCTCCCTGTTCCGTGGCGAACATCATTCCCGTCGCCAACACTCCTGCTAACAGCAATAAAGTTTTTTTCATAGTACTATATTTTTAGTAGTTGTCAGTTTTCCTTTCCGCCCGCAAAAGTAGCCCTTTCCGCTTGCATTACAAAAAAATGTTAGAAAAAATTGTAATAAGTTGTGAAATCTTTATTACCTTTGCGCGCTTTTTTGCGAATTGTTATGCTATGGGCTTACAATTAGAAAGTAAATATGAGTAACCAAAGGAGCACTTTCGGCAGCAGGTTCGGGGCAATAGCTGCCATCGCGGGCTCGGCAGTGGGGCTGGGCAACATTTGGAAGTTTCCTTACGTCGCAGGGGAAAACGGGGGAGCAGCTTTTCTGCTTATTTACATCGGTATCACCTTATTGATTTCCATTCCCGTTCTCCTTTCCGAGTTTGTCATCGGGCGGCGCGGTCAGTCTAACGCTTTTCGTTCTTTCTTGCACGTTGCGCCGCATAAGGCGTGGGGAGCATTCGGTATACTCGAATTGCTCGGTGCCATCTTTATTCTTTCTTTCTACTGTGTGATTGCCGGCTGGTCGTTGGAGTATGTGTATCAGTCGGCTGCCGGTGGCTTTGAGGGAATGACGCAAGCGCAAATGGACACACGCTTCAACGACTTCGTGGCAAGCGGCTACAGACCTATCTTTTGGATGGCTGTTTTCCTTCTGCTTAATGCGGTCGTATTAGGAATGGGGGTAACCAAAGGTATCGAGCGGTGTTCGAAGTTTATGATTCCCGCGCTTTTCTGTATCTTGGTGATGTTGGCGGGTGTCAACCTCTGGCAGCCCGGTTTCAAGGAGGGTGCCGCTTTTATCCTCAAGCCTGATTGGAGTGAGGTTACAGGACAGACAATCATCAAGGCTCTCGGGCAATCGTTCTTCTCGCTCAGTATCGGTATGGCGGCTATGATTACCTATGGCTCGTACATCAAGCGGCAGGAAAGCCTGGTGTCTGTCTCCGTTATCGTTTCGCTCGCAACCGTCGTGATGGCTGTTCTTGCCGGTTTGGCGATTTTCCCGAGCGTATTCACCTACCACGTTCCTGTGGCATCCGGTCCCGATCTCGTATTCAAGACTTTACCGCCCTTGTTCGCACAATTGCCCGGAGGGTATATCATCTCCATTATGTTCTTCGTCCTGCTTTTCTTTGCAGCACTTACTACATCGCTCAGTATTATGGAGTCGCTCGTCGCTTTCTTCTCTGACGAGTTGCATATCAATCGTATCAGCGCACTCGGCATCGGTTTTGCTATTATCATCATTTGCTCCACGCTTTGCGCCCTGTCGCAAATGCCGGACAGTCATCTGCATATAGGCTCGCTCAACCTCTTCGACTGGACCGACACGTTCTCCTCTAATTATATTCTGCCCATTGCAGGATTAGGGTGTGTCGTACTGGTCGGTTGGTTTGTACCCAAGAGTACGGTGGAACACGAGCTGACCAGTTCGGGACGGTATCCGTTGTGGATTTTCCGTTGCGTACTCTTTATGATGCGTTTCGTTTGTCCGCCCATCATCCTCTTTATGTTTATCAACGGACTGCTATAAACTGATAACTTCTCAACTACACTAAACACTCAACTTAATAACTCTAAACAATAAAAGCACTATGGCAAGAAATCAATTCGCCAGCAAGTTCGGCACGATGGCAGCCATCGCAGGCTCGGCAGTCGGACTGGGAAACATTTGGAGATTTCCCTATGTGGCAGGTAACAACGGAGGTGCAGCCTTCCTGATTATCTACACAGTCATCTGTTTGCTCATTTCCGTTCCGGTTATGCTCTCGGAGTTTGTAATTGGGCGTAAGGGGCAGAGCAACACTTACCGCAGTTTCATCAAAGCCAACGGCAAGAAGGCTTGGGGTATCATCGGCGGTATCGAAATCTATGCAGGTCTTGCTATTCTCGCTTTTTATTGCGTGGTAGCAGGTTGGTCGCTTGAGTATATCTTTGCGGCTGTTTCCGGCGAATTTGCCAGCATTAGCGGTGGGGATGCCGCTGAACTGATCAATCAGCGAATTGCCGCTATGGGACAACGGTTCGACATCTTCGTAGGGCAGGGTGGAGTACATATCCTCAGCATTCCCCGTCCCGTAGTCTGGACCGTCATTTTCCTTGCCCTCAACTGTATTGTACTCGCTTTTGGTGTTTCCAAAGGAATTGAGCGTTGCTCCAAGTTTATGATTCCCGCACTTTTCTTGATTTTGCTCATCTTGGCGATTATGTCCGTTCGTTTGGACGGATTTTCAGAAGGTGCTGCTTTCCTGCTCAAACCGAATTGGGATGCGGTTACCGGTCAGACCATTATCTTTGCGCTCGGTCAGTCGTTCTTCTCCCTCTCATTGGGTATGGGCGCGATGACCACCTACGGCTCGTATATTCAGAAAGACCAAAGCCTTGTCGGCGTTTCCTTTATCGTAGTATTGGCTACTATCCTGATGGCTATTCTTGCCGGTTTGGCAATCTTCCCCGCGACTTTCACTTACGGCGTAGAAGTAACTTCCGGTCCCGGATTGGTATTCAAGACTCTTCCTGCACTCTTCGCTTCGCTCCCGGGAGGACCTTGGGTCGGTGTAGTCGTTTCTTCGCTCTTCTTTATTCTGCTTTTCTTCGCTGCCGTTACTTCTTCCTTCTCGCTGTTGGAAGCAGGTACAGCCTACGTTACCGAAGAATGGACCTTTGGCGGAAAGAAACAACTCTCACGCCCTGTGGCTCTGACGATTCTCTTTGTGCTGGTCGGCGCGTTGTCTGTTCTTTGCGCACTCAGCCAGATGGAGGGAACCTCGCTCATCGTTATGGGTGATACGCTCTTTGACTTTATCGACAAACTGACCTCGAATATCATCCTGCCCATCGGTGGTATAGCCGCTTGTGTGCTGGTAGGTTGGCGTATGGAAGACAAGGTGGTCTTCAACGAACTCACATCCGAAGGCAAGTTCAACGGAACGTTGGTACGTTTCTTTATGTTCCTCGCCAAGTGGATTTGCCCCATTGTCATTTTCTATATGTTCCTTGAAGGATTGGGCTTTTCGGATTGGGTAAGAAACCTATTCGTGAAGTAATTGCGTAGTTCCATTATTTATTTACCATCATCGGCTGCTTGACCAACTCGTCAGGCAGCCGATGATTTGTATTGTAGAAGCATTGTCATTCGATGTGTCTGACGAATGACCGGCAACGAAAAGAAATGAAAAACAAATGAGAAAACATTCTATGTCTTCTCATTTGCGGTGCGGACGAGACTCGAACTCGCGACCTACGGCGTGACAGGCCGGTATTCTAACCAACTGAACTACCGCACCAATTTGCGATACCTTTCGGCTACTCTATCAAGAGACTCACACTCGATACCTCTCTCAAAAGCGGGTGCAAAAGTACTGCGTTTTTTCGTACTGACAAAATTTTTTTGCACTTTTTTTGAAAAAAAATGATTTTTCGCTCCTTTTGACGTACCTTTGTCGGCGTATATCACAGCGACAAATGACCCTGACAGACATCATACTACTCGCCATAGGATTGGCAATGGATTGTTTCTCTGTGGCTTTCGTGCAAGGAATACGTACGCAAGGTATGCATTTCACCATGCCTGCCGTTATCGTATGGATGATAGTCGCCTTCGGGGTTTTTCAAGGTGCGATGCCGCTTATCGGTTATTTCGCGGGTGAAGTAGCTGAATCGCTGATTAGTCGCTATGCAGGGTGGGTGGCTCTCTTTCTTTTAGGCGGCATAGGAATCAAAATGATTTATGATGGGCTCAGTGAACAACAAGCCACGAAACCTCTCACGGCTTGGCAAGTCGTTTTGCTCTCCATCGCCACTGCCATTGATGCAGCCGTTTCAGGCATTCTATTTGTTCCTATTCCGCAGATACTGCTCAACGCTATGTTAATCATAGCCATTACAAGTTCTCTCTTTACACTTATCGGATATACTATCGGACATTTTATCGGCAGACTACCTATTAATGCCGAAATAGTGGGCGGCGGAATCCTCATCTTGATAGGCGTAAAAATATGTTTCTTTTAGCAAATTTGTAAATTTACCTTCCGAATAAGGGCAATGCTATTAAAATTTTTGTGCTTATGTCAAATGTTGAATCTGTCTTCTTAACCGTTTTGCAACGTGCCATCTTGGGACAATCTGCTCAAGATATCACAATCTCTTTTTCCGAACAAGAATGGAAAGACTTTGTGGCGTTAGCTTATCGACAGGGAACTCCGGTATTGGTTTTCAATGAGTTGTTGCTCCGAAAAGAGGCTATACCCGAATTGGTTAGACAGGAGATGCGAAGCACCTGCGCAATGCTTATGCTCAAGCAGCCACGCCTGCAGGACTTATTAGTTACCACGTTCTCAACCTTACAACAACGTAGTTTACGCCCCGTCCTGCTCAAAGGGTTCGGATTGGCAGAACTGTATCCGCGTCCCGAATTGCGCTCTTGGGGTGATTTGGATGTCTATGTCGGTCCCGACCAATACCACGAGGCGGCTGCTGTTTTGCGCGATGCTTTCCCTAACTCGCTCCACCACGATGAGGAATGGGAAGAATTGAAGCACTACAATTTCGTGCTGCCGGACGGTTTGGTGGAAATGCACCGCGTTACCGTCAAGATGGAACATCCGAAAGACAAACGCATCTATTACGCTTTGGAACAACGGGCAACCTCAGCGGAAAACGTGCAGCATATCTCTTTACGCGAGCCTGCTAATCTGACCATAGACATACCCGAAGCCAAATTCAATATGCTCTTTACCTTCCTGCATGCATGGAATCACTTTGTGGACGAAGGTTTGGGTATGAAGCAGCTTTGCGATGTTTTCCTTCTTGCCAAAACTACTTATGAGCATTTTTCCGATAAGCAACTCATAGACTACCGCAACTATCTGATTGGTAATCTCAAAGCACTTCATTTGATGCAGGCTTGGCAGTTAATCGGCTATGTCTTGG
The DNA here is from genome assembly GCA_017471175.1 of Paludibacteraceae bacterium. Taxonomy (GTDB): domain Bacteria; phylum Bacteroidota; class Bacteroidia; order Bacteroidales; family Paludibacteraceae; genus Colicola. The sequence continues at coordinate 73,759 of JAFUVS010000002.1, read as the reverse complement.
TCGAATATATGCATCTCCCGGAACAAATGTGGCTTGGCTATTGGGGAAAAGATAACCGATGGCTTCAAAAGCACGGAGAACTGTTTTTTAGACATGTCATGGAAGAAGGCGTGATGAGGGATGAGGCTGCCGAACGGATGAAGAACCGCTATGTGCAACGCAATAAAGACCTCAAACTGCCGCTTTACATCCGTAAAATCAAGACCTTACGTCTTCGCCTGTCTGCTTATCAATGGTTACGCCCCTATTCTGAAGAGTATGCCCGCCACTTGTTAGCCATTGCTTTTTATCGAGGCATCAAGCGATTATTCAAAAAAGATGAGGTGGTTCTTTACTGACCCCCTCAACTCTCAACTATAAAAAAGGATTATACTCTTTTTCGTGACCGATAGAAGTAGGATAGGCGTGTCCGGGATAAACGGTTGTATCATCGGGTAATTCCATCAGTAGATGAAGCGATTGCAGTAATGTCCCTGTGTCGCCACCTTCTAAGTCGGTTCGCCCCACTGATTCTTGAAATAGCGTATCGCCTGAAAACAGAATTTTATCTTCCTCAAAGTAGTAGCATACGCAGTCCTCTTTATGACCCGGTGTAAGAATTACCGATGGCGAAGTGAATTGATTTAGAGTAAAAATATTGTCTTCGTATTTGCGTTTACTACTCTTGTCTTTCTCGTCTATATTGTCTTTGCAATATTCTTCGCTCTTTGCAGTGTTCTCACTAAAAAGATAATGAGGTAACTTCATATCGTAGTTCATCCCGAAAACGGGTAGGGAAGGATAGTGCTGACGGAAGAAGTCCAACCCGCATATATGGTCAATGTGGGTATGGGTAATGAGGATGGCAATAGGCTGAAGGTTATTCTTTTGCAGGTAGTCTGCCATTCGTTGCTCTTCGTTCGGTCCATACATACCCGGATCGACTATGAAGCACTTGCCCTGTCCGTTATCCGCAACGTATGTACATTCACGGTACGGATTGAAATAAAAAGTCTTGATGGTCATTTTTTAGTTGAAAGTTGAGAGTTGAAAGTTGAAAGAAGATTATAGTTGAAAATTTATAGTGGTAGGTATATGACAAACTTCTCTTTGAACCATTCTTGGGGGAAGAAACGGCTGATAGGCGTTACTTCGACTGTTTTTCGGAAGGTATGAATCTCGCTGTCTATGTTGCCTCCTTTGAGAACCAACAGACCATTGGGCATCGCATTTTTATGCCGGTGATGGACATTCTTCCTCACTAATTTGACCAAGTCAGGTAGGGTCATCACGGCCCGGCTGACTACGAAATCAAATTGCTCTTTCACATTTTCTGCCCGCGTCTGAATGCACGTTACATTCTTCAAGCCCAATTGGCGAGCAATGTCTTCCGCTACGCGAATCTTCTTACCAATGGAGTCTATCAGTGTGAATTGACAGTCGGGAAAAAGGATGGCGAGCGGTATGCCCGGAAAACCGCCTCCCGTACCTACGTCTAACAAGGTAGTACCCGGAGCAAAGCGCAATACCTTGGCGATAGCGAGCGAGTGGAGCAGATGATGCTCCTCCAAAAAGGCTATATCTTTTCGGGAAATGAGGTTAATCTTCTCGTTCCATTCAGGATATAAGCGTTCAGCAGCAGCCATTTGGGACTGCTGCTGAACACTCATTTCAAAATACTTCAGTATCTCTGTCATAACGGATTGTTGCGTTTCGATAATTGCCGAAAAGTCTAATCGGCAAGATTCGTGAAGACGTTCTGAACGTCCTCGTCTTCCTCAATCTTGTCAATGAGTTTCTGTACGCTTTCGCGCTGCTCGTCCGTCAAGGTCTTCGTGTCGTTCGGAATACGGACAAACTCGCAGGACTGAATCTCAAATCCGTGGTCTTCCAAGTACTTCTGCATGCCGCTGTACTGGTCGAAGTCGGAGTAGATGACGATGGTGTTTTCTTCCTCGTCCACACCCAATTCTTCTACGCCGAAGTCAATGAGTTCGAGTTCGAGTTCGTCCAGATCCACATCGTCTTTTCGTGTGATGGTGAAGCAGGCTTTGCGGTCGAAAAGGAACTGCAGACAGCCCTGTGTACCGAGTGTGCCGCCGTGTTTGGTGAAATAGGAGCGTATGTTGGCGACGGTACGCATGTGGTTGTCCGTAGCCGTTTCGATGAAGATGGCTATGCCATGCGGTCCGTAGCCTTCGTAGTTAATCTCCTTGTAGCCTTCAGCGTTCTTGTCGGTGGCTTTTTTGATGGCGCGGTCGATGTTTTCTTTGGGCATATTTTCGCGTTTGCACTGCTGAATAAGCATACGCAGACGCGGGTTGCCATCCGGATCGGCTCCGCCCTCACGGGCTGCAATAGTGATTTCTTTACCGAGTTTGGTGAACGTGCGGGCCATGTGTCCCCAACGTTTCAGTTTGGTCGCTTTGCGATATTCAAATGCTCTTCCCATAGTATTGTTGTTTGGTATAATTCTATGTTTTGCTTTTTAGTATAATCTACGTTTTGCCGAGGGTTTATAGATCGGTGTTGGTAGGTATCTCATTGGTCTTTTCCGGAACGGCAAGTGCCTCTTTCTTCGCCTTTTTCGGATTGGTTCCTGCCACGATGGTTACACCAAAAGCCAAGTTCAAACCCTTCATCTTGTAGGGTACTGTAACCGACTTACCATCGTAATTAACATCCGCATACGTGAAAGGTATATAGTCGGTCATTACGGTAAGGTTGAGACCGTCGTAAGGCATAAAGCTCAAGCCGGCACCCATCGAATTCCATCTTCCGTTCATAAATGAGTAGCTCAGTGCGAGGTTGAACCAGTTCACGGGACGGATAGCCAAACCTAACGTAACTTCTTCATACACGCGGCGGTTGCGGAACTGTGTGGCGGAATATACGCCGATACCTATCTTATTCTCGCAGAAATTGGCATCCAAACCTACGTGCAGGCGGGTATTGGTCATTCTGTTCACGCCCTTATCGCCGGAGCGGACACCTACTAAACTCTCTTCCATAAAGGCAGTTGCATACTCGGCAATCGTGTCAAACACCGAGTTGATGCCTCTGTTCTGCTCTTCGGCTGTTTCGTCGGTCAGTTCGCTATAGTGCATTACCGGACCGGTGTAGGTCGTATCACCCTTGATAGAGTAGGTATAGGAGTCCCAGTGAACAAAACCGAGGTCGGTTACCGAAACGGCTATCTGGAATTGCTTGACGGGCTTATAGGTGAAACCCAAGTCAATGGCTCCGCCCAAACCTCTCGGCTTAAGGATGGATTTGATATCGGGTTCAAAGAGGTTGGGAATATCGCTTATATTAGCCTTGTCGATGCGAGCAGGAAGGTCGTTAATAGGAGCGGCTAAATTCACATCGCCGTTAATGGTAGCGTGCAAACGGTCGGGATACATATCGAAATAGGCATTGTTGGTGCGCAAGTCCACAAAGGCGTTGCCATAGAGGAACTTCACTTTACCGCCGACTATCCACTTGTCGTTGACTTTACGGCTGTATCCTACCGACAACTCGGTAATTGCCTGCACATTGAGCGACAGCGTTTGCAGATCGACTCTTCTGCCGCCCGGCGTGGCAGTACCGCTGCTCAAGGCACTGTAAATGTCACCCGGCAAGACCAAGGTACTCTCTATACGTTCGTTCAGACCTACGTGGAAATAGCCCGTTGAGTCCTTCGTGCGTGAACCGAAATTCAAAAGAGCCAACTCGGTGTTCATCGTCGAGCGAAAGTCGTATTTCAGCCGTTTGGCTAATTTGTCCGTTTCACCCGGATAGAGAGCCGTAATCAGTTTGCCGTTTTTGCTGTATATAAGGTCGTTGAGCGCAAGTGCATTATTTCCTACCGAATAAGACATGTAATGCAGCGGAGATATACCTACATATACGCGGCTGACAGGCTGAAATGCAGGGTTAATCTTATGCCGCATTGGTGAGTTCTCCAAGAAATACAAGGTATTAACCTCTTGTGCCTGAACCATTGTCGCTCCCGTCAGAAGGAGGGCAAGAATAGCAATCCAAAATTTTTTCATTGTTGTGTCCTCCTTATGATTAGAAAAGTTTGATGATAGCATCAATAGTCGCCGAAATGCCCACCGTTACGTCCAAACCGGAACGCGTAAAGATGGTAGCGTGTTGCGGATTCGTATCCACGGATGCGTTAAAGACTATTTGTTTGATACTTTGCAGTTTGTCGAAGTCGTCATGCGTTACACGTAGAATGATGGTATTGTCGCCCGTCTTCGTTACCTTGCCGTTCGAGTCGTAGGCTTGGGGAGCGGGAATCTCAAGATGATAGGATGGTTTGCCGTCCTTGTCGTCAATTAGAGGTAGTTCCACTTTCTGACCTTTACCGTCAAGGAATGTGTAGTCGGCACCTATCTTGAAGGGAATCGAGTTCTTGGCATACAAATAGAGGTAAATAGTACCGCTATTGATAGAGTCTAACCATTCCACCGAATTGGTGATGGAGTCAAAATTAACACCCGAGAAGTCCACTTCCACCGTATCGGTGTATTCCACTTCCGACCCTTCGCCCAATACGAAAGGAACTACGGTCACGGCGTGCAGGTCAATCTTCGTGTTGTTTACCACGCGCAATTGCGAACCGATGCCGAACATAGGATTATTCTTCGGACCTACTGTAATATCATATTCGTAGCCGATTACGTCGGGACGAATTTCAAAGAGTTTGTCCACATCGCCAACGTGTTTCTTTGAGTCGTAATCGGTATATCCTACTATATATTCGTTTCGTGCCCATTTGTCTAAATTGTCGTTGAGCGGGTCAATCCAACTCGATTCTACGCCGTTCTCGTACAGCGGCCAAGTTTCCGTTTCTCTGTCGCCGTTCTCGCCGAATTTGGCATTTACAAACTCGCCGACATTGCCCATCTCATCTTGAGTGGCTACACCGATGTGCTTGAGATTAACGTGGAGCGGGCAGCCTTCTTCCGTACCGATTTGGTGTTCGGCAATCAAGCGAATGGAAGGATAGCGGAAATGCATTTGGAGACGTTGAATATCTTTCCAAGCCGGCCATTCCTCTGCCAAGACAAGCGTATCCTTGTCTTCCATCCAAGTAGAAGGGTCAAAGTATCCGTACAGTGCATCATACGTAAGCAGTTGCACGTCAAATGTATAGCGAATAGAAGAGGATGCGTCCACTACGATAGGGTGTGTTGTAAAGAGCGAAAACTCAATGGTAAACGTAACTTCGTTAATCATATAATCACGCCGTTTGTCCCGAGTTGCGCCCTCTTTTTGCAGGTTGATGAGGAACTTCTTCAGCTCTATAAACGTGGTATCTCCCTCTACGTGGTAAGGCAGACGCACGTCCGACATAGGTTTGCCTTTGAGCGTGGTGAACTCCTGTGGCATCTTGAGTTTTACAGCTTGAATATCAGCGTCTTTCAAACCGAAATTGGTAGAAAGTAACGAGCGGAAACGTGCCGTGGAAATCTTCATCAAGTCCACACGATTGGTGAATTCAGGAGCGTTCAGACTATCTAAAGTAACTGTCAGCGGAAAACTGAATTTGGCAGGAGTGGCTGCCGGTATCGTCATCTTGCCAGATACAATGGGACAATTCAGTTTCTGCGCCTGCTCGTAGATATTAAGCGTTTCGACAACCGGCTTAATAAAACTACTCAATTCGATGGGGTGGAAATCGCGCGTGATGTCAAACGTGTCGCGGAAATAAAGTGTGCTGTCCTTGATGTCGCGCAGTTGCTCGTCTTTATTTCCGGGCATTTTAGCATAGATCCAATCCACTTGGCTGCTTTTGCCTGTCTTGTCACTAATCCCCAGTATCTCATCCAAGGGAGCCTTGATGGTAACAATAGGGGCGGCTATGCCTGTGTTCACCGACATCGATGAGTCAACCTTGTCGATTTCGATTTTCTCTTTGCAACCCGCCAACAAGACGACTGCCATCGACAAGAAAAAGAGTTTGGTTTGTTTCATATATACAGTTGGTTAGTTGGTTTATCCGTTGCCTAACGCGTCTTCTTTCAGCACCTTTACTCCTCTTTGCGAACCTTTTCGCACCTTTTTGCGCCGCAAAAGTAAGGCAAATAATGCACGTTGCCAAATGAAAAAAGCACGATATTTCGATAAAAGTTTGTGTAAGTAAAAAAAACACAATACTTTTGCGCGATTTTTTTTCGGATATAGTCTCTGGCGATCAGACATATCAAGGCTGAAAACTATTGATTAACAATTAGATTTACGTCTTGAGAACAGTAGCGAATACTATAACCGAGGTAACCATTAAAACCAATTATAGTACAATGGATTTGATGAAGATTGCCGAAGAGGCATTTGCCGGCGAGAAGAAAGAGTTTCCGGCTTTCGCAGCAGGTGACCAGATCACCGTAGCGTATCGTATTAAAGAAGGTAACAAGGAGCGTATCCAGGAGTTCCGTGGCGATGTGATTGCTATTCACGGCTCGGAGAACAAGAAACGCTTCACCGTTCGTAAGATGTCCGGCAATGTCGGCGTAGAACGTATCTTCCCGATGGACAGCCCCTTCATTGAGCGCATCACCGTCAATAAGTATGGTAAAGTGCGCCGCGCTAAACTTTATTACCTGCGTGACCTGACCGGTAAGAAAGCGCGCATCCCCGAGCGTCGTGTCAAATAAGACCCGCATTTTATTTCGAGGAAAACAGAAAAGCACCTTTACAGGTGCTTTTTTTGATAGTCTCGACAATATTCTTTTATTCCGCACATCTCGCATTTCGGCTTTCGGGCTTGGCAGACATACCTGCCGTGCAGCAGTAACCAGTGATGTGCCTTGGGAATCAATTCGGCGGGAATATAGCGAGTCAGTGTTTTTTCGGTTAGCAGCACGTTCTTGCTGTTGGTAGTCAGTCCGATGCGCTCACTCACCCGGAAGATATGCGTATCCACCGCCATGGTCGGCTCTGACCATATCACAGCCAATATGACGTTGGCGGTCTTGCGTCCCACACCCGGCAGCGTCACCAACTCCTCAAGTGAGTGAGGCACTTCGCCGCCGTATTCACTTACCAACCGCTGTGCCATACCGACCAAGTGTTCTGCCTTTGAGTTTGGGTAACTGACCGAATGAATATAACGAAGTACATCCTCTTTTGAGGCTTGCGCTAAATCTTGAGCCGTAGGGTAGGCGGCAAACAGAGCGGGCGTAACTTGATTGACCCGCTTGTCGGTGCATTGCGCCGAGAGCATTACTGCTATTAACAGTTGAAAAGGATTGGCGAAGACTAATTCCGACTCGGCAGAAGTTGCATTCGCTGCAAACCATCCCAATACTCGTTCATATCGTTGCTTGGTAGTCATCTTGTTCATCGTGGATTTTGTCCGAATAGTCAGAAAAACAAGCGCAAAGGTAGCGAGTTATTCTAAAATGTGCAAAAAATGCACATTTTTAGGGTATAACGGATAGTTTTTTGTACTTTTGCCGCCGATAGGGTAAATTCATAGGAACACCCTTACGCAATAGCGCAAATTAAATACCAAAACGAATATGAAAAAGAACTTGTTTTGTCTTCTTGCTGCAGCCTTGGGCTTGCAGGCATGTATTATCACCGCGCCGGTTACGACCAAGCAGCCTACCACCATGGTTGTCAAGCAGCCGACTAAGACCGTGGTAAGCAACACGGTAGTAACACCCACTAAAACGGTCTATGTCAATGCGACATCAGACCTTAGTTATGACCTTGACCTTCAGGCAGTGGCCATCGCTTTTGCAGAGGCACGAACCTTGGAAGAGTTTGAATGGTATCTGAACGACTATTCGCGTCAAATCAGCAATCTGGATCTCAACCGCGACGGCTATGTGGATTACCTCCGGGTGGTCGAACAGATCTATAACGGTACGCACCTCATTATCATTCAGGACGTGTATGCCTACAATGCCTATCAGGACGTGGCTACGATAGTGGTTGAGAATAACTACTATACGCAGATTGTCGGCAATCCGTATTTATACGGCACCAACTACATTATTGAGCCGACCTTTGTCAGCCGCCCCGCTATCTACTCTCATTGGGGTGCCAACTACAGGGTTTGGTCATCGCCTTACAGTTGGAACCATTATCCCTCTCACCACCAGCATTGGGCTCCTAAACCGCAACAGACCTACTATTCGCACATCGACATCTATATTACCAATCATTACTATTGCTCCGACTTTGGCTATTCCACCACGTACCATTACAATAATTACCCGTCTGTTTATCAGTCCTATCGGCGCAACGATTATGGTCAGCAGTACCCCGACCGTGCTTTCTCTGCCCGCTCAACGACTATCTATAACGGCACTCGTGCCACCAATGCAAGGCAATTGTCCGGCACGCGCGACATCACTTCCACCCGCACTATATCTTCGCGCGGGCAATCTTCTTCTTCCACTTCCGGCACAAGAGCCAGTTCGACTACCTCCGGTACAAGAGCCAGTTCTACATCAACTAATACAAACACAGGAACAAGCACGCGCGCAACTGCTGCTACGCGAACAAGTACAAGCACGCAGGCAAACACAAGTGCAACAACAAGCACACGCGCAAGTGCCAATAGCAATATAAAGGGGAAAGTAACGACCACGAGTCGGACTGCCAATAGTACCACCACGACCACTTCGCGCACATCGGGCAATACGACCCGTACTACATCCACCACCCGAATGGTGGACGGCGACAAGCAAATTACTACCAACACCCGTGTGCAAGCATCACCTACCCAAACCAAGACCACAACGACTACCACGACAAAAAGTCCGATTGCTACCTCCACGAGGAAGGTAACCACGACAACGAAGACCGACCGCGCAAGCGGACAGCAGTCCGTACGCAGCAATGTTTCAGAACGTAGCAGTACGACACGTTCATCCGCAACGAAACAACCTGCTACAGTCAAACAATCCGATACGCGCAGCTCCTCCTCGGGCACCGGTACTACAAGAGCAAGAAGATAAACCAAATTGATATACAACGACAACAACCACCCGAAAGAGCGGTTGTTTTTGTTATAGTCCATCGTAGTAGGTCTTGCTCAGGAAGCGCAGCAGTTGGGTGGCATCCTTCATAGTTACTTCGGTGGCTTCGCTGATAGGTTTCTTCTGAAGGCGCAACATCATAACTTGATAGAGTAGGGTCAGACAAGCCTCCACATCCGACATTTGCGGTCGGTCGGTCTTGGCTTTCAGCAGGTTGAGTTGCGGCGAAAGGTGCTGAATGACGGCACGATAGGGAGCCTCGGTGGCAAGCAGTTCTTCGTGCAGGTCTTCCATCTCGCCCAACGCAATCTGTGCTAATTGGATATGCCCTTGTTGCATCACGCCTTCTTCGTGCATCATACGCAGGATCTCGTCCAACTCGGGATGGTCGTTGGCTTGTTCGGGGAAAGCACGCAGGTAGTCCTCTAACTGCCACAAGTACAAGATGTATTCGGCTATATTCTCTTTCTTTGATTTCATAGTGTCGGATTTTTCAGAGTATTCAGATTATTCGGAGTCTTCTTCCTCGTCCCATTCGTCGAAGTCGGCGATAAACTGCTCGATGTCACGGCGGTCTTTCTTGGTAGGACGACCTGTACCACGGTCGCGATAGGCCTGTGCGGACAATCGGGACAGCTCAAGCAGTTCGAGTTGGTCAGGTGGGGTTATGTCCCGCAGGTATTCGGGTACGAGTTTGGCACCGAGACGGTTCTCGCTCAAGCGGAGAATCTCATACGTATAAGTGATGGGACCTTTGCGCACGGAGAACTTGTTGCCAATGCTGAAGGTGCGGGACGGCTTGAGCGGCACGCCGTTCATCGTGACGCGACCCGCTTTGCAGGCATCGGCTGCGATAGAGCGCGTCTTATAGATGCGCATTGCAAACAGATATTTATCAACGCGAACGTCCATTGTTTAGGTTGTTTAGGTTGTTTAGCGGTTGTTTAACTGTTGTGCGACGATTGTGAAACTATTGCTAAACTATTGTGAAACTATTGTTAAACGATTATCAATCATACGAGTGTAGTACTGCTGTATATAGGCTTTCGTGTATCGGAGCATACGCTGCACTTCCTCATCGTCCTTGCGTTGATTGAGCAAATCGTTTTGCAGCAGCCTGTCTTGTGTGAAACAGTACAAGTGGGTAGGTGCTTGCCCATCAAACTGCAAGAGCAGACTATCGGAGAAGCACTGATAAATAGGGTCATTGTAATTGACTACGTACTTGTGTGCATACGTTTGTGTCAGCACATCCTCTCCGAAAGCCACATACGGTTTGTCGTACCCCAACACCCCTAAAACGGAAGGCATTACATCAGCTTGCGATACGGCAGTGAGACTGTCCACACGTCCTTCGTTCCACATCGGCGAAAAGAAGATTATCGGCACTTCGTACAGACCTTTGTCGTTCAGGTATTCACTATGCATCAGTTCGTTGGTGTGGTCGGCTGTAATAACGAAGAGAGTGTTCTCGTACCAAGACTGTCTCTTCGCATAGTCAAAGAACTTGCGAAGTGCGTTATCCGTATAGCCGATGCAACGATGAAGAGGGGACGGTCCTTCAGGGAAAACGCCTTCATATCGTTGGGGTACTTGGAACGGATGGTGGGATGTGGCAGTAAAGACGGCTGTCATAAAAGGTTCGTGCATACTGCTCATCGTGCGGGCATAGTATTGCAGGAACTCCTCATCCCAGATGGCCCAATAGCCGTCGTAGTCATCGTTGTTATTGTACTCGTCCTTGCCGTAATAGGCTTCAAAACCGCAGCTGCGAGCAAAAGCCGAAAAGCCCATACTGCCGTTGGGTGCACCGTGGAAAAAGCCCGTTTGGTAACCTTCCTCGCGCAGGCACGATGCCAACGAATTGACCGTATTGGTCGAGTAGGGGGTGAGTATATACGGCGAACCGAAGCGGGGAATACTTGCTAACGTACTCGGCATCGCGTCAATCGACTTGCGACCCGTGGCAAACGAATGAACAAAAGTGGTACTATGCGTCAGCAGCGAGTCCAAGAAAGGTGTATAACCCGTGTACGTACCATTGTCTAAATCGTGGTTATAGAAGCCGAAATGCTCCTTGGCAAAGCTCTCTAAGATAAAGACCACTACATTGGTCTTTTCAGGTAACAGTCTTTTTAAATCGGTCTGACTGACAGATGGTTGGGCATTATGAACAGGCGAATAAACAGATTTCAATTCTTCTTCCGTGAAGTATCCCGGATTGCGATAGACGCTCCCTTCCGATGACCGCATAAGGCAGAAAGGAGTGTTAAGAACGATGTTCGTTTCCGCAGGACGGTTGGTGTATTGCAAAGCATTGCTCAATGTGATAGGTCGAGTAAAGGCTCCGAAGCCGCCACGAATACCTATTACCACGAAATAGACGCTTACGCACAGCAAAATGGTTTGCGCGATGTAGTACTTCCAGCCGCTTAATATGGCAAGCTGATTACGTGTTGGTTCCACGTCTTTATTACTCTGCTTCGTATAAGGGCTGCGCATCAATACGCATACTGCTGCTATCAAAGCGATGGTGAATAGAGAGACATACCAGTACTGCACCATCGAGGTCAGGAAGATATGCACAAGGTTATCGTCATTCTCAAACTCGGAGAAGAAAGCGACAGTGGTGCGTCGGTCGGAAAAACGTACATAGACTGTATCCACCGCGTTAGCCAGTATGCCGACTATATTGGGAATGAGGTAAAACCAGCGCGCCACTTGTTGATAGATCCTGTTCGTGCGCCACTGCCACGGCAGGGGAAGGAACATCAGCACGAAATAGACGCTGTTGAGGTAGAGTAGGGCGGTCATATCAAAGCGGATACCGCCCAAGCACATCTCCCATAGGTGTGCTACGCTCACATTGGGATAGAGGTCAATGTTTACCCGATAGTAGAACAGGCGCATCAGCATAAAGACGACCATCATCAGCAGCCAGTTACAGACTGCCACCGTCCACGGGTGATACCAAATCTTTTTCATACTTTCATCCCTAAACTATTGAAAGCGTTCATTGTCCGCTCTATTCCTTGCAGGCAGAAAGAGGGTATTATTTCCGTAGTTATTTTCAGCCGGTCGGGCAGCATTTTCGCTTCTTCTTCGGTCCATTCGCCGAGGACGAAATGCATCTGCGCACCTTTGGGATAGTCGTTGCCGATACCGAAGCGCACGCGGGCGTAGTTTTCTGTGCCTAATACTTGTTGTATATGTCCTAATCCGTTGTGTCCGCCGTTCGAGCCTTTCATACGGATGCGTATTGTGCCGAAAGGCAGGTTCAGGTCGTCCACTAATACGAGCAGGTTCTCCACGGGTATTTTCTCCTCTCCCATCCAGTAGCGAACGGCGTTGCCGCTCAGATTCATAAAAGTGGAGGGTTTGAGCAGCACCAGTTCGGCATTCTTTACGCGGCAGCGTCCCACCATTCCGTAACGACGGTCCTCAAATACAACGTTGGACGCTTCGGCAAAAGCGTCCAACATCTTAAATCCTATGTTGTGTCGGGTGTTACGGTACTCGTCGCCGATATTGCCGAGCCCGACAATCAAGTATTTCATAGTCTCTGGGTGCAACCGCACGGGGTTGCTTCATTCTTTATTCAGCGGCTGCTGCTGCACTGGCGCGGGTCGCTTTGACTTGTGCTACGCAGGCATCTTTCGGGTTCATAAAGCGCAGACCTTCCATTTGGATGTCGCCTACGGCGCATTTCTTGCCCAAACCGAGTGTGGTTACATCCACTACGATGCGGTCAGGAATCTGTGTGTAGATACCGTTCACTTTCAGTTTGCGCATATCCAAACTCAGTTTACCACCGGCTTTTACACCTTCGGCGTGACCAGTCAGCTGAACGGGAATCTCAACCGTTACGGGTTTCTGCTCGTTCACCTCAAGGAAGTCGATATGCAAGACGTTCTCACTTACGGGGTGGAATTGCAACTCCTTAACGACTGCCATGTGTTGCTTACCGTCGATGGTCAACGCTACCGCCATTGTGTCGGGCGTATAGATGAGTTTGCGAACATCGTCCGTCTTGACGGTGAACATTGTGTTCTCGCCCAGACCATACAGGTTGCAAGGAATCAAGTTTTGTTTACGAAGTAAAGCAGCGGCTTTCTTGCCGGTTTCGGTGCGGACGTTGCCCGCCAATTCAAAAGTTTTCATAACAAGTAAAATTTGTGTTACTCAATATCGGACAGATAAAAAAAAAGAGGTGCTACGGCTGTCCTTATCCCATCACACTTTTTCTTTTGTTGCCTAACGAGGAGTCGAACCTCGCCCCTCAGAACCAAAATCTGATGTACTACCGATATACGATTAGGCAATCTGACTTGTTTCTTGTATCAAAAGTCTTGACCAAAGTCGTGTCTCTTGACCGAAATCGGCTGCAAAAGTACTGCGTTTTTCTTATCTACCAAAACTTTTTTGACTTTTTCTGTATTTTTCTTTCTTTTCCTATCTTTTTCTATCGGTTCACGCGTTTTACCCGATACCCTATTTTGCGTAAAGCGGTGATCAGTCCGCCTTCGCCGCCAAGATATATACAGTTGATTGTCAGAAAACTTTTGCCGTCTTTCAGGTACGGTTCCAATCGCTTTGCCCACTGCTCATTGCGTTTGGTCCACACTATATAGTCCGAATAGGAAATGGTGGAACGGTTGTCGGGACCGGCTATCTGAAAGGCTATATCCCCCAGTCGTCCGTTGAGGTAAGCCGTGCGGATAGAGCGTTCCAATTCCACTTCGCGGTCGGGGTAGGTAACAATCTGTAGCAACTCTTCGCACTGGTATTCAAACGGTTCGCGGTCAAAAGTCATATACAGTGTCTCTCCAAGATTATCTAATCCGATGACGCGAATGCCTGTTTGTTGCGCCACTTGCTCAAAGAAACCGCTCATCGTGCGCGCTTCGTCCAATCCGAGAAACTGCTGCATCAATGCCGTCCGATACAGTTCGGTCAGGTAGGCAGGTTTCATTCTGCCAAGTTGCTCCATACTCATCTTTAGTGTGGGCGTAAGTGCATTACTGATAGTGAGATAGTCGCTTGGCTTGAAGTAGTCCTCTAACTTGGCAGAGTCGGGTAGCAGGGCAGCCTTGCGCAGTGCTGACAAGGCTTCATAGTCCTCTACGGCAAACTCCGTCACAACCTTGTCGCAGCGGGCAAAAACGGTAAATACATTCGGTATGGTATCCAAGAAAGCCTTATCCACTAACGCGTTGGTAGCAAGAAGATAGGACTTGGCTTTAGTGCCGTTCCCCGAAATCTCATAGAGCAGTTGGGCAGGAAGTGTCAGCGGTATCGCTAACCATATCAAGAGTAGGCAGAAACGGATATTGGAACGTACCGTAAGGTTCATCTGAATAATAGTATAAAAAGTTATTGGAATCGTGTAATCAGGTTATAGGCTTGGTAGATACCCAATTCGCCGGCTTTGCTCAGGTCGCCTATGCCTTCTTCCACCTTGTCTGTATATATATAGGTAAGCCCGCGATTGAAGTAGGCTTCGGCGAAGTCCGAATCACATGCTATGGCTTGGGTGTATTGTGCTATGGCTGCCTCGTAGTCTTTCTGTCGGCAGAGTATATTGGCTTTGTTGTAGTAGGCAAATGCGAAGTCGGGCTGCAGACGGATTACATAGTCGTAGTCGCGAAGCATGATGTCGAAGTCCATTTCCGCCTTTCCGCCCGGCGATTGTCCCTTATAATCGGCTTGTAATTCGCCGTTAGCCATTTTGTATTCAATAAGCCGGTATCGCCAGTTGGCGCGGCAGAACGTGATGATGGCGACGGCATTGGCATCTTTCTGTGTTTGCGGCATAATCAGCGCATGTGTACAGTCGTCTATTGCCGAGGCGTAGTCTTGCACCAGCGCGAACTCTATCGCCCGCGAAAAGTAAAGATACGGGTCTGTTTGAGCGTCTAACCGTTTGCTGATTTGACCGATCTGTTCAAAATGTCCGTTCACCATATCTGCCGTCAGCGTCAGTTCCTGATACGTGAACCGCAAAGCGGAAGGCAGTACGCGCAGCCGGTTGAAGCGATCAACGGATACGTGCGAGTAGTTGGTGCGCCGGATGGACTGCGCTGTCGAGTAGTAGGAGAGGATGATATTCGGCTCGTTGACCACATCCGTATAGCGTTTCTGTACCGCGCCGCGAGTGTCCGAAGAGTAGGCAGGCTGTTCGTCCGGCACGTCTTCGCCGTTCTGTGCCGTGCGGGCGGAGAACTCTTTGCGGCGGTTGCGTCGGTCGGGGGCTGCTTTTGCCAAGTGGACATCCGTATTCGGAGCATGGAGCGAATCGTTCCGCGCCGCCATCAAACTGTCTTTCTTCTGTTCCAGTTCGTATGCGGTCTTGCGGTACGTATAGGCGGCTTTCTTTTCGCCGAGAGCCGTCTTGGCTTGCGCCGCAAGGAAGTACGACGGCAGGAAATACGGATAGGCGGCTATCATCGTATCGAGGTCATTGAGAGCCGGTTCCCATTGACCTAATTGTAGCAGCACCACGCCGCGTTGGTAGCGCATCTCGGTGTCTTCCGGACGAAGGTCAATGGCTTTGTCCAAGTCCTCCAACGCGCGGTTGTAGTCGCCCACCTCGGCGCGAAGCATTGCGCGGTTATAGTAGCAGGACGCATCTTCGGGTGCCAAACGAACCGCATTGTCGTAGTCGGCCAACGCCCCGCGGTAGTTATGATTGCGGTAGGAGAGGATGCCTCTGTTGATATAGTCGCCTGCCCAACGCGATCCGAGTTCGATAGCGCGTGTCAAGTCTGCCATAGCCGCCGAGTCGCGGTCCATATAGATGTCCACCAACCCTAATGCCGACCACGCAGAGGCATTCTGCGAGTCGTATTGCACATTCCGTCGGAACATATCGTAAGCGCACAGCGTATCTTTCTTATTCAGGCAGATAACGCCCTTCTCAAACAGGAACGCAGGGGCATTCGGCTCGCGGTTAAGCAGATAGTCAATATCTTGCAACGCCTGCTCGTATTTCTGCTGCTGCGAGCGCACATCGGCGCGAAGCATCAGGTAGGTCTTGTTCTCCGGCGAAAAATCAAGTGCTTTTGTAAAATCCTCCTCGGCTTTGTCGTACGCTTTCATCTGCCGATAGACGAACCCGCGCGTATAGAATGCTCCGGGATGAAACGGATTAAGAGCAATGGCTGCATTGCAGTCTTGCAGGGCACCCGTATAGTCTTGCAGTTGGATTTTGGCTATCGCGCGCAGTTGGAACGGCTCGGCAAGGTAAGGCTTTATCTTGATGACTTGGTTGAAATACTGAATGGAAAGTACGTAGTCTTCAAAGTAGAGCGCATTACGCCCGATGGCTGTGATGCGGTCGGTGTTCAGTTGTGCATAGCAAGAACCTGCCTGCCATGTACTTAGCGCCAATAGGAGTAATATGCGTTTGATGTCTCGAAGTTTCATCCCGTCTGTACTATATCTCATTTTGAGCCTGCAAAAGTAGCCATTCGTATCAACCTACACAATAAGTGCAAAAAATGTGCCATCTTTTACAAATATCAAAAAAATAGAAAAATTACATTTTTCTGTACAAAAATTAAAAAAGTTGCTTAAAAATTTGTACAATACAAAACAATTATACACTTTTGCGCGTTATTTGTGCTAAATTCATTATTTGCACGCCAAACAACCCATTTCTTTTCTTAAAACGAATGCCTATGAAACGACATTTCCCTCTTTCTCTTTTGTTTCTTTTCTGTTTTCTGATGCCTGCGGTGGCTGCTGAACCCGACTATTTTACCGTCACCAACACGCACGCTTCCCAAAAACTGACCATCCAACTCAAGCGCGGAAGTTATGCGCCGACAAATGTGACGCTCAATTACCGCGTAATTGATGCCAACAACAATGTGGGCGAGTGGCAGACGCTGACCACTGTGAACACGACTTCGACCTATACATTAGGCGACATATCTGCCGGCAGCCGAATGCAGCTCTACGGTAACAATAGTTCTTCGGGGTTTGCGCAATCAACGATGAAGTACTGGACTATGTATTTTAGCGGTACGGGTAACGCCGTATTGAGCGGCGAGTTGATGTCTGTCTTCTCCGGCACGGAAACATCCATAGACCTTTCAGCCCAATTGCCTTCCTATGCTTTCTACTATTTCTTTTATAATGTGAATGCCAAGAACACCCGCATCATCAGCAGCAAGGACTTAAAACTGTCGGCTACTCATCTCGGGCAGTACTGCTATGGCTATATGTTTGCCTATTGCTCGAATATGACGGACACACCGCAACTTCCTGCCACTACGCTTGCCGCTAACTGCTATCAGTATATGTTCAGTTATTGCACTTCATTAACAGAGACACCGCAGTTACCGACAATGACGTTGGCTGCCAACTGTTATCAAGGTATGTTTAACAACTGCACTTCGTTGAAGACAGCACCTAATTTGCCTGCCACCACGCTGACGGAGGGTTGTTACCAGTCTATGTTCAACGGGTGTACTGCTCTTGAGGAAGTGCAGGAGGAATTGCCGGGATTGAATTTACCAAAGAACTGTTACTATGAACTATTCAGCGGCTGCACCTCGCTCAAAACGGCCCCCGAGATAATGGCAGGCGAAGATGCCGAAGTGGGGCAAAGTGCTTGCTACAATATGTTCACGGACTGCTCGGCTCTGACAAAAGCCCCATCAGTGTTGCGCCCGCGAACGCTGAATGTCAATCAGGTCTATTACAATATGTTCCTCAACTGCACCTCTTTGCAGCGTGGACCGGATGTATGGGCAACCACCATCAAGTCGGGCAGTACCGCTCTGTTCGGACTCTACCAACGGGCTTCCTCGCTGACGCATATACGGGTACACTTCAAAGCGTGGGGAAGTATGTCTTTCTGCAATCAATGGAGCGTCAATCTGCCTCAGAAAGGTGCTTTCTATTGCCCGCCCGAATTAGAGCGTAACTTTACGAACTCTTCTTGGAACCATATTCCGTATTCGCCCGACTATCCGTGGACGGTTTTCTCCTACAACCTGACTTATATACCCGTAGGCGGCGAATGGCCGATGGGCGGTACAGAACAGCAACTCTACACGTGGCAGACCGATACCAACTACGTACAGGGCTGGATGCGCTATTTAGATACATATGGCGCAGCCTACTACCACGATGAAGCTTGCACGCAGTCTTTTCCCGAAGAGGAGATTATAGCCTTCCTCGCTACGCAGCAGGAGAGTACGTCCGACATAACGAAGAACATCTACGTCAAACTCGGCGAAGTGGAAATACCACAAACAGAGCGATACGAATTTGTCAGTTACCCCTTGAAAGACGAGGACAAGTATGAGTTTGACTGCACGCCCGCATCGCCCGACCCCGAAACGCCGGAAGAAAACACCTGCGACCACGAGTGGGTGCAACTGTGGACGGGCGGACCGAAGTGGGCTACTGTAAATCTCGGTGCGTCCACGCCGGAAGAGGCAGGCGACTACTTTATGTGGGCTGGCACTACAGCCAACCCGTCATCCTGTTCGTGGGCTTCTTGTCCTTACATAGGTTCAAATCAAAATACAGCCCCCTATTCCAAGTACGGTTATGCTCAAGACGGCTTAATAGAATTGCAAGTCGATGACGATGCGGCAAGACAGGCTTGGGGATGTGGATGGCGTATCCCGACAAGAGAGGAAATGACTGAACTCATAACCCGGTGTACCGTTACGTACAATCAATCGAAACGCGGATATACCTTTACTTCCAAAGAAGACACTTCGCGCTCTATATTTATGCCCACAGCGGGTTATAAGAACGGAGGAACAGTGTTCAATGTGGGCAAATATGCACGCTATCTCACCGCTACTTCCACCACAACACCTTCCACGGACACTAAAGACAGGGATTGCTATATACTATATTGGTACGTGAATAGTTACTATCAAGAAGATCATAAACCGGAAACCTCAACGATGTCAGTCCGTTATTGGGGAATGTCCATACGGCCGGTCTGCGACTAATACAAAAGAGAAAGGAACACAACTATGACACACAGAAATTATCTAACGGTTCTTTTCCTTTTGATAGGACTGACCGTACAAGCGCAGTCGCGCCATCTCATATCCGCTAATCCGACCTCTGCACCGAGCAGCGGCATAGAGGTTCAACAAACGCAAGCACCCTTCAGCGGAACACTGCCCGCTCGTATGCCCCAAGAGGAAGGCGATTTCAATACCGAGGGAACAAGTTTTTGGGTTACGTTTATGAAGAACTACGAGTACAATGCGGACAGCAAGTACTTGAAGATGCAACTTGTCTTCTCCTCGCGTTATGCGGCTTCTATCGCTGTTACTAATCCGAACACGGGGTGGAGTACATCCGCTACAGTCAAGGCTAACGGCGTAACCATCATTACCGTACCGACGGCGCAATGTTACAACTACGAGTCTGACCAGACGCGTAACACCGGTCTCTACATCGAAGCCACCGCTCCCATCTCCGTCTATGCTTCCAACTTCGCCGACTATACCTTTGATGCGACAAACGTTATACCCGCCGCCTCATTAGGTACGGACTATATCGTGCAGGCATATCAGACACCCCGTGAGGGCAGTACCGAGTTCGCCGTGGTCGCTACCGAAGACAATACGACCGTGACGATGGTGCTTGCTTGTCCTACACTCAATCGAAAGAAAGGTACTTATTCCGTCCGTCTCAACAAGGGTCAGGTCTATCAGGCAACCACCGAGGCGGACAAAGGCAGTCTGTCGGGGAGCGTCATCAAAGCCGATAAACCCGTGGCGGTCTTCAACGGCGATATAGACCTCTACATACCGGACGGCAAAGGCTATTCGGACCATATCGTGGAGCAGGCAGCACCCGTTCAGACGTGGGGCAAAAAGTTCGTCCTCACCAAAAGTCAGGGCCAAACAGCCGACTATGTGCAGTTCACCGCTATGTCGGACGGTACGCGGATAATGAGAAACGGCACAACTTTAGCCACGATCAATACCTGCGAGAGTTATATGTACCGCCTCACCGATGCGGCAACCTATATTGAGACCTCCGCTCCGTGTGCCTGCTATCTTTATCAGAGCAGCCGAACCTCCAACTCGTCTCACATAGGCGACCCGTCGATGATATGGATTACCCCGCAGGAGCAGGGAATCAAACAAATCACCTTTGCTACGTTCAAGACGCAAGTCATTCGTTACCACTATATGAACGTGGTTGTTCCCACATCGGCAGTGGGCAGTATGACCTGCAACGGCACGGCACTGACAGGATTCAAGACCGTTCCCGGCAACAGCGATTATTCGTATCTGACCAAACGAATTGACCACGGCACCTATACCCTCTTTAACGACCAGGCCGAGTTTACGGCACACGTCTATGGAATGGGCGTGGACGAGAGTTATGCCTACTGCGTGGGAGGATACCTGCGCAAAATCAACGAAGCGGACATCGATGAAATCATTGAGCAAGTAACTATAGAGCAAACCTTTGATATCTGCGAAGGACAGAGCGTTACCATCAACGGCAAGCCATATAGCGAGAATACTACTTTTACCGAGCAGGTCGGCGACCAACTGAAGAAATATACCGTGGTCGTTCATTCCTCGTTCGTCAATGAGGAGACACGCGAGTTCAGGCAAGGAACAAGTTTCAAGTGGCACGGCAAAACGATTTCCACCCCGGGTATATACAAGGACGAACATACTTCTGTTTATGGTTGCGACAGTGTCTATAAACTGATTGCCAAGTACGACAACGTCATTCTGACCTATGACACCGTTTGTGCTGCGGTGTTCTATAAGTTCCGCAACGAGTCGTTCGCCTTGCCGCAGACGGGTTCGTTCCCGCAGGACTTCAAAATAGTCAAGACGGAAGGAGACCTTGAGTACCACTGCCAACTGCACATCCTGCCGCAAGTGGAGTACTTCACCGACAGTTATGTTCTTGACGCGGACGAAGTCTATGACTACCACGGACTGACTATCAGCCGTGCAGGAACCTATACGGCCAATCTGACCAATCGTTTCGGCTGCGACAGCATCGTTACGCTCACAGTCACGCAGCCGGTTAATACACGATCTTACTACACCATCTGCGAGGGCGACTCTTATGAGTTTGATGGCAGAATGCTTATCGAAGGCGGTGTTTATACTAAACAAACTACCTCTTCGGATGGTTCTCTGATAGTTCACGAGTTGGTTCTGACCGTTCAGAAACCAATTACCAATGTTATTGACGCTACCATTTGTGAGGGAGAGAGTTACGATGCCGACAACTTCCACGAAACGCAGGAGGGAACTTATTATCAGTACTTGCGAAGTGTCCACGGTTGTGATAGTACGGTCGTACTCAATCTATCGGTCTGCAAGCCGCAAAGCCAAACCATCAAGGACGTTATCTGTTCCGGCACACCTTATACCAAGTACGGTTTTAACGAGTCGGTAGCAGGTACGTATGTGAAGGCACTGCGCAACCGATTCGGCTGCGATAGCACCGTGACGCTCATCTTGCGCGAAGCCAAGTCCTATCGCTTTGAAGAACATATCAAATTAGTGGACAGCGAGGTGCGCAAATGGCATAAGCAGACGTTGGATCAAACAGGTACTTACACAGCCGCTTATACCACCGTGGACGGTTGCGACAGTATCTATGTGGCTCACGTAAGGAAGGTAATCGGCGTGGAGGAAGAAAAATATGACACACTCTGTTCTGCCACTACCTATACCTATCGCGGTCATACGTTCGATGTTCCTGTACCTGACACGTATCCGTATAACTTCGTAATGGAGGTGCGCGACTTACAGGAATGTAAACGCTACCGACTGATTCTCACACTGATGGGGGCTATGACCACTGAAGCATCATACGTTCTTGCGCCGCACGAGACTTATCCGTTCGGCTCGCAAACGATTACGCAGGAAGGTGTTTATACTGAGACGTTTACATCCCGATTCGGCTGCGACAGCACGGTCGTCCTGACCGTAACACAACCTGTCTTGGACCTGCGCTACGAAACGGCAGATATCTGCTTTGGCGATGTCTATCCCTTTGCGGGTCAAGAACTCAGCCGTTCGGGCACGTATATAGACTCCGTCAAGGTGGAAGGCAAGCAAGGCTTCAATATAACGCAACTGCAGCTTAATGTGCATCCTGTATATGAGTTTGTTATCAATGAGACCTTGCAGAGCGGAAAGACCTATAAGGACGAACACTTCACAGAAAGCAAGACGGGTGTCTATCACAAAGACTATCAGACTGTTTATAAGTGCGATAGTACATACACGCTCCATCTCACCGTTTGCGAACCGAAGTCGGCAGAGATAGCTGCCACCATCAATGAGGGCGAAGTGTATAACCGCAACGGTTTCCTCGCTTATGAGAAGGGTGATTATATGCGTACCGTCCTCACCCAAGGCGGCTGCGACAGCACCACGACTCTTCATCTTGATGTACGTCCGGCTCTTGAAATAGAATATGAAGATCATACTATCTGTTCCGGCGGCTCATACATTTGGCATGGAACAGAATACACGAAAGGCGGCACATATAGTCAGTCCTATACGCTTATCGATGGAAGGGAGGGACAGCGTATATTGCGGCTCAAGGAAGTGCCTGAGTATAAGGATACCATCGTGGCAACCATCTGTAGCGGCGACACGTACGACCTCTACGGTTTCAGCGAGTCTGAACAGGGGACATACACACAAACCCATACAAGCACCGGCGGCTGCGACAGCACGATAACGCTCATACTCAGTGTAAATGAAAGCTATGAGCAACATATCTATGCCTCTATCTGCGCGGGCGAGACGTACTCCGAATACGGTATATCCACGCAGACCGAAGGCGACTACACCCGCCGTTATGAACGGGCAAACGGTTGCGACAGCATCTTCTATATCCACCTGACGCTCAACGAACCTACTTCCTACACTGAAAGAGCCGTTATCAATTATGGTGAGAGTTATCCGTTTGACGGCAAGGTCTATAAAGAAACTACCTATCTGACCTATACGCTGACCAATGCGGCAGGTTGCGACAGTACGGTAGTCTTCGACTTGAAAGTGAACGACCTTATTACGAAGACGTTCCAAGTGGCGTTGTGCGAGGGGGATAGCACTACCATCTTCGATACGGATTCCATCGTTAAGACAGAGGGCATTTACCAACGTATGTACAAGGCTGCTTCGGGTGCCGACAGTATCGCGGCGTACAATGTGACGGTACTCAAACGCACGTATGCGAATACCGAGGTAACTATCAATCCGGGTGAGACCTATCCGTGGCACGGCAATACCTACAGCCGCCCCGTTACCCTGCGCGACACGCTTGTCAATGCCGAGGGTTGCGACAGCGTTTGTACGCTCACGCTGACGGTGAACGGACTGAATACCTACCACATACGCTTTGTCAATTTCGATGAATCCGTATTGCAGACTTACGAACTGGAACAAGGTACCATACCCGCGTACGGTGGCACACCGGTTCGCGAGAAAGAATACGATGAATTAGACAATTACTATCTCTTCACCTTCACCGGTTGGAACGATGAAGCGGGCAATACCTATGCTGCCGGTCAAGCACTGCCTGCCGTTACGGGCGATATGACCTATACGGCGCAGTATAGCAAGCAGTTGTTCATCATTCTTCAAGAACAGAAGGACGCGGACTACTATACCTCGTTCTCCGATAAGTACAATGGCGAACGGGCTACCACTGCCACGCTTAACCGCCAATTCAAACAAGGCAGATGGTCCACGCTGTGTCTGCCCTTTGATGTATCGGCTGCTAATCTTACCGCCATCGGCTTGTCAAGCCGTATCTATGAGTTCAAGTACACCAAAGGCGATGAACAACAAGGTTGGACTCTCTACTTTGCGCAAACCAAAAAGTTGGAAGCAGGTAAAGGATATATAGTCAATGCCAATGCCGTATTGGCAAAGAAAGAGTCGTTTGTCTTCCCCGGTGTGCTTATTGACACCGATGCAGACATTCAGTCCGGCTTTGATATAACCCGATTGGAAGGCTACAACTCGCAAGGTCCGATTTATCTGATAGGTACGTTGCGCAAAGGAAAAGTGTATGGTTCGGCCAACGGCAGTACCTATTTGGGACTGAAAGATAATAAGATCTACTATCCCAATTCGCAGGAAGGAACAGATGTCTTTGCTTATCGCGGTATCTTCCGTAATGCCGAACGGACGCAACCTGTTCGCGTGCGAATCGTAGCGGAAAGTGAAGAAGGGACAATCGTCACTGACCTTGAAGTCATAAACGGTTCGTTGGAAGAAAACACGATCGGCACATCAGATACAGACAAATTCGTTCGCAACGGCATCCTTTATATCGTCCGCAACGGCAATATCTATACTGCTCAAGGGCAACGTTTGGATTGATAATCCTTGCAGTAATATAAGAGGCTGAACCCGTTTGGATTCAGCCTCTTTTGCTTGTTGCAATAGTTTATTGAATTTTGTCGCAGCCGAAGTAGGGTTGCAGAGCCTTCGGAAGAAGGATTCCTTCTGCTGTCTGGTTGTTCTCCAAAAGTGCGG
This sequence comes from Paludibacteraceae bacterium, assembly GCA_017471175.1. Lineage (GTDB taxonomy): Bacteria > Bacteroidota > Bacteroidia > Bacteroidales > Paludibacteraceae > Colicola. The sequence goes on along the minus strand of JAFUVS010000002.1, from coordinate 49,266 downwards.
CTACGATACGGGGCAGAGCCAAAGCCGAGCCGTTGAGCGTATGTGCCAACTGCACTTTCTTGTCCGCATCGCGGTAGCGGCAGTGCAAGCGATTTGCCTGATAGGTGTCGAAATTACTCGTAGAGCTGACTTCCAACCAACGTTGCTGCGCCAACGAATAAACCTCGAAGTCGTAGCACAGAGCCGCCGTAAAACTCATATCGCCGCCCGAAAGACGCAGGATGCGGTAGGGTAGTTCGAGTTTCTTTAAGAGTGACTCCACGTGATCCAACATCTCGCGATGGCTGACGGCACTATGAGCGGGTGTGTCAATGCGCACAATCTCAATCTTGGAGAACTCGTGCAGACGGTTCAGTCCGCGCACGTCCTTGCCGTAACTGCCTGCCTCGCGACGGAAACATTCCGTATAGGCGCACATCTTGACGGGCAACTGCTTCTCGTCCACTATCTCATCGCGATAGAGGTTCGTTACGGGCACCTCGGCGGTAGGAATCAGGTAGAGGTCGTCCACCTCGGCGTGGTACATCTGCCCCTCTTTGTCGGGCAACTGTCCTGTGCCATAGCCGGAAGCGGCATTCACCACCGTAGGCGGCATAATCTCCGTATAACCTGCCTTGGCGGCTTCGTCCAAGAAGAATTGGATAAGCGCGCGTTGCAGGTGCGCTCCTTGACCCGTATAGACGGGGAATCCGGCACCGGCAATCTTCACGCCGAGGTCAAAATCAATCAGACGGTACTTTTTAGCCAACTCCCAGTGGGGCAGCAATTCGCCTTGCGCCTTCGGGTTGTAAGCGTCTTTCCACTCGCGCAGAGCGATAGACTTGCCCTCGGCAGCAAAAGCGTGGTCGTTGTCTTGACAGAGTATTTGCAATTCGCCTTCAGCTTGCCAGCCGCCGACTTTGACCGCCAAGTTATCGTCTGCCGTTGCGCCTTCGGGTACAATCGGGTAGGGTACATTGGGGACGGTAAGCAAGAGGTTGCGCAGTTGGTCTTCTGCTTGCGCCATCTCGCTTTCGTAGGTGCGAATATCTTCTTTGAGTTGCGCAGTTTGAGCCTTGACTTGTTCGGCTTGTTCGCGTTCGCCTTTTGCCATCAACGCGCCGATAGACTTCGAAAGGGTGTTCATCTGCTGCGAAGCATTGTCTTTCTTCTGCTGGGCAGACTTACGCTCTTGGTCTATAGCAATAACGCTCTCGATGACCTCGTGAGCGTTACTGAAATGTTTCTTCTCCAAACCGGCAATGATGGCTTCTTTGTCGGCAAGGATTTGACGTAAAGTGAGCATAACTTAGTTTTGTACAGGTTGGATGCTGACAAACGACTTGTTGTTGCGTTTGCGAGTGAATATTACCACGCCGTCGGTGAGGGCATAAAGCGTATGATCGCTTCCCATACCCATATTCTCACCCGGGTTATGAACTGTACCACGCTGACGAACGATGATGTTACCTGCCTTGGCAAATTGTCCGCCAAATATCTTAACGCCTAAACGTTTGCTTTCTGATTCACGGCCGTTCTTTGAACTACCGACACCTTTCTTATGTGCCATAATGTTGTGTGTTTAGATGTTTAGAATTACTGTTTTACTTAAGCCACCACGATTTCTTTTACGACTACGTTTGTCAAGTCCTGACGGTGACCATTGAGTTTGCGATACCCTTTGCGGCGTTTCTTGTGGAATACAAGGATTTTTTCGCCACGACATTCGTTGTCTAATACTTCGCATACTACTTTCGCGCCCTTAACGGTAGGAGTACCTACGGTAACGTTTCCGTCGTTGTCAAGGAGTAGTACTTCATTAAATTCCACCGTTGCGCCCTTCTCGGTGTCCATACGATGGATGAACAATTTCTTGCCGGCCTCTACTTTGAATTGCTGACCGAGCATGTTTACGATTGCGTACATTGTACTTATAATGTATTTAATAACAGCGGCTAAGGCGACCTCTCCTGTTGTACGTCCATCTTGTCTGAATGACCTGATTTTAGTACAAACGGCGGCTACTTATTCGAGCCTTAACGCGCAAAACGGCTGCAAAAGTACTGCTTTTTCGGTATATACCAAAACTTTATGCACTTTTTTGCGTTTTTTCTTACCTTTTCTTACTTTTCCTGCCTTTTCACGCAGCATCAATCGGGGTAAATACGCTCCAAGCCGATGTGGTCAAATACGCTCTATGTGTGCTGTTTCTACCCAGCCTTCGTTGTTGCCCACGCGGATGTTGCACCATGTGCCGAGTGATTCGGTGATGGTGACTTTGGTGCCTTCGTGAAGGGTGAACAGTTCGGTGCCGCTTTGGTCGGGCGAGGCTTTGGCGTTAAGCACCCCTTGGGTGATGGTTGCCTCTGCGCGGTGGCTGTCACGACTATGCAGTGAAGCGGCATTGCAGCAGGCTATGATGCTGACGAGCAGTGCTATCCAAGCGGTGTGGAACGCCGTCTTGCGCAGCACCACCTGACCCGATAAGGCGAAGAGCAGGATTCCGGTCAAAAACAGAACAAAGAGCAGGATACTCATCCAAGTCCATGTCTGTTCGGTGAGCGTATCGCGCAGCGAACGTGCCCACGAAGCAAAGAAGAAGGAGGTGTTGTCCGTCAGATTGTCCGTGATACGCGATTGGGCAATTTCCAAGTTATAACGGGCATCTTTGTGTCGTGGAGACAGACGGAGGCAACGCTCGTAGGCAAGGATGGATTGCGCCAATTCGCCTTGCTTGAAACGCGCATTACCGAGGTTATAATAGACGGCCGCGCGGCTCTCGCGCGTCAATACGCTCTGCGAAGATGCAGTAGCCGTGTCGGCTGACAAGCATTGCTCATAGAGGGACGCGGCCTGTGCGTAGTCGCCGTCTGCATAGAGTTGGTTAGCTTGTTCATACAGCGGTTGAAGAGCAGTCGGCATCGGGCGTGCCACCGCTATCTGCAAACCTGCAATCAGTACGATGAGTATGGATAAGAAGCGTTTCATAGTTTTTGATTTTCAAGTTGGTTAATCAGTGTAGCCGTTCGTGAATAGAGCTGCTCCATATCGCTGTTAGTGGTGGGTGCGTAGCGTGCTTGTTCGGCAACGCTCAATACTTCGCGGACTTCGGCTATCAGTGTGTCATCCACGTTTTTACCGCGTAAGATAGATTCTATATTGTCTTTATTGAGGTTGGCAGTCGGTATGCTCAATCGGTCGCTGAGATAGGTCCAAGCGGCGCGTTCGATGGCTTCGTAGAATGTGGTTTTGTCGGCATTGTCCATTGCTTTTTTGGCTTCGCGCAGGCGTTTTTGTGCCACTTTATTGGCTTTCTTGTAGCGCATACGGACGCGGTCGGCATTCTCGGCGATACGGCGACGGAAGACGATGAACAGTACAACGGCTATCAGAAGCGGTAGGATAAAGCACAGACGATAGGTCCACGTACCGAATACCACGTTAGACGATCGTGACTCTTCGCCCTGCAACTCGCCCGTGGAGATATAACGTATGTCGGTGCCTAATTGCTTGATGTCTTCTTTATTGACATAGTTTTGCACCACGGCGGTCTGTTCGCCTTCGCTTTCCGAGCGGGCTATATGCAGTGTCCAACCGCCTACGGAAAGCGTCTTATATTGGTTGTCGCGGGTGTCGAAGTAGGAGAATGTAACGGCGGGAATAGAGTAGGTACCTGCCGAACGTGGAATGGCGAGATACTCTATTTCGCGTGTACCGCTCATCCCTTGTGTGGTTTGCTTGAGTTTGTTGGTTACTTTCGGGTCATAGGTCTCGAAGCCTTCGGGCCAGTCGATGGCGGGCGACTTGAGCATTTTCATATTACCTGCACCTTGGATGGTAAGGCGTACGGTAACGGCATCATTGGCTTTCAGTTCGGTAGCGGAGATGTCGCCTGTCAGGCTGAATTGTCCTACGCCGCCGGAGAAGTTAGCGGGTTTGCCTTTGGGCAGTGCCTCGGAATGAATGGTTACGCCCGGGGCAGTGAGTGCGCGCGTAACGTTGGTATAGGAGCCGAAAAAGTCGTCAAAGATGGAGCGCACCTGTTGTCTGACCTGTACGCGGAGGACGGCTTCGAACTGCGCGGGTTCAATCTTGATGTCGCCGCTGTGCTGGGGATAAAGCAGTGTTTGATAGAGAACGGCGGTCTGGTAGTTGCGTCCGTTGTAATGCTCCAATTCGGTTTGTATCTCGCCTTGCTCAATCTCCTGCTTGAGGAAGCCGTCAAACTCGGGCAACTTGGTATTGTTGGTGAATTGCGCTACGTCTACACCGGCAAAATAGAGTTTGTAACTGAGAACGAGAGCCTCCTGTTCGTGGACGGTAGTTTTGTTGACGATGGTTCGGATAAAGATATTATCGCCCCCGGCCGAAGCGGATGCTTGGGACTGAGAGGACTGTTGTGAAGTACCACTCGGCTGTTGCGAAGAGGCAGGTTGTTCATCGGCGGGCAGCACTTCGATGCGAACGCCGTTGCTCGTATAGGTGTCGCCGTCCACGCGAATGGTAGCGGGGGAGATGGTGAATGTACCTACTTTGTTGGCAGCAAGCGTATAGGTATAAGTCTGTGTAAACGAACTGGAACGCTTGCCGTTGACAAACGAGGTGGACGAAGAGGTGGATGAATAGGGACCTGCCAGGAAGTCAAAATCGGTAAATTCGGGTGCCTGCAAATCGCGTGCACGCTGATTGACCGTATAGCGCAACTGGAAGGGTTTGCCAATCACCACTTGTGCAGGTGCTTCTGCGCGAAAACTAACGTCTTCAGCCCACAAGAGGGTAGGCAGAAGAGCCAAGGTTAATAAATATAGGAGTCGTTTCATAGTCTTACCAGTCTTTCTCTACGTGTTTCTTTTTTCCGCCTTTTTGTTGCTGCACTTTGTCTTGGGTGTCCTGTTCGTCTTGTTCAAGGGCTTGCAGAATCTGCTCGGCGGTTTCTTTATCCATTTTTTCGTCCGTCTCTTGTGCTTGTGCTTCCTGTGCCTGCTGTTCTTGTTGCTCTTGTTGCTGCTGTTGTTCTTGTTGTTGCTCTTGCTGTTGCTGCTGGTCTTGCTGCTGGTCTTGTTTTTGTTCCTGCTGCTGTTGCTGTTGTTGCTCTTGCATTTGCATCGCCTTAATCAGGTTATAGCGCGTGTCATTGTCTTTCGGATTGAGGCGAAGCGATTGCTTATAGGCGCGAACGGCATCTTGAAATTTCTGCTGACCGTAGAAGCTATTGCCGAGATTGTGGTAGGAGTGAGCCAAGCGAAGGGTATCGTCGTTTTGTGCTTTAGCTTTTTTGTTTTCCATCAGTTGCATAGCCTTGGTATATTCACGCGCAGCCTCATCGTATTTGTCCTGACGGAACAGGGCGTTACCCAGATTATAGTGTGCTTCAAACGAGTCTTCATTCTTATTGATGCCGCGCCGGTAATCCACTTCCGCATCGGTGTAACGCTCGCTTTCGTAGTGACGGTTGCCGCTACGGATATTACCTGCCTCCTGTTGAGCGGACAGCATCACGGGTATGCTCAGCAGCATAAGGGTTATATAGATTGTTTTCATAGTCATTTCGTGCTCCGTTCTTTGAAAATATCCATTCTTTGCAGCGTCCTGTTCTGACGGCTAAGTATAAAGAACTCAACGACAAGCAAGAGCAATGCTACCAATACAAACGACTGATATTGTTCTTGATAGTCTGTAAAGATTTGCGTTTCGATGTCGGCTGTGGCTATCTTGTCCAATTCCTGCTGGAGGGCGCGCATGGCGGTGTTGGTGTTGTCGCAGCGTACATACATACCGTTACCGGCTTGGGCAATCTCTTTGCCAGCCTGTTCGTTCAGCCGCGAAACGACCACTTGTCCTTGACGGTCTTTGCGGAAAGTACCTGTTCCCGGGATGGGTATGGGGGAGCCGTCCGGTTTGCCGACACCCACTACAAACACCTGTATGCCTTTCTCTTGCGCTTCTTTGGCAGCATTGACGGCATCGTCTTCGTGGTTCTCGGCATCGGTCAGCAGGATGATGGCTCTGCCTGCCTCACTCTGTTCACTGCCGAAACTGCGGACGGAGGTGCGGATGGCAGCACCGATGGCGGTGCCTTGTGTCGGAATAAGATCCGGCGTGATGGTATTGAGGAACATCTTTGCGCTCACGTAGTCACACGTGATAGGCAGTTGGGTATAAGCTTCGCCTGCGAATACGACCAAGCCGACTTTGTCGTCCTGCATCTTGTCAATCATCTTGCTGAGCATCTGTTTGGCGCGGTCCAAACGATTGGGTGCCACATCCTCCGCCATCATCGAATTGGAGATGTCGAGGGCAATCATCACCTCTATACCTTGGCGTTTGACGGTTTCGCTCTTCTGACCCGCCTGCGGACGTGCAGCGGCAAAAATGAGCAGCACCAATGCCACCAAGAGAATGATGAACTTAACCGTCGGACGTGTGTGGGAAGCATCGGGCATCAGGGCTTGTATCAAGGTCTCGTCGCCCATCTCGCGCAACTGCTGGCGCTTGCGCCGCGTGGCATATATATAGGCTACTGCCATAACGGGAATCAACAGCAGCAACCAGAGCATTTCTATATTGGCAAATCGTAACATATCTTTTCTCCTTTATTATTCGGCTATTGTGCGAAGTGCAAAATGACGAATCAGTATATCTAACAGCAGACAAATAAGGGCTGCATAGAGAAACGGCATAAAGTTCTCGCTTCGTTTGGAGTATTCGCGCACGCGAATCTTCGACTTCTCTAATTGGTCAATCTGCTCATAGATACGTTTGAGACTCTTGTTGTCCGTTGCGCGGAAGTATTCGCCTCCTGTCGTTTGTGCGATGTTCTTGAGGGTACCCTCATCAAACTCGCTGTCCATCATCATATACTGCGTTCCGTAGGGTGTCTGAACGGGGACACGGGCTTGTCCGTACGACCCGACACCGACCGCATAGACGCGTATCCCGTAGGTCTTGGCAATCTCGGCTGCGGTCTGCGGCGTGATGTCGCCACGGTTGTTGCTACCATCGGTCAGAAGGATAATCACTTTGGACTTGGTAGGCGAGTCTTTCATACGGTTGACGCTGTTTGCCAATCCCAGACCGATGGCTGTACCGTCATCTATGAGTCCGAACTTAACCGATTGAAACAGATTGACTAACACGGCGTGGTCAGTGGTCAGCGGGCATTGGGTGAAGCTCTCGCCGGCAAACACCACCAAACCGATGTTGTCGTTCGGGCGGTTAATCACAAAGTCGGTTGCCACCTCTTTGGCGGCTTCCAATCGATTGGGTTTGAGGTCTTCAGCGAGCATCGTTCCCGATACGTCAAGCACCATCATAATGTCGATACCTTCGGTGGACTGCGACTGCCAGCGGTTGCTCAGCTGCGGTCGTGCCAAGGCTATGGAAAGCAGCGTAATGGTCAGAACACGAAGCGCGAAGGGGACGTGAATGAGCCATACCCGCAGCGAGCGGGGCTGACGAGCCAAGACGGTGGTGTCGCTCACGTGCAAAGACGCTTGTTGGTCGCGCCGCCGCCATACGTACCAACCGATAACGGGTACTAAAAAAAGCAGTAAAAACAAGTATGCCGGTGAATGGAATGTCATGGCTTATCCTCCTCTTTTACTTCGTTTTGCGGCGTTGTCTCACGGACGAATTGATAGGCGGTCTGCAGGCTGCGTTCGTTCTCTTCGGGAGTGGCTTTCCACTTGGCGAACTTAATCAGGTCGGCTAATTGAAGCATCTGCGACAGACCTGAATACAACTCTTTTTGGTCTTTGAGAACGACCTTCATTTCGCGCAGGGTCTCATTGGAAGTCTTTTCCGTCGAATGTACGTCAAATCGTCTGCCAATGTACTCGCGAACCACGTCAGTGAGTTGGGTATGGTAGTCTTTCTCGCGTCCCGCCTGCCAGATTTTTTCTTCGCGAATAAGGTCTAATTTCTCCAAAGCCACCTCTTCGGCGGGTCGTTCGGGTTCTTTGTGTACGTATGGGTGAATCAGACTGCGCCCGTCGCGGATGTGTTTGATAAGGTAGTACAAGCCCACGCCGATGGCTGACAATACAAGGAGAAGAACTACCCAACGCAACCAGCCCCATACCCATACGGGGGCTTTCTGAATCGGTTTGATGTCGGTGATAGCGGGGGTAGAGTCCATCTCAAAGGGCTGCACCACATTGAGCATCAGCGGGTCGCTGTACAGCGTATCGCCCTCGGCAATGAATGGCAACGGGGCGATAGCGAAAAGCGAGTCTTGGAACGAGGTGATGGTCAGCGTCTGACTGAGTTGCAGGCGACCGTCTTGGAGCAGGGTGGAGTCCACGCCTGTGCGGCGCACTATTTCTATTCCGGGTATCAGGTATTCGCCATACACGGGCATCCGGACTGTTTCCGTCTTTTCGGTGACGGCTTGGAGGCGCAATTGCGTCTGGTCGCCGAGGAAGAGCGTTGTGGAGTCGATGGACGCGCTGACGATGATGGCTAACAAGAGGTTCAACATATCAAATCCGCTTAAAGAGTTTCATTAACGCTTTCACATAATCTTCGTCCGTCCGAACGCTCACGTTGGCTATGCCGCTTTTTTTCCAAAGGGTATTGAGGGCAGTTTGTTGGCGTGCGTTATGGTCGGAGTAGGCTTTTCGGATGGCAGCCACGGAGGTGTCTATCCAGAGGTCTTTTCCTGTTTCCGCATCGTGCATCTTGACCAGTCCGATGTCAGGCAGTTCGCGATCGCGGCGGTCATAGACTTGAACCACGTGCAGGTCGTGCCGGTTGGCGGCTATCATCACGGGTTTCTCTAACGTACTGACTTTCTCGGTAAGCAACATATCGCTGATGAGGAAGGCGGTTGAATGGCGTTTGAGTGCGTTGGTGAAGTACTGCAACGCCTGTCCTACGTTGGTGCCGTTCGACTGCGGCTCGAAAGAAATCAACTCGCGGATGATATGCAGCACGTGGCTCTTGCCTTTCTTCGGCGGAATGAATTTCTCAATCCGGTCGGAGAAGAAGAGCACGCCCACTTTATCGTTGTTCTCTATGGTGGAGAAGGCTAACGTGGCAGCTATCTCTGCCATCGTGTCGCGCTTGAACTGTCCGGCGGTACCGAAGTCGCGGCTGCCGCTTACGTCCACCAACAGCATGACGGTCAGTTCCCTTTCCTCTTCATAGACTTTGATGAAAGGGCGGTTCAGACGAGCCGTCACGTTCCAGTCGATGGAGCGTACATCGTCGCCGGGCTGGTATTCGCGCACTTCCGAGAAAGCCATACCTCTGCCTTTGAACTGGCTATGGTATTCGCCCGCGAAGATATTGCGGCTCAGAGAACGGGTCTTGATCTCTATTTTCCTGACCTTATGTAATAACTCCTCCGATGTCATAATAAGAAATATATACTAAATAACTCCCTAACTTCTATCAACAATGAAACTCAATTACTACGCAATATTAACTATTAACTATTAATTATTAACTCCTACGGCACTTGTACGGCATTGAGTATCTCGGTGATGATGTCTTCTGTGGTCATATTGTTGGCTTCCGCCTCGTAGGTCAGACCGATACGGTGGCGCAGGACATCGTAGCAGACGGCGCGCACGTCTTCGGGCACGACGTAGCCGCGACGGTGGATAAAGGCGTATGCGCGGGCTGCCAAAGCGAGGTTGATGCTTGCACGCGGGCTGCCGCCGAAGGCTATCATCGGCTTCATCTGTTCCAAGCCGTATTGCTCGGGATTGCGCGTGGCAAACACGATGTCAATGATATAACGCTCTATCTTCTCATCCAAATAGACTTGGCGAACCACGGCGCGCGCTTTCTGAATGTCTTCCGGCGAAAGGATGGGCAGCACCTGTTTCTTCTCGCCCGAAATGTTCTGGCGGATAATCTGCTGTTCTTCTTCTTTTTGCGGATAGCCGATGACTACCTTGAGCATAAAGCGGTCGGTCTGCGCCTCGGGCAGGGGGTAGGTACCTTCCTGCTCAATGGGGTTCTGCGTGGCAAGCACGAGGAACGGGTCGTCCAAGCGGAAGGTCTCTTCGCCGATGGTTACTTGCCTTTCCTGCATGGCTTCAAGCAGAGCGGACTGCACCTTGGCGGGCGCACGGTTAATCTCGTCCGCCAATACGAAGTTCGCAAAAATAGGACCGCGTTTGATGGAGAACTCCTCACGTTTTTGCGAATAGATCTGCGTACCTATCACGTCGGCAGGCAGCAGGTCGGGAGTGAACTGAATACGCGAGAAGCGCGCTTTAATCAATTCGGACATCGTTTTGATTGCCAACGTCTTTGCCAATCCGGGTACACCTTCCAACAGGATATGCCCGTCGCTCAACAGACCGATAAGCAGGCTTTCGATGAGGTGTTTTTGTCCTACGATGACTTGGTTCATGCCCATGCTCAATGCATCGACAAACGAACTCTCGCGCTCGATGCGCTCTTGCAGTTCACGAATATCTACTGTTGTTTCCATAGTATATGTTTTATGTATGTTTGCAATCGGGTATTTCTTTCCGTTCTTTCCCTTGCAAACTCCGTGCCAAACACCATCCTTCCGCCACAAATCTTCATACCCGACACCCTCTTTCCTCCACAACTCTCCGTGCCAAACACCATCCTTCCGCCACAACTCTCTATAGAAATTCCCTTGTTGGCAGCGTATTCCATTAGGATATTAGCAGGATATTAGCGGGTGATTAGCGGGTGATTAGCGGGTGATTAGCGGGTGATTATTGGGTTACTAAGCAAACCTCACCGAAACCTCACCGAAGGAACACAGGCATCACAAGCCCCCGTCACACTGACGCGTGAGTATGAATTTCGCAAAATTCGCACGGTTTGTTTTCTCTGTTTGTAATTTTTTACCTACCTTTGCCGCCGGATTGAAAACGAACGCAATTATGAACGCATTACAATTGAATGCGGAACTCTACCGCAATCTCGCCATTATCGCCGAAGATGAGACCATGCTTGACAAGGTCGTCAAGTACGTGCGAAAACTGGCTAAACAAATGACCGACGACCCTACTTGCATGACCAAGGAGGAGTTTTTCCGTCGTATTGACGAAGCGGATAAAGGACCGAAATACAGGATGTTGCCTGATGAGACATTAGACGAAATGTTAAGTCGCTTGGGTTATGTATGAAATAGATTATCGAGACCAGGCTTTGTTAGACATTGCCAAACTCAAAAAGAACGAACCTATTGCTTATAAAAAGGTTTTGTCTTTTGTTCAAGAATTAAAAGAACATCCTAAAACAGGTTCTGGTCATCCCGAACAACTTAAGGGAGAGCCTCAAGGTCGTTGGAGCAGACGCATCACGAAAAAGCACAGGCTGGTTTATGAGATTTTCGAAAAAGAGGTGGTAGTACTTGTTATTACCGCCTATGGTCACTATGAAGACAAATAGCACAACATAACATAAACAAAACAACTATGAAGAAAAAACTATTCTTTTTGTTCGCACTGACCATGCTCGTTGCTGGTTCGGTGTCTGCGGCGGAGATTTACGCCGTTTTGTCCGATGGAGGAAAGACGATGACCCTCTTTTACGATGAAATGAAAGCATCAAGAGACGGCGTTTTGGACGAGTGGAATGAAACGGACGGAGCATCCGAGGCTGATTACAGCGGCAGTTTTGCCGCTGAGTTGGCGGCTGTCGAAAAAGTTATTATGGATGAGTCGATGAAAGAGGCGGAACTCACCACGACCAAACAATGGTTCTACCGAATGGAAGGGTTGAAAGAAATCGAACATTTGGACTATTTGGATATGGGCTACGTAACCGATTTGGCGGGAATGTTCGCCTTTTGTACCGCTTTACAAAGTCTTGACCTCAGTACTATCCATTTGCGTCGCGCGGAAGATATGACCGCAATGTTTTACGGCTGCCAAAGCCTTCAAACGATAGATATGTGCAATACCATTCTGAATTACGTGGAAGTTATGATCAGTATGTTTGAAGGCTGCACATCACTCACCACTATTTATTGTAATGATATTTGGAATCCAAGCTCAAGTAATTCCTCTAATATGTTCTTTAACTGCACCGCTCTGAAAGGCGGAAACGGAACGGAGTATGACAAGAACCATACGGATATCCTTTACGCAAGACCTGACAGAGAAGATAAAAAAGGATACTTTACCGCAAAAAAAGAGATTTATGCCGCGCTCTCCGAGGACGGAAAGACAATGACGCTCTATTTCGACGAAAATAAAGCAAACCACAAAACACTGCCTTTCTGGACTGTCACCGAGGGAACTACCGGAAGTGAGAAAGATATCACGAAAGTCACGAAAGTAATAGTAGATGCTTCGATGAAAGATGCCAGACCGACCTCTACTTACCGCTGGTTCTATAATTCGAAAGACTTATCCAAGATTGAAAACCTAAACTATCTGAACACTACGGAAGTAACCAATATGGCTGAAATGTTTTATTACTGTAAAGAAGTCAATAATTTAGATTTAAGCGGCTTCAGTACGGATAATGTGACCGATATGAATAACATGTTCTCCCAATGCGAGTCACTCGAGAAACTGGACCTGAGCAACTTCAATACGGCTAATGTGACCAATATGGCAGGAATGTTTTCCGCTTGCAACCTCCTCAAAAAATTGGATATAAGCAGTTTTAATACGGCTAACGTAACCGATATGACTGAGATGTTTAGCGCTTGTTCAAGTCTCAAAAGTCTTGACCTCAGCAACTTCAATACGGATAACGTAACCAATATGACCGGGATGTTTTTGGGGTGCATGAGTCTTCCAAGTCTTGACGTGAGCAGCTTCAATACCGCTAACGTAACCGATATGACCGGAATGTTTAGCATGTGCGAAGAACTTCAAAGTCTTGACCTGAGCAACTTCAATACCGCTAACGTAACCAATATGAGCAATATGTTTGCAGATTGCACAGAACTCAAAAGTCTTGACCTGAGCAACTTCAATACCGCTAACGTAACCGATATGACCGGAATGTTTAGCATGTGCGAAGAACTTCAAAGTCTTGACCTGAGCAACTTCAATACCGCTAACGTGGAACTTATGGAAGGAATGTTTTCCGCTTGTGACGCACTACAAAGTCTTGACCTGAGCAGCTTCAATACCGCTAAAGTAACCACTATGACCCTTATGTTTGCCGGTTGCACAGCACTCAAAACGCTTGACCTCAGTCGTTTCATTACGTTTGGGGTGTCGGATATGGAAGGAATGTTTGCCCGTTGTACTGCACTCACCACCATCTATTGCAATGACACTTGGACACCGGATGACTCCGACGATATGTTCCTTGACTGTACAAGTCTCGTGGGAGGAAACGGAACTGCTTATGACGATGCACATACGAATGCGGATTACGCACGTCCCGATGAAGAAAGCAAACCGGGATACTTCACTCCTGTTAGCGGGATTTATGCCGCTCTGTCTGAGGACGAAAAAACTATGACACTCTATTACGACACACAGAAAGGAACCAGAACAGGAGTAATGACCGAATGGAGCAGCCTCTTTGGTGTTTCTGAGATTGAATCACCTGAAACGGCACAACAGATTGCCGCTATCAGAAAAGTCGTTTTCGATGCCTCTATGAAAGAAGCACAACCCATCAGTACTTACTATTGGTTCGCAATGTTTGAAGCACTCGAAGAAATAGAACATTTGGACTATTTGAATACGGCTCAAGTAACCAATATGACCTATATGTTTGCCGGTTGCGCAGCACTCAAAACGCTTGACCTGAGCAACTTCAATACGGCAAACGTGGAGGATATGAATGGAATGTTTGCTGACTGCGCAACTCTCAAAACGCTTGACTTGAACAACTTCAATACGGATAAAGTGGAAAATATGACTGCCATGTTTTCTGGCTGCGAAGCACTAACTGCTATCTACTGCAATGGAACTTGGACACCCGGCTTCTCGGACGATATGTTCCTTGACTGTAACGCTCTGACTGGAGGAAAAGGAACGGCCTATGACTTTGCATATAGGGATGCGGAATATGCTCGCCCCGATAGGAAAGGTATCCCCGGATACTTCACGGGCAACTTTACTTTCCAAGTCACCCTCACTGCCGAAAACGGAACGATAACTGTAGAAGAGGATGGTATCAATCTTACGGCGGTACCCGATGAGGCTGTCCTCCACCTTACAGCAACACCCGATGATGGTTACACCTTCGACCATTGGGAGAATTACGACCCCGAAACAGGACTTGTCGTCACTACGGATACGCTCGTTACTGCATGGTTCGTCATCAAACAATACACTGTTACTTTCCTTGACAAGGAGGGCAACACTATCGGCACCCCGCAAGTAGTGGAGCACGGAGCAGACGCTGTCGCACCTGAAGCCCCCGCTGTGGAAGGTTACACCTTCAAAGGCTGGGACATTGACTACACCCATGTGACCGCCGACCTCACCGTTACAGCACAATACGAAAAGAATGAGCCGACTGCCCTCTACGAGACCGGCATTCAGACTACAGACGACTGCCGCAAGTTCATCGAGAAAGGCATTCTCTACATCGAGCGCAACGGCATCCGCTACACCATCCAAGGCTCTATCTACACCATCCAAGGTCAGCACCTCAACTAATAGCCCCGCAACTATTAGCCCGCCCATCAACCAATGCCCCCCTCTTCAAGACAGAAGGCTATCCTAACGGACAGCCTTCTGTCTTTTTCGTTCATTGCAGCAGCTAATAGCCGCTTTTTACTTTGTTAATTGACCCCGAATTCTATTCGGGCACTGCTCATATAGCCGCCCATTAAGCAGTACAACAAATAAACAATCATAAAAAAATTGCCCTCTCGTTTGCATATATCCCCATTTCTATACTACCTTTGCCGCCGCAAACCATTATCGTCCCTGCCAACGTAAAAAAAATACTTATGCCTGAAGTCAGCCGCTTTTACGGAATCATCATTAAGATGTTCTTTAAGCCCAAAGAACACGAACCTGCACACATACATGCGCTTTATGAAGAATATATGGGCGTGTTTGACATCAATACATTTGAGATGACAGAAGGTGACCTGCCTAACCGTGCTCAAAAGATGGTGAAAGAGTGGTTAAGTGAGCATAAAGATGAACTGCAAGAAATGTGGAACACACAGAAAATCATAAAACTACCACCATTAAAAGATTAACATCCAAATCAATGATACCGCGTATCAAGTCATACCAGCCGCTTGCGGATTACCAGTTGCTCGTTTCGTTTGACGATGGGCGGCGGGTGCGTTATGATGTAGCAGAGGATATTAAAACTTTGCCTGCTTTTCATGATCTTGAGACAGAGTATGGTCTCTTTGAAAATGCGCAGTTGGATGCGAGTCGCACTTGTATCTATTGGAATGACCGAATTGACTTGCCGAGCGATGCTATATATGAATATGGCGTAGCATTATAACCATCACCGTCCTCTGCCGACGTAAAACAGCAGCACCGCTGGTTCCGACAGCGTAAAAAAGCGGAAACATATTGAAATGCGTTTATTGCGCTCCGTTCTGACCTTATGGAACTTCGCAACTTTCAGAAACAATCAGGACTTAGCAACGATAAATGCTCCGTGAATATAGGAAGAATCGTGTCTGTATATGCCTTTGCACCTTATGGGTAGTGGTTGGTGTATATAGTTGGTATCTCATATATTCGTTGTGGGCTTTGCGTTGTCGGTTCTATTGTTTCGGGCAATGCGAAGGCCTCATAAGGTGGAACGACAATGTCGAGTCCACTTTTTTTGTATTGTATTCGATGGAGGATGCCGAAAAGCCATAAGTGTGTAGGCAAAATTAAAAATCAACAAACAAATGAAAAAACTTTAGCTCGCCTTGTTCATCAGCATTCTATGGACAGGCACAAACTTCGCCGAGACAATCAACGGCATTGTGTACAGCCTTAATGCGACCACCCGCACCGCTACGGTAGTACAAGATAGTTATTATTCGGGTGCCATTGTCATCCCCGAACAGGTCAATTACAACAACCGCGATTACACGGTAACCGGTATTGGTCCCAAAGCATTTCAACAAAGGAGTATAACCTCCGTTGTTATTCCTTCTACTGTTACTTCTATCGGTTCATACGCATTCCATAAATGCACCTTGCTTAACAGCGTCACCATATCCGAAGGTTGCGAGATAATTGACGCTTTTGCTTTTTACGGTTGTTCCTCCCTCGCGAAAATCAACATCCCCTCAAGCGTCAAACGCATAGAGGAGCAAGCTTTCGCCGACTGCTCGATGCTTGCGGAGGTAACGTTGAATGATGGACTCACTTATATCGGTGCATGGGCTTTCGGAGCATTGCAGAAACTGAAAAGCATAACCATCCCTTCTACGGTAGAGGATATGGGCTTTCAGTCGTTTTATAACTGCAAAAATTTGGCAAAAATAATATGGAATGCTAAACATTGCTCGGATTTTGTCAGTGTCCTTGCATCGCCTTTTTCGATATATAATTTTAGTCTTCCTGATATGAAATGGTATGACGCTAATGTATATTTATATACTACTAGTAGTGATAAAGAGGGGTATAGATATAGAATTGACAACCCTTATTATACTTATAGAGAGTTTTATTATAGTGGTAGTAGTTCTAGTAAATACTATATAATTAATTCTGATCCCAACCGCAACATAGCTATAAACAACTGGACGACCCAAATCACCTTCGGTGACGAAGTGGAGCATATTCCTGCCTATCTGTGCTACAAGTTTCAAGGCGAACTGCGTAATCTTGTTATTCCTGACAATGTAAAAACAATAGGAGATTACGCTTTCTATGAAAATAATAGACTGGTATCTTTGAAACTCGGTGCAGGTTTGACGGAAATAGGCAAAAATGCGTTTTGCGGCTGTTCATCACTCACAGAGTTAACTATACCCGACAATGTGACGACCATCAACCAGTATGCGTTCAGCGGTTGCTACAGCCTTACCACACTGACTTTTGGAAAAGGTATTCAGACATTGGGAACTTACGCTTTCGGATACGGCGGCAATTTGACGACCATCAATATCTATGCCGTCAATCCTCCTTTTATCGACAATACTGTGTTTACCGACTACAGCGACCTGATGTCTATAGACCTCAATGTGCGGGAGAAAGCCATGGATGCATACAGTGCGGCTAATATATGGAAAAACATGCACCTTGGTATCGTAGCAAACGACCCACGCGAGTTCTCACTCACAGTCTTGTCTGCTGACAACACACAAGGCACGACCACTCCTTCTGGCAGTTATGACGAGGACGATGAAGTAGTCATAAGCGCGCTGCCCAAAGCAGGTTATCAGTTTGACCATTGGAACGATGGCAGCAAAGACAACCCACGGACAGTGAAAGTGACAGCCGATCTGACATACACAGCCTATTTTGCCGCTGTTGCGCCTACATACACAATAACCGCTACCGCCAACGCGATTGAAGGCACTGCCGTAGGAGGCGGAGCATTTGAGTCCGGCAAACAAACCACATTGGTTGCCGTAGCCAATACGGGATACCACTTCACGCAATGGTCAGACGGCAACAAGGACAATCCGCGTATGGTGACGGTTGCGGCGGATGCCTCGTTTGTAGCGCAGTTTGAGAAGGATGCAGTGGTGCAGAAATATACCTTGACCACCACCTCCACCAATGCTTCGCAGGGTACGGCTTACGGGCAGGGTACATACGAGGCAGATATGCAGGTAGCCATATTTGCGGTTGCTAACGATGGTTACCATTTCACCCAATGGCATGACGGCAACACGGACAACCCACGTATGGTGACGGTCAAGGCGGATGCTATGTACTTCGCCAATTTTGCACAGGATCCTGTAGCACCGACCTTGTATGAACTGAACGTGTCGCCGGAAGTGGCTGCGGAAGGCTGGACCACCGAAGGGTGTGCATACGAACTTGGCGCACAGGTGATGATTTATGCTCAGCCGGCGGAAGGATATGTGTTCAGCCGTTGGAGTGACGGCAACGTGGACAACCCGCGTTTCATTACGGTGACCGCTGCGGTGGACCTGACGGCACATTTTGCGGTAAAGACCTCAACGGGTGTGGGGGCTGTTGTTGCCGATATAGATGACCCGCAGGTGCGGAAAATCATGCTTGACGGGCATGTGTATATACTACGTGGTGACAGACTCTATTCACTTCAGGGGCAAAAAATCCAATAAAAGCAATACTTGTCCCCTTGATTATAAGAAATCCCTTACAGGCAATTGCTAAACAGTTGTCGGTAAGGGATTTCCTTTTCGTCTATTGTAGCGGCTGGGAGCCGCTTTTTTCTTTGTTGCGTCAGAATCCTATTCTGACATCGCCTCATTTAGAGCCGTTTATAAAGAAAATGCAAAAAAAAGTAAAAAAAGTTGCTTTTTAGGTGATAGATTTGGGCATTTTTTTGCCTCTATATGGAAGGGTATATGTTTCTTGAGTCTATTCTGTTCAACAGTATGTAACACGGCTCATAAAAGCAGATCCTCTAACCCGTCTTTGTACAAAAAGAGAGGATTTTTAGAAAATAATCTTGCTTGTTCCGCAAATAATATGTAACTTTGCGGGCGTTAAAAATCACAACCATTCATTATGGCAGACGACAAGAAAATCATCTTTTCGATGGTGGGGGTAAGCAAGGCTTTCAGTCCCCAGAAAAAAGTACTTAACAATATCTATCTGAGTTTCTTCTACGGCGCAAAAATCGGCATTATCGGTTTGAACGGTGCCGGTAAGTCCACGCTGATGAAAATCATAGCCGGTGTGGAGAAGAACTACGAAGGGCAGGTCGTATTCTCCCCGGGCTACACGGTGGGCTACCTTGAGCAAGACCCTAAACTGGACCCTGACAAGACCGTTCGGCAATGCGTGCAGGAAGGCGTGCAGCCCGTGATGGACGCGCTTGCCGAATACGAGCAGGTCAATGCGGCTTTTGCCGAGCCGGATGCCGATTTCGACAAGTTATTAGCACGTCAGGCGGAGCTGCAAGACCGCTTGGATGCCTGCGATGCATGGAACATCGATACCAAACTGAATCGGGCTATGGACGCATTGCGTTGCCCCGATGACGATGCGCTCGTCAAGAACCTGAGCGGCGGCGAACGCCGTCGTGTGGCACTCTGCCGGCTGCTGCTGCAACAGCCCGATATACTCCTCCTGGACGAGCCGACCAACCACCTTGATGCCGAATCCATCGACTGGCTCGAACAGCACCTGCACCAATACGCCGGAACGGTCATCTGCATCACGCACGACCGCTATTTCTTGGATAACGTGGCGGGATGGATTCTCGAATTAGACCGAGGCGAGGGCATTCCGTGGAAAGGCAACTACTCATCGTGGTTGGAGCAGAAAACCACCCGTATGGCACAGGAAGAGAAACAGGCTTCCAAACGCCGCAAGACCCTCGAGCGCGAGTTGGAGTGGGTGCGTATGGCTCCCAAAGCACGCCAAGCCAAAGGAAAAGCCCGTCTTGCCGCTTACGACCGTATGCTGAACGAAGAGCAGAAAGAACGGGAAGAGAAACTCGAAATCTATATCCCTAACGGTCCGCGCTTGGGCAACAAAGTCATCAATGCCGAACACGTGGCGAAAGCCTTCGGCGACCGGATTCTCTTTGAAGATATGAACTTTATGCTTCCGCCGAACGGGATAGTGGGCGTAATCGGTCCGAACGGAGCAGGCAAGACAACCCTGTTCCGAATGATAATGGGAATGGAGAAAGCGGACAAAGGCACGTTCGCGGTGGGCGAGACGGTTCGCATCGGATATGTGGACCAAGTGCACTCCAATATAGACCCTGAAAAGACGGTCTATGAGACCATTTCAGGCGGCACGGAGTTCATCCGTGTAGGCGGACGGGAAATCAATGCCCGAGCCTATTTGAGCCGCTTCAACTTCACCGGCTCTGACCAAGAGAAGAAATGCGGCGTACTGTCGGGCGGCGAACGTAACCGGCTGCACTTGGCATTGACACTCAAGTCGGAAGCGAATGTGCTGCTATTGGACGAACCGACCAACGATATAGATGTCAATACGTTACGCGCCTTGGAAGAAGGCTTGGAGAACTTCGCCGGATGCGCTGTGGTCATCAGCCACGACCGCTGGTTCCTCGACCGTATCTGCACCCATATCCTCGCATACGAAGGCGACAGCCAAGTCTATTGGTTTGAAGGCTCTTACAGCGACTACGAACAAAACAAACGGATGCGGCTCGGCGAAGACAGCACGCAACCTAAACGTATTCGCTACAAGAAACTTATCGGATAGTTTCGCGTGAAAACGAAATACTGTTTTGCATAAATACATAGATTCTTGTAATTTTGCCGCTCCAAAAAATCAGTGATTATGCGTGCATTTGTTTTCCCCGGTCAAGGGGCTCAATATTCGGGTATGGGCAAAGATTTGTATGATGCCTATCCCGTTGCTAAACAACTATTTGAGACAGCCGATTGGCTGCTTGGTTTCCCGATAACGGAAATAATGTTCAACGGAACGGATGAGGATTTGCGTCAGACACGCGTTACGCAACCAGCCGTTTTTATCCATAGCGTGGTGGCCAGTCGCGTGATGACGATTCAGCAGCCGGATATGGTGGCGGGGCACAGTTTGGGCGAATACTCCGCTTTAGTGGCTTGTGAAGCTCTTCGCTACGAAGATGCGCTGTTGCTTGTCAGCAAGCGCGCCGAGGCAATGCAGAAAGCGTGCGATAAGCAGCCCTCTACGATGGCGGCTGTTCTCGGACTCAAAGACGAACAGGTAAGCGACATCTGCCAGCGTGTACAGGGGCACATCGTGATAGCCGCCAACTTCAACTGCCCCGGGCAAGTGGTCATATCCGGCACCATCGAGGGAGTAGAGCAGGCGTGCGCCCAACTCAAAGCCGCCGGAGCCAAACGAGCCATACGCCTGCCCGTTGGAGGAGCTTTCCATTCGCCGCTGATGCAACCCGCAGCGGAAGAGTTGAAGGATGCCATCTTATCTACGGAGTTTCATACCCCTGTATGTCCTGTTTATCAGAATGTGAATGCCTATCCGCAGACCGATCCCGAACAGATACGGCAAAACCTGATGCTCCAACTCACTGCACCTGTCTGCTGGACACAAACGGTTAAGAATATGATACTTGACGGAGCCACGGAGTTCTATGAGTTCGGTCCCGGAGATGTACTGAAAGGACTGATAAGGAAGATTGACCCCAATGTGCAAGTGGGGTAGGAGGTATAATAGTAAAAACATTGTAAAACAATAAAATATGTATCGTACAAAAACCTGCGGCGAACTACGACTCGCCGATGTGAACCAAACGGTAACCCTTGCCGGCTGGGTGCAACGCATCCGCAAAATGGGAGGAATGACCTTTATTGACCTGCGCGACCGATATGGTATCACCCAACTCGCTTTCAATCAAGGTACGGCGGCTTTCGATAAAGCCAATACGCTCGGACGCGAATACGTCCTTCAAGTAACGGGCAAAGTGATTGAACGTCAATCTAAAAACCCGCAACTCCCGACCGGAGAAATAGAAATCGAAGTGAGCGAGATGAACGTTCTTAATCCCGCCCTCACGCCGCCTTTCACCATTGAGGACGACACCGACGGCGGCGATGACCTGAGAATGAAGTACCGCTACCTCGACCTCAGACGTACGGCGGTGCGCAAGAACCTCGAACTGCGCCACAAAATGGCATTTGAAGTACGCCGCTACCTCGACCAACAAGGCTTCCTTGAGGTAGAGACTCCCGTCCTCGTCAACTCGACCCCCGAAGGAGCACGCGACTTCGTAGTGCCTTCCCGTATGAATCCGGGTACATTCTACGCCTTGCCCCAATCGCCGCAAACGCTCAAACAACTGCTGATGGTTAGCGGATTCGACCGCTACTTCCAGATTGTCAAATGCTTCCGCGATGAAGACCTGCGTGCTGACCGTCAGCCCGAGTTTACGCAAATCGATTGCGAGATGTCGTTCGTGGAGCAAGAGGATATACTTCAGATGTTCGAGGGTATGACCCGCCATCTGTTCAAGACCATCCTTAACATCGACTTGCCCGCTCTGCCGCGTATGACGTGGGCTGACGCAATGAAGTACTACGGTAGCGACAAACCCGACACACGCTTCGATATGCGCTTTGTCGAACTGCAAGACATCTTCCACTCAATAGAAGAGCAGAAAGCGGAAAACGAACGCTTTGGAGTATTCGCATCAGCCGCTTATATAGGCGGTATATGCGCCAAAGGACAAGCCGTCTATACGCGCAAGCAGTTGGATGCCCTGACGGAGTTTGTACGCCGTCCGCAAGTAGGAGCCAAAGGAATGGTCTATGCGCGCGTGGAACAAGACGGCACGGTCAAGTCGTCCATCGACAAGTTCTATACGCAAGACCAACTGCAAGCCGTTGCTCGTCAGATGAAAGCCGAAGCAGGCGACCTTATCTTGATTCTCAGCGGCGATGACGCTATGAAAACCCGCAAGCAATTGAGTGAACTGCGACTTGAGATGGCACGCCAAATGGGCTTGCGCGACCCGAAGAAGTTCTCCTGCCTGTGGGTTATTGACTTCCCGATGTACGAATGGTCGGACGAAGAGCAACGCCTGATGGCTATGCACCATCCTTTCACCAGCCCCAAACCTGAAGATATACCGCTGCTGGATACCGACCCTGCGTCTGTACGCGCCAATGCCTACGATATGGTAATCAATGGGGTAGAGGTCGGCGGCGGATCAATCCGTATCCACGATGCCGGGCTGCAAGAGAAAATATTTGAAGTACTCGGATTCACCCCCGAACAAGCACAGCAGAAATTCGGCTTCCTGATGAATGCCTTTAAGTACGGCGCACCGCCTCACGGAGGTCTCGCCTACGGCTTGGACCGCTTCGTCAGTCTGTTTGCAGGCTTGGACAGCATCCGCGACTGCATCGCCTTCCCCAAAAACAACCAAGGCAAGGACGTGATGCTCGGCGCACCGTCCGTCATCGACCAAATACAACTTGACGAACTGCAGATTGACATTCGGAAAAAATAATTTATCCTTCAAAACAGACTATAAATAAACTTACTAATAACAAATCAAACAACAACTTATGGAAAAATACACTTGCGACGTATGCGGGTACGAATATGACCCCAGCGTAGGCGACCCCGACAACGGCATCGCCCCCGGTACTCCCTTTGAAGAACTGCCCGATAACTGGAAATGCCCGCTCTGCGGAGTAGGTAAAGACGAGTTTTCAAAAGCCTAAATACCTGTTTTCTACGATATGAAGAACATTCGTTATGTCGGCTGTGACGATGCCGACCTTGATTTGTTTGAGAGTCAGTATGCCCTTCCGGAAGGGATGTGCTACAATAGTTATGTCGTTTTCGGCACGGACAAGACGGCTGTGATGGATTCGGTGGACTGCCGTTGCGCCGACCAATGGCTGCAAAATGTAGCGCAAGCACTTGGCGACCGTCAGCCCGATTACCTCGTATGCCAGCACATGGAGCCGGATCACAGCAGTTCGATGGGCGCGTTCCTTGAGAAGTACCCTGAAACTACCGTCGTTTGCTCCAAACAAGCCGTTGTAATGATGAATCAGTTTGGTTTTGAGGCAAAAAACATACAGGTAGTAGGCGAGGGTAGTGTGCTCGAATTAGGCGGTATGACGCTTCAATTTATCACCGCTCCTATGATTCACTGGCCCGAAGTGATTATGACGTATTGCGCTGAAGAACAAGTACTTTTCTCCGCTGATGCATTCGGTAAATTCGGTGTCTATCACGCCGATGAAGACGACTGGGCTTGTGAAGCAAGACGTTATTACTTCAATATAGTAGGCAAATACGGCGCGCAGGTTACTAATGTGCTCAAGAAAGTGGCAACCCTCACTGCCGATGAAAACAAGGGTAGGGGACTCGCCACCATCGCGCCGCTACACGGACCCGTTCTCGAAGGCGACAAAATGAACGAAGCACTGCGCTTATATACTATTTGGAGTGCATACGATGTGGAAACTGACGGAGTATTAGTGGCTTACGCATCCATTCACGGCAATACACGCCGCGCTGCCGAGCAGTTGGCTCAAATCATCGGGCAAAAAGCGGGAGAAAGAAATATGAATCTGAAAGTAGCCATAACCGATCTTTCTCGCGATGATATGGCTGAAGCCATTGAAGACGCTTTCCGTATGAACCGGCTCGTATTGTGCTGCACTACGTATGACGGCGACATCTTCCCGCCTATGCACATGTTCCTGCATAAACTGCGCTTGAAAGGCTATCAGAACCGCCGTGTAGCACTGCTTGAAAACGGTTCGTGGGCTCCGCAAGCGGTGCGTGTAATGAAAGAGATGCTTGCGCCGTGCAAGAATGTGGAAATCGTAGAACCGACCGTTACCGTTCGTGGTGCGCTCAAAGCAGAACAAAAGGCTGAATTAGAAGCTCTTGCAGATGCATTATTGGCATAAGTATTTGTGCCTTACCTTTTCTATCTTTTTGCTTATAATTACGATTATGTAAAATAGTATTTTTCTAAATCCCTATTATAAGTCGAAAAATCTGATTATAATTGATGATAAAATATAAAGAGGAATTGAAGAATATAAATATGAGGTACAAAAGATGGTACTTTTACGACGATAAAACACACATGAGGTACAAAAGATGTTAATTGGTTACGATAAAATGGAAGAATAAAATATGGAATAATTGTGGGTAAATTTGAGAATAAAAACAAGGTAATAGAAGACTAAAAACGAGGACATAACGATGGACGAAATATTAGGTGTATTGCCGCTAAAGAATATGGTGCTGTTTCCGGGCGTGTTGCTCGGCGTGAATGTGACGCGCGAACAATCGAAGCAAATGGTCTTAGATGCGCAGCGGGAAAATAAACTGCTCGCCGTGTGCTGCCAAAAGAAAAAAGAAATCAACGATCCTACTCCACAAGACCTATATACATTAGGTACGTGCGCGCGCGTAATACGCACATCCAAAAACAAAAACGGAAGTCTCAATATTGTCCTTGAGGGCGAAGAACGTATTGAAATACAATCGTTTATACAAGACCTGTCAGAGTTACCTAAAAATTCAGAACAATCAGGATACTCCGAACTTCCGAAAAATTCTGAACAATCTGAATACTCCGAACAATCAGAAAATTCTGAACAATTAGGATACGCAGGACTAACCGAAAATTCCGAAATCTCTGATAAGTCTAAAAACAATGAAAACTCGGAGAAAAGACCTTTGTTTGCGCGGGTTGTACCCCACCCCGAGGTACTGCCTGATAACAACGACCAAGCCTTCCTTCAAAATGTTTATACGCTGCGCGAACAGGCAATGCGCGTGATGCAGCAGAGCGAAGGCTTTTCCGTGGAAGCAGGGATGGCTATTCGTAATATCAACAATGCCCCCACCCTCGTCAATTACCTTTGTGTCAATTTCGGTTTCTCCATAGCAGACAAGCAGCAACTGCTCGCTATCGAAACCTTAAAAGAAAGGACTGAGGAACTGCTCAAACGCTTTCAGAAAGAGGTGGAGATGCTGGATATGAAAGCGGAAATACAGAACAAGACCAACCAAGAGATCTCGAAGAACCAGCGCGAATACTACCTCCAACACCAACTCGAAACCATCCAAAAAGAACTGGGCGACACCGGGGAGCAAGTAGCGGGCGAAATGAAGAAGCGTGCCGCAGAAAAGAAATGGAACGAAGAAACGAAAAAACGGTTTGAGGATGAACTCAAGAAACTGCAACGTATGGGTACGCATTCGCCCGAGTACGCTATGCAGCAAAACTACCTTGAAACGTTACTTGACCTGCCGTGGAACGAATACTCCACCGACAATTTTGATCTTCCACACGCACAGCAAGTGCTTGAAGAAGACCACTTTGGAATGGAAAAAGTAAAGGAGCGCATCGTGGAGTATCTCGCCGTTCAGAAGCAAAAACAATCCCTAACCCGCCAGCAGAACTTCAACCTCAAGTCTCCTATTCTCTGTCTGTATGGTCCTCCGGGCGTGGGCAAGACTTCGTTGGGCAAATCCATAGCGCGCGCCTTGGGTCGCAAGTATGCACGTATATCGCTGGGCGGTCTGCATGACGAAGCAGAGATACGGGGACACAGAAGAACCTACATCGGTGCTATGCCCGGACGCGTGATAGAGAACCTGCGCAAGTGCAAGACTTCCAATCCCGTTTTTGTCTTGGACGAGATAGATAAGATCGGGGCAGATTACAAGGGCGACCCCACCTCGGCACTGCTTGAAGTGCTTGATCCTGAGCAGAACAGCACCTTTCACGACAACTACATAGACATCGACTACGACCTCAGTCAAGTGCTCTTCATAGCCACTGCTAACTCGCTCGAAACGATACCGCGCCCCCTACTTGACCGTATGGAACTCATCGAGATGACCGGCTATCTGATGGAAGAAAAAGAAGCCATCGTAGAGCGGCATATCCTGCCCAAACAACTCGCTGAACACGCGCTGACCGACCAACAGATGCGACTTAATAAGGAAGCCATCGACTATCTCATTGAGCACTATACGCGCGAGTCGGGCGTGCGTAACCTCGAACGACAAGTGGCTGCTCTCTGTCGCAAAGTGATTACGCAAATAGCCTTTAATCAGCCCTACCACATCGACCTAACGCCTTCTGATATAGAGACGTATCTCGGCAAACCGCGTTATACGCGCGATATGTACGAGAACAACGACTACATAGGTGTCGTTACCGGTTTGGCTTGGACACAAGTCGGCGGCGAGATACTATTTATAGAGTCTTCCTTATCGCCTTCCAAGCAACCTACTCTCACCTTGACAGGCAATCTTGGCGATGTGATGAAAGAGAGTGCCACCATCGCTTTGGCGTACATCAAGTCGCATGCGGACGACTGGCACATAGCGCGCAAAGATATTGAAACACAAGCCGTTCATGTCCATGTACCCGAAGGAGCCATCCCCAAAGACGGGCCGTCGGCAGGCATCACGATGACTACGGCACTTGTGTCGGCGTTCACACGCCGCAAGGTGCGTCCGCGAATCGCTATGACGGGCGAGATGACGCTGCGCGGCAAGGTACTGCCCATCGGCGGCGTAAAAGAAAAAATCCTTGCAGCCAAACGAGCGGGTATAACCGACTTGATTCTATGCAAGGACAACCAAAAAGACGTTGCCGAAATACCCGAACAGTACTTGTCGGGACTGACGTTCCACTACGTAAGCGATATCCACGAAGTGATTGATTATGCACTGCTTTAAACTTTAATCTTTCATCTTTAATCTTTTATCTCTTTTATCTTTAATCTTTCATCTTTAATCGTATGCCATTTATCCACCTCCACGTCCATAGCCACTACTCCATCTTGGACGGTATGTCCAAAGTACCCGACCTTGTTGACAAATGCCTGCGCACCGGTATGACGGCTCTTGCCCTTACCGATCATGGCAATATGTATGGTATCAAGGAATTGTTGGATTACAGCAAGAAAGTCAATAAGAAAGCCCAAGAGGAAGCCGGCGACCCTACCCTGTGTGTCTTCAAACCCATCGTAGGTTGCGAGGTCTATTGCGCACGTAGAGGCAGAAAGAGCAAAACGAACGAAGAAGCTACCGCGCCTAACGGCAAGAAATACAACATCGACCGCTCCGGCTGGCACTTGATTCTGCTTGCCAAGAATATGCAAGGCTACCATAACCTCTGCCACTTGGTGAGCGAAGGTTTTATGGACGATGCCTACTATCATACACCGCGTATCGACCACGAACTATTGGAACAATACCACGAAGGACTGATTTGTTCGTCCGCCTGCTTGGCAGGCGAGGTGGCTCGCAAAATCAACTACGGCGATATACAGGGTGCTGAAGAGTCAGTACAATGGTTCAAGAGCCTGTTCGGGGACGATTATTACCTTGAGTTACAACGCCATCAGACCGATAAGCCCAACGGCAATCAGGATGTGTATCAGGCACAGATGAAGGTCAATCCCGTGCTGATTGACTTGGCACGCAAATACGATGTCAAACTCATAGCAACCAATGACGTACACTTTGTGGAGGAAGAACACGCCGAGGCACACGACCGACTGCTATGTATCAGTACGGGCGCGAAGTTCGATGACCCTGACCGCTTGCACTACACCAAGCAGGAATGGCTCAAGACACCCGAAGAGATGGCTGCCATCTTCGCTGACATCCCTGAAGCCATAGCCAATACGCAGGAGATAGCCGACAAGGTGGAAGTTTATGATATTGACTCCGATCCGATTATGCCGAAGTTCTCTATCCCCGAATCATTTGGTACAGAAGAGAGCTATCGGCAGCGTTTCACCGAGCAGCAACTCTTCGACGAGTTCACCCGCAATGAGAACGGCGAGGTGGTGATGGACGAGAAAGCCGCACAGAAGAAAGTGAAAAAGATGGGCGGCATCGACAAACTGTACCGCATCAAGTTGGAAGCCGACTACCTCGAGTACCTGACGATGCAAGGGGCGGAAAAACGATACGGAAAAGAGCGGCTTGAAACGGACGAAGAACTGAAAGAACGTATCCGCTTTGAGTTGCATACGATGAAGTCAATGGGTTTCCCCGGGTACTTCCTTATCGTGATGGACTTCATACGCGGTGCGCGCGAAGAATTGGGCGTGAGCGTAGGTCCGGGGCGTGGCAGTGCTGCCGGTAGCGTGGTGGCTTACTGCTTGCATATCACCGATTTAGACCCACTTAGATACGACCTTCTGTTTGAGCGTTTCCTCAATCCCGACCGTATATCGCTGCCTGATATAGATACCGACTTTGACGATGCGGGTCGCGGTCGCGTTTTGGATTGGGTAAGCCAAAAATACGGCGAGACGCATGTGGCACATATTATCACCTACGGCGTGATGGCAGCCAAGTCCGCCATAGCCGATGTAGGTCGGTTGCACGGCATACCGTTGCCCGTGGTCAACCAAATCAAAGCTCTTATCCCCGACCGAGGCTTCCCCGACAACGTGAAGGACGAGAAAGGCAAGTCGCCGAAAGTCAATCTGAAGAACTGCTACAAGTACGTGCCTGAATTGAAGAAGATGTACGAGGAGGGTGAACCCGAAATCCGTTCAATGCTGACCTATGCGCAGCAGTTGGAAGGCACGATTCGTCAAGTAGGCATCCACGCCTGCGGTGTGATTATCGGAGCCGATGACTTGACTAAGTTTGCGCCGCTCAGCAGCATCGAAGACAAGCAGGAGAAGAAACGCGTATTAGTAACTGAATACGACGGCCACGTGGTGGAGTCCGTGGGATTGATTAAGATGGACTTCCTCGGTCTGAAAACGCTGACTATCATACGCGAATGTTTGGATAATATCCGCAAGGCACGAGGCGAAGAAGTGGATATTGACCATATCCCGTTGGACGATGCGGACACGTACCGTCTGTTCCAAGAAGGCAGAACGGTAGCCGTGTTCCAATTTGAGAGTGCCGGTATGCAGAAGTATCTCAAAGAGTTACGTCCGACCGTCATAGGCGATTTGATAGCGATGAACGCCCTCTATCGTCCCGGACCGATGCAGTATATCCCGCAGTTCATCCGCCGCAAACACGGCGAAGAGCCTGTTACCTACGACATCCCCGTGATGGAGAAGTACCTGAAGGACACCTACGGCGTAACCGTCTATCAGGAGCAGGTGATGCTATTGAGCCGATTGCTTGCCAATTTCACGCGTGGCGAGAGCGATAAACTACGTAAGGCGATGGGTAAGAAGCAGATGGCAGTGCTGCAGGAACTGAAGGGTAAGTTTATGGACGGCGGCAAAGCCAACGGTCACGACGAGAAGATCTTGGACAAGATATGGAAAGACTGGGAAGCTTTTGCTTCGTATGCGTTCAATAAGTCGCACGCAGCCTGCTACTCGTGGGTAGCTTACCAAACGGGCTATCTGAAAGCTCACTACCCTGCCGAGTTTATGGCAGCCAACCTGACCATCTCCAAAGACGACATCAAGGAGGTAACGAAGTTTATGGACGAGTGCAAGGCTCTGCATATTAAAGTATTAGAACCCGATGTGAACGAATCGGAAATGAACTTCACGGTCAATAAGCAAGGGGATATACGTTTCGGTTTGGGCGGCATCAAGGGTGTCGGCGAAGGAGCCGTGGAGGCTATTCTTGAGGAACGGAAGAAGAACGGCAAGTATCAGTCGGTATATGATTTCGTAGAGCGTGTCAATCTGCAATCGTGCAACCGCAAGACGTTGGAATGGCTTGTTACGGGTGGTGCTTTCGACTGCTTTACAGATGTTTATCGTGAGCAACTATTGGGTATTAACGATCGTGGCGAATACGTGTTGGATGCCCTGATCCGTTACGGCAATATGTACCAGCAGGATCGTCAGTTGCAGCGCAATTCGCTATTCGGCGATATGGCAGGTAGTGAGGTAACGATAGCCAAACCGGAAATGCCGCTTTCTATTCCGCGTATGTCGCCTATCGAGCGGCTGAACAAGGAGAAAGATTTGATCGGTATCTACCTGTCGGCGCATCCGTTGGACGAATACGAATTTGAGATGCAGCACCTGACTACGCTCACTTGCGAGGATATGCAACGTTTTGACGGTTGGCGTAGTCCCGAGTCTCGCGCTGCTGCCGCTCGCGCCGCCGAGACCTCTTCCGCAGGCGATAATGCGTCCGATTCGCTTCCTACCGATGATGATGATAGTTCTACCGTAGAAGACGCATCACAATCCATCAACCCTAACGAATGGATATTGCAACACTCCAAAGAACCTATTCGCATAGGCGGAATCATTACGAGTGAAGAACAAGCCATCTCCAAGAACGGTAATCCATACGGGCGATATACGATTGAGGATTACAACGGCAGTTATAAGTTTGCTTTGTTCGGCAATACCTACCAACAGTTCGCTCCGATGCTCAAGAAGAACGTTTATGCGATGCTGTCGGGTACGATTCGCCAGCGTGGTGCGGGTCGGCAATATTTCAAACCCGAACCGATAGACAAGGCGGAATATGAATTCAACCTCACGCAGGTCGATTTGCTACAGGATGCACAGAAGAAATACGTTCATACGTTGGTACTTCAAGTGCCGGTGGAGAACGCCACTGCCGAATTAGGTGATTTGCTCGTAAAGGGTTTTTCGCAAAAGACGAAAGATACCAAGCGAAAAGACAAATCGGAAGTCGTGCAGGATGCGGTTAGTGTTCCTTTGAAGGTGCAACTGATAGACAGTAAGCACAACGACAGCGTTACCACTTTGTCCAATCAAATGAAGGTAAGTATCTCCCGCGCTGTTTATCTCTTTCTTCGCGACCTGCAAAACGAGGGGCGTCTGAATTATAGTATCAGTTAGTCAGCACCTGTCCGACAAGGTAGTTGCTGCCGCCAATGAAGAGTATGTCTTGTTGGCGGCAGTCTTTTTTTGCTGCAGCGAGGGCATCGGCGAGACGAGGGTATGCTGTGGCTTGGGTATGAGGCAATGCTGTTTGCCATA
The DNA here is from genome assembly GCA_017471175.1 of Paludibacteraceae bacterium. GTDB lineage: Bacteria > Bacteroidota > Bacteroidia > Bacteroidales > Paludibacteraceae > Colicola. The sequence goes on along the minus strand of JAFUVS010000002.1, from coordinate 17,846 downwards.
TACTGAGCATACGGTCTGCGGGTATGGCACGATGGGTGGCTGGTTGGGTCAAATAATAGACAGCCTGCCCGGGCATCAGTTCAGCGACCTTGTCCACGTCTTTATCGTCCACCATTCCAAAAACCATGCGAAGCACACTGTCTGCGTGCGTAGAAAGCCGTTCGCGCAGGATTTGTTGCAGTTGGGTGCTTACGTAGCGAAGTCCGTGGGAGTTGTGACCGGTGTCACAAATAGTCAAAGGACGGGTATTAAGAACCTCCCATCTGCCGCGTAAGCCGGTGAGGGTGCAGACTTGGGCGAAGCCTGTTTGAACCGAACGACTGAAGGAGGGGAAAGAAGATTGCATTAAGGTATTCCATACTGCGCGGAGGGCCACGAAGGCGGTTTGGAGGTTATGGTCCTGGTAGTCGCCTTTGAGTTGACATTCGGGTGCGATACGCAGGCGTTCGCGGCGGAGGTATTCGCATCGGTCGGCAAAGAAGATCCGGCATCGGTCGGTTTCGAGACCATCCCCTAAGATATGGTTGCGCTTGGCGGCATCCAAGAAGACGGGTGCTGTCTGCTCATCCGTTTCGCCGATGACACAGGGAATGTCCGGCTTGATGATACCGGCTTTCTCGGCGGCAATCTTAGGCAGCGTGTCACCGAGGAACTCGGTATGATCGAAGCCGATGTTGGTGATGACGGAGAGCATCACGCCGAACGATGGCTGCGCCGGGTCTGACGGTTGTTGGAATGGCGGGAGAATATTGGTGCTGTCCAATCGTCCGCCCAGTCCGACTTCGATAACGGCGATGTCCACCTGCTGCTCGGCAAAATAGTCAAACGCCAAAGCCATCGTGGTTTCAAAGAATGAGGGTTGGACGGTTTCGAGGAAATCACGGTTGTCCTCCACGAAGCGGATGACGCGCTCCTCGTCAATCATCTTCATCGGTCGAAGGGCTTGGGTATTTGCAGAGAAAGTTGTATCTTTGCGGTTGTCGGAGATGCGTATTCGTTCGCGGAAATCCACCAAGTGGGGGGATGTGTAAAGTCCTACTTTGAGTCCTGCGGCGTGGAGAGCGGCTGCTATAAGATGAGAGGTGGAACCTTTGCCGTTGGTGCCGGCGATATGGATGGCACGGAAGCGACGTTCGGGGTGATTGAGATGCACCATCAGGGCTTCGGTGTTAGCCAATCCGGGTTTGTATGCCGCCGCTCCTACTAAATGGAAGGGAGGCTGGAGGGCATAAAGATATTCTATGGTTTGCTTATAAGTCATCGTTGTGATTTTTTTGGTCAACAATTACCATCAATTTGTCATCAATTATTTAATCCGTTGCAGATACTGAGGATATATGTATCGTAGATATGCGTTTGGACGGGTTCGTTGCCGGTGAGGACGTTCTGCAAGTGGTCAGTGATGCCTGTTCCGCGCTGCTTAAGGACGGCTTCTTTTTTGGTCCAGAGTTCAATAAAAGCAGTGGCGGGGTTGGGGTGACGATTGATATAGTCTTGCTCGGCTTCATTCATTTCGCTTTGGATGAGGGATGGCGAGATGCGGCGATTACGGGATTCGATGTCAATGCCTATTTCCCGGTCGCTGACTGCCACGGCGATAGCCTCCTTGCAGTGGCTGATAGAGAAGAAACGATAAGGCGAGCGAAGGCAGCTAAGAGTGTCTTGGGTGAGATAGGGTTTGCCGTAGTCGTTGTAATGAAAGGCGAGGGGTTGTTCGGTTTGGAGCAGTCGGCAGAGGATTTCGTAACTTTTCAGGCAGTTCCATTGCCCTCGCCTGTGCTTGAAACGCATTGCCTGCTCGAGCCGTTGTGGTGAGGCGAGAAGCTTGAGTCGGGCTATATCCGCCTCGGTGCATTGGGCTATATCGTCAAAGATAATGTAATTCAGCATTTTGGAGATGAAGGATAGGATTCCTTCGTAACTATTGATTGAAAGATTGGAATCCTTCGTAACTGTTTATCGTTCTTCAAAGGTTCCGTCGGAGTAGTAGATGATGATTTTTTCGACTCTTCGCTCCGTCTTGCCTATATCGGTAGTTTTTTTCTGTTTTGTGGGGTTGGATGTTATGGAAAGGGGAATGGGAAGTTGCTCTTGCTGTGCTGATTGTCTGCCATTTTGCGAAGGATCCGAGATTTCGACGGCTGGTTGGTCAATGGGGCGAATATCAAAGAGGGTGTCCTGTACGGCTTCGCTGCCTTTCTGGCGATACATCGGCCCCGAGTCGAGGATAAGCCAGTCGGAACTGATGGTGCGGAAAGCGTTGAGGATACGCTGCATCACGCCCAAACTGACTTCGTTCCGACCTTTGAAGATATTGCTGAGCGTGCTCTGACTAATTCCGACGCGCTCGGTGAACTGCTTGGCGTTGAGTTTTTCCTCCGCCATAATTTTTTTTATCTTTTCTATACCATTCATGGGCTAAAATTTTCGGCAAAGATATGTCAATTTATTCACACTTGCAAAATTTATTTTTCAATTTAGATTTGTGAAAATGTATTTTCAAATATGAATTAGTTCATACTATAAATGCTGTGTATTCATTTATATACTTATTACCTTCAAAAATATAGATTATAATAGATTATGAGTACTGATTAAAGTAAGACAAATATAAACTTACACATTAAGCAATACAGATAATACACAGATTATTAGATGTGATTTTAAATATCCGTTTGTTTTGGCATACAATTTCTACCGCAAGTCAATAAGAGCGACTTCGGTTAATAATAGAAATACAAGTAAAACAACCTAAAATGCTGAATTATTTTGTACTACAAATGTTATTTTCTTGTTTTTAATGATGTTGATTTACTGTTTGTATCGGGTTGTAAAGTAATTTACAAATATGTAGTATCTATCATGTCGATTTGTTTTCTTTGGTGAAATAAAGATGTGTTCAGGTGGTGAAAGTTTGCGGATGTGTGGTTCACCGTTCTACGGGGTGTTTTGTGAAAAATTTATTTTTGTAAAAAGACGTGATACCCTATCCTATTTCGCAATTTATGCGTACCTTTGCGCGTTGATTTATGAAATGATTGAAATCTGTGATAAAAGTTAAAAGCAAGATTAGATATTAGGCATTTATTTTTTCTTGAACCAAATAGCTATCCAGCAAATGACTATATTGGAGGACGTAGAATCCACTAAAATATTGAAAGCATAATTATGGCGAATAAGAATTTTTTATATATTGTAATAATCTTCTCTTTGTGGTCGTGTCGGCCGAAGGGGGTGCTGTCGTCGGGTCAGATGGAGGACTTGTTTGTGGACTTGCATCGGGCGGAGGGCATCATCTACGTGAAAGGGTATAAGAACGGACACGACAGCGTGGTGGGACTGACTTACGATTCGATACTTGCGGCTCATGGCGTGACTCGCGCACAGTTGGACTCTTCTTTGGTTTGGTACACCGACAACCCTATGCTTTTCGATAAGATCTATCCGCACGTGATGGAGCGGTTGGAGAAAATGAAAGAAGAAGAGCAGGCTGCCCACGAAGAAGAGATACGGCGCGAGAAAGAAGAGATGCAACGTGCAGCCAATCAGAAACATATAGAAGACGATCTTCGTCTTAAGAATCCTTCTGCAGAAGCGGAAAAGACCGTGCCGAATGCCGGTCGGATGCTTCGAAAAGAGCCGTAAAATTCGGTTTAGTTCCCTGAATCACATAATAATCACATAATAATCACATAATAATCACATAATAATCACATAATAATCACATAATAATTACCTAATCTACATCCGATTTATGTACGGTTGAGTTTCTTTTTTTTCGGGGTTTAGTCGCGGGGAAAGTTGAAAGAGAACTAACAGAACAGGATAGTGAAATACAGAAGAAACGCTACTATAATAAAATGTTACGAGAATAAAACGTTACGAGAATAAAAACGTTACGAGAATAGGAGAGATGGATTTCAGTAGTCTTATATCAAGTCGTTTAGGAATAGGTGCGCGGCAAGTGGCAGCTACCATCGGTTTGCTGCAAGAGAAGGCGACTATTCCTTTTATCGCCCGTTACCGCAAGGAGAAGACGGGCAGTTTGGACGAAGTGCAGATAGGTCAAATCAGCGATATGTTCGAGCACTTGAGCGAGATGGACGAGCGCAAGCAGTATATCCTCAAGACCATTGAGGAGCAAGGCAAACTGACCGATAAACTGCGTGAGCGCATCGATGCGTCGTGGGATGCAACCGAATTGGAGGACTTGTACCTACCCTATAAGCCGCACCGCAAGACCCGTGCTGATGCGGCACGGGAAAAGGGATTGCAGCCTGTGGCGGATACGCTCAAAAAGCAGCAGGCAGGCAAACTATCCTATACCGAAGAGCAACTGCAAGGCGCACGGGACATCATAGCAGAAGAGATAGCGCAAGACGAAAGAAGCCGTCAAGCTGTTCGTCGTGAGTTCACCTATACCGCTATGCTGACCACGAAGGCAGTTAAGGGCAAACAAGACGAGCCGGAAGCGCAGAACTACCGCGAGTACTTCGACCTTCACGAGCCGCTGAAACGGATTCCGAGCCATCGGCTGCTGGCTATCCGACGCGCCGAAAAAGAAGGTTACATACGGGTAGATATATCGGGCGATGAGAATAACTGCTTGGATAAATTGGCTCGTCTGCACCTGAGAGCGAGCAACGAGAGTTCGTATCAGGTGGAGTTGGCGATGGAGGACAGTTACAAGCGACTGATTAAGCCTTCGATAGAGAGTGAGTTTGCTGCCGAAAGCAAGGAAAAAGCGGACGAGACAGCCATTCGCGTGTTTGCCGACAACCTGCGGCAGTTGCTCTTGGACGCACCGTTGGGTCAGAAACGCGTATTGGCTTTGGATCCGGGCTTTCGGACGGGGTGCAAACTGGCTATACTGAATCGTCAAGGCGATCTGCTCAAGCACGATGTGGTGTTTATCCGTATGAGCGACAGCGCGGAGAAACTGCGCAAGTACGTGAAACAGTATGAGATAGAAGCCATCTCAATAGGTAACGGAACGGCAAGCAGGGAGTGCGAAGAGTTTGTGCGGATGAGTTTGGAGGGCGTGAGCGATGTGCCGGTGTTCGTGGTGAGCGAGAACGGAGCAAGCGTATATAGCGCAAGCGAGTTGGCGAGGAAAGAGTTTCCTAATGAGGACGTTACGGTCAGAGGTGCGGTGAGCATAGGCAGACGACTGATGGACCCGTTGGCGGAGTTGGTGAAGATAGATCCCAAATCCATCGGCGTAGGTCAGTACCAGCACGATGTGGATCAGGCAAAACTCAAACAATCGCTGCAACAGACGGTGGAGTCGGTGGTGAACTACGTGGGTGTGGACGTGAATACCGCCAGCCCTTATCTGCTGACCTATATATCGGGTTTGGGACCCGTGTTGGCAGAGAATATCGTCCGCTACCGCAGTGAGAACGGACCTTTCATGAGCCGCAAGGACTTGATGCACGTGCCGAAGATGGGTGCGAAGACGTTTGAGCAATCGGCAGGTTTCCTGCGCGTTACCAACTCGGCTAACCCGTTGGATAATTCAGCCGTCCACCCCGAACGATACGGAATCGTTCAGCAGATGGCGAAAGACTTAGGTTGCAACGTGAATGACCTAATCAAAGATGCTAATCTGCGTAAACAGATTGACTTGAAGCGATATATAACGGACGAGGTGGGGATGCCTACCCTGACGGACATAATGAACGAATTGGAGAAACCCGGTCGCGACCCGCGCGAGCAGAAAGAGGTTTTCCACTTCGATGAGAACGTCCATACGATAGACGACCTGCAACCCGGGATGGAACTGCCCGGGATAGTAACCAATATCGCTTCGTTCGGTGCTTTCGTAGATATAGGCGTACACAAAGACGGGCTGGTACATATATCGCAGATGGCTAACAGGCGATTGACCAGTCCGAACGAGGTAGTGAGTCTGCACCAGCACGTGCGTGTGCGCGTAGTGGAAATAGACAGACAACGGCAACGTATTCAACTCTCTATGCGTCCATCCTAATGCTGCGACGAGTACTCAAATATATCCGCGATAACGAACTGCTTCAACCGAGCGACCGCGTGTTGGTGTGCGTGAGCGGTGGAGCGGACAGCGTGGCTTTGTTAGACGTGCTGCTGCGTGGCGGGTATGAATGTGTGGCGGCGCATTGCAACTTCCATCTTCGCGGCGAGGAATCGAACCGAGATGAGCAGTATGTGAGGCGTTTATGTGCAGAAAGGAAAGTGCCTTTAGAGGTACGGGAGTTTGATACATTGGCTGAATCGGAGCGTATCGGCAGGAGCGTAGAGATGACTGCGCGGCTGCTGCGGTACGAATGGTTTGAAAAGACGGCAAAGCAGCATGACTGTCAGGCGATAGCGGTGGCTCATCATCAGAATGACCAAGCGGAGACGCTGCTGATGAACCTTCGTCGCGGAGCCGGTATAAGAGGTCTGTGCGGTATGCGTCCGAAAAGTACGAATCCCTGCGGGGAGATGGCGGTTATACGTCCGCTGCTATGTACGACACACGACTATATCGTTCATTATCTGCGCGATATACGTCATATCGACTGGGTGGAAGACTCGACGAATAGCGACACACACATACGGCGCAATAGTATTCGCGAGGAGTTAAGCCGTTACCCGAAGGCTGAGATAGAGCATATAGCGCAAACGGCACGGATAATGCAGGGGTATGTGGATTGGATGGAAGGCAAAGACACGCTTGCGGCACGCGAGGTGCAAAAATACGAAAAAGACAGACAATGAGACAGTACGGCATCATAGGCAATCCGTTGGGGCACTCGTGGTCTGCACGGCTGTTCAACGAGCGATTTGAGCGCGAAGGTATAGATGCGCGGTATGCACTCTACCCTATGACCGAACTGAATGAGAGGATGTTAGACGAGTTGATACGAGCAAATCGGTTGGATGGATTTAATGTGACGATACCTTATAAACAAACGATTATACCGCTATTGGACGAAGTGACGGAAACGGCTGTAGCCATCGGTGCGGTGAATGTGGTACGGGTTTTGTGGGATGAGGAGAGGTATCGTCTTGTGGGCTATAACACGGATTATACGGGTTTTCGCGAGTCGTTGTCGCCTCTGTTGCAAGGACTTGGCAATAATTTGAAAGCGTTGGTATTAGGTACAGGCGGCGCAGCATGGGCAGTCGTTTATGCGTTGACCCATCCTTGCGGCGAAGAAGACAGGCTGTGGGAAGTTACGATGGTGAGCCGCAGAGATACGCTGAAAGAGATGGACGGCATAAAGGTGGTGACATACAAGGAATTAAATGAGGATATAGTTCGTCAAAACACGTTGATAGTGAATGGTACACCGGTGGGTATGTATCCGCACGTGGAGGAGTGTCCGGCAATACCGTATTCGGCAATCGGCAAAAACCATATCCTGTACGACTGTATATACAACCCCGAAGAGACGCTGTTTTTGCGCAAAGGACGCGAACAGGGTGCACGGACGCTGAACGGACTGCAGATGCTGGAACTTCAGGCACGGGAAGCTTGGGGGAAATTTAAGATTTGAGGATTCAAAGATACAAAGATTTAAAGATTTTACATAAAAAACACATACACATTATAATACATTTCATTATGAAATCAAAGATTGTTTCTCTTCTGTTCGTCGGCGCATTGTCGCTGACGGCAACGGCGCAACAGATTACGCCGGAGATGATGCAGCGTATGCGCAGCAGTTACCAACCGAGTGCACAAGACCGCGCCATCCGTAACGCCATCGGCAATATGGATATGAAGAAATTGGTGCAGAACCAAGACGGTTTGGACGGCTATTTTGATACGCATTTCACATACCGCGTGCCTCAAGTGGGAATCACCGACCAGAAGCAGTCGGGACGCTGTTGGCTGTTCTGCGGACTGAATATCCTGCGCGCACAAATGCGCAAAGCCAATCCGGAAATGGCGCAATTTGAGTTCTCGCAGAGCTACCTGTTCTTCTACGACCAGTTGGAGAAGAGCAACTTGTTCTTGCAGACGGTGATAGACACGCGCAAACAGCCTATGGACGAGCGCAAAGTAGAGGCTCTGTTCTCATCTCCCGTGAGCGATGGCGGCACGTTTACCGGCGTGGCTAACCTCGTACAGAAATACGGCGTTGTTCCCAAGGAGGTGATGCACGAGAACTACAACGCCAACAACACGGGCAGGATGCACTTCATCCTGGTGCAGAAACTGCGTGAGTTCGGTTTGGAACTGCGCGAGATGAAAGGTTCGGACAAGCAACTTCAAGCGCGCAAGGAAGAGCAACTGCAAACCATCTACCGCATCTTGTGCCTGACGTTGGGCAATCCTCCTCAAGAGTTCACATGGTCGATGCGCAACAGCAAGGACTCTGTGCTTTCCACCGAGAAGTACACCCCACTCTCTTTTGCGGATAAGTACGTGTATAAGAACGCGATAACGGACTACGTGATGCTGATGAACGACCCCTCGCGCGAATACTACAAGGTATATGAAATTGACTTGGACCGCCACACCTACGAGGGTGACAACTGGCGTTACCTGAATGTGCCGATTGAGGATATGCAGGAAGTGGCAATAGCATCGCTCAAGGACAGTGCGGCTATGTATATCGGCTGTGATGTAGGCAAGGAGTTGGACAGCGAGCGCGGCTACCTGTCGATGGACAACTACGACTACGGCGCACTGCTCGGCTTGGAGTTTCCGATGGACAAACGTCAGCGCGTTTTGACCCGCGCCAGCGGCAGCAGCCACGCAATGGCGTTGGTGGCAGTGGATATACAGAACGATAAGCCCGTCAAATGGATGGTGGAGAACAGCTGGGGCGAGAAAAGCGGCTACAAAGGGCACTTGATTATGACCGATGAGTGGTTCCACGAATATATGTTCCGCCTTGTAGCAGAGAGCAAGTACGTTCCTGAGCGTCTGAAGAAAATGCTGGATCAGAAGCCTGTGCGTCTGCCGATGTGGGATCCGATGTTCAGCACAGAGGATTAAGGTATGTACCGCAAAGAATTGACATACTATTTTTCGACCCCGATAGCCTACGTGGTGATTGGGTTGTATCTGCTGACTATCAGTTTGTTTCTATGGGTCATACCGGGTGAATGGAACGTGATTGATGCGGGTTATGCGGATGTGAACGGTCTGTTTGCTTTGTCGCCGTGGCTGCTGATGCTGCTGTGTCCGGCTCTGACGATGCGATTGTTCAGCGATGAGAAGCAGTCAGGAATGTGGGATCTGCTGCTCTCCAAGCGCGTGTCGGTCAGCAGGATGGTATGGGGCAAGTACCTGGCTGCTTGGACGCTGACGGCCGTGAGCATTGTGCCCTGTGTGGTTCACTATATAGTAGTATATCAGATAGCGGAGCCAGCGGGCAATGTGGATGGCGGCGCGTTCGCGGGCAGTATGGTAGGGCTGTTGCTCTTGTCGGCAGCGTTTACCGCTATCGGATTGCTTGCTTCTTCGTGGAGCAGCAATCAGATAGTCAGTTTCTTGTGCGGCGCAGTAACGTGTTTTGCAATGTATTGGCTGACCTTGCAGGAGCATTTCAACAGTTTGGCTCGCGGAGTGATTGACCTAAGGGATGTGGTGTTCTTTGTGTCGGTTGCCGTGGTGTGCGTGCTGCTAACGATGTTGGTGGTATCACGAAAGAAGTGATCGGAATCTAAAAGAACAGACGAACTTATTTACGAAAAAGTATGACTCGAATCGGTGTATTGTCCGACACGCACGGATACTTGGATAAGCGTGTGTTCACACATTTTGCGGCTTGCGACGAGATATGGCACGCCGGGGATATAGGTTCGTTTGAACTGCTGCAGTCGCTGCGTGAGTTCCGTCCGACGCGGGCGGTGTTCGGCAATATGGACAGCGGCGATGTTCGTTATTCACTCAGCGAATTCTACCATTTCCGCGTAGAGGACGTGCAGGTGCTGATGACGCATATAGGCGGGTATCCGGGGCATTACAACCCGTGGCTGCTGCCTATGTTCCGCCGCAGTCAGGAAGCGAAAGCAAGTGGCGATAACTCGCTGATGGTCAAGGACGGAATCGACCTGTTTGTATGCGGACACAGCCATATACTGAAAGTGCAGTACGACCGGCAATTCGGTTTCTTGACGATGAATCCGGGTGCAGCCGGCAAGCAGGGCTGGCAGACGGTGCAGACCTTGTTGCGCTTCACGATAGACGGTCAGAAGATAGACAACCTTGAAGTCATCGAATTGGACAGAAAATAGAATGACGATAGATGGGATAGACATAGAGGTACGGTACAAACCTATCCGAACCATCCGTATGGTAGTTCGTCCGGATACAAGCGTACATATCTCTGCGCCTGTCTATGCGAGCGAAGAAGAAGTTCGTGCTTTCGTGCTGAAGCGTACCGACTGGCTTCATAAGGCTATCGGCAAAATGGAGGCGCGAAGGGCTTTGCAGGCGAACAAACCTACCCTTTCGCCCTTGCAACAACTGATAGAAGAACAGAAGCAGTACCAGCGGCTGATGGCGTATCTGAGACCTCAATTCGAGTACTGGCGGACCAAAATGGAGTTGCCACCGACGCAGTTTACCATCCGCAAGATGCGTTCGCGCTGGGGCAGTTGTACGCCCGTAAGACGTTCCATCCGCTTCAATCTGGCACTTGCCAATCAGTCGGAGCGCGCCATTGACTACATCATCGTTCACGAATTAGCGCACCTGCGTTATGCCAACCACGGTCCGCAATTCAAAGCCTTGGTGAGCCGCTATATGTCGGACTGGAAGGAGAGAGAAAAAGAGTTGAACGCAAACTTATAACAGACAGAAACATAGAAACATTATATACAGAAACATAGAAACATTATATACTGAAACATAGAAATCAGACAGTCTATGAAACGCAAAATAGTTATTATTTTTTGGTGTCTTTTTTTAGTCGGCATATTGTCGGTAACCGGCATTTTTGTTGCCATCAGCAAGGGTTGGTTGGGCTATCTGCCGCCTTTGGAGGAATTGCAGAACCCGAAGAACCGCTTTGCGAGCGAGATTTTCTCGTCGGATATGCAGTCGTTGGGGCGTTATTACCGCTATGAGAACCGTATCGGTGTACAGTTCACGGACTTGTCCCCGTATTTGGTGGACGCGCTGATAGCCACGGAGGATGTTCGTTATAAGGAACATACGGGTGTGGATTTCAAGTCCTTTTTCCGTGCCTTGCTGTCGTTGGGCAGAGCCGGCGGCGGATCGACCATCACGCAGCAATTAGCCAAGCAACTATGGTCGCCGCGAGCGGAAAACAGTTTTGAACGCGCGATGCAGAAACCCATCGAATGGGTGATTGCTACGCAGTTGGAGCGGCTGTACTCGAAGGACGAGATTATGCTGATGTACTTCAATCAGTTTGACTTTCTGTATAATGCGGTAGGAATCAAGTCGGCATCGCAAGTCTATTTTGCGACCACGCCGGATAAACTTCGTCTGGAGCAGGCGGCGATGCTGGTGGGGATGTTCAAGAACCCTGCGCTGTACAACCCTATCCGCCGTCCTGAAAAGACGGAGAACCGGCGCAACGTGGTATTGGAGCAGATGTGCAAATACGACTATATCAGTCGCGAGGTATGCGATTCAGTGAAGCAGATACCGCTGCAACTGACCTACCGTTCGGCGGACCACAAACAAGGGATGGCTCCCTATTTCCGCGAGTATCTGCGCGGTGTGCTGACCGCCAAAGAGCCGAAAGAAAGCGACTATCCGAAATGGAATCACCAGCAGTACCTGATTGACAAGCAGCAATGGGACGAGAACCCGCTGTATGGCTTCTGCCGCAAGAACAAGAAAGCAGACGGCACGACCTACGACCTCTATCAGGACGGTTTAAGAATCTATACGACCATCGACTCGCGTATGCAACGCTATGCCGAAGAGGCAGTAAGCGAACACATGCAGGAGTTGCAACAACGTTTCTTCAAGGAGAAAAAGAAGAAGACCTATGCCCCCTTCTCGCGCAAACTGACCCCAGATGAGATTGACGGTCTGATGCGCCGCACGATGCAGCAAACCGACCGCTATCGCGCACTCAAGCAGCAAGGGAAGAACGAGCAACAGATACAAGAGGTGTTCAATACCCCCGTCGAGATGCAAGTGTTCTCGTATGAAGGGATGATTGATACTGTTCTTTCGCCAATGGATTCGATACGTTGGAACAAACATTTCCTGCGCTGCGGATTCTTGAGCATTGAGCCTCATTCGGGACACGTGAAAGCCTACGTAGGCGGCCCCAACTTCTCGTATTTCCAGTACGATATGGCAACGATGGGCAGACGGCAGGTCGGTTCGACCGTCAAGCCTTACCTCTACACGTTAGCGATGGACGAGGGTATGTGGCCCTGCGACAAGACGGTGAACGAACCCGTTACGCTGATTGATGCCAACGGCAAACACTGGACACCGCGTGATGCACATGATAAGAACAGAGGGGATACCGTAACCTTGCAATGGGGTTTGCAGCAGTCGAGCAACTGGATCAGTGCCTATCTGATGTCGCTGTTTACGCCCGAGCAGTTGGTGCGCCTGATGCATTCGTTCGGTATTCAGGGACAGTTAGACCCCGTGGTGAGTCTGTGCTTGGGACCGTGCGAAGTGAGCGTGCAGGAGATGGTGGATGCCTATACGACTTTCCCGAACAAGGGCATACGTGTAGAGCCGTTGTATGTAACCCGTATAGAAGACAATAACGGCAACCTGATTGCTTCTTTTACTCCCCGTTCGCACGAGATAATCAGTGAACTGACCTCCTATAAGATGATTCACATGCTTCGCGCCGTGGTGGATCACGGCACGGGTATCCGGTTGCGCTACCGCTACAAGATTAACGCTCCGATGGGCGGTAAGACGGGTACGACACAGAACAACTCGGACGGTTGGTTCGTGGGCTTTACGCCCTCATTGGTAAGCGGCTGCTGGGTAGGCGGCGAAGATCGTGCCATCCACTTCGACTCGATGGCGGAAGGTCAGGGTGCTTCTATGGCGCTGCCTATCTTCGCGCTCTATATGCAGAAAGTATTAGGCGATGAGACCTTGGGCTACTCCGATACCGATTCGTTTGATGTGCCGGAATGGTTTGACCCGAAGGCAGGATGCAAGTGAGTGTTTAGAGTTGAGTGTTGAGTGTTTAGTGTTTAGTGTTTAGTGTTTAGTGTGGAAAGTCTGTTAGGGAAAAATATTGATGAGTTACAAGCCGTAACCGTGGCGGCAGGGTTGCCTCGGTTTGCAGGGAAACAGTTGGCGCAGTGGCTTTATCAGAAGCGGGCAAGTTCGTTTGAAGAGATGACGAACATTTCCTTAAAAGGTCGCCAAATACTTGCGAATAGCTATACGGTCGGACGAACAAAGCCCGTCGCAGAGGTTCAATCGAACGACGGGACACGGAAATTCTTGTTTCAAGTCGGTCAAGAATATGTAGAGACCGTATTGATTCCCGAAGAAGACCGCCATACGTTGTGCATCAGTACACAGGCGGGTTGCCGGATGCGTTGCGCATTTTGTATGACGGGCACATTGGGATTCCGAAAGCATCTGACTGCATCGGAAATGCTCAATCAGATACTGACTATTGACTCGCAGATTGACGGCGGACTAACCAATTTAGTGCTGATGGGCGAAGGCGAACCGATGGATAACCTGGACGAAGTAATGCGGACACTCAATGTTCTGACCTCTGATTGGGGCTATGGCTGGTCGCCCAAGCGCATTACGGTGAGCAGCGTAGGCGTGATGCCGCAAATAGAGCGATACCTGCAAGAGTCCGATTGCCACCTTGCCATATCGCTGCACAATCCTTTCCACGCAGAGCGGGCTGCGATAATGCCTGCCGAAAAAGCCTACCCTATTGTCGAGACGGTTAAGCGGCTGAAAGCATACGACTTTGCGCACCAACGCAGACTCAGTTTTGAATACATCTGTTGGGGCGGGATGAACGATACGCTGCGTCACGCCAACGAGTTAGTGCGCCTGCTGAAAGGTTTGCCATGCCGCATCAATCTGATACGCTTCCACGAAGGCGAACAGAACCGGTTCTTCACCGTGGACGGAAAGCCGATACACTTCCCCGCCTCGGACGAGAAACAGATGGTATGGCTGCGCGACTACCTGACCGACCACGGCATTACGACTACCATCCGTCGCAGCCGAGGGGAAGACATCCTTGCTGCCTGCGGAATGTTGGTCAATGCTTTGGAAAAGAATTAGATTAGCGGAGATTTCGAGAGTTCATCTCTTTGACAGAAAATCATAATGACTTATAGACTTTCTCAAAGAAAGTAACGGCGGCATTCATGTGATTTCCATAAGGAGCGAAATCATACTGAACATTTTCTAATTGCTGCGAATCAAAGGCTTCCTTGACGTGTAAACTATTCAAAAACGGCACCATATTGTCTTCCGTACTATGAAACAAGTACAACGGATTTTGAGGTGTCCATTGAACAATACAATTATTTTGAACCGCTTTGTAAAGGACAGATGTCGGATAAGAATCCTTGTGGAAAATAACAGGTTTGAGAAGTTTCTTTATGTCATTCCCTAATTCCGCATTTACTTCATTCATCATTTTTGTTTTCGACTCTATCAGTCGCGGGTATGCCTTGAGCAAAATAGGTTGAAAGAAATCTTCCATTCTCAGATGCAAGTCTTCGCCCATATTCATTCCCATAATAAGCATCGGCAATGAACACGGAATATCGGTAAACGGATTGCTGGTATAGAAATCGAACGTAGCAGCCAGATCGTATGGACCTGCTCCGGCATATACTTGTTGTATCGAATAGGCATTAGAGTAGTTTTTTTCCAATTCATTTTGCAAAGCCAAGGTTGCCGCTGCGCCTTGCGAATAGCCGATAAGAATGAGCGACTTGCTGAATATATAACAGTTGGACTGTAAATACGGCAGAGCTGCTTTTAACAAATCGATAGCCGATGTTACCGTACTTTCCAAGTGCAAATACGGATGGGTGATTGATTGCGAAATACCATATCCGATATAATCGGGCATAAGCACGATATAATCTTTCGTAGCAAATATGCCCTCTATACAACTGGCGTGTCCGGGTGCTTCTTGGTTAGAGCAAATAGTATAGTGGTTGGCTATAATGATGTTTTTAACCCGTTTGTTCTTTGGGAGGAAAATCTTTCCGGAAAGCGTTATCGTATCGCCGTTCGGCAAGGAAGATTTGTATTTGACTGGTATCTCATAGATGGCAGAATAGACCGTTTTCAGAAACAAGTCGCTCCCCGTTTCAAGATCAGCGAATTGCATCCCGGCTACGCGATTGTAAAACGTGCCGTCTTCCAACGAACTATGTAGCGTATTCCAAAATCTATCGGTACTGATATTATCGGTATAGACCGTTTCATTGACACTTGATACGAGCGAGTTCCAACCATCCTCCAACCAGGAGGCTATTGTTCCTGAAGGGGATTTGATACACTGTTGGTCTTTGTACGCATCCAAATCCACATAATCAACGGCCGATGCCGTTAATACGGATAGTAATAAAGCAATTAAAACATTATATTTCTTTTCGTTCTGCATACATTTCTTCAGCGACTCGCTTGAGGTTATTCATATATTTATTGACTCGCCATTCAACGGAGTTCCTGTACATCTTCATTGAAATGAAGAGATTGAAGAACCAACCGTATTTGATATTGATGTCCATTAAAAACACAGAATGGACGGAATCTTTCGGTATGATATAGATATTTCCGTATCCGTGTTCAATCAGTTTGCCCGAATAGGACACATCAATATCAAAATGCCTATTATAATTCGGTATATTGCTCAAGGTCAACGAATCGGTACACAAGTCCGGATTATAAACAACAGGAAAACGTTCGTCAATGACCGTTCCTTCTAAAACAATATCCCTGAATCTCGTCAACCCGGGTATCACCACATCCACTTTAATCCTTCCGTAATTATCTTCGGGGATATACACCGTTTCCTTATACTCCAAGAGGAAGGCGTTTTTTCTTCATCATCTTGTACACCTGTTCCATACAAAGCCCAATCGAACAAAGCATCGGGACTGTGTTGAAAATCGCGAACGAAACGTTCAAAAATGCTATCGGTAACCTCTGCCGGTATATTGACATCCACAGCACATACGGTACTGTATGTCTTATGGGAATATATAGAGGTGATAAAGCACAGAAAACATAGTATTTTCATATATCAAAAGGAACAGAATGAATAAGAAACAACGTAAAGAAAATGGAATAGAAGGCTGCCAATTCGAGCCAAAACAAGGTACACGATTTGAGTGTATGTGTCAGACTTCCTACAGAAAGGCAGACAAGCAACAATCCTATCCGCAGTGCGATTAGTGGAATCTGATTGGCAACAAAACACATCCACAGGACGGCACAAACGGCAGCAACGATGGCGCAGGCATAATGATAATAGATTAGTTTACGCCGACGTTTGTATCGCGCAGAGAATGCCACGAACAACAAACTAAATTCCGTTATAATCGGCATTGCGACAAACCACCTTGCTAACAGTGAGCCGTTCCAAGTAGTCAAAATCCAAATTGGAACAGTTGTGCAACAAACTAATACCATTAAGGCAGGAAAGAGATTCCCGTACTTATGGTACTGACGCTCATAATGATAATACGTGATAGACAGGTTGGCGGGAATCCCAAATCGAATTAAAACATCCACTACATAGGCGGTGAATACCACTACATCTAACAGCAAAACAGCTTCTGCAACAGAAATCAACATACCCCTTTGCTTAATTGAGAATCTTTCGATTGTTATCAATGATATGCAGGATTTTGTTCATCCATTCCTGTTCTTTTTTCCATTCTTTTTCAGTCCATCCGTATTCTATTTTATCTTTTTGAGTACAAACCACTATTTTCAAAGGAGCACCACCTCTAAACAATTGCATTAAGTCATTCAAAGGGAAACGCAAACTAAATCGATGTAACCACAATTTTCCTTCCGGTTCTACAAAAAAAGGTTCATAATCTCTGATTACAACGCGATGGTTTCCTTCAAATACAAACGAATCAACCGATAATTCAATCATCGATTTGACACTCATATTCATCGTAACCGAATCAGAGGCAGTCGGGTAAGTTATATCTGCTTCGAGTGCTTTTTCTTTAGGTGATTGAGATGGTATTTCAAATGGTAAAATAAAATATAACTGTCCGTTTTCATACGGACGCATTATATATCTATCATTTGTCTTTGCGGCATAGAGTGAGCAAAAGACGTTAATTATCAAGAATATAAAAATTAGTCTTTTCATACATACTAAAAAATGAAGTTGACTGACAAGTTTCGTCAGACAACTTCATTGAGAGGTTTATTTACTCACCATAGACATAGTAGGTCTTAATCACAAAAAGACCCAAAACACTCATTGTTTTTACATCGACATGGCTGATTTTAGTAATGCCGGCTAATTTGGCTGCATCGTTAACGCCGGCATTGCCAACCGCTACAATACCCAAAACGCCAACGTTTTTAGATGTACCTACCTTCGTGCCGATTTTATTGGCCGTAATTTCATATGGCTTGGTGTAGCCGGTATAAATCGTACCTGCCAATTCGTTACCTGCACTGGCAACACCACCAATCATACTACAACTGCTAAAACTAACAGCAAACGCTACAAGCGTAGCAAAAACAATCAGATGTTTTTTCATTTTGTTAAGGATTTTGGTTAATAAAAAATGGTTCAAGACAACTTTAGAGGTATAGTTCTAAAGTTATTTAGTAGTAAATTGTATATATTTTGTTGTTTATGATTATATCTAAATTCACACTCTTTAATATGCGTTAAAAAAGTTTGTTTGTTAAGTCCTCTAAACTT
>JAFUVS010000013.1 GCA_017471175.1 Paludibacteraceae bacterium | reverse complement strand
TTGTTTTTCAACTATAACTTTCTACTTAATTAAGGTGGTTATTGCGCTGAGGTCCCACCCCTTCCCATTCCGAACAGGGTCGTTAAGCTCAGCAACGCCGATGGTACTGCGCAAGTGGGAGAGTAGGTAGCCGCCACTTTCAGAACCCTTCATCAATCATGATGAAGGGTTCTTTGTTTGTTTGAACATTAGTTACACCCGATTTCTAATGGATACTCAGCGGATTCCTACTATTTTGTGCATCTGTATAGTCACGCGTTAGAAGTAGTTGTATAACCGTACTATTTGATGGTGCTGGTATTATATGTCCTTATAGCACCGTTGCGCTCTATCAGATAAATAATCTGTAACATCCATCTCCGCTCCTTATTCCATGCTTTTGTCGTATAGCCGTATTGTATTCTGTCTTTTCCCGAACAGATGTTTATCGTATAAGGACTTTCGTTCTTCTGCAACTCTTTCCAATAGGAAAATGGTAATGTACAACTATACCGGTGTATATAATTCTTCCCTTTTTTGTCAATGTAAAATGTCTTAAAACCGGATATGCACATTCGCTTCCCTTCTCCCTCAAGACATATTGAGTCTGTTTTCAATATATCCGGTGCATATACGCTGATATTGGCCGTCACTGAATCTTCCGTATTCAAGTAGGTCAGGTCTAATTCTGCCGTTTTCCCTTTTCCTGCATTCGGTAATTCAAACGGCTTGATGAAGAACAATATCCCGTCTTCTAAAATACGTGATACATACCGTTCTTCCAGTTTTTGGGCATTCACACCGGCTATCGATAGGGTGAATGCAAGTAATAGAATTGATTTTTTCATCTTGTTGTTCCTGTTTACAGAAAGGGAACACCCGAACGGTGGTGTTTCCTCTTGTTATTGGTTACTCGCCGTAAACGATATATTCAAATGAAGAGTAGATACCGAGAACGCTGAAAGTCTTGCGGTCAATATGGCTGATTTTGGTGATACCGCCGTTCTTGGCGGCAGCATTGATACCGGCATCGCCATAGGCAGCAATACCCAATACACTGGCGCATTTAGCCGTTCCGACTTTCTTTCCCAATACATTTGATGTTACTGCAACAGGTTGTGTGTCACCCGTATAGATAGCACCTATCATTCCAACAGTCTCGCAACTGGTCATTGCTAATGCCACTACGGCAGCGCACACCATCATTTTAATTTTTTTCATATTCTTGATTTGTTAATGTGATAGCTCCCCATCTATCGTTTTACTCCATGATTATCAGCAGAGGAGATGTTGTATTGTCTTGTGAATTTGAAAAGCTTCCTCTCATGTGCAATCTGTCATTCTTTCAGCCGTTTTTTTCGGCTTAAAAATGCCGTTCGTACGGATTGCTGTTGATAAAAGAGTAATGCGATTCGTATCAAAGAAGTACAACTTACTGATTGTTTGCTTATATATGGCTTTGTAGCATACAAAAAAAACGTGGATTCGACTTTTGCCAATTCCACGATTTGAGGCTCTCGCATTGCCCTTAAGATTAGAACCGGCAACGCGAAACCCACGCCGAATAGGATTGTACCTCCAATACCAATACACACAATTACCCAATTGTGCATACCCCGTAGATGAGAAACATCCTTATCCCCGTAGAGCATCAATCGTTGCGTTGTTCTGAATCTTAATGAGAAATTTGCGAGATTTCAAATCGTCAGAACAAGCGTTGATAAACGCTTACATTATGTCTGCCAACCCGCCTTTAAGAATGCCAACCAGACATCCCATGGCGCGGGTCTTGCGCCGCAAAGGTAGTGCAAACTTGTTATTCGACAAATAAAAAATGCGCGGCGATGTTTTTTGAATCAGTAATATAGAATTATCTTTGCCCGCCAATCAAAAGATATCATTATGCTGACACAAACAGAAATAGAGCCGCGCATACAACAAGCGCGAGAACTTCACAGAGCCGGTTTTAATTGTGCGCAAGCCGTTTTTGCTGCCTGTGCGGACTTGTATGGTATAGATCAAGAGCAAGCCCTTCGGCTCGCAGCCTCGTTCGGAGGCGGCATAGGCGGTACACGCAGCGTATGCGGTGCCGTCCTCGCTATGTGTATGGTAGAAGGACTTAACAGCGGCTCATCGACCCCTGGCGACATAGCCGGCAAGAAAGCCAACTATGCCCGCGTGCAGCAACTGCTCGAACAATTTAAGCAGCAGCACGGCGGCTCTGTTATATGCGCCGAACTGCTGCAAAATCCCAATAATCCGTCCTGCAACGACAAGGTAGCCAACGCTGCACGCATTGCCTTGCAGAACATCGAATAAAAAGGTTGATTCTTTCTATTTCTCCACCACCTCTTTTACGAAAGTGCGGAAACGCTCTATGTCTTCTGCATTGGGATGACCGCTGTGTACCGGTCCCATCGAGCCCTTGCACGTGAATGACTTGTCACTCACCTTTATGCCGCGCGCTTCCAATGCCTTGCGCATCTGCGGCACGGGCGATTCGATGATGGCGCATGAACCGAAGAGTACGACACAACCTACCTTGTCAGGTGTCAGCGCGTCAATGAATTGCATAACGCTCTTGTTCACGCTGCCCAGAAAAACGCCCGCACCGAGAAAAAGGATATCTACCGCTTCCTCTATCGGCTCTGCTACGGTGGCTGATTTTACTCCTACGAGGCTCTCGATAGCCTCCGACATCTGCTTGGAATGACCAAACTTGCTGTAATAACGAATTGCGTACTTCATAATTATAAATGACTATGTAATAAATGTGTATAGTCTGATTTCGGTAATCCTGTCTAATGTAACATCTCTTCCACTTCTTCGCGGTGCTCCCAGAGGGCGCAACCGCCGGAGTGTTCGCCGCCGACTAAGTGCACGGCGCGCAGTTTCTTGAAAAGCGGCGACTGCAGTGCATCCCGTACACCCAGCGTCAGCACGTTGCTGTCGCTGTACGGCGAGAAAGGACATGGCTCGGCATTACCGTCCGGCGCGATATGGAAGAAACCTCTGCCGCCTGCCAAACAGCCACCCATGTGTTTCTCGTCGCCCGGGAAGGAGATGATGATTATATCGTCATACCGCTCGCGCTGATGTGCCTGCACGGCTTCCATCATTTCGAGATCGTCTTCACCGAAAGCCAAGTGTTCCGTCCCCGGCTCGGTCGGTACGTACTCCACGTAGATGATGAGTTTGCAGCCCAAATCACGGAGGTGGTCGACATACTCATCGGAGGTAACGAGAGCGTAGTTCTCCGTCGTCACGGTGATACTCACGCCGAAGAACAGGTCTTCCTTGTGCAACTCCTCCACGGATAGCATCGCGCGCTTGTAGATACCTTTGCCTCGGCGGTCGTCCGTGCCGTGCTCCGCCCCCTCAATACTGATAACAGGAATGAGATTGAGATGTTCTTTCAGAAAAGCGATATAGGATGGTCCAATCAGCGTACCGTTGGTGAATATGGGGAAAATCATATCTTCCACTTTCGCCACTTCTTCGAGGATGTCTTTGCGCATCATCGGTTCGCCGCCTGCGAGCAGGGCGAAGTTGATGCCTATCTCAGCGGCTTCCTCGAATATACCGCGCCACTGTTCGGGTGTCAGTGTCGGTCGGGTGCTCTTGCCCGGATTGTCGGCTATACCGTTGGCGCGGGCGTAACAGCCTTTGCACGACAGGTTGCACTCCGTCGAGATGGAGCAGATAAGGAACGGCGGCACTTCCACACCGCACTCTTTGGCTACCGCCTTGCGGCGTGACCCGGACTTGATAAATGTGTTCTGCAGCCGAAAGACGGTCTTTGCCTCGCGCGGATTGTTCAACACATTGCGGTAGGCTTTCGCCATAATGCGTCGTATGGCGGACGACATATAGCCTTGTAAATTGATTTCGGACATATAATGTTAGTTTATTCTATTTCATTATTCGGGGCAAAAATAGTGCTTCTTGACCACTCCTCCAAATAGCGCGCAATTTGACTATTTTTTCGCAATAAAGCAATGAAAATACCGCAAAATAGCAAAAAAGTACACAAAAGTTTTGTTGCGTGCAAATTATTGCCTACCTTTGCGCGCTTTTTTAGCGAAGGAAAGATGCTCGAGTGGTTGAAGAGGCACGCCTGGAAAGCGTGTAAACTCCAAAAGGGTTTCCGGGGTTCGAATCCCCGTCTTTCCGCCAAATAATTCTGAAAATCAATCTAAATTCAACAAAAGAATGAAAAAAGTATTTGCAACCCTTACCGTAGCAGCTATGCTGTTCCTCGGTAACGAAATGGTAATGGCGCAACAAGCAGAAGCCCAAACCGCAGAACAAACGACCGAACAAACCGTGCAGGAAGAAGCAGCGGCTGTTGAGGCTCCCGCAGTAGTAGAAAACGAAGTAGCGGAAGAAGAAGGCGGAATGGTGGCTCTGCACAAGACTCTAAAAACGAAATTTATTGAAGGTGGTGCCGGATTTATGGCGGCTACACTCTTGTGCTTGGTTTTCGGCTTGGCTCTTTGCATCGAACGTATCATCTATCTCAGTCTTTCCAAAACAAATACCAAGGCTCTGCTCGCTGACGTAGAGAAAGCCCTTAAGAACGGCGGTATCGAAGCCGCTCTGAAGGTTTGCCGTGAGACACGCGGACCGGTAGCTTCTATTTTCTATCAGGGTTTGAGCCGCTACAATGAAGGCGTAGAGGTAGTAGAAAAGACTGTTGCCAGCTACGGCGGCGTGCAGATGGGTCTCTTGGAGAAGAACCTGAGCTGGATTTCGCTCTTCATTTCGATTGCTCCTTCGTTGGGATTCTTGGGAACTATCATCGGTATGATTGCAGCCTTCGATAAGATTCAACAAGTAGGTGACATCTCGGCTACCGTTGTAGCAGGTGGTATCAAGGTGGCTTTGTTGACAACCCTTCTCGGTTTGATTATCGCCATCGTTCTTCAAGTGTTCTACAACTATATTCTTTCGCTCGTAGAAGGTTTGGTAAACGAGATGGAAGACAGTTCAATCAGTCTGCTTGACCTCGTAGTGGAGTACGACGCAGCACAAAAGCAATAATGTGCGCGGTCAGACGCTGTATGAATTGTCAATTATTTCACTAACTTTTTAATGTCTCGCATTATGCAAAACTATAAAAAGATATCCCAATATACCCTCTGGGTTTTGTTAGGAGTGGGTATCCTTGTTTCCCTCCTCTTCTATGCCGGAGGTTCGCAAGGGTCTTTGGAGGTAGCGGGAGATTTTCTTGATATCCCCAAGTTCACGGACTTGATGCTTAACTGGAACTATATTCTCTTTGGTTTGGCTTGTGTTTGCACGCTCGGCTTTGTATGCTGGGAGTTCGTAAAGACGCTGAAGACCGACCCGAAGAAAGCCATTCGTCAGTTGGTAGTAGTAATCGCTTTCGTGGTATTGGTATTGATTTGCTGGGCACTCGGAAGCCCCGAAAAAGTGAATATCATCGGTTACGAAGGTACGGACAACGTAGGTACGATGGCTCGTTTGAGCGATGCTTGCATCTATTTGAGTTATATTCTCCTGTGCGGTACGATACTGGCAGTTGTGTTCGGCTGGTGCTACACGTGGATGCTCAACCGCAAGAAATAAGCGAAAGCTGATAAGAATAAGTCATACCGATAACGCGATACATCGGTGAATTATACCTTATAAGTTATGGCAAAGAAAATTCCACAGATAAACGCCTCTTCAATGGCAGACATCTCGTTCTTGCTGCTCATTTTCTTCCTTGTTACGACCTCTATGGACGTGAATCAGGGATTGGCAAGACGTCTGCCGGCACCTATCCCGCCCGACCAGAAAGTGGAGGATACGGATATTAACAAACGCAATCTGTTAGTAGTTAAGATTAACTCGGCAGACCAGTTGATGGTGCAAGGGCAGCTCCGCGACATCAAGGAACTGCGGGAAGAGGCGAAGAAGTTCATTCTTAACGAGAATGACGATGCTTTCTATCCCAAGTTGTTTGAAGAAGATTTCGGAGAGCCTTTCGGCGTGATTCGCTATACAAAGGAGCACGTCATCTCCGTTCAGAACGACGTGGATACGCACTACCAGGCGTACCTCAATGTTCAGAACGAGTTGGTGGCTGCATACAACGAGCTGCGTGACGAGTGCGCCCGTAAGTACTTCCACATGAGCTACAACGAGCTGGATGAAGATACGCAGAAACGCATCCAAAAGATTTATCCTCAGAAGATCTCGGAGGCTGAACCTAAAAACTATGGAGGAAACTAACAATGGCTAAGATACGTAGAAACAACAAGCGCGAGATGCCGGCTCTGAACACCAGTTCGCTGCCTGATATTATCTTTATGTTGCTCTTCTTCTTTATGTCGGTTACGTCAATGAAGGAGGTTACGTATAAGGTTAGTTTTACTACTCCTACCGCTACGGAACTGACCAAATTAGAGAAGAAGTCGTTAGTACGTTACATCTATGTAGGTACTCCGACCGCCGAGTTCCGCAAGCAGTATGGTGCGGAGACCCGTATTCAGTTGGACGATGCTTTTGCGGATAAGAGTGAGATAGGCGACTTTATCATCAACGAGCGTTCGGCTATGAACGAGCAGGATCAGGGTCTGATGACCGTTTCGATTAAGGCTGATAAAGAAACGCGTATGGGAGTTATCTCGGACATTAAGCAGGAATTGCGTCGCGCTTACGCACTTAAGATTAGTTATGCTGCCACGCAGCGCACGAACTATTAGTCCGTATAGAATAACGAGGATAACTATAAAAGCAATAAAAGAGGCTGCAATACCCCGTTAGCAGCCTCTTTTTTGCGGAGTTATATTTAGGATATTGAATGGGATTCCATGTAAATGGAAAGACATGAATTAGTAAGTTTATACGTTAAACAGTTAAAAACATACAATTAAATAACAACAAACAGAGACTTGATTATGAAAAAGAGTATTTTAGTAGCAGCGGTTGTGCTGTGCAGCACAGTAATTTCTTTTGCTCAGCCGCGCGCAATCGGTATTAACCTCGGTCCATGGTCGTCGTTCTCATACCAACACGGGTTCGGAGATGACAATATGTTGGACGTGGCAGCCAATGTGATTTTGCCGTTCGGCAGCAATTTCGGTGTCGGCGGTCATGTTACTTACGACTGGATTGATCCGTTCGGAGCGACTTTCCCATGGAATGAGCAGGGAGAGTGGCACTGGTATATGGGTGTCGGCGGCAGTGCCGGCTTCGTATGGGCGAAAGATGCGAAAGACTGGTTCTATGCCGGCGTAGCCGGACATATCGGTTTTGAGTACGATTTCTGGTTCCCGTTCCAGTTGTCGTTAGACTGGCGTCCGAGCTTGGGTATTCGCAGTACAGCAGATGGCTACGGATTCAATAATCACGGCTTGTGGGGACCGATTTCATTAGGTGTTCGCTACCTGTTTTAACCGACATGCGGTTTTTTAGAACGGACAGACAAGAGGATGTGCCTACAATGGCACATCTTTTTTTATACTATTTTCAGATGACAATCAATCAAAAAATCCTGTTACTCTTGCTTATATGCGAAAAATAGACGTACCTTTGCTGCACGATGGACGTAAGACGGAAAATAAGGAGATTGTCAGGCGTAGTGTTGCCGCTTGTTTTGGTGGCGGTAGCTTGTATGTCCTGCGGGACGGTGACAGACGATAAGCAGCAGGTGGCGGAGGCATGCTCCGTGCTCCGCACTGCCGACAGCCTGCGCGCACAGGGGGTACTGATTGACGACAGTATAGCCCTTGCCCGTGCAGTCACTGCTCTCGGCAGTCACCAACGCCGCCATGCGGACGACTACGTGCGCGCTTGCTATTACTACGGATGCCTTCTCCGTAAACGGAACAACTACACCGCCGCCATGCAGACATTCATCAACGCTGTACATACGGAAACTCAAAGACACGACATCTTAGGAAGAGTGTACAGCAATATGGGATCACTGTGTCAAAAATCAAGTGAATTTGAATTGGCATACCAAATGTATGAGATGTGTGCAGAACAATTCATGGCCGCCAAAGACACGACAATGTATTATTTCGCATTAAATGCAATGGCATACGAACTGGCGGAACAGAAAAAGAAAACGGAAACATGCTCCTTGTTAGGTCAGATCGAACAGGAATGTACATCAACAGAGGTGCTTACCAAAATTTGGGAGACAAAGGCAAGAATGTACATGCACTCGGAGCAGTATGACTCGGTGATACATTGTGTAAACATATTGCACAAAAACAGTTATACCTATGCTGTAACTTATGTCCTCAAAGCACAGGCATTCTGGGAACTGGGACAAAATGATTCCGCCCTTTATTATGCAAGGCACGTTATGCAAATGCCGGATGCATCTGATGTGGACAAATACAATATGCTCTATATCACATCCAATTACGACCCTTCTATTGACAAGCAGGAAGTTCTGAAGCAGACTTCGGAAAGAGCGGACATAAACAACTACAATATCAAACCTGAAAAGAAACAGTTGGCTGTTGCCGTTATGTTGCTCCGGCAAGATATGGATAGAAAACCCTATTTTGTAAATCATATTTATCTGCTTCTCTTCTTGTTCTTCATCATTGTTGTGTGGCTTGTTGCTGCTATTATTATAAGGAAAAAACACGCAAAATCAGCCAAAGATATAGAAAAACAACGTTTGCAACTTAAGGAAGACCAACAAGTCATAATCTCGCAATACATACGAATAAAAGAAAAAACGGAAATTTTGAATAGCGAATACAACAAACATAAGAACAGTATCATTCAAGAATTGGAACGGAACATAAACACCTTGATGAAATCAGAAAACTGGCAAAAGGAAACAGAATGGGATGATTATGACCGATTCTGTGAGACGGCGAACAGGCACTTCTTTATGATAGCCGACAAACTTAAAGCAAAGAAAGTTTTAAGTGAAAAGGAAATAAGACTATGTATATTGGTTATGACAGGGTGTTTTGACAATAGGCAGATTGCACGTCTGATTTGTTATGCAGAAAGCGGAATAAGAAACTACAAACAACGTATTGCAAAAAAACTGGGTATATCATCCAAAGATTTGCGCACCTATCTGTTTTCTTTGGCAGTCGGAGAGTCTATTTCCGGTAACTGGGACGAAAATATCCACACACCAAAAAATCAAATAGCTGGTTTGTAATATTTTACGATTTTAAAATATCCACACTTTTTTTGAGCCAAGCAATAGGTTTGAAGTAATTTTGCGCGCAAAGAGTTCGCAATAATTCGTGCATATTATTGCATATAACAGCACAAAAATTTAACGGAAAACTTATTGTTTATGAAGATTAAAAATCTTATTTTTATGCTGTGCATCGCATTCGTTGCACCGGCATTGGTCGCAGACCAGACAGAGGTGGAAATTCAACTCGTAGAAATTTCTGGAGCCGTCTTTCTGCCCGGTGACAATCCGCTGCTGTTTGAACCACGACCGCAGAAGACCTTTGAGAACGGTATGCTCCGCATTCGCAAGAACGGGAACACGTATAATGAGAATGGTACGAAGGTTGAATGATAATCCGCGTTTTCAACAGATGGTGTACACTAAATACACGAAAAATATATTTTCTGTACGTCAAATACTGATTTTTTATTACTAAAAAAACGTTTTACCTTTGCAGCGACAAAATGGCAGTTAATTTGCAGTATTTATGATAAAATAAAAATAGAGGAGTGGGTAAAAAATGAAAGCAAAGATGTTTATTATCTTGCTTGCCGTAGTGGTTTTTACGGCGTGCAAAAAGGTGGATCCTGTTACCTTAACACAGGATGAGAACATCCCTGAAGTGGCGGAACATTTGCTTGGAATGACGTATCAAAACGCAAAGCAGTATCTTGAATCACAACGTTTTATGTTCGGTAACGTTGCAACCAATCAGGTCGAATATGTTTTTTCACGTGACTTGACTTTGAAAGAGTTCTCTTACGATGCCGCCGAACTGCTTGTTTGCGGAATCGGGAATGATACTGTCCATCAAGTGTACGCAACGCACCGCAGCCAGACGCGGAAAAGCGCAAGCGACCTATACGGCAAATGGTCGCACTATACGGCGCAGTCCACATTTTCCGCCATTGAATTGTGGCAAGGAAGCATTTCCATTGAAATTTCGGAGGATCCGATGTTCGGAAACCCTATTGAATCCTATTCGTACCACGAAGGCAGTCTGATAGACGAACAACTGAAACAAGCGGAAACGGAGTATAAAAACGGCACTATTACAAAGGAGGAATATGAAGAAATACGAGATATCTATTCCCAAAAGAAACGAAATGTTTTTTGGTCGGATTATCAGCGTTATGCCGATAAGGATGTTCTTGATTCAGCCCACGAACATTATACGAACAGCGAGGCAACCGGTCATCCGAAAGAGACATCTCTTGTGCTGTATATGAACAACGGCGGTGATATTGAAGTACGTTACGAGACGCAGAACTTCATTACCCGTTGGGTAAGTCCCGAGCGGTTTTGACTGCCTCCGATAAAAAAAACTGCCTTCCGCTTGCGCGGTCAGGCAGTTCTTTTTACCCGTTGGAGCAAAGCCGACTCCGTAGGGCTACATAAAAACTCACAAACTTAATTTACTCACTTTCTTAAAACGCTGCAAAAGTACGGTGTCCAAACCGCTGCCACAATCCCAAAAAATAGGGATTTGGCGTGAAAAAAGCGTTTTTGTTTTCGATTTTCTTGTTAGGGTATCAAAAAGAAAGTATTTTTGCACGTCATTTCAGAATTAAAAAATTCTAACACAATGAAAGCATTAGTAAAAAGAAAGCCGGAATACGGCATCTGGATGGAAGAAGTGCCCATGCCTCAAGTAGGTGTGAACGATGTGTTAATCAAGGTGAAAAAGGCAGCGATATGCGGAACGGACTTGCACATGTACAAGTGGGACGAGTGGTCGCAGCAGCACTGCAATCCGCCTTATATACAGGGACATGAGTTCGTCGGTGTAGTGGCTGAGATAGGTGATGGGGTGCGCAACATCAAGGTGGGCGACCGCGTTACCGCCGAGGGACATATCGTGTGCGGTCAGTGCCGTAACTGCCGTCGCGGAATGGGTCACGTATGCGAGAACACGGTGAGCGTCGGAATCACGCGCGATGGTGCTTTTGCTGAATTTGTGAGCATTCCGGAGTCGAATATCGTTAAGTTGCGCGATGAGATACCTGACGATTTTGCGGCAATTATGGATCCGTTCGGAAACGCAACGCATACGGCTTTGGCTTTCCCGCTTTTGGGTGAGGATGTGCTGATTACGGGTGCCGGACTGATAGGTACGATGGCAGCAGGAATCTGCCGCTACGCCGGAGCGAAGAACATCGTGGTTACCGACTTTAATCCGCTTCGTTTGGATATAGCCAAGCGTATGGGTGCGACGATGACGGTGGACGGCTCGAAGGGCGAGACGATACAGGGTGCGATGGAGCAGTTGGGTATCCGCGGCTTTGATGTAGGATTGGAGATGTCGGGTGCGCCGAGTGCGTTCAACGATATGATTGAGCACATGTACAAAGGCTCGAACATTGCCCAATTAGGTATTCTGCCTTCGGACACGAAAGTGAACTGGAGCGATGTGATTTTCAATGCGCTGACTATCAAAGGTATTACGGGAAGACGTATGTGGGAGACTTGGTATCAGATGGAGCAGATGATACTTGGCGGACTGGATCTGAGTCCTGTTATTACCCACCGCTTCAAGTTCGATGACTTCCAGAAAGGTTTCGATGTGATGGTAAGCGGACAGTGCGGTAAAGTGATGTTGGAGTGGTAATTAACATGTAAAAGAAAGAGAGGTTGCTTATCGGTTGTTTCGATAAGCAATTTCTTTTTTATGTATGTACATTCGGGAATAATGGGCTAATGACCCGTGAATAACGCGCTAATCACCCGCTAATCACCCGCTCTATATACGGTATAATATAGAGGCAGCATCGGGTTGGTAGGGAAGAAGGAAAGAGGATAAGAAGGACTTACGCGGACAGGGTGAAGAGGGCTTGGGCGTTGCGGGTAGTTTGCCTGTCAATTTCTTCGGCGGGGAGACCATAGACCTGGCTCAAGACATCTATTACGTAGGTCATAAAGCGGCTCTCGTTGCGCTTACCACGGAAGGGAACGGGTGTCATATAGGGTGCGTCTGTTTCCAAGACTAACCGCTCCAACGGGATGCCTTGCAGGTTGTCCTTGAGGCGGCAGTTCTTAAAGGTGATAACACCCCCGATGCCGAGATAGAGACCCATATCTATGATCTGCTGTGCTGTTTCGCGGCTACCGCTGAAGCAGTGCATCACGCCACGCAAGGGGGACGGACTTTGTGCATTGACTTGGCGAATCGTGCTGAGGCAGTCCTCTGTGGCTTCGCGGCTATGAATCATCACGGGGAGGTTCTTCTCCTGCGCCCAAAGGAGTTGGAGGCGAAATGCCTGTATCTGTTCAGCCTTGAAGGTGGTGTCGAAATGGTAGTCCAAACCTATTTCACCGACGGCGATATAGGGTGAAGAGTCCGCAAACAAGCGGCTGTGAATGGTGTCTAACTGCTCTTTCCAGTCGTCTTGCACATTTTCGGGGTGCAGTCCGATAGCGGGCAGAAGGTAGCCGTTGCTTCGGTTGCAAACGCGTAAGACAGCATCTATATTAGCGGCATCCACGCCCGGGACGAGAATACGCTCCACACCTGCGGCTTTCTGCGCTGACAGAACACTATCAAAATCAGCGGCATACAGTTCGTCATCCAAATGACAGTGGGTATCAATCATGGGGGAAAATAAATTAAATCAGTGAGTTTCGGCTCTCGTCAAGATGGAACTGTCGCCATAACTGAGGAAGCGAAAGTCGTGCGAAAGCGCGTAGCGGTAAATCGTTTGCCAATCGCCTCCGACAAAGGCACTGACGAGGAGAAGGAGCGTGGAACGCGGTTGGTGAAAATTGGTAATGAGTTGGTCCACCAAGCGGAAGATATATCCGGGGCGAATCATTATCTGCGTCTCGGCGTGAAGGGTGTTCTGCCCGGTACGCTCCAAATAGGCAATCAGCGCGTCTAAGGTGTCTGCTGTGGGGACGTTGCAGACGGTTTGATAGGGCTCGAACTGTTCCACGTGCATGTCTATGTCATCGTCAGGTGCGTTCATTACGCGTAGTCCGAGCCAATAGAGTGACTCCAATGTGC
This sequence comes from Paludibacteraceae bacterium, assembly GCA_017471175.1. Classification (GTDB taxonomy): domain Bacteria; phylum Bacteroidota; class Bacteroidia; order Bacteroidales; family Paludibacteraceae; genus Colicola. The sequence continues at coordinate 104,195 of JAFUVS010000013.1, read as the reverse complement.
GCATAGAGGTGGTGCCGACAGCTACGATGTGACCTATGTTCTGTCGTAAGGTGCGCAGCGTATCTATGGGTACGGCAATGATTTCGGTGTGCATCACGTGTTGGTTGGCATCCTCTACTTTGACGGGCTGGAAGGTGCCTGCTCCGACGTGAAGTGTTACTTCTGCCATTTGGATTCCATCGGCACGCAGGCTGTCGAGGAGCGGGGTTGTGAAATGCAGACCGGCAGTGGGTGCCGCCACGGAGCCTTGTATGCGCGAATAGACGGTTTGATAGGTCTGTTTGTCGCTTTCCTCGGTGGCGCGATTAAGGTAAGGCGGTATGGGCAATTCACCTAACAGATTGAGTATCTCGGCGAACGAGGTGTCAGGTGCGTCCCAAGAGAAGCGTATATGATGGGTGTTGCCTTGCGTGGAAAGACGTTCCGCCGTCAAGGTGCAGGTGGTATCGCTGATGGTGAAAGGCAAGGTCAGTACGCCTTGTTTCCATTTCTTGAGATTGCCCACCATACACTTCCACGTACAGCCGTGAGTACCACTTAAAGAGAGTTGATAATCACGTGGTTCAATCGGTTCGAGGCAAAAGACTTCAATACGCGCGCCGGAAGATTTATGAAAGACGATGCGGGCTTGTATGACGCGGGTGTTGTTATAGACCAACAGCGAGTGAGGGGCAATGTACTGACCGATATGGTAAAAATGGTCTTCCTCGATGGTACCGTTGTGATAGACGAGCAGTTTGCTGTGGTCGCGCTCGGATAGAGGGTACTTGGCTATGCGCTCATCGGTCAGGGGATAGTCAAATCGGTCAATCAGAAGAGGCTGCATCATCCGTCCAATTAGTTCATTATGAGCGTTTCCAACAGGTCGCATTCGCCTTTTGGAACCAGCTGGATATCCGGCAAACCGGCGGGAATAAGGCAGACTTGATGGGCTTTGAGCGTTTCTACTCCATCTTCATAAACGATGTCCGTCTGCCCGCTCAAACAGATATAGACCACAAACGAGTCGTAAGGCGCATAGTCACGATGCAGCAAACCGGTGAAACGCAACCGATTGGTAGTGAAGTGAATGTCATTGACTACATTGGCGACAGGGCGCGTGTCTTTTACGTCTAATAGCGGTTGGGGCATCGCTGCGTAATCCAATACTTGCAGTGCCTGCGGGATATGCAACTCGCGCAACTTGCCGTCCATACCGGGGCGATTATAGTCGTAGAGGCGGAAAGTGATGTCGCTCGTCTCTTGAATCTCAACCACTTGCGTACCTTTACAAAGTGCGTGCACCGTACCGGCAGGGATAAGAGCCACATCGTCCTTCTTCACGGGTACGACCTGCATCAAGTCCATAACCGTGTTTTGTTCAAGGCTGTTTTTTACCTCCTGCGCATCGGTCTGACGCGTGAAACCTAAAATAATAGACGCTTCTTGGGTCGCCTTGGTTACTACCCACATCTCCGTTTTGCCTAATTGGAGCACATCATCTTCAGAAAGCATTTCAGCCGCCTGCTCATCGTTGGGGTGAACCTGAATGCTGAGATTATCGTTGGCATCAATGACCTTGAAGAGCAAGGGAAATAACGTGCCATAGCGGTCATAGACTTTGCCGCCGACCAGTTCGTCCATATAAACCTCAAGCACCTCGCCGACGGTGTTACCTTTCAAAAAACCGTTGGCAACCACCGACTGCTCATCGCCGTAGCCGGAGAGCAACCATAATTCCCTGCCCCATACTTTCGGCTTGGTAATTGTATGAAAAAGAAGAGGATATAACATAAGAGTACGTTGATTTTCCTACCTTAAGGAAAAAGATTATTGTATGCCCCGCAGGTGCTTCTCCCAGTTCCACGCGGATAGTAAGATGTCTTCCACGGGGGTGTCGGCGCGCCAGCCAAGAACGTTATTGGCTTTTTCGGGCGATGCCCATACCTGCTCGATGTCCCCTTCGCGCCGACCGACTATCTCGTAGGGGATGTTCTGACCGGTCACGCGGATAAACGTGCGCACAATCTCCAGTACCGACAAGCCGCGTCCCGTACCCAAATTGAACACTTCCACGCGTTCGGCATCGGGGTAGGCGTATTCGATCGGTGCAGGCGTGTTGAGCATCCTCTCAACGGCTTTGACGTGGGCTCGCGCCAAGTCCATCACATAGATATAGTCGCGGATGCACGACCCGTCCGGCGTGTTGTAGTCATCGCCAAACACACGCAACTTATCGCGCAAGCCTGCAGCGGTTTGTGTAACGAACGGCAGTAAGTTGTTCGGCACGCCGTTAGGCAGTTCGCCTATCTTGCCGCTCGGATGCGCTCCAATGGGGTTGAAGTAACGTAAAATGGTGGTACGTAATTCTTTGTGCGCTTTGGTGGCTGCATACAGAATATCCTCGTTCACCTGTTTGGTATGTCCGTATGGCGACAAGGCTTTCTGAATGGGAGCCGTCTCATCGACAGGCAGATGCTCCTTGTCGGGCTGCCCATAGACCGTGCAAGATGACGAGAAGACGATATGATGTACGCCTTGCGCAAGCATCAAGTCCAAGACATTGAGCAGCGAACCGATATTGTTGCGGTAGTACAGCAGCGGTTTCTCCACCGACTCGCCCACCGCCTTGCTTGCAGCAAAATGAATCACTGCGTCAAGAGGGGCATATTTCTCGAATACCTTTTGCAGAGCGGCTTTGTCTAAACAATCGACCTCTTCCAACGCAGGACGGATACCTGTTATCGCCGCTATGCCGTCCATCACTTCGCGGTTGGAATTGCTCAAGTTGTCCACTACAACTACTTCGTAGCCGCTTTCCTGCAGGCAGACTACGGTATGTGAACCGATGTAGCCGGCACCGCCTGTTACCAGTATTCGTTTCATAGTTAGAAAAGACGTTGGGGGTAAACTCCTTGTTTAATCAGCTGATTGAGTTGCATAATGACCTGCTCGCGGTCCTCGGCATACGTAACGCCGAACCACTTGGATGGGGTCTTCAGCACTTTGCAAGTTACCTCTTTGGCGCGAATAAGGTCGTTGACCAAAGTGGGTATATAAAATTCCTTTTTCAATTCCTGTCCATACGCGGTAAGGAACTGTTTGAAAGCGTCTTCGGTATAGGTGAAATAGTCGGGTGTGAAGCCCCACATATTCATTGACACAGGGGTCATCGGGTCAAGCTCCGTATCTTCCCCGTTTTCGGTGAAGACTACTTTGTTGCCCACGGCTTCGATATGCGTGCGCTCTACTACATCGGTCAGGTAGCCTTCTTTATTCGTTGTGCAGACCCCGCGACTGACGCTTCCGTTGGCACTCAATGTGTTAGCCACTTGATAACCCACCATACAATACTTGCCTTTTTGTCCGTCTGCTTGCTGCAAGAATTCTGCCAACACAGCAAACGACTCTTTCCCGTAGAAATCGTCGGCGTTAATAACGGCAAACGGCTCGTTAATCAGGTCTTTGCCCATCAGCACGGCGTGGTTGGTACCCCAGGGCTTGGTGCGTTCTTTGTTGTACGAATAGCCTGTAGGCACTTTGTCCACCGACTGAAAGCAGACTTGGCAGTCCACTTTCTGCGCGTATTTCGCCAAAACGACTTTTCGGAATTCGGCTTCAAAATCTTTGCGGATGACAAACACAATCTTGCCGAATCCGGCACGCAGTGCGTCAAACACGCTGTAATCCATTATCGTTTCGCCGTTCGGACCCAGACCGTCAATCTGTTTCAGACCTCCGTAGCGGCTGCCCATTCCGGCTGCCAATACAAATAAAGTAGGTTGCATAAGTTCGTTGGATTTCAATCTTTTATTACCGTTCCTTCTGCTTCGGGGTGCAGGAACGGTTTGACATACAAGGGGATGTTTTTCTCGCGAAGTGGTGCTATCGTTTTCGGATGAATGATTTGCGCACCGCCTTTCAGGATTTGTTCCGTCTCATCGTAGGTGAGTTGCGGCAACAGATGTGCGTTGCTGTCTTGCAGCGGGTCGGCACTCATCACGCCCGGCACGTCTTTCCATAGCGTTACCGACTCGGCATTCAGCAGATTAGCCAATAGGGCTGCCGTGTAGTCCGATCCCTCGCGTCCGAGCGTAGTGCGTCTGCCGTCAGGCGTTCCGGCTATGAAACCTTGTGTTACGTACACGCGCGAAGGATGGGTTTTGAGGTAAGCGTTCAGTTGCCGCCGCGTCAGGTCGGTATCGACATTGGCTTGACGATATGTGTAGTCGGTTACCATCAGGCGGGTTATATCGACCCATTCATTGGCGATGCCGCAGTGGTTTAGGTACGCGCTCACGATGCGCGTTGATTGCAACTCGCCCGTGCTGACCACTTGGTCGTACAACTCGTCAAAACCTGTCAGGTCGTACCCGCACAAGGCTCTCGTCAGACCCTCTAAAGCATTGGTGGTCTTACCCATCGCGGACACGACCACCATCAGCGTATCGTCAGTCTGACCGATAATGCGACCGATATTGCGTATCCCTTCCGCATCGCGGACGGACGCTCCGCCAAACTTAAAGACGCGCATGACTGTCTTGCAGATTTGCCATTCGGATGGCTGTTACGGCACCTTCTACGCCCTTGTTGCCTAACTCGCCGCCGGCACGTTCGCGAGCCTGCTCCTTGTCCGTAACGGTTAGCACGGAAAAGATAACAGGTGTCCTGCCCATCACGTTCAGGCGCGTAACGCCTTCAGTAACAGACTGGCATACGTAGTCAAAATGGGGGGTATCGCCTTTGATGACGCATCCGATGACGATGATAGCATCCACCTTGCCTATCAGGCGCGCCGCCGCATAGGTCAACTCGACGGTCCCGGGAACATGTACCACGCGGATATGGCTGTCCGGCACGCCGTTCTTGTGGAGCGTATGTAGTGCGCCGTTCGACAGTTTATACGTGATGTCGGCGTTCCAGTCGGCTACCACGATGGCGTAGTGTTGCTCTGCTACGATCTCCTTGTCAGGAAGTTTCGTAACATCATACTTCGACAAGTTGGCTCTCACGTCTATTCCTCCGTCAGCGCAATGTACTTCTCAATGTCAGAAGCCTCTGATGAGTTAGGATACTGTTGGCGTATCATCTCAAACACTTTCTTGGCTTCTTTCTTGTCGCCGAGTTCGAGATAGACGAAGCCTGCTTTCTTAAGGCTCATCGGAGCTACAATCTCGTTTTCTGAGTTGGCGGCAGAGCGGAATGCGGTAGCGGCTTTTTCTAATTCGTCCATCTGAACGTAGGCATCGCCGAGCAACTGACGGGCTGCCGGATCGATGGTCATATCGTCGGCGGAGAATTTCTTCAGGTACTTGGCAGCTTCATCGTATTCGCCCAACTTATAGTGGCAGATACCGGCATACAACGCTGCCAACTCGCCCTCTTGATAGTGACTGTACTCATCGGCTATTGCCTCAAATCCGATGCACTCTGCATCGTCGCCCGACAACGCCTTCTGCCATTCGCCTGCCGTGAAATAAACAACCGCCTTGGCATTCTCGTTGCTCGCTTCCAAAGCTTTGGGCTTGAATACGTATTGATTGATAGCAATGCAACCCATCACAACGGCTACTATCGCTACGACTATCCACGTGAGCATCGTGCTGTGTTCTTCAATCCATACACTGGTCGTGGACATTGCCTCTTCGACATTCTCAAGATTCTGGTCTTGTTTCGTAAAGTCTTCTTTCTTTGCCATAATATGTTTTGTATTAGTTATTTCGATAGGTGCTCTTTGGTGCAAAAAGCGCGCAAAAGTAACCTCTTTATTTGATTGATACAACTTTTTTTCAAAAAACCGTCATTTGTTCTCACATCGGGTCGATGTCAGGCTGTATGATTACGCCTTTGCAGATCCCTTGTTTGGTGGCATCTTCGACTATCCTACGGAGCATTTCTTTTGCCTTATTGATTGATGCTGTGCGTTCTATGCGCAGTTGCAGTTGCCGTATATGCAGGTTCTGTATGCGCGTCACAGACGGACGAAGCACCCCGGAGCATCGCGTGCCGAATGCGGCTTGAAGCATCGCCTGCAACGCTGCCGCACCCGCTTCCGCCTTGCTCACATCGCGGTGTTTGATTGTCAGCGTCACCAAATGGACGAAAGGAGGAAAGCGGAACTGCTCACGCTCCTGTATTTGCCAGCGGTAGAAGTCGTCGGTATCGTGCCTCATAAGATAGTCGAAGATAGGGTGTTTCGTATCGAACGTCTGGATGATAACCTCCCCTTGACCGCCTTTCCTTCCGGCGCGCCCTGCCACCTGTTCCAACATCTGAAAAGCCCGCTCATAGCTGCGGAACGACGGCTGGTTGAACAGCGAATCGGCATTCAGTACCGCCACCAGACTCACATCGTCAAAGTGCAGACCTTTCGTCACCATCTGCGTCCCGATCAGTATATCTACTTCCTTGTTCGAGAACGACCGTATAATCTCTTGATACGCATCTTTCCTGCGCGTGGAGTCCAAATCCATTCGTGCCACGCGTGCCTTCGGGAACAGTTGCGCCACCTCGTCTTCTAATCGCTCCGTACCAAAGCCGTGGATACGCATCTCGCCCCCGCATTCGCCGCAAGTCAGAGGCACACCCGTCTCAAAACCGCAGTAGTGGCACTGCATATAACTCCCCCGCACATTCCGATGAGCCGTCAATGCCACATCGCAACTCGGACACTTCGGAACACTTCCGCACTTCGTACATTGTATATAAGGTGCATACCCCCTGCGATTCTGAAACAGTATAACCTGCTTCCCTTTCGCTAACTCGTCTTGCATTTGTGCCACCAACGGGTCGCTCAAATGCCCGTACATCTCTTTTCTGTGGTACTGCCGATTGAGGTCAATGAGTGTGATGCGCGGCAGTTGCAAGCCCGCAAAACGTTCCGCCATCCTGCTGTAGCCGTACTTCCCCGTCTCCACATTATATTGCGTCTCTATCGAGGGGGTCGCCGTCCCTAAAAGAACACGAGCGTTCATCTGTGTGGCTAACATAATGGCTACCGACCGCGCATGGTAACGCGGAGCAGGGTCTTGCTGCTTGTAGCTCGATTCATGTTCTTCATCCACAATCACCAACCCCAACTCCTTGAATGGCAGGAACACCGCCGACCGCGCACCCACTATCAGTTGCCCGCCGCCCGATGTGACGTCCTTCGGATGCGCCAGCACCTGCTTGTACGCATCCGCACGCTTACCGTCGCTCACACGCGAGTGATACACCATCAGCCTGTCGCCGAACACGCCCTCCAATCGGTCGGTCAGTTGTGTCGTCAGCGCAATCTCAGGCACTAAATACAGCACCTGTTTGCCTGCCCGCAACTGCTCCTCTATCAGGTGAATATACACTTCTGTTTTTCCCGATGACGTAACCCCGTGCAGCAGCACCACCCGTTTCTCTTCCCAACTGCTTCGTATCGTTTCGCTTGCGCGCCTTTGCTGCTCGGTCAAAGGAAAAGGCGGATGGGTCTTCACAACGCCTCGCACTGCCTTTTTGCCGCGTCGCCTCTCTGCCGTGAACGAGTATTGCCTGTCCAGCACTTTCTTGGGCAAAGCCGCAACCAACACATCGCCGATAGGACAGACATAGTATTCGCTCATCCATCGCCACAAGCGCAACTGTTCAGCCGTAACCACAGGCTCCGCATCCAATACGGCTATTATCGGACGTATCTTGTCCTCTGCTATCCCCGCAGGTGTTTCCGTTCGTATCTCGCACACTATACCCACCACCTCTTTCTTCATCAGCGGCACCAACACACGACTCCCCGCTTCCAAACCAACCCCATCCACAGCCTCCGAACACTCCTGTGCTTGCGCGAAAGACGAACCCGCAGATAACTCCGAACCGTCCGAAGGAACAGCACTCCTCCTGCCCCGAACCCATTCCTCCGGCGCACGATAAGTATAGGTATCCTCTATAGCAAGAGGCAATATGACATCTATATATACCGACATAGCTGAATTATATACCGACTGTAATTGAATTATATACCTACTTTAACTGAATTATATACCACGCAATTAGGGTGCAAAAGTACTACAACCGTCTCTTTTCCGCAAATCCTTTCCTTTAATATCGCATCAATTTTGAATATACAAAAACGATAGTCCGCTGAAATTCAGCGGACTATCGTCATAAGGTGGTGATCCATGCAGGATTCAAACCTGCAACCCCCACATCCGTAGTGTGGTACTCTATTCAGTTGAGCTAATGGACCATTCGCTTTCGCTATAACCTATCTTTTATCTCAAAAGCGGGCGCAAAGGTACAGCCTTTTTCGAGACTGACAAAATTTTTTCGCAAAAATCTTGCAAGAAAACTTGTAATGTGCTGTTAATAAAATTTTTATAGTTTTCGATATGTCGGTATATCCAAATATCTAAATTTCGGGATAACGAGATACCGAAATGTCGAAATAACGAAATACAAATATATTGAAGTTTTGATCAGTATGCGATAGCGAAGACAACGCGGCGTTCGGACGGCTTGCCCGTTACCATACACTTGCCTGTTTCCTCTTTGAAGCCCGGGAGCGGGTTCATAGGAATGCAGCGGATAGTGGCTTTCGTTTCTTCCTTGATGCGCTCTTCCGTCTCGGGAGTGCCGTCCCAGTGGCAAAGCAAGAAGCCGCCTTTCTGTATCTCGGTCTTGAACTCTTCGTAGGAGTCGCAAGTGCGGATATGCGCCGTGCGGAAATCAAGGGCTTTCTGATAGCAGTTGCGCTGGATGTCAGCAAGCAGTTGCTCAATATGCTCTACGATACCCTCCAAAGGCAGCGTCTCTTTGGTTAGTGTGTCGCGGCGTGCCACCTCGATGGTGCCGTTCTCAAGGTCGCGGCCTCCCATAGCCAAACGCACGGGAACACCTTTCAGTTCGTAGTTAGCGAACTTGAAGCCGGGCGAGGACTGGTCGGAGGTATCTACTTTGACGCGGATATTGCGGCTGCGTAGTTCTGCTGCCAAGGGTTCTAATTTAGTCATCAGCTCGGCGAGGTCTTCCGCTTTCTTGAAGATAGGTACGATAACCACCTGAGTCGGAGCCAAGGCAGGAGGTAATACCAAGCCGTTGTCATCAGAGTGGGTCATAATGAGCGCACCCATCAGGCGAGTCGATACACCCCATGAGGTTGCCCATACGTATTCGTATTTATTCTCTTTGGAGAGGAATTGCACGTCAAATGACTTGGCGAAGTTCTGTCCCAAGAAATGGGACGTACCGGCCTGCAGTGCCTTGCCGTCCTGCATCATAGCCTCGATGCAGTAGGTATTGAGTGCGCCGGCAAAACGCTCGTTGGCTGACTTAACGCCCTTGATGACAGGGATCGCCATAATGTTTTCTGCAAAGTCGGCATACACGTCTAACATACGGCGTGCGTAGTTTTCGGCTTCTTCTTTGGTGGCGTGAGCCGTATGCCCTTCCTGCCAGAGGAACTCGGCGGTACGCAGGAACAGGCGTGTGCGCATCTCCCAGCGCATCACGTTGCACCACTGGTTGCACAGTATGGGCAGGTCGCGGTAGGACGAAATCCAGTTCTTGTAGGTGGACCAAATGATGGTTTCGGAGGTGGGACGTACAATCAGTTCCTCTTCCAAACGCGCATTCGGATCTACCACTACGCCTTTCCCGTTCGGGTCGTTCATCAGGCGATGGTGTGTTACTACGGCGCACTCTTTAGCAAAGCCCTCTACGTGTTCCGCCTCGCGGCTGAGGAACGACTTGGGGATTAGCAGGGGGAAATAGGCGTTCTGTACGCCTTGTTCTTTGAAGCGGCGGTCTAATTCGCGCTGAATAGTTTCCCAGATGGCGTAGCCGTAGGGCTTGATGACCATACAGCCTCTGACTGCCGACTGTTCGGCGAGGTCGGCTTTAACGACCAGTTCGTTATACCACTTGCTATAATCTTCTTGACGGGAAGTAAGTTTTTGAAAATTTGCCATTTTTGCAAAATGAAGCGGCTTTTAGTCGCCGCTTCGAGATTTTATGTTGTTAAACGTTTAGTAAATCATTACGCGGCTTCCGCGACGGCGGTCGCGGCGGGTCGGGTAGCCGGATTGGCACATTACGCATCCGTATTTAACTCCGGAGGAGAGTACGAAGGTGAGTTTGACACCGGCAAAGAGATTGCGAACGGGCGAAGTGGCGGCATTGGATGAGAGATAATCCACCATCTTCAGACCGGCAGTCATATCGGCATTGCTTGCGTACTGCTGCGGGTAACTTAACATCGGTTTGTCCGACTTCATACGGTCGTCAAGGATGTTCATATCGGCGAATACTGCGATACGGAAGAAGTTGTCCGAACCGGAGCGTGATGAACTTGCCAAAGGTATCTCAGCACCCAATTCCACCGAGCCTGCTACGTTCACTTTCATCGTGGTTTTGTCGCTTGTAGATAGGTTGTAATCGGAGAAGAAACCGTGGTTAGGCATATTCTCGAATGGGTCGAAGAACTCCTTATAAAGACCTACCGCAGAGAAAGTGGCTTGTGCTTTGAAAGAGTTGACAACGTTCAGATTGACCTTCGCGCCGGCAAGGAAATAGAAACGATTGATATGCGCACCTACCATCAACGGAATCTGCATTGTGATGGTGGTATAGCTATCTTTGCGGTTTTTCTGGATGTATGCATAGTCGAACATACCGTCCACTGCTTGCGGGTCTATCTGATTGGGTAACAAGTAGGTAGCATCGTTGATGCGAAGTCCTGACTGTGCATACTTACCCGCCAAACCTGTTTGGAGCAGGAACGCCGAGCCGCGCCATTCGTATCCCAAGCCTACTGCGCCTCCGCCGCCGATGCCCATCTTGGCACCCGGCGTAGAGCCTACATAGTTAGAGATACCACCATTAGCCCAAATAACAAAGCCGTGGGCTCCGAGGTTGTCGTTTGCTGACATAGTAAGTGGCAGCAAGGCGAACAGCGCAACGATAAGGTGTGAGTGTTTCATATAATTGGTTGGTGTGAAGTTTATTCAATCTGTTGGGTAAGTTACAAGGCAATCTTATAGTTTAGGGTTGCTCTGTAACGACTGCAGGGGTATTGCTACCTGAAGCATCCCCGTTAGTCGGGGTTGCTTCAGGTGTGGTATCCTCTGTTGCAGGAGTGATGATGGTCTCAATATTCTCTACGATGATTTCATCGAAGATGACCTCAACTCGGCGGTTTTCAGCGCGACCTTCTGCCGTTGAGTTGTCTGCAACAGGTTCCGTTTCGCCCTTACCGATTGTGTTGATTCGGTTCGGATCTATACCGCGTTTAACCAGTTCTGCTTTTACGGAATTGACACGTCCTTCGGATAGTTTTTGGTTATACTCGGCGGTACCTACGTTATCGGTGTGTCCGATAAGCGTAATCTTAACGGTGGCGTGGCGTTGCAGCAGGTCTGCCAGTTCGTCAAGTGTCTGGTCGCTGATGTGGCGAATATTGGTCTTGTTGTTGTCGAAGAAGAGGTTCTCCATTACGATGGTATCGCCGGCTTGGATGGTGTCGCCGTTATAAACGATGGTGTCTTGCGGGATGATTTCCGGCTCTTCTACCACTACCGTATCCACTACGACAGGTTTAACTTTCTTTTTCTTCTTTCTCTCCTTCTTTACGGGCGGTTGCTCGTAGAACTCGTAATACACGTTGAAGCGAACGCCCACGTTCCACGGCAGCATCTTGCCGGATGCCAATTGTTCATCGGTGGTTACCGAATGGATTGCGGGAATGACCCCTTGCGGGTCGGGGTGTTCAAAGAAAGCGGCATTAGCGGCGGGTGTTTCGTGGTAGTCCATCACGCCGATATTGGCATAGAGAGCCACCTCGTAGTGCAACAATTGAGCGAAGGGCAGTTTCTGCTTCGCTACCTTGTTGCCGTTGGCTTTCGGAGGAGCGGGAATAGCCGCTTTGGATGCCATATAGGGGTCAAGGTTGTATCCTATCTCAATAGCGACTTGCGGGTTGAATTTCTTGAGAGCCATTTTCCCCTTGTCGTCTTTGGAGTCGGAGAAGAGTTGGTGGTTGCCCAAATCGGTGTAAGGGTCAATACCTTTGCCGTCTTGAATCCAGCGTGTAAAATCGGTCTTAACGTTATAGGATGACATAACGGGTATGCCTACTCGGAAACCTGCCATAGCATAGAGTCCTTTGTAGATGTCGGCACCAAAGAGGATGGGTACGCCTACCTCAAATGTGGACTGGTTCTCCTTGATAGACGAGAAGTCGAAATTGTAGGTACTCAAGTCCGGGTAGGTGAGTTCAAACGACTTGACGATGCTTCCTTTAGCCAAGTTGCCGGAGTAAGTACCATCAATACCAACGGTCATACGGAAACGGTTGTATTCCATCTTGTAGCGGAACTCAAGTCCGGCGTTTATGCCCCCCGGGAAAGAGAGCTCTGAACCGGAGATAGGGAATTGGCTGTAACCAATCTTCGGACTTAAACCGAGGTAGTGTATGGGTTTGGTGTAGGTTTTCTTGGCTTGTGTCCAAGCTCGGTTGGTAACTGATGTTGTTTTTTCAGCCCATAACCCCATTGGTACGACTGCCAAAAGCAGCAAAGCAATGTGTTTTTTCATTATTGTCGAAACAAATTTTGAGTTCAAACGAACAGATGTCCTATTATTGCTGTTTGTCATTTTCTTTCCTCCCGTTCTTTATTTTACGATCCATTTCTTTGTTACTTGTTCGCCTTCATCGGAGCGGAAGAGGAGAAGGTATGTGCCGCGTGTAATGGTAGCATCAATAAGGATGTCGGGTGCGCCGTAAAGCTCGCCGTATAGTCCGTTTTGGAGCGGGCGACCTGTGAGGTCGTAGAGTGTGTATTGACCGGAGGTGGTTGAGATAACTTCCACTTGGCGGTTATCGTTGCGGCGGGGTGCTAAATTAAATTCACCCTTGAATTCCGGTTTTTCATCTCTGCCGAGGTCGGTAGGACGGAAGTGGCAGGTGCAGAATGTCTTGCCATCGGTAGAGCGGGTCAGTTCGGCATAGAAAGAGTCGTTGGAATTAAGTTTTTCGTTTTTGTCGCTACTGAAATCGCCGGAGTGGATATAGGAATGGTGTTCGCCACGTCCTATTACTTCCTGATTGTTGCGGAACCAGCGGACGGTGGCTATGGGGTTGCCGCCGTTGAAGTGCTCGTTCTTAACGGAGAGGATGTCGTTCCAGCGTTGGTAGATAACGTTGGAGGGATAGAGGACGGCGAAAGGAACTTCGTGTGTTTCTTTTTGTCCGCAACTATTTTGTATGGTAAGGGTCATTGTATAGTTGTCGGGACGCGGATAGGCATAAACCCATTCATCAGTGAGGTCGTAATAGACTGAATCTAATGGCATCGGGATGTTGATTACGCTGTCCATTGCGATACCGTTGACCTCGATAGCCTTGGTGATGTCGCCGTAGCCTTTCTTGACGATGGAGGTGTTCTCGTCAATTTGGATGGTTTCGCCTTCTTGGCTGTTCCAGTTGTCGGGGAAATCCACCGTGAAATTCACCACAGACGGTTCAATGGTAATAGGATTCTCCTTGTCAGATTCGTCCACGACTCTGTCATAGTGGAAAGACACGTTGAAACCTTTAGCATCGCCGCAGATAGAGTCTTTCAGCGTCAACGTATTGGGGCAGTCTAATTTGCTTCCTTCAATATGAATGCGGTAAATCTTTTTGGCGCAGGACTTGCTGTAGTGTTCAAGGTCTGTTTGGTCGGTGTAGTATTCTATGTATTCGTAATCGCCCGTGATGGAATAATCTTGTCCGTGCCATGTATGGCTTTTACCGAAATCTAATTTCACTTCTCCTTCATCGATGATTTCAGCGGCATCAACTGCTTGTTCAAGTTCGAAGGTGCCAACGTGGTTGGTGAGTTCGCATACGTACGTAGCATCCTCATCAGCGGCAGGTATGCGCAGTTCGCGGTCGGTGGAGAGGGTTGTTTCCTTATCTTTCTTCTCATACCAGCGGTAGGAGAATCCTTCGGGAGCGGTAATGAAGACGCTGTCTTCTTTGCCTTCGCAGTCCTTACGGAAGACGAGTTCTTTCGGTGCGCAGGTTACGTGTGCATACATACGACCAAGGTGGCGGTCAAAACACAATATGGGACCCTCTTTCTGATCTTCAGTTCGTACTGCGCAGTCATACGTTTCGAGGCGAATGTTAACTAATTTGCCGGCATATTCAGACAAGTCTAAAGCTACCGTTGACCAGTCTTTCCAAAAGGTCGTTATATTGCCGCGTTTTTCGTTATTGAAACTTTTCCAGCCTTTTATCGAATTAGCTACACTCGGATAGTGCTGTAAAAACCCTATCGTATCTAATCCTGTACCTTGTTCATTGGCTGCCACAGCATAGAAACCGCAGTGTGGTTGAGCATGGTCGGGATATTTGTTCGCAACGTTATGTTTAGGATCCTCCAAAACAGCGGCATAATTTACCAATATGAGCGGATTATCTGCATCTACCGTCAAACTTAAGAAAATAAGAGACCCTTTGGCAGAATCCAGTTCTTGATAGTTGTCACTCATCAACCGAATACTTGTTGGCTGATTGGGCGGTAATACAGACAACTCTTCGCATAAATCATCAGTACCCGGCTCTGTCATTAGTGTTACTCGAGGATGGGATGCGGGTGCATTTGCATACCCCCAGCCATACGTGGAGATGGTCAATTCCGTTCCTCCTACAATCTTTTTCTCCTGCCCATAAAGGGTGATGTCTGCATTGACAAAACTCTTTTTCCCTGTGTCAAAACTACTCATATCCACGCATTGTGCACGCATCATAGATGTTGCGCCCATAAGCAAAGTAGTGGCAACAAAAAGATTTTTTCTTACGTTTTTCACGGTTATAGTATTTTTTTAGTCTATTTTCTTATCATTCAACCTTTTCTTTCCCCTGCTTATAGAGAATAGAGTTTCTATATTTGCTTAAAAGCCAGTCCTTATTCAGCAATCCATTTGATGGCTTCGATGCCCTGTTCGCTGTTTTCGAAGCGAATGAGGTAGATGCCGACGGCGGGCAGCGTGATTGCGGGCGAGCCGTAATCTGCTCCATAGTAGCCTTGACTGATTTTCTTACCATCAATACTATACAAGGTATAGAGACCTGACAGATCGGTGTTCACGCGCACGGTGCGGCTGTCGGTTTGGTCGGCTGTGAGTTGGATGCGTTCAGGTGAGGACTCTGCGCCTTCCTGTTGGATGACGGGTCGGATAGGACAGGTGCAGAACGACAAACCGTCTAACGTACGGGTCAGTACCGCCCAATACTCCGATTCGGGATTCAAGCCGCCGGGTTGGTAGATATACGTATTGTATGGAGCGGAGGACCAAGCGGGTGCGCCGTCTTGATACCATTCGATATTGGAGAATACGTATCCGCCGTTGTAGTTCTGGTTATAGAGAGCCAATACATCGTTCCAGCGTTGCTGGATGAGCCACGAGGGGTAGCGTACCTCTATGGCTTGCGAATAAACCAAATCGTTATTGTCGCACTGGTGTACGCGCAAGGTATAGGAATAGTAGTTCGGCCGTGAGTATTGCGTTCCGCTCGATGGAGGCATAGGCACGGATATAGATGTCGCTCCTGCAGGGATTGCCTGATTGGTCTGGTTTGTGAAACCGTTTGCCAATGCGTTAGCATCGAACGTGATGTCGTAACTGCTTGGTGCGCCGGATGTGTATTCAAAAGGAATATCCAATGTAGCAGCATCGGCACAAACGTAGGTTGGGAACGTGAATGAGCCTTCAATAGGGCAGTTGTCTTCTATATAAAGACTAAGCGAACCGCCGTTGCGCGAGGGCAAGTTGGTGGTGAGGTCGCAAACGAGGTCTGTTTTTTCACCGCAGGTCATATAGTAGGTGCATGTCTGCTGTGTAGAGATGATGACGTTGGGATTGGAAGATGTGTGCCAACTGTAGTTGAAGCCTTCCGGAGCCGAAACGGTGTAATAGGGTTGGGGCGTACAGCCGGCTTCCAATACTTGCAGTTCGCAGCGGTTAGCGATGTCCACGGAGAGGGTAGTCGGACTCATGGATGAGGGAGACTGCAACTCGCAGACGAGGGTGGCCTGTTCGCCGACAGCGGTAAATTCATAGGTGCAGGTACGGTCGGTAGAGAGTATTCTGCCGGGTTGGGAGGTGGTGTACCAACGGTAAGAGAATCCTTCGGGAGCGGAGTAGGTAACGGTAGCCGGTCCGCAGGTTTCTTCTTCTTTTTGGAGTACGGGCTGTGTACAATTAAGCGATGAATAGAGGCGTGCCATGTGGTGATCCCAGCATATTTCAGGGTCGCTTTCATCGCCTGCTTTGTAACTGATGGCGCAATCGTAGTATTCGCACCAGATAACGACCGTTTGTCCGATGGCGGCACGCAAATCGTAGCCGACCGATGACCAGTCTTTTTTCAAAAGGTACATTGAGCGCACAGGACTGCCGGTGGTAGCATCATATAGCGGTACGTCATTAATCTGCTCCCAACCGTCTGCTTGGGTCAGTTGTTTCCACCCCGACTGTCCGTTAGGTGCTGCGTATGCATGTACGATTCGGGTAGGCTCTTGGGCGTAGTCATTACCGTTCCCGTCCACAACGGAAATAAACATCTGCACCCACGGTTGGTAGTATTTCCAGCCGTTTCCGTCCACCACTATATTATGCGATGCGGGATATTCTAACATTACAGCGTAGTCCAAGATGGCGATAGCGTTCTGCTCGGTAACTGTAAACACGTATCCTACGCGCCCGCCTGCGGCAGACTGGCTGGAAATGATGTTTCCGTACGCATCATACGTCATTTGATAATTGGCGGTAGCAAGTCGGACGGAAGAAGAATGGTTGTCGGGAATGGCTTTGATTTTGATATGGGGGTCGGTAGTCGATTTGTCGGTAATACGTTTGATGCGCAACTGATCGTATGCATCGTATGGCACCCAGCCCCAGATATTGGCTTCTCTGCCGTCAATGTAAGTGGTTTGCGCTATATCGAAGTCGTAGTAGCCTTGTACGATACTCCCTTGCTGCATCATATCTATGATAGTACGCGTCCCCTCTTGCGCAAAAACAGTACTTGACAATGCCAACCCCAAAAGACTAATGAGTAGTAGGTTGGAAAAATGCTTTGTCCTATTCATAAGTAAAAGAAATTTCCGATTTGCGGGCAAAAGTATAGCAAAAAATACAAATACGCAACATAGATACCGTATTTTTTTAACTTTTACGATACGATACGCTCTTTTTTGATACTTTACACCCCTTTTCTTGCTGTTGATGATTAGTATTCTTGTGGTTTGCCTAATCCGCAGAGGGGGCGGAAGTCGCAGTAGCGGCAGCGTGTGGTGTCGGGTTTGTCGTAGAAACTTGCATCCCGTTCCCTTGCGGCGTCGGACGGTGAGGTGTCTTGTCGGTGCTGCGTATCTAATGGGGATGCGTCTTGTTGGTGCCTTGTGTCTAACGGCGAGGCGAAGGGCTGATTAACATTGTGCATCTCGTTTTTCAAGAGCGATTCAAACGCATGCTCGAAAGCGTCTTGCACGTCCTTGTACGAGCGGACGGCAGCCAACTGTCCTTCCTCGTCGATGTACCGCACGCGCGGTTCATAGTCTTCCTCTTTGCCGCTAAGGGGGAAGCAGAGAGCGGGGATGATGGTCTTGTCGGGGTATAAGCGTTGCAGCACGAAGGCGTAGAAAAGCAGTTGGGTCTGATAGTGTGCAGCCTGCTTATAGACATCTATGTTGCAAAGGTCTTCCAACGCGGCGTAGGCGGACTTTTCGGCTTTCTCCTTGCTGCCAGTCTTGTAGTCCACGATACGCAACGCGTTGGTGGTAAAGAGATTGTCTATACGGTCGAAACGACCGCCGATGCGAAGCGGCTTGCCGTTAATGTCTATGGTGCAGTAGTAGTCCTGCTCTAACGAGAAAATCTTAAAGGGCGTAACGGCTTTGTCCAAGTCAATCATACGGAGCATCATCTCGCTCAGTACGCTGCGCACCACTAACAGGAAGCCAGGATTGGCTTGCAGTTGTGTGTTGTTCTGATAGATCACTTCGTCAAACGCGGCATCCATAGCGCGCTCTATCTCACCCGAGGTCTTTATCTTGTCTAACAGGGCAGCCGTTATCTCGGTGTCCGCCTTCCAATAAGGGCGATACAGGCATTCAGCCGCCTTGTGGAATAGTGTACCGATTTGATCCACTTGCAAGTCCGCAGAGACGGCCTGCTCCTTTTTCAGTCCGCGCACGCGCGAATAGAAATAGGCACGGGGACAGTTGATATATGTGTTCAGTGCGGAAGGCGAAAGGGTGCGAGATAGCATCGTCTGTACCGTTTCCTCCGTTTTCGGGACGGGTATGCGTTCTTTTTCAGGGGCGGCGGTGCCGGCGGGAACGAGTTTGGCGTACGTTACCTGCCAATCGGTTTGGGCAAGCAGTTGGCGGATGAATCGTGACTCCTCCGCTTCGCCGGATGCGTTGTAGAGTGAATATACGATGTCGATATGCTTGGCTCGGCGGAAGAGACGGAAGAAATTGTTGGCATAGATCATCACTTTCTTCTCTTCGTCGGCGAGGTGGTAGTGCTTGCGTATGACGTATGGAATCATAGACTTACCGCGCTCGTTCTTGGGCAGTACGCCTTCGTTGGCGGAGAGGATAAGCAGGTTGTCGAAGTCCAAGGAGCGTGTTTCGAGTACGCCCATCACTTGCAGTCCGTGAGCCGGTTCGCCGTGGAAAGCGATGGAATGGGCAGCGAGCATACGGACCAAGATACGCTGCACCAAAGGAAGCGACAGACCGGTCAGGCTCCTTAGCACGCCGGTGCGGATGTTCTGTAGCAGTTTATCCGTCTCAAAGAGGGCTTGCGCCAAAGCCTCGTCCATCAGGTGGTAGAAATAGGGGGCGTCTTTGTCCGCCGGTCCTTGTTGCATGCGCTCGCGGATGGCATCCGTAACGTATTGCAGGTAGTCTTCCGCCGTAGCGTTCGGGGTAGTAGCGTTAAATGTTTCCCGTAAGGTGTTGATATAGGGCAACAAGGGCGTTTGCGCCATCGGATAGCCCATCGTGATGTTGGTCTTGACGGGTGGGAGCGAAGAGATGACAGGCAGGAGCAGTCCCTCGTCCGCTAAAACGACAGCGGTATGGGTGAGTCGGTCGGGGGTGATACGATGGCTGCGCATATTGTCGTCTATCCACGTATGCACGTATTCCGCCTGCTGTATGTCGGTGGTGGCTTGGATGATACGGATTTCGGGGGTATGGGTGTTCTCTTCCTCGTCGTCGTTGATAACGGTTGATACATCGCGCAGGGCATCCATCAGGGCTTTCTCCGTCTCGGTCAGCACGTTAAAGCCGACAAACACATAGTGGCAACCCTCTTTGGGAATGACTTTCCCCTGCTCAATCACTTCGCGTTGCAATGCACCTTTGTACGCCATCGGGAAACCTGCCGTTTCTTGTGCTGAAGTGAGTAACTCATTGAGCCGGTGGTAGATGAACGGCATCTTGGTCCATAGTTCCAACCATCGGCGGAGTTGGTTCTTGGCAAAGCGGGTGCTACGGAATTGGCTCAAGACGGCTTCTGTCTTTTCGTCAAAAGCATCGGGG
Organism: Paludibacteraceae bacterium; assembly: GCA_017471175.1. Classification (GTDB taxonomy): domain Bacteria; phylum Bacteroidota; class Bacteroidia; order Bacteroidales; family Paludibacteraceae; genus Colicola. Next base: position 84,645 of record JAFUVS010000013.1, on the reverse strand, counting down.
AAGAAGCGCGTGTCAATCTCTTCGAGGTCTTTGGCGTTCTGAAACAGGCGGTCGGCATCCACCATCTGCTGGTCAATCTCGTTGAAGTCGCCTACCATAATCTCGCCCCAGCCGAAGAAGTCATCGAGCGACATCGTATAAGAGAGACGAGCATCGCAGTAAGCCTGATACGCCATACAGACAGTCGTCACGGGGTCGGCAAGGTGTTTGTCGCTATAGGAGGCAAAGAGCTCGTCAATGGTGCGATACTGCGGCGCAAGAACAGGCTCGCCACCGCTTTGCTTGGCTAACGCCTTGTTCAAGAACAGACCGATACGTTTATTGGGAAAAACGACAATCACACGGCGCATATCGTTGCCGAAAGAGTCATACAAACGGGCGGCAACCCTGCTTAAGAATGTTTCCATATCAATTGAGGAGGCTATTGACGTTAATGACTTCGTTATCACGCAGGAACCAGAACCAGCCTTCGGCAGGCACGTGGTAGAAACGCTCAATCATCGCTACGTATCCGCGAAGTTGTTGGTAGTACTGTCTGCGCTGTTGCCGGTGTTTCTCGTCGTTGAGCAGCAGGTGCCGATAGGACGAGAACTTGTAGTCTATGACGATGGCGCGGTCGCCCAAGAAAGCCACGCGGTCGGGTCGAAGGGTCTCCACGCCGTTGTCGGTGGTTACGATAAAGGCAGCTTCGGTCAGCGTTTGTGCGTCAGGCGAGAAGGCTTCCCGCAGAATGGCGTGCGACTGACCGGCAGTCACATAGCGGCGGAAGGTCTGTTCGTGCTTTGCGTCCAACTCGTGCGTAAGGCGATACAGGTCAATCGATTGCTGTACGTCGCGATCGGTTAGCGAAGTGATGTGCTCAAAGAGGGCGTGGTAAATCAGTCCGTTCTCGATGAACGATTTTTGCTCTTGAAGCGGCTGTGCATCTGCTTGTATATCGCGGAAGAGTTGCAGGGCGCGGTTGCTGTTGACAATCTCGATGGGCAGGGTGTCCGTGTCGGGGAACATAGGTGCCTGAATGGGATTCCGTTTAGCGTTGCCGGTGATGTTGAGACGCTCTATATATGTTTCTTTTTCAGCGGATTGTAGCACTTCTTCAAGCGGACATTCTCGGGTGAACACCACTTCGTCTTCGCCTTGTTCTTCTTTCTGCAAGTCAGGTATCTGTTGGAGGGCTTTGAGCAGGGGTGTTCCGATGGAGTCGGTGTCGGTGGAAGCCGGTTTCTTCGAGTAGGCACACCAGCAGTAATAGGCTTGTTTGGCTCGGGTGAAAGCCACATAGACGGTGTTGATGGCATCCATAAAACGCAGGCGGACTTCCTCGCCATACGGTTCAGCCCACAGCGACTGATAGGTCCGGCTCTTGGTGGACGTAACCGACAGGACGGACACGGATTGCGCCTCGCGACTGATGCCTCCGTTCCCGTCGTCTGCCATTACCTGCGTTTCCCATAGCAGGGTCGTCTTCGGTTCTTTGTTCATCGTGCTGCTGAAGAGCGGAACTAATACGTAATCAAAAGCCAAGCCTTTCGACTTATGGATGGTCATTAGCGTTACAGAATCCTTTTCGGGCGTTTTGTTGACCTTCACTTCGCCTAAATTGTTGTCCCAGAAGTCGATGAATCGGTTCAGGTCGGACGAAGAGTTGATATCCGATGTCATATACGCTTTCACGCACGAGAGGTACTTCTCCAAGAACTCGTCTTCGTTCCGTTGAGTCAAGCGGAAATGCTTCATCAGGCGGTCGTTGAGTTCATAGAGCGGATGGCTTAACCATTCGTCGCGGCGGGCTTCCAGTTCGTCCGCTATCTGTTCGCCTAATATGTCGGTAATGTATTGCCTGTCAATACTATGAAGGCGTGCTTCCTGATTGGGTTCGGCGAGGTACTTGAGCATAGCGACGATGAATTGTACCGCTTGGGAAGAAGCTAATTGGTAAGAGTCTTCCGTCTCTACCGACAGGTGCTGCAACTCATCGTCCTGCTGCATCCAGTCCAGAACTGTCTGTCCCTCGTTTTTGGTGCGTACCAGGATGGCGATGGAGGCGGATTGGTTTTGCGCTGTTATCTGCCGTCGGATAGACTTGAACTGCTCGCAGAAATCTGTTCGCAATGCTTCTTCCGTCTCTGTTTTGGCATCGCCCGTTTTCTTGGGGTAGAGATAGAATCGGACGTTTCCACCTTCCTTGTTGACGTTCTGGTGCACCTCCACGTCTTTTTCATAGACGGGCGACAGGTAGGTCGTCCCGTAGCCGTTATCGGCAAGAATATAATCCATCTCAGCGGCTAACAGCGGGAACAGGGCGTTGTTGGTTTCTACGACGGCTCGTGTGCTGCGGAAGTTGTCGCCGAGCGTAACGAACTGATGTTGGTTCGCGAGGTCGGCGAGGAGTTTCCATTTGCCGTTGCGGAATCGGTAGATACTCTGCTTGATGTCGCCTACGATGATACATTGGTGACCGGCACTGTGCAGTTCGTCCACTAATGGCTGCAGGTTATTCCATTGCATTTGCGAGGTGTCTTGAAACTCGTCGATAAGCAGGTGTTCCATCTTCGGTCCGACCTTGCTATAGACAAAACTGCGGGCATCGCCTTCCAACAAGTCGCGCAAAAACAGGTTGGCATTGGAGAGTAGCATCTGCATGTTCTCTTTCTGAATAGCCTTCATATTGCGCTCGATGTTGGTCAATAGCGTGATAGTGTAGAGATTAGGAAGAACGACAAGAAGCGTGTTCAGTAGGTGCATATCGTGGATAAAGGCGTTGTACAATGCGATAAAATCATCGAAGATGCTCTCGCCTGCTATTTCGCCGTTCAGCACTTTCTGCACGGTCTGGTTGGGTTTCTCCTGCTTGAGTTCGCGCATCTTTTTCGCTGCGGTCAGGAGGACGGAAACCGGTTTTTTCTCTGCCTGCGGGTGAAGGGTGACGCGTTGCGTAAATCGGTCGCAGGCCTCTTCGATATGCGATATGAGTTGCTTCCTTCTGATAATGAAGGTCTTTCGCAGGGTGTCGTATCGTCCCTCATCGCTCTCTGTCTCAATGGCTTCGGCGTGAAACTTATAGACCTCTTCGCTGAGTTTATTCGCCGCTTTCTTCAGTTCTTTGCGTATGTCCCAGACGCTTTTGTTGTCGGTCAGACTGTCTTTGGCGAAATCTAAAATAGGTTTCAGGATGGCTTTCCCCTCCGCGTCATCGCGCAGATTATCAATCATTCTGTCCACACTCTTGTTGTGTATATCCGTCTCGTCCAAGAGCAGTTGCTGTTCGGCAGGCAGACCTAACTCGTACAGTACGCCTTGCAGTACCGACTGAAAGAACGAGTCGATGGTAGTTACATTAAAGCGGGCGTAGTTGTTCAGTATGGCGCGCAGCACTTCTTTGGCGCAGGTCTGCAGTCTGTCTTGCGATTCGGGCGCAAGAATGTTGATGGTCGAATCGCGGAGTTGCAGCAGTTCGTTCAGTTTCGTCTTAAAACCGAGAAATGACTTGTCCGCCCGTCCCTGACCGAGGTCGTACAGATACGACAAGATACGGTCTTTCATCTCTTTGGTAGCCTTGACTGTGAAAGTCATCGCCACGATATGCTCAAACGATTTGTAGTTGCGGTATTTCCAAGCCTCGTACAGCACAATGCTGATGTACTGTGCCGCAAGCGTAAAGGTCTTTCCGCTGCCCGCAGACGCTTTGTAAATCGTCATCGGACGAAGTTCATTTACTGACGTTTTCATCCTTGGGTGATTATTGGTTGTATGGTCGTTTTTCTGTTGTTCGGTTGTGTATGTAATCCTGTATGTCATAGCAGATTAGCGAGTGCATCGTAATAGCGGGGAGATACAGGTATTGCCTTGAGGTTGGGCGTGGTCAGTTCGGCGGTAATGATGCCTTCCTTGTCTTTGCGAAGGACTTTGACGTGCGCGGGGTTGATATAGTAACTCCTTTGGCAGCGCACCAAGCCGTGTTTGTGCATGAGTTCCTGAAGGGCAACCATAGACGAGCGCAACGTATATTCTTTCACTATGTCGCCGTCTTTATACTTGATAATGACATAGTTATCTTTTGCCTCTATGTACAGGACGGCAGCCGATGCGATGATGAGTTTCACTTGCTTTTGCTGGTCGCGGAAACGCATCAGCGAGTCGTCCTCTACGGGTGCCTCTTCTTTGGCTGCCATAGCCGACCAAATCAGGTAAAGAATCGTGTACGGATAAACTAACGTCATCACTAATACGCCCATACTGATGCCTGCCATACCATAGTAGGTGTATTGCCCCTTGTACATCAGCGTCAGATAGAGCGACACGAACAAGCTCATCCCGACCAATTCTGCCACTTGCCACAACCACCAGCTCATTCTTGTCATCCGCGAGCGATGGTATGTGATAGCCATCAGCGTGCGCGAAATAGCCATTACGCCGAGCAGGATGCAACTCACTATCGTCACATTGAACGAGAACAGTCCGTCCGGCTTGACGGCTACCATATTAAACAGGTCATAGACCCGCATCGGGCGGTACAGCGTAGTAAAAATAAGAAAAAAAGCCGGTATGCCTATCACGTAGTACAGAAGGCACTTGATTCGCGTGAAAATCGGAGAAATTTTGGGTGATTCAGCCATCTTTTTTGTCCCTTATTTTGGTGGGACGAAAGCGAGATACACCGTTTTTCGTCCCAAAATAACGTTTTTAGTCCCTATATTTTCATTTACTGCAAAAATTATGCCACTTAATCACGATTGTTTTTTTGCGTCCGTCGCACACCCTACTTTTGCACCGCCATTCGAGATAGAATTTGTCTCGATACGATAATAAACGATGTATTGACCTAATAAATTTTTTATTCCTATGTTAGCAGGATTTGGTGATTCGATTATGAAAGGGGTGATGCTTCGTAGCGCATTGAAGGAAGGTCGTCCCGAGTATGAACTCAGTAAACAGTCTATTATAGACCGATGCGGTGAACAATTAGGTGTACCCGTCAGCAATTTCGCGCGATTCGGTTGCACGGCTCCGATGGGCGAAAAATTAGTGGAGCGGTATGAGTCTCGGCTCAACGCAGGCGAAACAGTACTAATCGGCTACGGTGGCAACGATAGTGATTACGACTGGGATGCCATAGCCGACCATCCTACTGATACGCATCTCCCCCGCACGCGCATGGAGGATTTTGTGGCGGCTTACCATCGTATCATAGACAAGATTCGTAAGGCGGGTGCCACCCCCGTGATGCTCTCTATGCCCCCGATGAATGCCGACCGCTATTTCCGTTTCTTTACGCGCAACCTGAGTGACTGGCATAAGAAGAACATCCTCAGTTGGCTCGGCGGTTCGACCGCTCCCATCACTTCCGGACACGAACTCTACAACCTCGCGCTCTATAAGATTGCCGCCGACGAGCAGGTGCGTATCCTTGACATCACATCCGGTTTTCTGACAGGGCGCAACTATGATGCTTATCTTTGTGAAGATGGCATTCATCCGAACGAAGCCGGTCAGGCGTGCATATCCAAACTCATAGTCAGCCAATTACGACCCACTGCGGCGTAATAACTTTGCTTATTTCCGTTTTTTCAGCCCTGTCGGATGGCAGTCATAGTGCCGTCCGACAGGTGTGTTTCAAATAGTTGCCCGACAGGCAGTTCGCTTACCGAATGAAGCGGTCGCCCTTTGTAGGTGGCTAACGAGTAGCCCATTTGGTAGATTCGCTGCGGCGAGCAGGCTGCCAATCGCTGGCGTAGCAACTCGATTTGGTGGCGGCGGATAAGCACTTGTATCTCAGCTGTTTTCTGAAGTCGCAGTCGCAGACGTTGCAGGCGTTCCGCTTGTTCTTGCAGCCGCTCCACAAGGAAGGCAGCCACGGCTGTCGGCGTTTTCAGCGGCAGATAAACCACTTGGTCCACAATGCTCACATCCCGTGTGTGTCCGATGCCTGTCAGAACGGGCAGGCTGCATCGTGCGCAGGCAGCGGCTAAAGCATACGAGTCGAAGCAGCCGAGGTCGGTGGTCGCTCCCCCGCCGCGAATAAGCACTACCGCATCAAATGTATCGGCATACGAACCAATCAGTTGCAGCGCATCAACGATAGAGCCTTCCGCCTTGTCGCCTTGCATCAGAGCAGGAAACAGACTGCAACGGAAAGCAAAGCCGCTCTGCTTCAGTTCGTCCATAAAGTCGCCGTAACCGGCAGCCTGTTCCGAAGAGATAACAGCCAACCGCAGTGGCAGGGTCGGCAAGGTCAAGCGTTGCTGCAATTCCATCAATCCTTCCTCTTGCAACCGTCGTAAAGTCTCCTGACGCTGACGAGCCAAGTCGCCAACGGTGAAGGTCGGGTCAATGGACAGGATATTGAGACTCAACGAATAGACAGGGTGAAAACTGACTTCCGCCTCCACCAATACCTGCATTCCCGCTTGCAGAGTTTGCCCCGTCTCGCGCTCGAAGTATGCACACAGCATAGGATACAGATTGCTCCAGCAGGTGGCGCGCATCTTGGCTGCCAACTGACCCGATGGTGCTTTTTCTACTAATTCCAAGTAGCCGTGCCCGTTCTTATGGCTCAAGGAGGCTATCTCTGCCCGCACCCAAAAAGTCTGCGAGGTGAGCATCGCGAGCGATTGGTCTATATAAGCGGTCAGCTGAGAGAGGGTGTAAGGTGTCATGCTGTAATGCGGTTAAGAAGTTTAACAAAAAGAAATATAAGCAAGTACATAGCAACCATAGCCGATGGCGGCATAGCGGCAGCGGTTACGGAATGAGGTAGATTTTCCACCCACTGTACGGAGCGGTTCATTGTGTCCGCTAACCGCCCGGTAGTGAAGGCGAATAGCTGCTCTGCTATAGGAAACCATCCTGCTGTCAGGAGAAGCAATGCGCTGACCATCAGAAGAAAAGCCAACGGAATAACTAACAGATTGGTCACGAAAAACAGGTTGCTCGTTTGCGAGAAATAGTACAACGTGAGAGGGAGCGTAAACACCTGCGCTGCTATCGAAACAATTAGTAATCCGCGTATATATTCCGCTACCCGGAAACCGAATCCGCTTGAACGCAAAGGCAATGGAAACAGGCGACGCAGCGAAGGCTCAAACAGCAGAATTCCCGCCACGGCTGCAAAACTGAGTTGAAAACTGACCGAGAACAAGTCAAGCGGACGGAAAAAGAGAATCAGAAATGCGGTAACGAACACAGTATTGATGGACATAGGTTGGCGATGCCACACCTTGGCTGTCTCTAACAGGACGATAAAGAGTACACTTCGTACCACCGACGGACTGCCGCCTGTCAGCAACGCGTACGCAATCAGTGCGATAATAATCACACCGCTTAACAGCACTTGATGTCGTCGCGCTTCATATAAAGGGGGGAACAGTCCGAAGAGAGTCAGCAGAAAAAACAGCACTCCATACACAATACCCGTATGCAATCCGCTGACTGCGAGGATATGTGCTGCCCCCGCTTTTTGAAAATGGCTCTTGAGTTGCGGGTCAAGATCGTCCTTGTAACCTAACGTGAGAGCTGCGGTTGTGGCTAATGCATCGCCGCTCAGCCCTGCTTCTTTATACCGTTCATAAGCAGCGTGTTGCCATGCTTTTGGACGCAGATGCCACGGGATACGAACAGCCTGCCCCGTCATCTTCCACTCGCTGCTTCGTACATAAGCCGTCCCCGCTATCCCATTGCGTAGCAGGTAACGACCATAGTCGAAATCGCCCAACAGACTGCCTTGACTGAACCGTGCATGAACCGTAAGCGTATCCCCCAATGCAGGCAGCAGACGTGTCGTGTCTTTCTGCAAGTACAGGTAAGCGTGCCGACGGTCAGGCATCATCTCCACCTCTACACGCCAAGAACGGGGACAAGGCTTGGGGTAATCCTGAACAACAGCGTAGTAAAGACGGGGAATTGAATCCAACGGCTCGGGCATACCCAAAAAACGATGCCAATTCAGCCGGTCGGCACACACAATAAGCACTATCCACGGCACGAGAAGAAATAATATGGGAAACTTGCGCACCATCAGAAAAACTAACGCATCACCAAAAAGCAGAAAATTACGTAGTATAATAGGTACAATTTCAGCCGCAAAAATACACCAACACTTCTAATTGCACAACTCAGTAACGAATCTTTGAGTATTTTTAATACGAATTATTTCTTTTCGGCTTTTTATTGTACCTTTGCCGCCGATACGATGTGCTACGCATCGTTTGTTGAATTTCAAAAAAATACAGATATGAAAAAAGACATTATTGTAGCCCTCATTGTAGCGGCAGGTTTGGTATGTGCCGGTTGTATGGTGCAGTTAGGATTCAAGAAAATCGCTGACCGTGACCGTTTTGTAACGGTCAAAGGTCTGTCAGAACGCGAAGTGAAAGCCGATCACGTCAATTGGTCGATGCACTATTCGGTCTCAGGTAACGACTTGAAGCAACTCACTTCGGACTGCGCTCGTTTTACCGAATCGTTAAAAGATTTCTTAAAAACCAAAGGATTTACGACCGAAGAGATGCAGGCGGGTTCTGTCAATTTCAACAACAACTGGAGCAGTTATTACTCCACACAACGCCCTGAATACCACTATACCCTCTCCACTACGCTCGTACTCAATACCGCTAATGTGGACAATGTGGTTGCCAATCAGAACTGCCTGAACGAACTGTTGGAAAAAGGCATCGTGGTGGAGTCCGGCTGGATGGACTTCCAGTACAAAGCCTTCACCGACCTCAAGCCCGAAATGATTGCCGAGGCTACGAAGAACGCCCGTGTGGTGGCGCAGAAATTCGCGGATGATGCCGCTTGCGATTTGGGTACCATCCGCCAAGCCAATCAGGGACAGTTCTCAATGGAGAATGACTCCGACCAGCCGTGGATGATTAAAGTGCGCGTCGTTTCTACCTTCCAGTACTATCTGAAGTAAAACTTATGAACTCATAAACTTCTCTAAACACTAAACTCTCAACTTTCCAAAAGACCGTGGCTTTTTTCTCATTTTTCAAACGCTCCAAAGAAGAGGAGCAAAAGACGCTTGACCAAGGGTTGGACAAGAGCAAGCAGTCGCTTCTGTCGCGCATCGGACACGCCATAGCCGGCAAAACGACCATCGATGACGATGTACTTGACAATCTGGAAGAAGCACTCATCGCTTCTGACGTGGGCGTAGAAACAACCCTGCAAATCATTGAACGCCTGCAAGCCCGTGTCAAGCGCGACAAGTATGTCGGCACCGATGAACTGAACCGAATAATGGTGGACGAGATTTGCCAAATGTTAGACGAGAACGCCGGCGGCAAAGACCCCGAAACAGATGAAGCCGCCATTCAGAAACCATACGTGGTGATGGTGGTCGGCGTGAACGGCGTAGGCAAAACGACCACTATCGGCAAGTTAGCTTGGCAGTACAAGCAGGCGGGCAAGAGCGTCTATCTCGGTGCAGCCGATACATTCCGTGCCGCCGCCATTGAGCAGCTTTGCATCTGGGGTGAACGCGTAGGTGTCCCTGTGGTCAAGCAGCAGCAAGGCTCTGACCCCGCATCCGTGGCTTACGATACGCTACAGTCTGCCAAGGCAAACAATGCCGATGTCGTTCTTATTGATACGGCAGGCAGACTCCACAACAAAGTGAACCTGATGAACGAACTGACCAAAATCAAGCAGGTGATGAAGAAAGTGGTGCCGGATGCACCCCACGAGGTATTGCTTGTCTTGGACGGCTCTACCGGTCAGAACGCCTTTGAACAGGCACGTCAGTTCGCCGCCGCTACACAGATCACCTCCCTTGCCGTTACCAAATTGGACGGCACTGCCAAAGGCGGTGTGGTCATCGGTATAAGCAACGAGATGAAAGTGCCCGTCCGATACATAGGTCTCGGCGAAAAAATGGAAGACCTGCAACATTTCCAGCGCGAACCGTTCGTGCGCAGTATTTTAGGAATGGATTAGGTTTTAATCCGTTTGATACACAGCAATTCCAATCTCTTACAATTATGAAAAAGACCCTTTTCTTTTTGTTTGTCTTTCTGTCGGCTCTGACCGGTTGCGGGCGAAAAGCCGCCGTAATACCTTTTGCCAATGCCGAATGGATAGGCAAGTCCATACCCGATTCGGCTTTGTACGATGCCAATGACCATTCCCAAGTACCGGCTCTATACTTGCAATGCGAGTTTGTGATAGACAAAGCGGTAAAGGAGGCGCAGTTGTATATCAGCGCGATGGGATGGAGTGAAGTGTATATCAACGGCGAGAAAGTCGGTAACGATGTGTTCGGAAACCTCCCTACCGAATATGACCACACGATTTACTACCTTTCCTATGATGTCGCTCCCTATTTGGCAGAAGGAGAGAACATTATTGCGGTGATGCTGACAAGCGGCTATGCGGTGGGGATGCAGAAAGGTATGGCTCTTTTCGGAGCACCGCGTATGGCAGCCGATTTACGCATACAGAGTCAATGGAGCGAGCAGCATATCGTAACGGACACTACGTGGATAATGACTGACCAAGGTCCTATCACCCGCAGCGACCTCTACGATGGCGAGACCTATGATGCACGACTCGAATATGCGGCTGAATGGCAGCAGGCACAAGTCCTTCCTGCTCCGGCAGGCAATCTCTTGCCTCAACCCGCACCCTCTATGGCGGTGATGGACACGGTGCGTCCGTTGTCGGTACGACAGGTGATGCGGAAAGAAAAGAACAAGCAGATGGAAACCGGACACTATTTAGTGGATATGGGGCAGAATATGGTCGGCTGGTTTGCTCTTACCGCCAAAGGCAAAGCAGAGCAACCTGTCGTAATGCGTTTTGCTGAAACATTGCAAGCCGACTCAATGACTATATACACAGACAACCTGCGCGATGCACGTTGCACCAATACGTATATCCCTGCCGAGGACGGTGAATTTACCTATTGTCCTACTACCGTCTATCAGGGCTTCCGCTATGTGGATATTGAGGGCTTGGACGGAATGCCCGAACTGAATAATATGGTCGGATTAGTGATATACGATCGTATGGCTTCGACCTCCACGTTCGAGTGTTCTAATCCGATTCTTAACCGTCTGCACCAAGCCGCCTACAATGGTATTCGCGGCAACTACCACGGTATGCCTACCGACTGCCCGCAGCGCGACGAGCGACTCGGCTGGCTTGGCGACCGTTTCACGGGCGCATACGGCGAGAGCTATCTCTTTGATAACCGCGACCTCTACCTCAAATGGCTGCAAGACATTGAAGATACCCAAGACTCGACAGGTCAGGTGGCGCATATCGCTCCGCAGTATTGGCTGCGGCTGCGCTCTGCCAACGTCACGTGGTGCGGCACGTATATCAGCATCGCTTATATGCTGATGCAACGCTATGGGGACGAGCGCGGTTTCCGCCTCCATTATGACTCAATGCGCCGCTGGGTGCAGTTCATTGTCAATAATGCGATGGAAGACCACATCGTGGTGAAGGACACCTACGGCGATTGGTGTATGCCCCCCGAAAGTCAGGAACTGATACATAGTAAAGACCCCTCGCGCATCACCGAAAAAGCCGTCCTCTCCACCACCGTGTTCTACCAACTCTTGGGCTATATGCAGGAGTTTGCACACCGTATGGGGAAAACCGAAGACGAGCAGGAATATGTCGCTCTCGCAGCTACCATCAAGGATGCCTACAATGCGCGATATTTCAACGCCGAAACGGCGCAGTATAGCAACAATACCGTTACTGCCAATATCCTATCCCTCGCGCTTGGACTGGTACCCGAGGGGAAGGAAGCGCGCGTGATGGCGAACATCGTGGACGTAACCGTCAACCGCTTCAATAGCCACGTCAGTGTAGGCGTTCTCGGTATTCAGCACCTGATGCGCACGCTCACCCGTATGGGGCATCCCGATTTGGCATACAAGATTGCCACCAACACCACCTATCCCTCGTGGGGCTATATGCTCAACCACGGAGCAACCACCATCTGGGAACTATGGAACGGCGACACCGCCAATCCGGCTATGAACTCCGGCAATCACGTGATGCTCTTGGGCGATGTACTCTTGTGGATGTACGAAGACTTGGCAGGCATCCGACCGGCTTGTGATGCGTATAAGCAACTTTATATGCAACCCTGTTTCGTTCCCGAACTGAACTACGTCAAAGCATCATATCGTTCGGTCAACGGACTGATTCGCAGCGAATGGGAACGCCAAGACGACAATACCATCCGCTGGAGCGTCACCCTGCCCGAAGGTGTAACAGCCATCGTTCAACTCCCCGGACAGTCAAGACAGTCCTTCACCGAATCCTTCACCTGTACTGTCAATCCCTGATAAATCATAGATGAACAATAAGCCGCCTGATACCACGTATCAGGCGGCTTGTTGTTCATCTGCCAATGATTAGTTAACACGCTGTCCTTGTGCGTTATAGGTTTTGCTGTCTCTTTCGATATAGAAGATGCCGTTGCGGATGTACTTACGGGCTTGAGGAGCATCGCTACTTGGAGCGCAACCATCCCCGTCAGCTGACCCCTGCAGCGAACCCGTTCGGAGCAGCCCACCAAGTAGAGGTTATCCGTCCCGTCATTTTAGCCTGTCAATGCGGTGATGTCTCCCGTATCGGAATCCGTATTGATGGTTACATTCGGAAATACGAACGATGTTTTGAGTGCCAATTTGGCGTTGGCATTTACGATATAGCCTTTTCCCGCCTCGATGGACTGTGCGGTAGCAAAATAGATTTGTGCTGCATCGCCCATAAATCCGCTTGCCGGAACGCATACACACGCCCATTCAGTCCGAGGACTATCGTCTGGCTCTTATTCACGTTGAACGGCAGGCAAAGAGTGGACCACTTACCTTGTGTGGACTGACGGTGGAGCGTATCAAAAGCAACCGTCTGACTCAAACCTTCCCACATATAGGGTAGTTCACTCTCCCACATTGTTGCGCCATCGGTAGTCTCTATCAAACAATCCGCCTGTACATTGAAATCTTTCCACTGGTCAGCAACTTTGGATGCATCAACTCAATCGGGATAAAAAGCGGAATGGATTTGACCACATTTTCAAAAACTAACTTTCCTAAAATGAGGGTGGAGTATTTTCAGGATTTCTATTTGCCAAAACAAGCGTCAATAAACGCCTTTTTATTATGTTACCGCTTTTTCTGACTGCCGGAATCAGTCCCCCTTTTTACATCATAAGGGATGGCTGCTCTTTAAGCCCAGCAGCAAGTGGCTGTTTGCGTCTAACTCATAGAGGCATATCCTTTTTTCAATCACATCGCCCCTTAATGGAAGAACAGGTAGCCCAACAGGATGGCGGCGAGAATACCGAAGAAGTCGGCTATCAGTCCGCACACAACGGCATAACGGGTGTCTTTGATATGCACGCTGCCGAAATAGACGGCTATGATATAGAACGTGGTATCCGTACTGCCCTGTACGATGCTTACCAACCTGCCGACAAACGAATCCACGCCGTACTGCACCATCGCATCGACCATCATTCCTCTTGCACCGCCGCCACTCAGCGGGCGCATCAACGCCGTCGGAAGAGCCGGTACCCAATCCGCATTCAGCCCTAACAGCGACACGAACCACGTTACCCCGCCTACCACATAGTCCATCGCACCGCTCGAACGGAATATACCTATCGCCACCAATATCGCTATCAGGTAAGGTATAATGCCGATTGCCGTCTGAAATCCGTCTTTCGCACCGTCTATAAAAGCGTCATAGACATTCAGTTTCTTCACCATTCCTGTCACGATGAACCACACAATCACGCTCAGCAGAAGCACAGCCGCCAGTACGCCCGACCACTTAGCCACCGTTTCTTGCGGCAGACTCATCGCACCCCATATAACTAATCCTACGAACAGCGTCAGACCGCCTAACGTGCCCAATACCACGCGGTTGAAGAGGTTGATTTTTTGTGCTATCGCCACGCTGATTATACCCGCCATCGCTGCAAAATAGGTAGCTAAAAGAATAGGCAGAAAAACATCCGCAGGGTTGGCAGCACCTAACTGCGCACGGTACGTCATTATGCTCACCGGCACCAGCGTCAGACCGCTCGTTACTAATACGAGGAACATAATCATCGAGTTCGATGCGCGTTCCTTGTCCTTGTTCGTCTCCTGCATCTCGCGCATGGCTTGCAGACCTAACGGCGTGGCGGCATTATCTATACCTAACATCGTGGCACTCAGGTTCATCAGCATACTGCCGAAAGCCGGATGACCCTTGGGCAGTTCGGGGAACATTCGCGTAAAAAACGGACTTACTAAGCGCGACATCTGATTGACCACGCCGCTGCGCTCGCCGATTTTCATTATGCCCATCCAAAGCGATAACACGCCCGTCAAGCCAATCGAAATCTCAAAACCTGTCTTTGCGCTCGAAAAGGTAGAGTTCAGCATCTCGTTGAACACTTCCGCTTGACCCGTCACTATCCAATGGACGAGTCCTACTACGACACCGATCAGTATCAGCCCGATCCAAATGTAGTTAAGTACCATCTATCTGCAGTTCTTAAAAGCGTTCTTACCTACCCGTATCCCGCTCAAATCGGGTGTCTGCAACTTGATACAGTCGCGGAATGCCTCTTTGCCTACCTCTTCCAAGCCGTCGGGCCACTCCACTTTCTGTAGGTTCTTGCAGTCTGCAAACGCGCTTTCGCCGATTACTAACAGCCCCTTTGACAGTTTGACTTCTTGCAGGCTCTTGCACGTGGCAAAAGCACGGTCGCCCACTTTTTCCAGCGTGGCGTTCATATACACTCTGCGAAGATTGATGCACTGCTCAAAAGCCCGTTCGCCAAGTGTCTCCAACTCTTTCGGCAAACTGATTTCCGATAGTTTGATGCAGTGCAGGAATGCCTCGTTTTCGATAATGTGTACGTGTTCGTTCATCGCAATCCGCTCCAAGGTCTGGCAGTTGGTAAAAGCGTTCTTACCGATGCGGAACAAGTCTTTCGGGATATTGATTTTCTCGAGCATCAGGCAGCCCATAAAAGCTTCATCATCTATCGAATACAGCCCTTCCGGCAGTTTTACGCCATACAATCGGTTGCAGTCCTTGAAGCAGCCTTTGCCTATTTGCGTAACGGCGTAAGGCACTTCTACCTTGAACAGCGTCTGACAGCCCGCAAAAGCCACCTCGCCTAAGTATTCCACTGTATTCGGGAAAACGATGTTCTCCAACTGCGAGCACCCGTAGAATGCGCCGTCATCGATGCGCTCCACCTCTTTGGGCAGCTGAATCTGTTTGAACTTCCTGCAAGCGTAGAAGCAAGCCATCGGAATACCCTTCAAGTTGTCCGACAGCACTTGCGACTCGAGGTTCAGGCAGCCGTAGAAAGCCCCCGCACCCAATGACTGCAACGTAGTCGGAAGAGTCGCTTGCGTCAGCCTTTCGCAGCCGTAGAAAGCGTACATCCCCACCTTCGTAACCGTAGCAGGAATAGTCGCCTCGCGCAACTCCGTACAACCCATAAAAGTACCCGCAGGTATCTCCCATAGACTGTCTGGTAAGACAATGGAAGTCAGCATCTGGTTGTCTTTGAATGCCCCGCTGGCAATCAGGCGGACGGGCTTCTTGCTTGAGAACGTGTATTTGCTCTTGATGGTCGCGTTCGTGGCAATCAGGCAGCCGTCCACTATCAGCGAACCTCTTTTCCAGTGGCTTTCGTCAAGGTACAGAGCCGTGCCGGTCAGTATGTCCTCGCCGATGTGCCGTACCGATGAGGGGATATTGATTTTGGTCAGGTTCTTGCAGCCCTTGAACGTGTCGTGGTCTATCTCGCGCAGCCCTTCCGGCAGGATAACCCGTGTGACGGTTTTGTTGTTCTCGAACGCACCGGCGGCAATCAGTCGCACGCCTTCCGGCACCTCGTATTTGGGCGATATATCCTTGGCGGTCGCTATCAGACAACTGTCTATAATCAGCACCCCGTTCTCCCAGAACGCTTTGTTTTTCATCAGCCCCGTCCCGTCAAACGCGCTGCGGTAGATATGTTCGATGCTCGACGGAATGACGATGGCATCGATGTTCTTGTTGCCTTTGAACGCTTTCTCGCCTATCTCATTGACGCGATACGTC
The DNA here is from genome assembly GCA_017471175.1 of Paludibacteraceae bacterium. Classification (GTDB taxonomy): domain Bacteria; phylum Bacteroidota; class Bacteroidia; order Bacteroidales; family Paludibacteraceae; genus Colicola. Next base: position 68,565 of record JAFUVS010000013.1, on the reverse strand, counting down.
CGGTTGCCCACTTTGATTTCCGACGGGATAACCACATCCCCGTACAGTTTGGGAGTTTCCGTCACTTGTGCTGTCCCCTCGATAGGGTCAAGCACGTAGTAAATCTCGTTGTAAAGCGTCTTCTCTTGCCCATCGCAAGTCCACATCGCCCCGAATAAAGCAAGGGCTAACCATACAATTCTCTTCATATCTTTTCTTTTTTAACGCCGCAAAGATAAGCATATTTTCCAAATCATACGCAATTTTTCTGCTACTGCTGTTTTTTCTCTTGCAAAAAGAAAACTGCTTAACGACCCGAAAGTCATTAAGCAGCCTTCTTTTCTGCTATCGTCTTGGATTAGATGATGCCTTGCTCAAGCATAGCGGTAGCCACTTTCATAAAGCCCGCGATGTTCGCGCCCTTCACGTAGTCCACGTGACCGTCGGCTTGTGTGCCGAACTTAACGCACTGCTCGTGAATCGACTCCATGATGTGGTGCAGACGCTCATCTACTTCCTCGCCTTTCCATGTCAGGTGCTCGGCGTTCTGCGTCATCTCCAAGCCGGAGGTCGCTACGCCGCCTGCGTTAACGGCTTTACCCGGAGCAAACAGGAAGCCTTGTTTCTGCATATAGTGAATAGCATCGGCTTGGCAACCCATATTCGAAATCTCAGCGCAGATCTTGCAGCCGTTCTTCTCCAACTCCTTCGCATCCTCGAGGCTCAACTCGTTCTGGAATGCTGACGGCATAGCGATGTCGCAAGGAATAGACCACGATTTCTTACCGGCGGTGAACTTGGCCTGTGCGGGGAATTTCTGTGCCATCTCTTCCACTTTGTTGTGGTTCGAAGCACGCATATCCAGCATATAGTCAATCATTTCGGGAGTGATTCCGTCCTTGATTTCGCATACGCCGTCCGGACCCGAGATAGCTACAACTTTCGCACCAAGTTGAACAGCCTTCGTTGCAGCACCCCAAGCCACATTACCGAAGCCGGACAATGCTACGCGCATACCCTTGATATCCTTGCCTGCTTTGTGAAGCATGTGCTGCGTGAAGTACAGCGCACCGAAACCGGTAGCCTCAGGACGAAGTACCGAACCGCCGAAAGTCATGCCCTTGCCGGTCAGAACGCCCGTATGATACTGACGAGCCAGCTTCTGATACATACCGTTCAGGAAACCGATCTCGCGACCGCCTACACCTACGTCACCGGCAGGTACGTCCTGGTCAGGACCGATGCAACGCCACAACTCCAGCATAAACGCCTGGCAGAAACGCATAATCTCAGCATCTGATTTGCCTACGGGGTCGAAGTCCGAACCGCCTTTGCCGCCGCCCATCGGGAGAGTCGTCAGAGCGTTCTTGAACGTCTGCTCAAAGCCCAAGAACTTCAGCATACTCGGTGTAACAGCCTTGTGGAAACGCAAACCGCCCTTGTACGGACCAATCGCGCTGTTGAACTGAACACGGTAGCCGAGGTTTGTCTGTACCTGACCCTTGTCATCTACCCAAGTTACACGGAACGTAAAGATACGATCCGGCTCCACCATACGCTCTACAATCTGAGCCTTCTCAAATTCAGGGTGCTGGTTATACACTTCCTCGATTGACTCGAGAACTTCCTGAACGGCCTGCAGATACTCTGCCTCGCCCGGATGCTTCGCAGCAAGACGCTGCATAATTTCAGCTGTTTTCATGCTAAAAATAAGTTAATAATGTTGGTTATTTGGTTAACAACACCGCAAAAGTACGGCGACTTTTCGGTATAAAAAAATAAATTTGCAATTTTCACTTTGCAAACTAAAAAAAACACATTCCCATCTCTTCGAATGTGTTTTTTGCCTATCTCTTATGCCCTATGACCTTACCACACCAACTCCGCTCGCACCGGCAAATGATCTGATGCATCCGTGTGGAGCGTACGGCAGGAAACAGGATGCAGCCCCTCCGAATGAAGGATATAGTCAATTCTTACGCCGAATCTCCCCTTCTTGAATGTGTTGCCCAAGCGCAGCGATGAACATTCCAAAAAAGCGTCCCGTAAATGCCGGCGTAATAGCAGATACGTGGGTGATACTGGTGTCGAGTTCAAGTCCCCGACCAAAAGAACAGGATAGGGCGAAACGGCTATGGAGTCCGCCACGATGCGTGCTTGACGAAAGCGGCTGCGACTCGCCGACCATACCTTGTGCTGCAAAGCAGAGTCCGAACGAAAAGGATGTGCCGCCACCGAATCCATCTCGCTCTGACTGAACCGATACGACTCCAAATGATTGGTAAACAGACGAATCGTGTCCCCTTCTACCACCACATCGCAGCAACTGCTGATATTGGCGCGCGACGGATAACGTATCGTATGCTTGTTTATCAGCGGGTAACGCGAAAATACGGCATTCCCGAACTGATGGCGGCTGTTATACACCTTGAAGTCGAAATACGTATATGGATAATGCGCCAAAGCCTTCCTCAATTCGTTGAGCGTCAGGTGTTCGCTGCTCTTATATACATCCACCTCCTGCAAGCACAGCACATCGGCATCAGCCTTCTGAAGAAACTGAATCACAGCGTTCTTCGCCGTTTTGCGAGCCATACCCATTCCGTGCGTGTTGTACGTCATGATGCTCAGTCTATGGCTGACAGGTGCGGTCTGCTTTCCGTACAAAAAACCGTGCGACACAAGCAGAAAACATGCACCTATCAGACAGACGAACGCACACACAAACAATATCTTGAAAAACTTGCGCAAGGTGACGTGATTATTTCGGCGACAGCGTTACAAGCGGAATGAGCATCTCCTCCATCGATATACCGCCGTGCTGGAACGTGTTGCGATAAATCTGCGCATAGTAGTTGAAGTTGTTCGGATACCCGAAAAAGTCGTTCCCCGTGCAGAAAACGTAACTCGTACTCACATTCGGACACGGCAAACCTATCCGAAGCGGCTGCTTGACCTCATACACGTTCTTCGACTGACAAGAGAGTGCCTTGCCCTCCTTGTAACGCAGGTTCGTGTTCGTGTTCTTGTCTCCCACGATAGGTACGGGATTCGTCACGCGCACCGTACCGTGGTCCGTAGTCAGCACCACTTTGTACCCCAAACGCGCTATGCGAGCAAGAAAAGCCTTTGTGGGAGAATGTTGAAACCACGACAACGTCAGCGACCGGTAGGCACTCTCGTTGTTGCACAACTCACGCATCATCTTCGAGTCGGTTCGCGCGTGCGAAAGCATATCAATAAAGTTGATTACCGCCACGTTCAGAGGCGTTTGCAGCCCGCCGATCTGCTTGGTAATCTTCTCGCAGAAGTCGCTCTCGTTAATCTTATAGTACGTATTTCCGTACCGCTTGCGGAATCGGTCTAATTGGTTCTGTATGAGTTCTTTCTCGTTCAGGTTCTTGCCCTCTTCGTCCTCTTCTGACACCCATAGGTCGGGGTGCATCTGGCGGATTTGTTCCGGCATCAGCCCCGAGAAAATCGCATTGCGCGCATACTGGGTCGCCGTGGGCAGAATAGAACAATAAATCTGCTCCTCATCTACGGTAAACAGCTCGTTAAGCAGCGGCTGAATAGTTTTCCATTGGTCGTAGCGGAAATTGTCAATCACAATCACAAATACTTTCTCACCCTTGTCCAACAGCGGAAAGACTTTGCGTTTGAACACATCGGGCGACAACAGCGGACGGTCGGCAGGAACGGGAGTAGTAAACCACGACTCATAGTTCCTGATCACCCATTTAGCCCACGCCGTATTGGCTTGCTCGCGTTGCTGCAGCAGCATATCGCGCATCGGCGACTGCACGTCCTGCAACTGCAAGTCCCATCGATTCAGTGATTTATGGATGCTCACAAACTCCTCAAACGTGCGCGCCGTATCAATCATATAAGCGATGTCCGTAAACTCCTCCCTGTACGTCTTGTTCGTCTGCTCTGCCACCAACTGACGGCTCTGAATATGCTTCTTCAGGCAGAGCAATATCTGATTCGGATTGACCGGCTTAATCAGGTAGTCGGCTATCTGTTGCCCGATAGCTTGCTCCATTATGTTCTCTTCTTCGCTCTTGGTTATCATCACCACAGGCGTTTCGGGATGCAGCCGTTTGAGTTCCTGCAGTGTCTCAATACCGCTCATTCCGGGCATCTGCTCGTCCAAGAACACGATGTCAAACGTCCGCTCCTCACACGCGTCAATCGCATCCTGACCGCTGCAGACAGGAGTCACTTCGTAGCCTTTCTCGCGAAGAAAAAGCACATACGGTTGCAATAGCTGAATCTCATCGTCAGCCCAAAGTATCTGTTTGAGTGTAGGTTCCATAGTTGCGCCATTTGTTTAGTAGGTTAGACATATCCTCGGGCAAGTCGCTGTTGAAAAACATCCGTTCGCCCGTCCGAGGGTGGGTAAAGCCGAGCGTCTTGGCGTGCAACGCCTGACGAGGACAAATCTCGAAACAGTTGTGAATAAACTGTTTATACTTTTGCGTTGGCAGCCCTTTCAATATTTCCGTTCCGCCGTATTTCTCGTCGTTGAACAGCGGGTGTCCGAGACTCTGCATGTGCACGCGTATCTGATGCGTCCGTCCCGTCTCAAGCCTGCATTCGACCAATGTAACGTATGGAAAGCGTTCTGCCACGCGCCAATGTGTTACAGCGGCTTTGGCTTCCGGATTATCTTCAAGGCTGTAGATACGGTATCGTGTACGATCACTCAAATCCCGTGCCAACGCGCCGCTCACCGTCCCCTCCTCTTCGCGGAATGTCCCCCATACAAGCGCTTGGTACGTCCGCTCCGTCGTATGGTCAAAGAACTGCTGCCCTAACCGTGTCTTCGCATCCGGTGTCTTGGCTATCAGCAACAGACCCGACGTGTCCTTGTCGATACGGTGAACCAGACCTATTTCGGGATTGTTAATGTCAAGCGATGCGTTCTTTTGCTCAAAATAGTAGGCTAACGCGTGCAGCAGTGTATGCTCGTAATTGCCGTGTCCCGGATGAACCACCAACCCCGCCTGCTTGTTGATGACCAATACATCGTCATCCTCATAGACGACCGTGAGCGGTATGTTTTCGGGCGTGATGGTCGGGTCTATCGGCTCGTGGTCTAACAATATGCGTATGTCGTCAAACGGCTTCACCTTGTAGTTGGAGCGCACGGGCGTACCGTTCACGGTGATATGCTCGCTCTCCGCTGCGGCTTGGATGCGGTTGCGCGAAGTACCTGCCATGTGTTCGGTCAGGTACTTGTCGATTCGCACAGGGGTCTGCCCCTTGTCCACTTCAATATGGAAGCGCTCCCACAAGTCGTCCATCGTCTCTCTTTCTGTCTGTAGAAATGTAAAATAAGCGGTTAGAAAAACTCTTCCTCCGAGTCCTCCGCCGGTTTGACGGTGGCGGCTTTATCGCGGTCGGTTGAGAGGTTGATGTTCACCGTTTCTCCTTCCGTCAGCCGACTGCCCGATGCCGGTTGCTGGTCATAGACCACGTACAAGTTCCTGTTCTCGTCCGTAGGCTCAATGTCGTAAGTGACGGTGCCGAGCGTCAGATGTGCAGCCAAAAGCAGTGAACGGCAGTCTTGCAGGCTCAATCCTCTCAAATCAGGCGTGATGACCTGCGCCGTACCCAAACCCTGACCTACTACAAGGATGACGGGCGTGTTCTCCGTGAGCATCGTTCCGGCAGGAATAGATGTGCTGTCTTCCGAGAGAATATCAAGTACAAGGTCGCGGTAAGCAGAAGGCTGATAAACCAGTCCGGTGGGAATCAAACCTACTTGGCGCAATGTGCTTTCTGCCTGACGGTAAGGTACATCCGCAAGTTGAGGCACAGCCACTTTCCGACGCTGGCGGGCATTCATCACCACATAAATAGTACGTCCTTTTTTCACGTGGCTCACCGGCGCGGGCGACTGCTCTACCACCGTGCCGAGCGGCACCTTCGATGAGTACGTGGAGTCAATCACCTCTATCCGCAGCGATTCGCCTTGCAGCAGAATCTGCGCCTCTTCCACGGTCAACCCCGTGATTTGAGGCACCTCCACCTCCACCCCGTGCTCCGTGTAACGGTTGAGCCAACCCTTGAGCACAACCAACAGCACAACCACTATGATAAGGGCTATACCAAGGTTAATGAGAATGACCTTCCAAAAGGGCATACCCTCTTTGTCGGTCTTATAAGTCTGTTTTGTAGCCATTTAGTCAGGAAAATTAAATGTAGAGTTGTCAAAACGTCAAAAATCGGGCAAAAGTACATTTTTTTTTGCACACGATAAAAAAACAGCGTACTTTTGCGCGGTTTTTTGAGAAGATACTTGAAAAACAACATAATTAACCCATTAAAAATAACAAAACAATGAAGAAATTGTTATTCGTTGCAGCTATCGCAATGTGCGTTATGAGCTGCGGTAAGAAGGCTGAAAACACGGAGAACACCGAAGCTTGCCAACAAGAGGCTGCTCAAGTGGAAGAAGTTGCTGCTCCTGTTGAGGAACAACCCGCTGAAGAAGAGAACGCTGTCGTTAACGCCGTAGAGCAAACCGTTGAGGCTGCTGAGGCTGTTCAAGAAGCTGTTGCTCAATAATCTTCGGTTTTTACACCAATCTTCAGTTTCTATGCTGAATTGAATAAAGAAGTGATTGCCCGTCCGGCAATCCTTCTTTAGGGAAAGATGGCGGAGTGGTCGATCGCGGCGGTCTTGAAAACCGTTGACCTTAACGGGTCCGGGGGTTCGAATCCCTCTCTTTCCGCAAAGATGTGCCAACCAAAGGCACATCTTTTTTTATACCTGCGCCGTAAGTCATAAAAAAAGCACTGCATCTGACGATGATTACCACGTTTGGACTGCTACCTAACGAGTATGCAGTTGATGTACAAAGTGAGGTGGTGCTTTTCTATAACAAATCCACACAAAAATCACTCAATCAAGCACAAAACTCCGCCAAACCTATTGCATCTCTCGCAAAAAAGCAGTATCTTTGCAGCCATATTGCAGCAACATATCTTATGTGATTCGTATGTTATTCCTATGATATTCGTATGTTACTCGGCTAATCACACCGACACTCCACCATACCGACAGAATAGCATCCGACAAACCCAAACAACCTATCAATATGGCAGAAGTCAAACTACAAATTCCGTTCGACGAGATTCACGAAGCGATTGAAAAACACGGCATTATCAGCCGTCAGAAGAAGTACCGGGACGAAAAAGGCAGAATCATACACGAAGGCAAGCAAGAAGCGTATGCTGTCCGTCATCCTCGCGATTTCAAGAAGAACCCACCCAAGGGCGAAGAACTGAAGCACCACAACCGCTGGCGTGAAGCGTGCCACCGCACCTCTCAGATACTCGCCGCCGGTCAGCCCAAGAGCGTCAAAGGCACAAGCCAAGACCCGGACCTCACGCCCGAGGAACGTCAAGCCCATGCCGAAGTGGAACGCGTTATCAAACTGACCAGCCATATTCCCGACTACTACACTCCCGAAGAAGCCCTGCAACTCTACAACGACTTCCGTGCTCGCTACACGCAACAGCTCCCCAATATCCGTGGCAGACACCCCGACCCGCAAGCCCCCATCGACCCTCAAACAGGCAACCCCAAGCGTTACCTCCAACTCCCAGCCTTCATACGTGCCATGATTTACCAAGAGTTAAAAACAACTCAGCAACAATAAAACCGACTTAAACCATTAAAAATTCAAGAAAATTAACTAATTATTTGCAAATATGCCAAAAAAGTCGTACATTTGCAGCGTAATTATCTAAATAGGAGGAAATAACGTATGTGTATGTACAATCTATCATTAGACGACGAACTCGTTCAGCGCACACGCCGGTCGTTTGCGAACGAGACGGATATGACGGCTTGACTGCAAAGACAAGTCGAGGCATTGTTGATTGAGTACAACACGGCGCAACAGACAGTCAGACGCAACGCGCGTGCAGCTGTCGCTTCAATGAGGCGTATAAGTGAGTTAAACGGTAATTCCGAAATGACGCTTGAGGACATCAATGATGAAATCCGTCAAGCACGGCAAGAAAGACAACAATATGATGCAGATAATACAAGGAACAAATAAATAACGAAAACAATTACCGCCTATGAAATCATCAGACATATCCAATCAAACACCTCTTCTCCAAGATTTGGCACACACGCGTACCAAATCTTTCGAAGCCTTGCTTACGGATGTCCGCCGTATTATAGAAGACGGATTACGCAAGGCGTACCAAGAGGTAGATATGGTGATGGTCAATACCTATTGGCAGATCGGCAGGCGCATTGTAGAGGAGGAACAACACGGAGAAAAACGCGCCGAGTACGGAACGCAACTGCTGAATTCATTGGCAAAAGATTTGTCGCTTGAGTATGCGTCGGGGTTTACGGCACGCGACTTGCGTAACTATCGGCAATTATATCTGTATTTCAGCGATTTGGAAATTTGGCACGCACGCGTACCAAATCTAAAATGGACACATTTCCGAAGCCTGTTGCGGGTAGCGGATGAGAATGCCCGTTATTGGTATTTGAGAGAAGCCTCGCAAGAAATGTGGAGTACGCGCACGTTGGATAGAAACATCGGTTCGCAGTATTACTACCGTCTGCTGCAAGCTCCGACGAAAAACGATGTTATAGCGGAAATGCAGCAACTGACAGCACCGTTTCAGCAAGATAAAGACGAGTTTATCAAGAACCCGATGGTGGCTGAATTTCTGCAACTGCCGGCAAATACGAACTATACTGAATCAGATCTTGAACGAGCAATCATTCAGCACTTAAAGGAGTTTCTGCTTGAGATGGGACGCGGGTTCGCGTTTATGAGCGAGCAATATCATATAGCAACCGATACCGGAGATTATTATGTGGACTTGGTGTTCTACAATGTGGTTCTTAAATGTTATTTCCTTGTGGACCTGAAAACGACCACTATTACGCACCAAGATATAGGTCAGATGGATATGTACATCCGTATGTTTGATGACTTGCGGCGCACGGAGGGTGACAATCCTACAATTGGTTTATTGCTTTGTGCGGAAACAAGTAAAGATATTGCGCGGTATTCCATTTTGAATGACAGCAAACAGCTGTATGCGGCGAAATATCTGACCTATATGCCAACAGAAGAAGAACTCCGTCGTGAGATCGAACGGCAGAAAGAAATCTATCGCCTGCAACAAGATAACTAAATACACGTCCCTCTCTGACAAACACCGACAGAGAAAGTATCGACCACATTTGGTCGATTAAAAACAAATATACAACAAACAAAAATCTGCCTATGGCATAAAACAAAAGACAAACAACATATAAAATAAGCATTTGCTTTATTAAGGATATATTCAATCTTCGACACATTGTAATGGTTTTCCTAATATAGCGAATGTTCACACCGTGAGTGTGGACTTTCTGCATATATTGGAAACCATGGGAGTCGAAGCCCGAATATACCAATAAACAGAGTGTTCACACTTTTATTAATAATCAATATGAGTAATAGTTTTTCACGCGGTTTCTGGCGCAGAGCAGGTCAGAACACAGCAGACAGATTAAGTAATGCAGTTTTTGGAGAGAACTGGGCAAGACCGATTAAGCACATTCGTGCAGAGACTGCAAGTCGTCGTCAACACCTCGCTGAAGAGGCACAATTGAATTCTCTACATTCCGCCATATTAGGAAATGCCGATTCTGTACGTAGTGTTGAGTTTGCTGAAGATGAGAAAAATCTTGTGGAACAATTACACGATATGGCTATCCAGTTAAAAGCGGAGAGTTGGAATACTATTATTGCATCTGATGAAGAAGGGAAAGAAAATAGAATGCGAAATCAATTCACTGATACTCTCTTTTCCAAATTCAAGCATGGTGTTACATTGCTGGAACGTCAAAATCCATTCCATCGTGACATATGGTATTTCAAATGGGTGCAATACATTGCTACCTGGCGCAAAATTATTGGAAAATTATCATTTCTCCTACTAATGATACTACCGATAGTAATAGGATTAATTTATTTAGGAATAGAATCTGCATACGAATGGTATCAAGATCAAATTACATATGATAATTATCTGTATATTTGTTTGTTTTGGTTCGGTGTTATATGTGTAATAGCCTTAAGAATATATATCGCATTCTTTTACCAGGTGAACGCCTTAATTTCTAATGTGCATAAAAAACGGAAAGAGAAAAAACAGCAAATGGTACAGAAATCGGGAGAAATAGCACCTGCTATAGCTGTTGAGACACAAACATCCGAAGAAGAAGCCACTATAGATCCCAATGAAATTATGCAAACTGAACATGATTACTTGTGGGATAAATATGGTAACTCTAATGAAATTATGCGACGTGGATATCATATATGCCACAATTCAACACAAAAGGACATTTTACTTGTTGGCTATAACCCTTCTTTCGATAAAGGTGAAAAAGTAGGAAATCAGCAAGTATACCAATTGCCTGATAGAGAGGCTATTAAAAAGATGTTAGTCTCTTCTCAAACAGATCTGCGTGATAGGGCTGCATATATTGATTTGTTCAGTTTTAGAGAAAGTAACCATCAAATAGCTAATCAACAAGTAGTACTGAATCCGCAAATGTTTAACTATATTATAGAGCAAGTGTGTCTATCCCAAAATATGATTGAAGAAGTGATTAGACCTAAAGTAATCATTATTCTCAATAAAGACACATGGGCATATTTCGGAAAACTCCCGGAATACACATGGATGGGGTATAGATATTTGACTTGTTCCGCAATTATTCCTCATGAATTCTCACGCATAGTAGATAATTCTAATAAAACAGACCGTATCAACATTGAACGGGAACAGACAAACTTAAAAAACACCAAAGTATTGTTCCTTGACGAAAATGATTTGCAGAGTTTCCCAACGCCAGAAGAAATAGAAAGGATTTTAATATGAAAACACCGGAAGAAATCTTCAAAATCAATGCTGAATATTACAGCACTTTATTTCAATTGGTCGCTAAATGCGGCATCGTAGACACTAATACATTTGAAATAAAGAGTGAGAATCTAAATCACCAATATCTACCTAATCTAACGGACGGTATTGATGTGCGGACAGCTGCCCCATTCAAAGATATGTTTGGATGGCTGAAACATTATGATGCTTTTCCATGTCTATATCGTTGGGAAATCATATCGCCAGATATTCTGTCGAAAGAATTGGTAGAAACTATTAAAAATGAGGTCAAGAGCATAAAAGAAAATACAACTATTCAAACACCGAGAACTGTCAAATATGCTTTCCCTAAAGACAATACTTTGTATGTGGGTAAATCTGATAATATAGTTAGTAGAATAATGAATCATCTTGGGTATCATGAACAAACAGACCAACATGGTTTACATCTTGATATGTGGGCTGGAAACCATAAGATGGTATTTAAACTACATGTGTATGTTTTTCCGCAAGAATGCAAACCAATTATGGAACTATTTGAGCGTTCACTCGCAGAAATTCACCCTTCTTTAATAGGAACTCATTAAATCTTTTGGATTAGTGCCAGCTGTCAAAACTCTCTGGATTTTTCGATCCCCCTTTCGCTCTATCGATAACCCGATGTGTCGGTTTAACTCTCGGCACATTTGCCGAGCCACATTCTTCTCTCCAGCCTGCTCCACCACCGAGCAGGTTGGAGTCTTTTTCCTTTCCCGGCAAATCTGATTTGCCGCTCTTGTTTTGTCTGTTGTGTGGCCGTTGGAAGCAAGCGAGGCAATAGAGATAGTCAATAGTGGGAATGCACACAACATGACAAACAAACTTGTCCGTGACGGTCAAATCTACATCCTCCGTGGTGACAAGACCTACACGCTACAAGGACAAGAGGTGAAATAATCTAATTGGATACATACAGGGCAAAACGAAAAGAACGCGCGTACACATTTACACGCGTTCTTTCATTATGTTAGTAATATCATTAGTGTCCACTAAAAATTTAGACATTGTTCTTTGACGTATTGAAAATTAGTTTGTTACAGCGATAATTTGTGCGCGACGATTTGATTTTGTAATCTTGTAGATAAAATCACATCTACTTATGAATCAAGTCAAATACATCTTCTCACAAATTATAGAGTTTATCAACGAGGATAAGTTCAGACGTATAGTAGCCAGGTATAACGGTGACCATTATATCAAGCATTATACCTGTTGGAATCAGTTACTTACGCTTATTGTTTGGTGGCGATTGTGCAACACGATATGAAACTTAAGCTGACAACGTATGAACTTTTACACGTTTTGAGTGTATCACTGACGAACAAAATGCACCTTACGGAGTTGCTCAACAGAACTAATTTTCAAAATGACAAAGAACGTCTTGATTCAAGTGAACCGTTATTGTCTGACTTAAATTTTTAATCGTCCATTTTTTAGTGGACAGTAGTGTTGCGCCGTAAGTCATAAAAAAAGCACTGTATCTGACGATGATTACCACGTTCGGACTGCTACCTAACGAGTATGCAGGAGATGTACAAAGTGAGGTGGTGCTTGACGACCTGTTTATGTAAATCAATCAGCCCCGACAGCAAAACATTTTCCGTCAGGGCTGATTGATTTAGTCCTTCCAAGGTTACTGCACTACTTGTCCTTGGGCGTTGTAGGTCTTTCCGTTGCGCAGAATGTAGAGCACGCCGTCGCGGAGTACCTTTATGGAGCAGCCAATCTTGGCAGCTTCGGCTTCGTCAATGCCCGTTACAGGGTTCTCCTTGTAGGTGGCTTGTACGTTGAGGTCGGAGGTGATGTTCGTCAGCGGCTTGGACCAGCCGGTGAAGATATAGCCGTCGCGGGTCGGTTCGGGGTTCAAGCCCTGCGCGTCATGCCCTTCCTCCACTTGCTCCGTGCCGAGGATGGTTAGGTCCCAGTCATAGTAGGTGACGGTGAAATAGACGGCTTTCGTCGTAGCGGTGAACTGTGCGGTGTAGTCGGCGGCAGCGGTGGCAACGGCTATCTCCTTGTCCCAACCGGCAAAGGCGTAGGTATTCTCCTCGTCCTCAGAGCGGACGGGTGTCTCGCCGCTATAGACCGGCGTGCTGTTATACTCCCATTCGGAGCTCTGCAGCACCGTGCCGTCCCAGTTGAGGAAACGGACAGTGTATTGGTTGATGGTGTATTGCGCTTTGACGGTCATGTCGCCTGTGACGTTCTTGTAGTCCTGATCCCAGCCGGTGAAGGTGTAGCCTGTGCGAACAGGGTCGGCAGGCGGAACGGCGGCACTGCCGTACTCCACTATCTGCGCTGTGCGCAGTACGGCATCGTCCCAATCGACGAACGTGACGGAATAGCTGTTGATGGTGTACTGCGCTTTGACGATAAGGTTGCCGGTGATGTAACCAACGGACTTGTCCCAACCGGTGAAGGTGTAGCCGGTGCGTTCGGGGGTCGGTGCCTCGGCTGCCGAGCCGTACGCCACTTCCTGCTCCTCGATGAGGCTGTCGTCCCAGTCGTAGAAGGAGACGGTGAATTTGCGCGGTGTAGCCTCGAAGACGGCCGTGAGCACGATGTTATCCGTGACGTAAGTCACTTCGGGTTCCCAGCCGGCAAAAGTGTAGTCGTACATGTCGTCGGACTCTTTTTCAGGAATCTTCGGATACTCGGTCGGGTTATAATAGATGGTGCGTGCATCGAAGCCATAGACAGCCTGAATCTGGAATGTCGTCTCCCCATTGACGCGGTAGGTGACGTCGAACAGGATTTCTCCGCTGTATTCAGCTTTGACGGTCAAGTCAGATGTAATGTTCTTCAGGTCCACATATTCGAAGTTCTTGGTATTGTACCACTGTCCGAAGATCCATCCGACGCGCGTGGCCACCATACCCTTGGCATCTTCTCCGTTGACGACCTGCTCGGTGCCGATGAGCGAGTCGTCCCAGTTGAGATAAGTGACAGTCCATACCTTGGCGGCGTATTGTGCTGTCACGTTCATGCTGCCGTTGACGATGTCGAACTCTTTGTCCCATCCGATGAAAGTGTGTCCCTCTCGTGTCGGGTCGGCAGGTGCCACGGCACTCTCGCCGTGCAGCACTTCCTGCGTATCTATCGGATTGCCGTTCCAGTCAAGGAAGATGACAATATATTTCTTTTGCTCATATTGAGCGGTAACGGTCTGGTCGGCTTGTATATTGTCGAATTCTTTGTCCCATCCGGTGAAGGTGTATCCCTCCCGTGTCGGGTCATAGGGTTCAATTGCAGCATTTCCCACCTCGACGGTCTCCGTCTTCAGTTCCGTACCGTCGTAGTCCACAAAGGTAACGGTAAAGGACTTAGGCTCCATCTCCATCATCGGGAAGTTTTTCCACTCGGCAGCATTGGAATAACCGTTCTTGCTGCCTTTGGGCACGTAGAGCGTACACATCGCCTGATTCACCCCGTCGAAGCAATAGGTATCCGACAAGTTGTATGGCACCTCGGCATAGTTGTATATCGTACCCAACATATAACAGTTATGCAAGAATCCTCCGCCGATATATTGAAGCGATGAGGGCAATGTAACGGTCTCTAAGTTGAGCATATCCGAGAGTGCACTGTTGCATAGCACTTGCAGTCCTTCGGGCAGGGTGATGGAAGTGAGATTGTCTTGGTCCATAAAGACGTTGGAAGCAATGAGCCAAGTACCTTCCTTAACAGTATAATCGCCTGAGAGTTTCTCAGTCAACGCCAAGAGACAGCCGTCATAGTACACCGCACCGTTGGCATCTTTGTTGTCATTGAACAGTTTGGTGCCACCGAATGCGTCATCGTCCAGCCATGTAAGCGTAGCCGGGATATTGATTTGTGCGAGGTTGGAACATCCGTTGAATGCCATGGACCGTATCTCGTCCATGATAGCAGGCAGGTTCACTTTGGTGATGCCGGTAGCATATCGGAACGCATTGGACCCGATATCATTCACGGTGTAATCCAGTCCTTGGTATGTAACGGTCTTTTCAACTGTAATTTCGCCATTAAGGGCGGCGTAGTTGCCAGGTTCGTTCTTCTCGCAGGTCACATATGCCGTGAGGTTTTCATTGAGTTGGTAATAGAGTTTGCCGTATTTGATTTTCTCGTTTACGCCTTTTTCCTGGATGTTCTTGAATTCCTTCCATCCGTCAGCGGTTTGATAGGCACTCAGGCTGCCTGCCGGCACATAAAGAACACACGTGGATTTGTTGATATATTGGAAAGTACCCGCCAGAGTAGTTGCAGGCGGAGTCTCGCTCAGAGTCCGGATAGAAGTCAATGAAGATGGTAAACCACTACGCACTGAAGTCACACTTTCCGGAATGATGAGTGAAGTGATATTTGTATTGCATAAAGCATGCGCTTTAATTTCATCCAATCCTTCCTGCAATTTAATGGTTTTCAGGTTGCTACATCCATAAAAACAATCATCTGGTACTACTTTTACCCCGGCGGGAACAGTGACGGAAGTGAGTGCCTCGCACAAAGAGAATGCACCATTTCCGAATTCGGTCACTGTACTCGGAATGTTAATAGCGGTCAATGCGGTCCCTGCGAATGCTCTGATTCCCATTTTGGTTAGTGCGGCGGGAAGGGTCACACTCTTCAATGCACTACATTCATCAAAAGCTTGATCGGGAATCTCCGTAATAGTATTGGGGATAGAAACAGAAGTTATTTTATCGCACCAAGCGAAAGCAAAATCCTTCATTGCTGTAACGGTATAGATGTAACTGCCATATTTGACGGAAGCGGGAATAACGAGCGCACCGCTGATGTCTTTATATGCCTTGTTTTGAACGAGCGTAGCCGTCTGGTCAGCATGCAATTCATAGGTTAAATCGCCTATTTTATGTAGTCCGGTTGGAACGGGTCCTATTTTCTCTTCGCCCGGTTGGATATCAACAGGTTGTTCTCCCGGTTCCAGGATATAGCCGAACTTGTTCCAAACGTCAGCTGCTTGATAAGCCGCTTTGCAGCCTTTTGGCACATAGAGAATACATTGCGACAGGTCCACTCCTTGAAACACATTTGCTTTTATCGTTTGCGGAGAAGTTCTATTGTTGGTTACCACTTTCAAACCTGATTTTTTGAAAGCAAACTGACCGATAGTTGTCAAGGAGGCAGGAAGAATGATGTTGGTCAAATGCGTGCAATTTTCAAAGCAGGACGCTCCGATGCTAATAAGTTTGTTGGACGCGAATTTGATCGTCTGTAACTGAGTACATCCATAAAATGCTTCATCTCCTATAGTTTGTACAGTGCATGACAGATTACCGCCGTTGATGGAGACCAGGCTGGTACAGTTCTTAAATGCCCGTTCTTCGATACTCTTGACATTCGTAAATGTGACGGAGGGTAAGAGAGAACAACCCAAGAAGGCTTGTTTCGGAATGGTTAGTAATGTTGTAGGGAAATTTACTGAAGTAAGATTAGAGCAACCTAGAAAAGAGTTGCTTTCTATTTTCTCCAAACCTTCATTTAGTCGGATAGATTGTAATCCCTCTGCATGAAGGAATGCATCCTGTTTTATTCTCTTTAAGGTGTTTGGACAGAAAATATTGACATTCGCTTTCATGCTACTAAAAGCGTTGCTAAGGATTACTTCCACTCTTTTTCCATACAGTTTATCCTTGAGATACACATTGCCGGATAAATAGTTGTAATTCTCACTTGAAAGAAAGCGGTCATCTGTTACCATATAATAATCTGTCTCTTTCGCCTGCCCATGTTTATCAACATATTCGGCGATATAATGAATACCGTCTTTGACGACCTCGGCACTTGCTTTTCCTACAGGCATTAATGATAGCAGCATTACTGCTAAAAAGAGATAAAATTTGTGTTTCATACTCGTGTTAGGCGGTTATATCCCATCGCCCCGTCGGGTTTTGAAAACCTCTCTCCAACTCTCCCCCGAGAAGAGAGGGTAAAAAGGCAAAGTTAATAAAGTTTGTTTATATTGGTTGGTTATGTCGCGTTGTTTCTTGTCGCCAAAGCGTGAATCTGCCGCTCAAAGTCGTTGCGGTTGCCGAGTGCGTTGTTCTTTACCTTGACGCGGTAGTTGCTGATGGTGTTGGGGCTGTAGCAGAGCAACTCGGCTATTTTGGCACTACTGTCAATACCCAGCAGAATAAGCGCGAAAATGCGCATCTCCACCGTCAGCCGTTCGCCCGGTTTGGGTGTCAGGCGCGCCTCCGGCTTCAATAAAGCGTTGAAATCTTCCACGAACGAGCCGTAAAGCGAAAGGAACGTATCGTCAAACGAGCGATAGAAATTCTCCATCTCGCGGTTCATAAACGCCGTTGTATCTTTCTCTCCCGCCTTCCGCGCCATCGTGGTCAGGCGACGGATATAATCGCTGTACACCTCCAAGTAGCGACACAAGTACTGCTCCTTGACTTGATTGGCAATCGTCAGTTGGTTGTTGATAGCCGACAACTGCCCGTTGAGTACGGACAGACGGCGATTCTGATGCAGCGAGTATATTACTAATAATGCGAGAACAAAAAGCAAGATTGCTAACGCCGTTAAGGCTATCACTAAGTTGCTGTTGTCCTGTAGCAGACTATTCTCATACTTCTCGCCGATGGTATGCCCCAACGCATAAGTCTGTACATAGCGCGTAGGTGCATTGAAGAAGGATGCATTGGTCAGCGTGTAATTGCTGATGCGGGAAGCGCGTTTGATGTCCCCCTTGTCGTAGCACTCCCGGGCTATCAGCCACGATGCACCGTTGTCCGTAATGCCGCACCGCACATCGGTAATGGCCGAGCGCAGCAGCCATTCCGTGCGTTTCACAGGATTGCCGGCTTGTTCATAGAGTATCGCATGACCATAGGAAAGAATGGCATACAGATGCTCATCGGGCGTGGTACGATTGAGCAGGAGTTGATTATAGTGACCCGCCGTTTCCCAGTCGGCGCGATCCTGCGCGTGGTACTGCTCTAACCATAGTCTGCTTTCCACGGTATGCAGCTTGTCCGCCTCCAATGCCATTTCAAGCGAATCGTAGTATTGGAGGGCGAGATGCTCCCATTTCGTGGCTCCGAATTGCGGCATCAGTGTGGTGGTTACTGCCTCTTTGTACAGCAGCCAAACTGCCTTATAGCCCTCCACACTGCGAATAGACGGACGTTGAGGGTTAGCCAATAGTTCAAAGGCATTTGCAAAGTGTCCCGAATAGGTAAGTAGTTGCAGCAGACCGATAAAAGCCTCCGAACGAACCGGTTCTTCCGCCTCGCTCAACATCAGGTAGTAGGCTCGCGATGAGTCGGACTGAAAATGCTGATACGCACGCGCAATCTGTAGCCTTAACGTATCCGTCATAGGATGTATCGATTTGAGGGAGTCGATAAAGTCTTGCCGTTGGGATGTATAGACCTCAGCGCGCTTAATCTCCTTGTCATACACCTGTAGCAACGAGTCGATGATGTCGGCTCGAAGTGCCAAGCAACTGACGGCAGATACAATAAATAGTAGCAATCGTTTCATAGACGGGGATAATGATTATAGAGCGGCTTGCAGGTTCGTTTCCAACTGTTTCACGCTGCTGGCTCCCACTAATACGGACGTTACGCCCTCTTGGGCAAGAATCCAAGCGAGTGCCTCTTGTGCAATCGTCTTTCCGTGAGCCTGCCCTTGCGCTTGCAACTCGTGCAGGTAAGCCAGCAGTTGGTCGGTACGGTTACAGGGATGCAGGAACTTGTCTTTTGCCATTCGGCTGTCCGCAGGGATGCCCTCCAAATAGCGGTCGGTCAACAGTCCTTGTGCCAAAGGCGAATACGCAATAAAGCCAATCCCTTGCTCACGGCAGAAACGGACAATGCCTTCCTCTATCGGCTCGTGGTTAAGCAGATTGAGTCGCCCTTGATAGATTAGCAGCGGCGCGTCGTGTTCGCGAAGATACTGTACGGCTTGCCGCAAAGGCTCTAACGGCCAGTTGGAGATACCTAAATACAGAGCCTTGCCCGCTCGCACGATGTCCACCATCGCCTGCAACGTCTCCTCGATGGGCGTATCCGGATCAAATCGGTGGGAGTAGAACAAGTCCACATAATCCAATTTCATTCGCCGCAACGACTGGTCTAAACTCGCCATCAGATACTTACGGCTGCCATAGTTGCCGTAGGGACCCTCCCACATATCGTAGCCCGCTTTCGTGGCGATAAACAGTTCGTCCCGATATGGACGAAAATCGTCCTCCATCAAGCGACCGAATGTCTCTTCGGCACTGCCGTAGGGAGGTCCGTAGTTATTGGCCAAGTCAAAATGCGTGATGCCGTGGTCGAAGGCGTAATGCGTGATGGCACGACTGCGCTCGTATGGGTCGCCTCCGCCGAAGTTATGCCAAAAGCCCAAACTCACTTTCGGTAGCAACACACCGCTACGACCGCAGCGGACATATAGTTGCTCCGACTGCGCATATCGCGAAGGCGAAGCTGTATAAATTCCTTTCAAATCCATCGTTTCATTTTTCTGATTGAAATCGCGGCAAAAGTATCGTATTTATTCCGATTATACACCATATTTTTGTAAAAATTGCAAACTGCACCTTGCAAAATAGGTACAAAATCCGTACTTTTTTTAGTGTGAAAAATTTATAACATAATGTTAATCAGCGATAATTTATATACTTTTCGTACTTTTTGTATATTTCCGTTTTTTGGTAGTCTTCACGTGTACTTTATATGTGCTACCTTTGCCACAAAAATTTGACAAAAAAAACGCAAAATATATCCAATTTGATTTTTTGAAACTATGAAAAAATTTCTTCTTCTTTTCTGTTCCTTCGGCATAGCCCTGACCGGCTTTGCCAAGCAGTACTGCGATGAACCGATCACATCTCGTGACGGTCATTCCGCTACGGTTACGATGAGTCTCGTGAGCGGGAATATCTACGAGTTTTCCATCACGACTGCCGACAATATCGTTTCGTTCAACGCGGCAGGCAGCAACCTCTATTGCAACAAAGACGGCGTGGGCGGTTACCACATGTCCGAGTACCTCGTTCAGAACGGCAATACACTCTCTATGCAGTTCACCTCTACCGAAGTGCCGAGTATCTATGCCAACGCCTTGTTCATTGTCTTGGACGGACACGGCGAGGATATGTTCTCTATCCCGATGGATGCCGATTGGAAGGCTTGTGTTACCGACCAAACCGAGTACGCCATCACCCTCGTTCAACCTGCTACGGGCGGCACTATTGCGGCGGATGTTGCTACGGCTACCTATGGAACGGTGGTTACCCTGACCGCTACGCCTGCCGAAGGCAAGCAGTTGGACAAATGGAGCGTAAAAGATGCCTCCAATAACGACATCACCGTTTCGAAAGCCGGTACATTCGTTATGCCCGCTTCGGCTGTTACCGTTACCGCTACGTTCAAGGACAAAACAGACATCACTGCCGCTACCGTCAGCGGCACATACACCGATGAGGTTTCAGGCGCCCTCTTTACGTACAGCATTACCCGAAATGCCGACCAAACGCTCACGTTTACTATTGAGTGGGATAAAGAGTTAGAGGGAGTGAACCCGCAAGTTACAGTTGGAGTTACGCAGTTTGCACAGATGGCTCTCAATGGTAATGCGGCCTCCTATACGACCGAAAATACTTTTGAGGATGGCGAAACACCCGTTATCTTCTTCTATATTGCTTATACTGGCAACGCAGCACGCATTGATGTGGAATATACGGTCGGAGCAGGTGATACCAATCCTAACCCGAGCGCGGTAGAGATAGTCTATCGCAATGATGACACGCGTGTACGCAAAGTAATGGAGAACGGCATTCCCTACTTCATCCGCAACGGTGTGCGCTATAACGCGCTCGGAACGGTAATCCGATAGGTATCCGTCTTGCCAATGACCTTATTATATAAATAACCAACTAAAAACATATACACTATGAAGAACAAACTAACTTTGCTATTTGCGCTCCTGTGCGCAAGTATGATGAGTTTTGCCATTGACTGGAGTGGCTACGAGTATTTAGGTGATGGTGCCGGAGGCGGCGCTTATTCCAATAAGTATAAATTAGCACCCGGTGAAGGACAAGGAGTAGTTAATATTCAAACTCCCGGGTTTGCCGCGGAAGCGGGTATCTACACCACTTTCCCAGCAGGGATTATCAGTTGTACATTGCCCGCAGAAGGCTATGCTGTTCAAGGTGCAGGTATGTGCTTGTATCTTAGTGCTTTTACAGCGAAGGAAACGGAAGTCACAGTTGTTCACGGCACGGGGACTTGTGTTTTCACCGTGTATTATGAAGACGGGACAGAAGGCGGCGGTGACGAACCGGCTCTGACCGATCCCGAATTGAGCCTTAACTCGACTGCCGAGACCTTGGATGCCTCTACAAGTGAGACCTTCCAAATCGTTGCCACACAATCCGGCGACGGTGCCGTTTCCTATGAGAGCAGTAACGCCGGTGTGGCATCTGTCAGCAATACGGGTTTGGTAACGGCAGTAGGTCGCGGTACGGCTACTATCACCGTTCGCACGACTGAAACGGCTACGTATGCCGCAGGCAGCAAGACGCTCACCGTTACCGTTACAGGTCCTATCAACTGGGAGGCTGTCAGTTGGCTGCAAAATAGCGACAAGTACAAATTGGTGGTTGACCCTGAAATAGGTGCCCAATTTGGCGGAATCCGCAAAGACGGAGACAACCTGTGGGTTGGCTTCCCCTCTGCTGCTTTCGGAGCAATGTCTATTGAACCCAACGGTGGCGCAGGTGCGTATAGAACATTTGCCTTGTCTAATTTCACGCAACAACTCAATCAGTTCACTGTCGTTTGCGACAATGTTACCTATACGTTTGATGTCTATTACGCCGATGGTGAACCTGCCGATTTGACAGGTTTTAACCTTGCCAAAGGCAAAACCGCTAATGCAGGTCACGTGGCAGAAGCCGGAATACCCGCTGCTAATGACGGCAACAAAGATACCCGCTGGGGATCTAACGGTGCAAGCCACTACGCTGCTGTAGGCGAGAGCGCAGGCGACTGGTGGTACGTGGACTTGGGCGGAACTTACCGCGTTGACCAAGTCAAGATCCTCTTTGAGACAGCCGCTCCGACGGATTATGATATACTAATTTCAAACAATGCCGTATCATGGACGGTTATCGGTACTTATACCGAACAACCCCAAGTCGGCAATACCGATGAGAACTACAATGTATATAATTTCACAAACAAGGTAGGCCGTTACGTCAAGATTTTTGCCCGTCAAGGCTACAACAATATGGCTTACGGCTTCTCGATGTGGGAGTTTGAGGTCTATGGTGACCGTGCTACCATTTCGGATGTCAATCCGCCGGTTATGGGAACGGCAAGCCTGAGCGGCACTTCGTATGACAGAGTGAACATAGCCGTTGCCGGAACGGACGAAGAAGACGGCGCAGTTGCCTCATTCCACGTAGTGGATGCCACTCACGGTGTGGATCAAGTACAGGCTGCCGAGGCAGGCGTAATCACCGTTACGGGGCTGACCGCCGAAACTTCTTATACCTTTACAATTACGGCACTTGATGCTGCCGGTAACGAATCGGCTAACAGCGTCAATGTGGCAGCCACTACCACCCAAGATACGTCTATTCCTTTGGTAGCCGCTCCCGTGCCGAGTGCAACAGGCAAAGAGATTGTACCTATTTATAGTGACGCTTTTGCTTCCATCCTTGAACATGAGTTTGACAAGGACGGTTTTGCAGGTCCTACCTTGATGATGGAGCAGAACATCAGCGGTGACCATAGCCTCGTCTATAATGTGGCAGGTGACAATGTGGTTACTTGGGGTATGTACAACGATGGTGCCGATGCAATCATTGCCCAAGAAGCCTATCGCGGTTCGGGTATGGGCATTGATGCTTCCGCAATGGAATATCTCCACATCGACATCTGGTCGCTCCAAGCCGGAACGAACGCTATCAATATCAACATCAACGATGCGGCTCTTGCATCCCTGCGTCTCTCGCACAACGGCAACGGTTGGCAAAGTTATGACATCGCTTTGTCTGATTTCAATTTCAACCCCGAGAACCCGGCATTCAGTAGTGATAATGTACGTTGGATGAAATTCGACGGTATCAGCTTCATTTCCGGCAAGATGGCTTTGGACAATGTTTATTTCTGGAAGACGGCAGCCGGTCTGCAATCTGTTTCGGCTACTGCCAATAACGCCACCTATGGTACGGCTTCCGTAGTGGTTACCGAGACAGGTCTGGCTCCCGAAGGCGGCACAGTGGCTGACGGTACCGAAGTTACTTTCTCGGCTGTTGCTAATGACGGATATGTCTTCGTGGATTGGTCGAACGGCAACACCAATGCAACCTTCAATGCCACGGTTGATGCCTCTATGAACCTCACCGCCAACTTCCGCGCATTGGGTACCACCTATTGCAACACCGAGATGACGGTTAACGACCATACTATCTATCTGACCGTTAAACGCTCCGACGTGGACGAATATACGATGATTGTTCGCTCCGCAGAAGAATTGACTAACTTCGGCGGTACGGTCTTCTATCGTCCCGAGAACATAAGCGTCAAAGACGTTCGCAACGAAGGCGTACTCTCTGATGGCAACCATACGCTGACCGTTACGATGGACTCGGAGGGTGAACCGTATTTCGGCACGCCGCTCTATGTAGTCTTTGCCGGTGCTGGCGAAGTGACTTATAATCAATTGCTGAATGTTCGTCCCGAATACGCAGTGGCTTGCGATGATGCCGTTTCGGTTACGTCTATCACCCTCAGTCAGAACTCGGCTAACCTGTTGGTAGGCAGAACGCTCACGCTCACGCCGACCTTCACGCCCGCTTACGCTACCGACAGGGCTCTGACGTGGGAAACAACCAATTCGGCTGTGGCTACGGTTGTGGATGGTGTGGTAACCGCTCAAGCCGCCGGAACGGCTACTATTACGGCGCGCCTGACTTCCGACAACACGGTTTATGCTACATGCACCATCACCGTAGTGGATGCCCTGACCGAAACCGTTTGGCACGGATACGCAGTCGCCAACCCGTCCACAGAAGGCAATATCCTGCTCACCTATACCGTTACGCGTGACGTAGAGCAGCACCTCACCTTCTCACTCACGACCGATAAGGACTTACTTGGCTTCGTAGCATTCATTAACATCGCCGGCGTTGCCCACGAACTGACCGGTTACGGTGCCGCTCATACGGCTACGTTTACCACAACAGACACCTATGAAGATAACATCAATCTCAACTGTATGTGGGATGTCAGAGGTGCAGGATACGGTCAGAACTTCAACTTTACCTATATGGTAGGTTCTGAAAATCAAGAACCGAATGTGTTGGCTATCTATGAGGCACAAGACAATACGTCTGCTCTCGCTGCGCATAACAATATGGAAGTGGCAGCAGTAAGCGTCAATCGTATGTTCACCGCCGGTAATCTCTATACCCTCGTCTTGCCGTTTGATCTGGATGAAGCGACCTTGGCTGAGAAACTGCCCGGTGCATTGACCCGCCTCAACAATACGTATGTGAAGGACAACGGCGACCTGCGTCTGAACTTCGTCAACGCCTCTTCTCTCGAAGCCGGTGTACCGTATCTCTATACGCCGTCAGCCGACGTGAAGAACCCCATCTTCACCGATGTAACTATCAGCAATGTACTCCGTCCCATTGTACCCGCAGACAACTATGCCGCATATTATGGCATATATGCTCCGCGCGCCGGAGAGAGTCTGCTGAATATCACCAACGGCTATGTACTGGGTAGCGACCGCTATCTCTACAAAACGGCTGACCTGCCTGCTGAACAGACTATGAACGCACTGCGCGGCTACTTCGTTCTTAACTTCCCCGTCAGCGGTCCGGGCTTGGCTCCGCGTGCACGTGTCGTCTTCGAGAACGAAGAGATTGAAACGCCTACCGATGTAGAGCAAGTACTTGGCGAAAACGCAAGCAGCAAGGTATTGCGTGGCGGAGTACTCTATATCCTGCGCGACGGCAAGATGTATAATGCGCAAGGACAACTCATTGAAAGTAAGTAACTCTTAATCCATTACAACAATGAAAACATATTTCAGACCGGTTACGCAAGTAACAGATTACCAAGCGTCCTATATGCTTATGGCAGATATTAGTGGCGGCTCATTGCTGGGTGTGAAGGATCTTTCTTACGAACCTCCGTTCAATCCCATCGAAATCTATTGATAATCTTCGTTCTATCCGCTCATCGGTTGCCCTTTTACGGGTTGCCGATGGGCGGAAGTTCGTCTATAGCCCTAACTATATAACGAACAGACAACTCAACTATGAAACTAAAATTCTTTTTGTTATCCGCCATTCTTATGTGCGGATTGGGTTTGCAGGCTCAAAGTATTACCGTAACGGGTACCGTGATGGCGGCAGACGAGCCGGATCCGGTCATCGGTGCCAGCGTGATGGTCAAAGGCACGACGGTAGGTACCATCTCGGATTTCGACGGCAATTTCTCCGTAGAGGCGCAGGTGGGTAGTGTGCTGCAAATCTCCTATATAGGCTATAAAACGCAGGAGATAAAGGTAAGCGGGACACAACCGCTTAAAATCACCTTGCAGCCCGACAACGTGCAGTTGGATGAAGTGGTAGCCATCGGTTACGGTACAATGAAGAAGAGCGACCTGACGGGTGCCGTCACGTCGGTCAGTACCGAGCAGTTGCTCAAAGCACCCGTTTCGGGTTTGGATCAGGCTCTTCAAGGGCGTGCCGCCGGCGTAACGGTAACGTCCGGCAGCGGACAGCCGGGCGAAAGTGCTACCATCCGAATCCGAGGTATAGGTTCGGCTACCGGTCAGAACGACCCCTTGTATGTCGTTGACGGTGTCATTACCGGTGACATCAAGTGGCTCTCACCCACCGACATCAAGTCAATGGAAATCCTTAAAGACGCTTCGGCTGCGGCTATCTATGGTAGTCGCGGTGCCAACGGCGTGATTCTCATCACTACCAAAAGCGGTAGCGAAGGGAAAGTGAATATCAGTTTCGATGCCTACTGGGGAATGCAGAACCGCTGGAAGAAAATGGACGTGCTCAATAGCAAAGATTTTGTGGACACCGAACTGCGTATTCAGGCTATGCGTAACGGCGCGGAAGAAATTGCTTATTACCAGCAAAAAGGCTTCACTTCCTGGCTTAATATGTACAAACTCGGCAATGCCGACATCACGAAGATAAGCGAATACTATCCTATCAATTTCAATTACGCCGCCCAAGAGACGGATTGGCAGGATGCAGTATTCCGCCGCAATGCCTTTATGCATAACTACAACCTCGCTTTTGACGGAGGCAGCGAAAAAGGACATTACGCCCTTTCCGCTTCCTATTTCGGACAGGAAGGAACGATTATCGGCAGCAACTACAACCGTTTCACGCTTCGTCTCAATACCGACTATAAGGTACGCGAATGGCTCAAAATAGGTGAGCATTTCTCTATTGTATCTTCCTACAGCCGTTTTGCTATGAACAACAGTTCTTCTGCGGGTGCGTCTATCATCTCCGGCGCATTGGCGATGGCTCCGTGGGACCCCGTGTATTATCCGAAAGGTTCTGTGAACAAGAACGGTACGGACATCAGCGGCTATTACTCTGCAGGCTCTAACTTCAAGAACGTCACCAACCCTTACCAAATGGTGTATAACTACGAACCGAATAGCCGTAGCGAACGGGCTATCGGCGATGTATTCTTCGAAATAACCCCCGTGAAAGGACTGACTATCAGACCTTCCATCTCGGCGGACTACGCAGTCAATCGCGTACGCAATTTCGGCTACCCCAATATCTATACGGGGTATAACGCTTCGGATAAGAACTATATTGACGCAAGTCTCAACCGTGGCTTACAACTCTTGGAGGAAGTAACCGTAACTTATGCCCGCGAGATAGGTAAGCATAATTTCTCCGTGATGGCAGGTCAGACTTGGTCGGAGTATAACTACTACGGTATCGGCGGGTCGGGTGCGCAAATACTCAATCCTATCCCCAGCAACTGGTATCTGAGTCGCGCCACAGAGGACCAGACCTATGCCTCGGACGAAGTGAGTCGTACACGACGCCTGTCCTTCCTCGGACGTGCGTTCTATAACTACGACAGCCGTTATATGGTTACCGTCAATTTCCGCGCCGATGCTTCCTCCAAGTTTACCAAGAACCCGTGGGGATTCTTCCCGTCCGCCGCTGTAGCATGGCGTTTGAGCGAAGAACCTTTCCTTCGTGACTTGGAGTTAGACTGGTTGGATAATATCAAGCTCCGCGCCGGTTTCGGACAAGTAGGTAACGATGGTATATCCTCCAATTCGTTCCAATACGCTATGGGATCTTCCGACAATGTGTTCTACGGTTATCCCTTGGGGTCGGAGCAGAACTCGGGTAACGCCACAGGCGGCGCAGCCGTTCTCACCCTCGTGGACGAAGACGGCAAATGGGAGACCAACCAGCAATGGGATGCCGGTATCGACTTCGCGTTCTGGAATGGCAAGTTAAGCGGTGCCATCGATTATTTCCATCGCTCAACCATCGATGCTATCCTTCATGTGAACGCACCCGCGCAAGTAGGTAACCGCTATTCGTTAGCCCGCAACGTGGGGAATATCCTTAACCAAGGTGTGGAAATTACGTTGGGACACGAAAACAAAGTAGGTGCCGTACATTATAGCATCGGTGCGAACCTAAGTTTCCTGCATAACGAACTGACTAAACTCAATGGCGGTTCACCGCTTTGGGGCGACCGTACCAAAACCGACCAGGGAATGGCACTCAACTCCTTCTGGGGATACCAATACGAAGGTGTCTATCAGACGGATGAAGAGGCTTTGCAGCAACTCTATACCTACGATGCCGGTACGATTGGCGTACACGCTGGCGATGCACGTTATAAAGACGTGAACGGCGACGGCAAATTGGACGAAAACGACAAGATGGTAATCGGTAATCCATTCCCCA
Source organism: Paludibacteraceae bacterium (assembly GCA_017471175.1). Taxonomy (GTDB): domain Bacteria; phylum Bacteroidota; class Bacteroidia; order Bacteroidales; family Paludibacteraceae; genus Colicola. The sequence continues at coordinate 40,656 of JAFUVS010000013.1, read as the reverse complement.
AACTGACCTACGGTCTGAATTTCGGTATCGATTTCTATGGAGTGGACATCCAGTTGTTCTTCCAAGGTGCTGCAGGCAACTCTATTTATAATGCCCAGCGGCAGATGTTGGAGAGCGATGGCAGTGGCTATGCCCTGGCAAGTTATATGAAAAACGATGTGTGGGTAGGTTATACCGCCGCCGTGCAGAACGCTATGATTGCTAACGGCGTAAATCCGTATGAGTTGGAGAACCGCAACGGTACAATCCCCAATCCGCTCGGCTCGCCTACCAACACCGAGAACTCTACCCGCTTCATCGAAGACGGCTCTTATTTGCGACTCAAAAACGTGCAGATAGGCTATACCTTCCCGCTCAAGTGGACGCAAACATTCCGCTGCAGCAGGCTTCGTCTATACGCTACGGCAGGCAACCTCTTTACCATCACCGCCTATAAGGGATACGACCCCGAAGTGGGAGGCGGTGTGGACTACGGCAACTACCCGCAGAGCAGAACATTCACGTTCGGACTGAACGCAATGTTCTAATGAAAATGAAAAAGTGAAAGACGAAAATTGAAAGGAAAAAGATTATGAAACGAATAATGAGAAAAATAGCCCTTTATACGTTATCCTTCATCACTTTGTCATTTTCTATGACCGGTTGCAAGGATTACTTGACAGAGATAGAGCCGGGGACAACGCTCTTGGAGGATTTCTATACCTCTACGGCTGCGGCTGTACAGAACGTTACAGGCTGCTATGTGCCCCTTATGTGGGAGTACAACAATACCTACTGCTCGGAGTGGTTCATAGGCGATGTGGCAAGCGATGATGCCCTTAAAGGTGGAGGCTCAACCACCGATATGGCGGACGCATACGACATCGAGAACTGGCGAACGACGGACCAAAATACATTGCTCTTGAATTTCTACCGTGCCCAATACCAAGGTATAGGTCGCTGCAACCTCGCGTTGGAGTACATCGGCAAGATGGAAATAGGAACAGATGCTGAATTCACACAGTCAATGAAGAACCGCCTCTTGGGTGAAGTGCATTTCTTACGCGCGTACTACTATTTTCGCTTGCTGCGCGTGTTTGCCGGTGTACCGATGCCCCTCAAAGTGCTCCGCTCGTCTGACGACTGGGGTATGTCTCGCGCTTCGGTGGACGCGATGTTTACGCAAATCCTTGCAGACCTCGAATTTGCGCAGACTAACCTCCCCAAGAAAAGCGAGTATGCAGAGGCGGATCTCGGCAGAGCCACCCAAGGTGCCGCCGAGGCAATGCTGCTCAAAGTGAATCTCTATATGGCTTCGCCCTATTGGCAGAAACAGGGGCTGACTAAATCCGTTGCCGATTGCTACAAAGATGCCAAAGCGTGGGGTGATTCAGTCATCGTTTCGGGCGAATATAGTCTTTGCCCGAATTACGAGGATAACTTCACGATAGCAGGCGAGAATGGCAGGGAATCCGTCTTCGAAATTCAGTACGCCGAGGTGGCGTGGGGCGATTACGGTGAAGGCTTTGGTTTCACCGCCGGCAGTTTCACGCAGATTCTGACCCGTAGCCGTAATAGTGAAGTAGGCGGAGGTTGGGGCTTCAACCATCCTACGCAGAACCTCTACGATGAGTTCGAAGCAGGCGATCCGCGTCGTGAAACAGCTATTCTGGTGCCGAACTCCGACTTGTTACCCGGCTATCAGGCGCAGTCCGATGAGACGTATTTGGGAAATAATATGCTCAACAACAAATACGGTATGTATCGCGACCCCGCAGATGTGGGTGGAGGTTATGGCAAGTGGAAACTGCACGCCTCTCGCGGACCGCTTAACAATAAGCAGATTCGCTATGCCGATGTACTGCTGATGTATGCGGAGGCATGTCTCGGCGCAGGCGATGCCGGAACAGCCAAGACCTATATAGACCAAGTGCGTGCGCGTGTCGGACTGCCTGAAATAAGCGTTGCCGATGATGCGGCTCTGCGCCACGAACGCCGCTGCGAATTGGCGATGGAAGGACACCGCTGGTTTGACCTCGTTCGTTGGGAAGGTGTCAACGGTACAGGACTCAAAGCCCACATGGATGCCTATAAGGCAACCGAAACTGCCGATGCACAGCACCATATTCAGGAGTTCGTGGCAGGCAAGCACGAAATCTTCCCCATCCCGCAAGAGGAGATGCAACTCAACTCCACACCGATGACCCAAAATCCGGGGTATTGATAGTTTAGGGTTTAGAGTTTAGTGTAGTTTGAAGTAGAAAGTTGAAAGTAAAAACTAGTATTAAACTAGAATATTATTAACCAATTAAAAAACAACCATTATGAAAGCAAACAAAATGATTGCTATCGCATTGTCCGCGCTGACCTTAGTCGGCTTCAATGCATGTAAACAGAAAGACAAAGATGCCCCCGCCAATGGAGACAGCGAGGCAGCATTGGCATTAGACAAGACCTCTCTTAATCTTGAAGTGGGTCAAGAAGAAACCATCGCCGCTACCATCGCAGTTGAATGGGAGACTTCCAATCCCCAGGCAGCCACCGTTACGCCCGCTAACGACGGCAAGAGTGCCAAAGTCGTTGCCGTAGCAGAAGGTAGTGCCGTTATTACCGCTAAGTCAAAAGGCGGTCAAACGAAGACTTGTGTGGTTGCCGTAAAGAAAGCAGGTGGACAAACCGGTGCGCAACTCAAAGGCAGTCAAGTATGGCCTATCATTTTAGACGGCGTTACGTATGCCGCCAATGAAAGCAAGGTGGTAGCTTCGTTCCAACCGAACGATGTGGACCAATTCCTCTATGTATGGAATCAAACATATATCGGAGGTACTGCTTCCGGCTTGAACTTCCATGGTAACACCGAAGGCTATACGGCCCTTGTAGTGAATGAAGGAAATGAATGGGTGGCTACCGGTAACGATTGGTCGGGTGCAGGTTTCTGCCTGACTGATGCCGGCGAAGGTTGGAAAGCCGCAGAGGCTCTGCGTGCCGCTATCGTAGCAGCTCCCGATGACTATTTCTTGCACATCGCTATCAAATCGACCGACAATTTCAGCCACTGCTTCTATCTGTTCGGAGCAGAGAACACGACCAAATTTATTCTTGGTTCCAAAGTGATCTATGACGGAACGGTTTATCAGGACTTCACGCGCGATGGTGCTTGGCACGAATTTGATATTCCGATGTCCAATTACGTAGCAGGACTGGCGGAAACTACTTGTGCTGCAGGCGTTAATGTCTTCTGTGTCTTGACCGAAGGCGTTCCCGGTGCGCAACTCAACCTTGATGCAGTATATTTCTACAAGAAATAATCATCCGGTCTCATGATAACAAGCTGTGGGGAATTGGTTTTCCCCACAGTTACTAAATCAAATCTTCTTATGCGTAATATCTTTCTAATAGCTCTTTTAGCGGTTGTGTGTGTCGCCTGCGAGAAGAAGCAGACGGCAGAAACGCCGGTCAACTCACTCACCCTCAATCCCGTGACGCTCCAACTCAAAGTAGGCGACATCGCCACCATCGATGCAGGCAATGCCACTAACGTTGAGTGGACATCGTCCAACACCGAAGTGGCTGAAGTCTATTACGGCGCGGTAACCGCCAAAGCCATCGGCAAGGCAGAGATAACTGCACGCTCCGGCAACGTTTCCGCTACGGCCAATGTGTTCGTTACCGGCACTGATGGTGCCTCGCTGCGCATCTCGCCGCCCGTGGTTACGCTGCGCCCGAAGGAAACATTCGATTTCAGTTACGGCAATACATTTGACTTGCCGCTTACGTGGACAAGTGCCGATCCTACGATTGCCACTATTGATCAAAACGGACACCTGACAGCTGTCGCGCCCGGGAATACGACCATTACGCTATCTACCAATATAGAGTCCGTCACCGCCATAGTAGCCGTAGAACATACTTGGGGCGAATATCGGCTCGTGTGGGCAGATGAGTTTGACGGTGCGGCACTTGATGAGTCCGTTTGGGGATACAACATCGGCGGCAGCGGATGGGGCAACAATGAAAAACAGTACTATACCTCGCGCCCGGAAAACATCCGCGTTCAGAACGGTATGCTGGAAATAGAGGCACGCAAGGAACAGTACGATAACAATGACTATACCTCCGCCCGTATTATGTCGAAAGGCAAAAAGACCTTTACTTACGGGCGTATAGAATCGCGTATTAAGTTCCCCGGCGGCGGAGGTACGTGGCCGGCTTTCTGGATGATGGGCAATAGCGGCAACTGGCCCAACTGCGGTGAGATAGACATTATTGAACACATCGGCAATCAGGATAGACGCGCCTCATTTGCCGTGCATACGGTTCTCAAAAACGGCACGAGAGGCAACAACTGGGCTAAAACCCAATGGTTTGACTACGCGCTGTCCGAAAGTTTTCACGTCTATGGCATTGAGTGGGCAGAGCAGGAGAAAGACGGAAAAGATGTTATTCGCTTCACCGTGGACGGCGTTCAGTATGCCGAAGTGTGGGAAGAACAGATAGATAACAACGACTCGTGGCCCTTCAATAAGCCCTTCTTTATCATCTTCAACCTCGCGGTTGGCGGTAATATGGGCGGACAGATAGACGATTCTATTTTTAATACCCCGCGTATAATGTACGTTGATTGGGTACGTGTATATCAGCGCGATGAAAAGTAAACTGCTTATAGTATTCGTCTTGACCCTTTTGTGTTTAGGGTGCGAAAAAGCGCAAGTGTCGCCCGAGCAGAATAAGGTAGTGAATAGTATGCCTAAGTCTGCCAAGCGCGGTGTGGCATTCAGTTTTACGCAGCCGACCGACTTGCCGTTGCTCTCGCCCTATATCAGTTGGGATTACAATTGGGGCAATACGCCCACCGATGAGGCTGCCTTGTGGTTCGATGCCAATGAGATGGACTTCTGCCCGATGTGCTGGAACGGCAATTACAATGCTGACAGGATTCGCGCTTTTGTTGCCGCCCACCCCAAGACCCGATACCTGCTTGCTTTCAACGAACCCAACCTCACCAATCAGGCACGTATGACACCCGCTGAAGCGGCAGCCCTTTGGCAACCCGTAGTCCGTCTTGCCAAGGAGTTGAACCTCAAACTCGTTTCTCCGGCGATGAACTACGGCAACCTCGATGGCTACAGCGACCCTATCCGATGGCTTGACGATTTCTTCGCGCAACCCGAAGTGGATAGTAACGATATATATGCTATCTCAGTTCACTGCTATATGACTTCCGTTTCCGGCTTGCAGGGTTTTATCGAAAAGTTCGCAAAATACGGCAAACCCGTCTGGCTCACAGAGTTCTGCGCTTGGGATCCTGTACCCGGCAACGTAAACACGCAGATGGACTATATGTGCGCCGCGCTCAACTATTTGGAACGTTGCTCGTTGGTGGAACGCTATGCGTGGTTTATTCCGCGTGCCGGTGGCAAGGTCGATTCGCCACCTTTTATGCAGTTGCTCACCCACGATTTTCCTGCCGAACTGACCGAGTTGGGGAAAATCTATTGCCTGTTCTCGCCGATGGATACAACTGTTTGGCTCAATAGCGGTCGTTTTATCCACGCGCATGAGTACACGGCGGTGAAAAACAATTCGATGCTCCTCCGTTCCTCCACCGATACCTATGCCATCACGCAAGCCCGTCGGGACGGACTGATGATTACTAATTTTGCGGCAGGTCAGGAAATCTCCTACCAAATCAATGTCTCCACCGATAGTTCCGGCAAGGCACTTGAAATGCGCTATTGCAGCTATTCGGATTGTATCTGTGAGGTGCTTGCGGATGGTGAGTTGCTGATTCACCTCAGTTTGCCGCGCAACGGAAGCACAACGGACTGGATCTCTTCCTATGAAGACATCCGACTCCCCCAAGGACCGCATACCATAACCCTCAAAATGTTGTCCGGCTCTTGCTCCTTCTCGGGATTTCAAATTGTCGGAACAGATGACTAAATAATGCGTATGAAAAGAATACTGCTTTTGCTCATCATAGTCGCTACGACTGCCCTTGTGCAGGCGCAGGAGTACAGCCTTGTATGGAATGAGGATTTTACGGACGGTGCGCTGGATACCAAGGTCTGGAATATAGAGGTGAACGGCGACGGCGGAGGCAACAACGAGTTGCAGTACTACTGCGAGAATGGCGTGTCGCTTGGCATTGAACCCTCCACCGGCAAACAATGTCTTATTCTGACCGCTACCCAAGAAAATTATCAAGGCAAGAAATGTACTTCCGGCAGAGTGAATACCAAGCACAACCTGCACTATACGTACGGCAAGATAGAGGCTCGTATCAAGTTCCCTAAAACGGCTAATGGTCTATGGCCTGCTTTCTGGCAGTTAGGTGAGAACATCGATGAAGTCGGCTGGCCCCGCTGCGGCGAAACGGATATCATTGAGATGGGGCATAAGGACGGCTATAACGGGCGGCAAGACCGTTACTTCAACGGTGCAATGCATCTCGGATCGGCGTGGAACACGGTGTGGCAGGACGCACAGGCGCACGAATGGGCTTATTCGCTGCAAGACACCTTCCATATCGTTACGATGATTTGGACCCCGACCTCGGTGGATATGTATATGAACAAGGATTCCCACCCCGAGAACAGTGCCTATTTTCACGCCGACCTTGAGCCGAACGACGATTCGAACTACAATCGCCAACAGGTGTTCGGGCAGCCTAATTTCATTATCGCCAACCTCGCCGTAGGCGGCAATTTTCCGCAGATATGGGACATCAAAAATGTCACGGCATTGGAAAGTGGTTCGCGCTCTATGTATATTGACTGGATTCGTATCTACCAGCGAGGGGACACCAATCAGTCATTCCATTGCACCTCGCCATCCGATGACATTGAACCCGATAACGGCACCGTGGGTATTGAGCAGACTGACATAGACAAGGTAGAAAGCGGCAAACTGCTTCACAATGGCAGATTGCTTATTCGCCGCAATGATAATCTGTACGATGCCACAGGGCGGATTATCCCGATACCATAGTCAATCACACCTTACTGACTCTATCAAATTAAAACAATGAAAAAAACGATATTTTTTCTGCTTTCAATTGCAATCGGCTTTTCGTCCTGCACCAAGAGCGAATGGCAACTTGTCTGGTCCGATGAGTTCAACGATTCAGCCCTGAACACCGCCTATTGGAACGTGGAGGACAATGCCCGAGGCGGAGGTAATGCCGAGTTGCAGTATTATAGCCCGAACAACGTCAGTATCGAAAAACATCCGCTTTCGGGCGAGAGTTGTCTGGTGCTGACCGCCCGAAGGGAGGATTATAAGAACCGTCCCTGCACGTCTGCCCGTCTCAATACGCAGGACAAAATAACGGTCTGCTACGGAAAGGTGGAAGCCCGCATTGCGTTCCCTCATACAGCAGACGGACTGTGGCCCGCTTTTTGGATGCTCGGCAATAACCTTGCCACCAATCTCGGCGATAACGACGACGTGGACCGTCGGCTTGCCGAATTGGCAAAAGAAGGACGCGTGGTTTGGCCCAAGTGCGGCGAGATAGACATCTGCGAGATGGGACATCATACGGGTATCGAGAACGGTACGCAAGACCGCTACTTCAACGGGGCAGCCCATTGGGGCGAGTCGTTCAACAACGGCGCTTATCCCAATGTAGGCGGGTTCTATACCTCCGACTATCCCGTACAAGGCGACTTCCACCTCTTCACTCTCATCTGGACGGAAGACTCAATAGCTATGTATCTTGATTTAGACAAAAGTAAAAAGTCGAAAGAAGAAAGCGTCTTCCCCGATGCAGAGCCATACTTCCAACTCTCTCTTCGGAACAAGGACATCAATGAGCCGGGGCACTACTTCAACCATCCCTTCTACCTCGTCCTCAACCTGTCGGTGGGCGGTTTCTTCCCCGGTATGCCGGCGGCAGAGAAATATCCGGCTCTCATAACAGCTGACGACCCGTCTTTCCAAAGCGTTACAGCATTGCCCGCTGACGGTTCGCCCGTCAAGATGTATGTGGATTACATCCGAGTTTATAAGAAATAATTTCGATATATTGCTTCCCCGATATATCAACCTATTGATAGAACATTATGAAACTGTCTGTAAAAGAGAAATTAGGTTACTCGCTTGGCGACACCGCCTCTCATTTCGTTTGGGACTTGGTCAATTTCTGGTTGATTTTCTATTACACCGACGTTCTTGGTATCAGTCCTGCTTGGTCCACCGCGATCGCTATTTTAGGCACTATTATGGACGCGGTGATGGATCCGATAGTGGGTATTTGGGCAGACCGTACTAACACGCGTTGGGGCAAGTTCCGTCCCTTCCTGCTCTTTGGCTGTGTACCGTTTGCGCTGTTTGCCTTCTTGGCTTTCTTCGGACCGGCATTGCAGGGGAATGCCCTGATAGCCTATATCCTGCCGATGTTCATCGGTTTGCGCATCGTCTATGCCATCGTCAATATCCCCTATTCTTCGCTCGGTGCCGTGATGACCGATGATTCGATAGAACGTGCCGGACTGAATTCCTACCGTTTTGTGGCTGCCAACATCGGGCAACTGCTTGTTTCGGGTTTTGCACTCTATATCGTGTATTATCTCGGCTCGCACGCTACGGGGATGGACTATTCTGTGATGGCGGACGATGGTGCACGCAAACTCTTTATGGAAGAGACAGCTGCGAATAGCCTTCTTGTGCGCTCTTCTTATATCATCGGCTTCCGCTATTTAGTGGCTATTTTCGGGTGCGTAGGAGTGATTCTCTTCCTGATTACGTTCTTCACCACCTGTGAGCGTGTCGCACCGCCCAAACGGCAGGACGCGCATCTTGGCAGGGATTTCAAGTACCTGTTTAAGAATCGCCCGTGGGTCGTGCTGACGTTAGTCGGTATCGTTTCGTTCATTATGTTTGCCGTTCAGAATATATCGGCTACCTATTATTTCAAATACTTCTTGGGGGCAGAGTCCAAAAGCCAGATATTCAATATCCTCGGTACGATAGCCCTCATCATCGCCATTCCTACTACCAAGCCGTTGGTGAAACGTTTCGGGGCGAAACAACTCTATATCGTTTGCTCTCTGTTGTCGGGTTTCTTCTTCTGTATGCTTTTCTTCGCAGGCAAGAATTTCGTTCTTATCAATATCTTCAACTGCTTGGGCAAGGTTGCCTACGCACCGGCTATCTCGTTGCTATGGACGATGTTAGCCGATGCCGCCGATTACGGCGAGTGGAAGTTCAGCCGCCGCACAACCGGACTGTGCCTTTCTGCCGCCGTCTTTGCGCAGAAAATAGGCTGGTCGATAGGGGCTGCGTTGTTCGGCGTGGTGATGTCAGCGATTGGGTATAATGCCGACCTGCTGACCATCGACCAGATCCAGCATACGCCGCTTATTATGAATACGTTCCATTGGATGTTCGGTATCGTGCCGGGTGTCCTCTATGCCTCGTGTGCTATTTTCCTGGCGTTCTATAATCTGGATAATGCCACTATGGAGCAGATGAAAAGCGAATTGGAACAAAGAAGACAAGACTAAAACGAATATTAACCGATAACGACAACCTTTTATAGTATGGACAAGAAAGTAAAAGGACAATTTATAACGATCTGTGGTGAGCGTTTTTATGAGATTACCGACTACGACAAGATGCAACCTTTCTTCATCTCGTTGGCATCCGATACCGACCTATGGATGTACCTCTCTTCCACGGGCGGACTGACTGCAGGAAGACGTTCACCCGATGAGGCACTCTTCCCCTATTATACGGACGACAAGATTACCGAGTCCAACGAGTTTACCGGTCCTTTTACCCGTATCAACGACTGGATTCCTTTCTCCCGCCGTCAGCAGCCGGTCTATTCGCTGTCCCGCAAGATTGCCAAGTCCGCAGTGGGCAACCAAATCGTTTTTTGCGAGGAGAATCATACGCTTGGGTTGCGTTTCTCCTACTTGTGGGCACCGGCAGGCAAGCACGGCTGGGTACGCAGAGCCACATTGGAGAACCTCTCTGACCAACCCGTGGAGATCCGTCTTACAGATGGTTTGCAGAATGTCCTTCCCGCAGGTGTGGAGCGCAAGACGCAAAACGAGTTATCTACGCTTGTGGACGGCTATAAGCGCACCGAACATATCCGCGACACCTCTCTTGTCCTTTTCCGTATGGAGGCTATCCTTGTAGATAGAGCCGAACCCTCGGAAAGCCTGACTTGTAATACGGTTTATGCCCTCGGTCTGCCCGACACAACGGACTACTCCGCCTCGGAATCGAAAGGTGTGCGCGGTGCATTCATAGCGCAAACCACATTCTCGTTAAGCCCGCAGCGTAGCCGAACGTGGTACAATGTCTGCGATGTGAGCCAGGATGCCATACAAGTCAGACAACTGATGCATTTCATTGCCGCCCCCGATGCCATCCCGCAGATTGAAGCATCAATGCAGGCTTCTACCGATACCCTTCGCCGTATCGTTGCCCTCAACGACGGCATCCAGCAGACAGGCGATGAAGCCAACGATACCCGCCATTTTGCCAACGTCCTCTTCAATACGATGCGCGGTGGCTATTACCTGACCTATCCGCCGAAAAAAGTTGAAAGTGAAAAGTTGAAAGTCGATAGCGATGAATTGAGGCATTATTACGAACACATGCCGCTCACTTTCGGGCGACGGCACGGCGACCCTTCACGCCCGTGGAATCTCTTTTCCATACGCGTGCAGGACGAGCAAGGCAACCCCGTTGTAGCCTACCAGGGCAATTGGCGCGACATCTTTCAGAACTGGGAAGCCCTGTCCGTATCCTATCCGCTCTATATCAACCATATAATAGCCAAGTTCCTCAATGCCACCACCGCTGACGGCTATAACCCCTACCGTATTTCGAACGAAGGCATTGACTGGGAGGTCATTAACCCCGAAAACCCGTGGTCGAACATCGGTTACTGGGGCGACCATCAGATTATCTACCTGCTCAAACTGCTCGAAATCAGTTACGACCACAACCCCGTCGAACTGCAGTCCTTGCTCCATCAACGTATTTTCGCTTTTGCCAACGTCCCCTACCGGATCAAATCCTATAAGGAGATTGTGGCAGACCCGAAGAACGCCATTCGTTTCGATACCGAACTGCATAAGCGCATTATGGCTGCCGTGCCGTCCGAAGGAGCGGATGCCAAACTGCTGCACGATGCCAACGGACACATTCTTCATACCACGATGGCGGACAAACTGCTCATTACGCTCCTTGCCAAACTGACCAATTTCATTCCGAAAGCAGGTATTTGGATGAACACCCTCCGCCCCGAATGGAACGATGCTAACAACGCCCTTGTAGGGTACGGTGCTTCGATGGTAACGCTTTGTTATATGCGTCGTTATGTAGTCTTTATGCAACGGCTCATTACTTCGGACATTACCATCGCCTGCGAGACAATCGAACTGCTGCACGCTATCCATCAAGCCGTTAAAACAGATACGGACAGCCTGTCGTTTATTAACGCTGTCGGCACGGCAGGCGAACGCTATCGCGAGAAAGTCTATTCAGGTTTAAGTAATCAGTCGGTTACGCTCACCGTTTCTCTACTCCACACTTTCTTAAGCGACACGCTGGCACGTATAGACGATTCCATCCGCGCCAACCGACGTGTCGATGGGCTGTACGAAGCCTACAACCTCATTCGCTTTACCGACCGTGACATCGAAATCACCCGTCTCTACGCCATGTTGGAAGGGCAAGTGGCTGTACTCTCCTCCGGCATATTGTCTGCCGAAGAAGTCGCCGACTTGTTGGATGCCCTGCGCGCATCCGCTCTCTATCGTGAAGACCAACGCTCTTATATGCTCTATCCCGACAGACAGCGCAAGAGTTTCTTGGAACTCAATAACCTGCCCGAAGAAGCAGAAAATCTACCGGTCGTGCAGAAATACTTAGGTTCTGTTCTTCATCAAGACTGCGACGGCGGCATCCATTTTGATGCCCGTTACCGCAATGCGAATGAACTGCCTGACGAACTCAAAGACCTCTACGAACAGGTCTTCAACCACCACGCCTTCACCGGCCGCAGCGGCACCTTCTATAAGTACGAAGGATTAGGTTGTATCTACTGGCACATGGTCAGCAAGTTGCTACTCGCCGTAGGAGAGAATATAGCAGCCTACTCCCGACAAAAGGAACTTCAGTCGCTTCCGTCCGACCCGACATTCCTGCGTCTCTCTGCCCATTACCGAGCCATTCGGGAGGGTATCGGTTCGCATAAGAGTCCCGATGAATACGGCTCGTTCCCCTTCGACCCTTATTCGCATACGCCTTCTATGGCAGGGGTGCAGCAACCCGGTATGACCGGTCAGGTCAAAGAGGATATCCTCAACCGCTTCTTTGAGTTAGGCGTTTCGGTACACGACGGACAAATCACGTTCGCACCGCAGATGCTGACCGAATCGGATTTCCTGGATAATGAACTGCATTTCACCTATTGCGGCACGGAGATTATCTATCGCCGCAAATCAAATGCTGCCGACAGAAAACCGATTACCCTCTCAAGAGAGCAGAGTGAACATATTTTTGCCCGAGACGGCGAAATCAAACAGCTAATAATTGAGCTATGAAACATTTTACCATTGGGTCATTTATTTTATTTCTTTTAGTCGCTTTGTCTTCCTGCACGCGTAGTGTTCGTTCTACTCAAGTATGGCTCACCGACGAGGCAGGCGACAAGTGCGCGGAAAAAGAAGCCGTAGTGTTCCGTCAGGGGACGATAGCCGATGCGGTTACGATTAACACCTCCGACCGTAAACAGACCATTGACGGTTTCGGCAACTCCATTACCGAGTCTTCGGTTTTCGTCTTGGCTTGTCTCACGCCCGAGCAGCGGCACGCCGTGCTGCAAGAGATGTACGGCGAGAACGGAGCCAATTTCTCTGCCTCGCGTACCGTGGTAGGCGCATCGGACTTCACCCTGAAAGGTCATTACTCATTTGATGACGTAGAAGGCGATACGGCTTTAGCGCATTTTTCAATGGCGGTACACCAAGACGGATTCTCGCGTAGCGAATATCCGCAGATACGGGATGAAAACTACGATGTTTGGCAGTGCCTGCACGAGATTGCCGACATCAAGGCAGGTCAATCGGATAGCGAATGGCGCATTGTCGCCTCACCGTGGACTGCACCCGCGTGGATGAAAGACAACAAGCAGTTCTTCGACCGTCAAAACCGCTACGGAGGAACGCTCTTGCCTGAATACTACGATGTTTTTGCCCGTTACTATGTGCGCTTTTTGGGTGCCTATCAGCAGTCGGGTATCCGTTTCTGGGCTATCACGCCCGAGAACGAACCGATGGGCAACGATGGCAGTTGGGAGTCGATGCACCTCTCGCCTGCCGCCGAGGCGGAACTTATCGGCAAACACCTCGGTCCGGCACTGCACGCCAACGGATTGGAGGACGTGAAAATCCTCTGTTTTGACCAAAACACCTTCGAGGCGGCACCTTATACTGCAGCCGTCTATGGTGACTCGCTTTCTAATCGCTATACCGATGGAGCGGCTCTCCATTGGTATGGCTCCACCGTCAGTTGCTTCCCCGATGTACTCGATTCGCTCCACGCTGCCCATCCTGATAAAAGACTTATTCATACCGAAGGCTGCGTGGACAACCTCGGTCGCGACGGTTGGCCGGGCGTTTCTGACTACGAGGGATATAAGGAGTGCTGCTGGTTCAACAACGACTCTTTCTGGTGGAATGCGAACGCAACGGACTGGGCATACTCCACGCCGTGGTGGCCCGACTGGCATCCCAAATATGCGGTGGTTCACCGTTACGCATCGTATATCATCGAAGGGCTCAACCACCACCTGACAGGCTATATCGACTGGAACGCCGTCTTAGACTCTATCGGCGGACCAACTCATGTTCTGAACCATTGCGGCGCGATGCTGATGGTGGATTATCAGAACGACATCCTCTACTTCACCCCCTATTACTACGTCCTCAAGCAGTTCTCCCGCTCGATGCGCCCGGGCGATGTAGTATTGGAATGTCAGCCGTCCGTTGTCAGCAATCAAATCTATGTCTGTGCAACGCAGAACGCCGCCGGACAAATAGCGGTCAATATCCTCAATACAGGTCAATCCCTCGCATTCCCGCTGCAAATAGATGATTATGCGGCTACTGTGGATATGCCCGCCAACTCGGTCAAAACCATTATTGTGAAATTTTGACAGTATGAGAAACAATGCTATCTTTCGCATCATAGTTCTGTCTGTGATGCTGCCTGTTTTTTGGTCATGTACGCCCCAAAGCGAGGAAGACCGGTTTATTGATGACCTCCTATCGCGTATGACCTTGGAGGAGAAAATCGGTCAGCTGAACCAACTCGACCCCTCTTGGGACGCGGAGATGAAGGAGCAACTGATTCGTGAGGGCAAAGTAGGGTCTGTTTTCAATATCGTTGGAGCAAAACAGGTCAATCGTCTCCAGCGCATAGCTGTTGAGCAGACGCGCTTGGGCATACCCCTTGTGGCGGCACGCGATGTTATTCACGGTTTCCGTACCATCTATCCCATTCCGTTAGGGCAAGCCGCTTCGTGGAATCCCGGCTTGGTGGAGCAGGCTGCCCGACTGACCGCCGAGGAGGCTGCCGCCGAAGGCATACGGTGGACGTTCTCGCCGATGGTGGACGTGGCGCGTGACCCGCGATGGGGGCGCATAGCCGAAGGCTACGGCGAAGATACCTACCTCGCTTCTTCCTTTGCTGCGGCTGCCACGCGCGGGTATCAACCTACCATAGCCGCTTGCGTCAAGCATTTCGCAGGCTATTCAGCCTCCGAAGGCGGACGCGACTACAACACCACATGGATTCCCGAAACGCAACTCCGTGATGTCTATCTGCCGCCGTTCAAGGCTGCAATCGATGCCGGAGCGATGTCCCTGATGTGTTCGTTCAATGACCTCAACGGACTGCCCTCTTCGGCTAATCATCATCTTAATGTGGATATACTGCGACACGAATGGCAATCCGATGCCCTGCTTGTCAGCGACTGGGGCTCAGGCTCCGACCTCGTACCCCACGGATTGTGTGCCGACAAAAAGGAGGCTGCCCTACGCTGTATCAATGCGCGTATGGAGATGGATATGCAAGGCAATATCTATACCGACTACCTCGCAGAGCTTGTCCGCGAAAAGAAAGTGAGTGAGAAGCAAATAGACGACTGCGTGCGCTCTATTCTGCGTATGAAGTACCGTCTCGGTCTTTTTGACCATCCCTACGTATCGGAGGACACTCCCGAGCCCTATTCCGAACAAGCCCTCGCTACGGCTACGCAATTAGCAGAGCAGTCGGCTATCCTTCTCAAGAACAACGGCATTTTGCCCCTGCAAGGAAATAACCTGCGCCTTCTTATCTGCGGACCAATGGCTGACCAACGCAAAGAGCAACTCGGTACGTGGGTCTTTGACGGCGAACCCGCTCGGTCCGTTACGCCCTATGACGCTTTCCGCCGCGCAACAGACAGCCGGTTTGCCTACATCCGAATGTTGCCCGGACTATCCTATTCGCGCGATAAGAACACCTCCCGTTTCAAGGAACTGGAGCAAGCGGCTCAACAAGCCGATGTCATCCTCTTTTTCTGCGGCGAAGAAGCCATCCTGTCGGGCGAAGCACGCTGCCGCGCCGACCTCAACCTTCCAGGCGCACAAGCCCAAATGATGGACCGTCTCGCCGCTACCGGCAAACCCGTCGTGATGGTAGTGATGGCAGGAAGACCGCTTACCATCGGACGACAAGTGGAGCAAGCCGATGCTGTCTTATATACCTTCCACGGAGGAACAATGGCGGGACCTGCTATCTATAATCTATTGACAGGCAAAACCGTACCATCAGGCAAGACCCCTGTCACTTTCCCCAAGATGGTCGGACAAGTGCCGCTTTACTACAACCGCCACAACACAGGGCGACCTTCCTACGACCCGCCTATGCTCATTGACTCTATCCCCATCGGGTGCCCGCAGTTCTCCATCGGTCAGTCCTCCTATTGGTTGGAAACACCCACCGAACCGCTCTTCCCATTTGGTTACGGACTATCTTATACCACTTTCGAATACGGAAAAACAGTGGTTACACCCACTGACGGACAAAAAAACAACTACCTCGTATCCTGCACCGTCACCAACACAGGTGAATGGGACGCATACGAAGTAGTTCAGTTATATACCCGCCAACTCAGCGGCGACCTTGTTCGTCCTATCCGCGAGCTCAAAGGATTTGAAAGAGTGTTCATCCCTGCAGGCGAAACTCGAACCGTCCGTTTCCCGCTCGCGCCTGAGCAGTTAGCCTATTGGCACGAGCGGAAAAACGACTGCCAATCCACTGTTTATCTTGCTACCGACACGGCACTTTTCCAAGTCTGGATTGCCCCCGATTCGAGATGTCAAGCCTTGGCTGATACACTGTGTATTCGGTAGTTCAAATTTCTCAATTCGCGTTATTCCACTTTCCGACCGGTAGCATCATATACCGCACCTTCGCGTTCGATGTACAGCACGCCGTTCTCAATGAACTTACGGCTTGCTGCACCGCTTGGAGCGCGGACATCCCCGTCCGCATCAAGAATCAGTTCACCTATATCTTCGCCGTCCACCACGATGCGCATCTTCTCGATGTTCAGAGCCGAAGTCGAACGGAATATACCGCGATAAGCCCATATCGTGCTACCCTGGTCGGTATTCGGATAGTAGATCTTATTCTCTTTCAGGCCCATATACGTATTGCCTGTAGCCGTACCCTGTAGTGTGCCGTTGCGTAGTGTGCCGACCAACTCAATCGTGCCTTGCGACTTGTAGCCCGGCAGATTATCGTAAGCATCCTCCGAGTCCAAGGCTGTACCATTGTCCTTCGACAGGTCTATCTTTACGCCGCTGAACTCGAACGATTTCTTGCCTGCCAAGGTTGAGTTGGCGTTCACGATATAGCACTTGCCCGCTTCGATGCTCTTGGCATTGGAGAAGTACAAGTTCACGCCGCTGCCTACGTTAGCGTTACCCTCTGCATACTTGAACTCATACACGCAACCGTACATACCGAAAGTTTTCATTGTGGCGTAGTTCACATTGAAGGGCAGGCACATCGTGGACCAACGACCCTCGGCGAATTGACGTTTATACGTTACGTTCATCGTCTTGCCATCGTAGGCGGCTTTGAACGTATCGTAGTAGTCGTTATCGCCGTTCTCTTTGAGGGTAATGTCTTTTTGCTTTTGGGTTTGAGTGAAAGTAGCCGTATAGATAGCATCGGCGGTTGCAGCAGTAATTGCAGGCGACCATTCAGAGAAGGTATAGGTGTAATTCTCGTCCTCTGTCTTAGTAGGCGTTACGCCGATGTAGGAAGGTGTTGCGCCTTTCTTCATGATGGTGCTTTGGAGTACATCTTCACCATTCTTGAAGGTCACGGTATATGCTTCCGCTACTTCCCACTTGTAGGGGGCTTCCCCCGTCAGCGGCAGAGCGTGGTAGTTGCAGTCTTTTGTCGGAGCGGTATATTTGTCTTCAATATTGGATGTGGAAGATGCATTTGTCCGCTTGGTGCTATATTTACCGCCTTGCACTACGAGATACGTAGCCGTTGTCGAGGAGTTTGTGGCGTATGCGGTGGCGTTATCATCGCTTTCGCTCTCGACCTTGAAGTAACCGCCGGTAACGGTCGCTTCCGGATATCTCGCTGTTGTCCCGACTGCCCCTGATTCTTTCTTACCTCCGGCTACCACTATACCGTAAGCAGCAGTAGTTTTCGCCTTGACATTGAAAGTGCCATCGGTAATAGAGATGATACCGGGCATATAGTGCTGACCAAAGATTGTATCACCCACAGTTTCCGTCTTTTGTTCTATATTCAGTCCATACAGGCCTGCGTATGCACCATAAGCGGTAGAGGTAGTGGAAGTTACATTGAATGTACCACCGTTAATGTTAATCGTTCCTGAGTATTTGCTTCCTCCTTTCGCATTTATCGTTCCATATGCAAATGCACCATACGCCGTTGTAGAACCGGCGGTAACATTGAAGGTCGGGTCGTCATTTACGGTAATAGTTCCTCTCGTAGCATAAAGGCCATAAGCCGTAGTTGTTTTGGTTGTCACATTGAATGTTCCTCCAGAGACGGTAGTCTCTCCAAGGTTGCAAAGTCCTATCGCAGTTTTGCCTGTCTTAGCGATAGCCGTGAATGTTCCGCCGTCAATCGTGTTACCGTTAGAGTTGGCAGTAATATAAACGGCATACGCTGTACTGGTGCGCGCTTTCGCCAAGACTTTGACTGTGGATGTAGAAGGAATAGTGACAGCCCCATTGTAGGTAGTAGTACTATAAACCCCATAAATGCCATAGGCTTTTGTAGATCCCTTGCTTTGGGTTGTATCATTAGTAGCCTCTATAGTACCGCCATTGATGGTTGCTTTTCCGTATTGATACAGACCGCATGATGTGTTCGTCCATGCATGACCGATAATATGACCGCCGTTAATGGTCAATTTTGTACAATAGTTATAAATACCGTATGCCGTTGTTGTTGATGTAGTGTGTCCCTTAATCAATCCGTCATTGATAGTAACTTTTGAGCTTGTACTCTTGGCAATATAAAGACCATAAGCACTATATTGCGATTCACTCTCTATCGTTCCACCATCCATTGTAAAGGTTTGTCCTGCAGTTACGTACAGACCGGTAGCGGCAGCACTTTTGTTGGAAGAGTAGGCTATTGCATTCTTGGTATGAATAGTACCTGCTTCGAGATTGAGCGTACCTGCAGTAAGGTAAACGCCGTACAGACGTGCATTGACATTGTATTCAGCAAGGACTTTACCGTTCTTGTCATCGGAGCTGTCGGTAATGATGAAGGTACTTTTGGCAAGGTTGATGTTAATTAACTTGCTGACAGCACCGGAGAGGGTATGGTTGTTCAGGTCCAGCGTGCAGGTCATCGCCGCAGCCGGTGTGAAGACTAATGACTCAGTGGCGGTGGCATCTTGCAGCAGTTTGATAGTCGTGTTGGCTGTCTGGTCATTAACAAACTCCCAAGCCTCTGCGATGGTTGCATAGTACGTTGTTTCGCCGCCGACAGTGACGGAAACCACGGTAGGTGTCCACTTGGCATAGAGGGTTTGAGCGGCTGTTACGGTTGCAGTAGCGAAGTCCCATTGATTGGTGCATGCTTGCTCTTTGTACCATCCGCTGAAGGTGTATCCATCAGCAGTAGGTGCTGTCGGCTCGGTTGCTTTCTGTCCGTCCTTTACCGCTTGCGCTTCCGGTGCCGTGCCATATCCGTTGGCATTGAAGGTCACTATATATGCTTCCGCCACTTCGTACTTGTACGGGGCTTCTTCTTCCAGCGGCAGTACATGGTAGTTGCAGTCTTTCGCCGGAGCGGTGTACTTGGTTGCAAGGTTAGTCGCATCGCTATACCAACCGCCCTGAATAAGTAGATTGGCAGCGGTGGCTGTTGTGTTAACAGCCGCTTTGGTTGTACCTTGTATATCAAACTTGCCGCCGGTGATTGTGGTTTTTGGTGTTGCAGTCGCTTTTGCATACGTGGTTGTCAGTCCATCGGCATCTTTTGCATCCTGAGTCGAGACAGCAGCTTTCGTTCCGACACCGTATGTAGTAGCTCCTTTTACTGTAAATTCACCTTTCTTGATAGTCAGTGTGCCGGCATCGGCATAGTTTCCGGCTTTTGTGGCATTGGTAGCATAGTCAATGGGTCTGGTATTGGCGGTACAATATGCGCCATAGGCTACGCCGGAAGCACCCGTCGCTTCAACGGCAAACGAACCTCCATCGATTACCAATGTACCTTTATACAGAGTCCCATCCGTTCCGGGAGTAGCACCTCCGACCATAGCACCATATACATTATTTGTTCCTGTTGCTTCACATTCGATATCGCCTGATATGGTCGTAGTGCCATTAACTGTATATACAGCAGCACAATTGCCTCTTGATGTCTCATTTGCAATAATTTTGCCACCTGAGAGCTTAGTGGTACCATTTGTATAGACGGCATACGCAGAACGGGTGGAATGAACTTCTATTTTTCCGTCTGTCATATTGAAATTGCGAGAGCTTCTGACCACTACCGCCTCAGCGCATACGCTTGTGCCGGTATTGGTATTTTGCATATATATGGTGCCGCCTTTCAGGTTTACAGTACCTTGATAGGCATACATA
This sequence comes from Paludibacteraceae bacterium, assembly GCA_017471175.1. Classification (GTDB taxonomy): domain Bacteria; phylum Bacteroidota; class Bacteroidia; order Bacteroidales; family Paludibacteraceae; genus Colicola. The sequence goes on along the minus strand of JAFUVS010000013.1, from coordinate 20,503 downwards.
CAATACCTTGTTCCGTTGTAACTCATTACGTTTTTAACCATACCGGTTTGCTCGGCAGAGTTGTCAACGATATTGAAAGTCCCGGAATTGGCATCAGACGTAAGGTAGAGTAACCCGTTTACATTTCCTTCGATTGAATGTCCGTTCAAGTCGAATGTTACTGTCGTATGGGATGTGTTGGTATATTTCTGTTGTTTTGTCAGACCTGACACATCGCGCAACAATTTTAATGTCGGAGTAGTCTTGTCGGCAGCATAGTCAAATGCCTTTTGCAGAGTAGTGTAGTAAGTTGTTTCACCGCTAACGATGACGGATGCCACAGTAGGTTCAGTACTATACGTAGCCGTATAGGTAACCGCCGCGGTAGCAACCGGTATATCTGCCGAGGCGTATGTATTCGTTCCATCCGACCAACCGGCGAAGATATATACATTCGTAGCATCGGCATCCTTGGTCGGTTCTGCGGGAGCCGTAACCGTTTCGCCATAGTTGATGGTCTTTGGATAATCGCCAAGGTTGGTTGTACCGTCCTCATCCACGAACTTAATCTGATATGAATTTATTGTCCAGACCGGATACAGCGTAAGGGCATCGTTGTCGGTATAGGCAGCACCAAGCTCGTACGCTTTCGTGCCGCCGTCGGTCAGACTCCAGCCTGTCTGGGTGTACCCATCGCGGGTGAACGTGCTGCTCGAAAGAGTCGTATTCACGCCGCACGTCTTCGTTCCAGCAGCCACAGAACCTGTACCGTTGGCTCCGGCTGAATATGTAATGGTATATTTACGTACGTCATCAGAGAACTGGGCATAGAGTGTCTTGAGGTTATACTCTATCGTGAAGTCGGAGGTTATCTTAACGCCACCTACGGGTTTGGTGTACCACCCGGTGAAGTCGTTACATCCCTTCTCTGCGTCAGGCGGTACTGTTCCTATTGTAGCACCGTGTATCACCTCAATCGTCGGCTGTTCGCTTGTTCCGCCATTGGTAGTAGCATCAAGCGTGATAGTGTAGTGCATACGCTCATATTTGTATTCTATCACCATCGTGCCGTCGGCAGCAATTTCTTTTGTCTCAGTTTCCGGTGAGACGAAACCTTCGTATTCCTTCACTTCCGGCGTAACGCTTTCGCCTGTCGTTCCTGTAAGCGCTTCCGTCTCTACCGGTTCTTCCGGGTATGTGCCGTCCGCATTCTGCTGATAGTGTTTGACGGTGTATGCGGTGTTGGTCTTGGGAGTCCATTGCGCAGTGTAGGTAACCGCTTCTGCAGGCATCGTAGCGGCTACGAGTGGCGCCCAACTATGGAAAGTATAACCTGTTCGAGTGACAGTGGGCGCGGTAAGAGTAAGACCGTATGAAACAGCCTTGCTTTGAGTGCCTGTGGCTTTCTTGGCAGGCCATGAGGTGCTACCATACTTACCGACTGCACTAACGACACCATCCCCCAACTCCCATGTAAGGGTATATTTATTGACGGTGAACTGTGCATAGTATGTCACATCGCCTGTAGGTACAGTAGCAGTGGTTATCTTAGTACCTCCAGAAGCAGCAGTAAACCACCCGCTGAAGGTGTAACCTTCTTTGGTAGCAGTAGGCAGTGTACCGATCGCAGCATCCGGCTCAACGTATATAACTTGATTTTCTTCTGCGCCACCATTGGTCTTAACATCGAATGTAACTATATATTTTAACGCTGTTTCTGTATAGTGCGCATAGTAAGTTGCACCGGCAGTGGTTACATTAGGCAGCGGTGACACTTTTGCACCTCCGTCAGATGTTGACCAGCCGTCGAAGATATATGAAGTGGTGGAGGTACTTGCTTTGGTGGGTGCATCGCCGTTATAAACGGGAGTCTTGCCTTTCTCCTGATAGCTCGATTGCAGTACCTCATCGCCGTTCTTAAAGGTGACGCTGTACGATTCGGCTACCTTGTAAAAGTAGGGGTCGTAGTTAGCATCCGTTTCCTGCAGTGCTACTGAATGTTTGGGCGAAACGGCATAGATATTGAGATTGTCGTCATGACTATAATAACCACCGGCTATTTTGAAGTTTTCTGCAAGGACAGTAGCATCTATAGGTTGTACTGCTGCGGCAGGTGCAGCTGCCTCAGCAGTAAAGTACCCTCCGTTGATGGTACATTTCGGGGTCGCTGATGCTGTAGCATAACCGGCTGCATCTGATTCAGTTACTTCCGCATCTACAAACACCCCATAGGCGGTGTTAGTATGTGCTGTCGCGTGGACTGTTCCTCCTGTAATAGTTGCAGTACCGGCATTAGCATAGTTACCTGCATAGGACTTGGAGTTTGAGGCATGGGTGGCGGTATTTGCCAATGTGGCAGCACCTACATAGATGCCATACGCTTTAGCTCCTGTTGTTGCCAAAGCATTTATTGTTCCGCCATCCATTTGCAGTGTCGAATTATATACCGTTCCGGCAATAGCAGGTGTCTCCTTTGACACACGTATACCATAAACAGTGCCAGTGGCGGTTGCATTGATAACCGTAGAACCGCTTACCCGCGTTTCTCCGGCATATACTCTAACACCAAAAGCAGTCGTATTAGCACTACATTGTGCATTTATTTCACCGCCAGTGATGGTAGTATTACCTAACGAGTACACACCTTGAGCATCGGTATTTGTAGTATTTACAGCATTTATCTCACCGCCTGAAATATTAGCAGAGGCAGGGTAGAAAGTTGTAATACTTCGCGGTTCGTTGGTATCATAGGCTAATGCTCTATTCACTATCACACCTCTTGAGGTTTTTGCGTATGATGTCGCATTAATGGTACCGCCTATCATATTCAATGTGCCTTGTGCTTTAGCACTTGCATGCACATATATACCTACTGCTGTAGATGATTTCTCAGCCGTGGCATTTATCGTTCCTCCATTGAGATTGATTGTTCCATAGGATTGGATACCATAAGGAGAGTCAATCGTTTGAGCTACCGCTTCTACCGTACCGGCATTGATGGTTATAGTAGGAGTTCCCTCACTACCCACTATGGCTATTGGATTATAAGGAGCTACCGCCTCTACCTTACCGCCATCCATAGTGAATTGTTTGCCAGATGCCACTGCCACACATCCGGTCAATGGTTTCGGTGCAGAAGTCTTGTTGTAAGCTAATGCGCAGGTAGCGGAGATGGTTCCGCTCTTGAGTATTACATGGCCGTTTTTAACATTGAGCGCATAGCGACGTGAATTGTTAGCCGAGAAAACCAAACTAATCTTGCCATCTTTCTCTGCCGTATTATCCACAATAGTGAATGTACATCCAGCGAGATTGACCGTTATCAGACCATTTACATCTCCTGTGATGGTATGTCCGTTCAAATCCAATGTGCAAATCTTGTTTGTTCCTGTGTAAGTTACTGCAGTAGTGATACCGGATATGTCACGTAGGATTTTAATAGTCGGGTTTTTACGCAGTGTTCCCGAAGCAAAGGTAAAGGCATCCTCCAAGAACCAATAGTTGCGGCTTTCTATGCCATCCACGACACTTACGTATGGTTCTGCCAATACCCACTCGCCGTTGAGATATTCGTAGTAGATAGGCACATCAGTTTCGCTCAAAGTGTAGAAGAACGGATCTTTCCATTCGGCTTTCATCCATACTCCATTGTACCAGATAAAGATGTCTTCGCCTACAACATACGCCTTTTCCGCTTCAGTGTATTTATCTGCCGCATGCCAGTTACATCCCTCGAAGCAGATATAATACTTGGTGGCATCATCCGCTGCGTGGTATGCCGGGTCGTTGTTATTGGGTTCCAGTGCAACAAACTGACCATCTACCAAAGCTTTCTTCACTCCTCCGATCTCATATAAGCAGTTTACGTCTGTCTCTCCGAGTTCTTCCCAAGCACAATCAGTCTTGGTGTAAATCTTGTTGTTGGAGCCGCTATACATGCCTTCTGTAGCGGTAGGCATAAACTGATGCCAAGCGGAGTTCTCTGTCCAGTTGTAGAAATAGGTATCCGTACCTACCCACCAATTCGGACAAGCGTCTGCTGATACATTGTGCCATTTCTGTTGCAGTACCAAGCCCGTCTTGTCCCAAGAATAGACAGCAGGAGTGGTTGTAGTAGGTCCGGTAGTTCCGCTAACTGCGCCGCTGGTGATATAGGTAAAATTATATGTGTGGTTTTCTTTCTCGTCCTTGTCGGCAGCCACGAACCAACGTCCGTTAACATTGTAGAAAGTATTGGCAGCAGCCTTTGTGTAGGTACCATCTTCGTTATGCAGATTGGCTTGATTGATAGTAACATTTTCATTGTCCGCCGTACCGGTACACATCACCAAATTGGCAGCCCCTCCCGTACTTTTAAATATGACACTACCACCACCATTACCCATAATATCGGCACCCCCTTCAGTAGTGTATATCTTACCGGTCACATTCAATGTGCCATCCACAATAAACTTAGCATCATCAATTAGTTCATTCGATGTCCCGTTACCACGATTCTTATGGTTGGTAAGATTCGCCATTGTGTAGTAATATTTCTTGTAGCAATACGCACCCCAGTTATCTTTGTCAAACAAGTAGATATTCGACGAGCATGTGAGTGTTGCTCCACTCTTAACCTCTATCACAGCGCCGGCTTGTATCTCAACCGGTTTGCTGATGGTTGTGGAGCTGGCTAATATAATATGCATGCTTGTAGAAACCGGCAGATTATAGTCTTTAGAACTTACTGTTTCTCCTGCGGCATCCACATTCAATGCATCCAGTTGGGTTGTACCGGACATTTCGTAGCAAACCAAGTCGGTTGTCGGGTCGTACCATTTTTTCAGTTTCGAGTTGCCGTCTTTTAGCAAAAATAATGTATTAGTGCTTCCTACCAAATCGAATGTTCCGTTATAAACCTGACCGTCTCCGAAGATACTCATCAGGTTTGAAAGTTTAGATCCGTAATTATAGGTAACCGGTATTTCTATATTCTGGATGGTATAACTCTGGAAAGGGAAGAATTTCCAACTATCAGCATTACTATATATGGTAGAACTGGCAGAACCGCCACGCCAGTCTCCGGTAGCAAATCCCTCCCAGATGACAGCTCCAGAATTGGCAGTAATGGTACCAGCACCAATGGTGTTATTACCCTGATCCATATCCTGACCTTTTATGAAGCCCCAAGCATACAGTATAGCACCGTTATTGAGTTCGATATGCCCTCCACGAGACATATCTATCATACCACATTCGCCGGTAGGATAAGCCGAAGCCTTTCCTCCGCCGGCACTCATCATCTTTCCTGCCACGCAGAGTTTGCCATTGACTGTTATATTAACGCCATCTTGTAATGTGAGCTTCCTGAAAGCAGACAATGCAGCGGCTGTTTTTACTATATAAGGCTCTGTGATTACGCTCTTTGAATTTACGAAGGTAGAACCTATGGTGTGAGGAATCAGCAGAGTATTGCCACTGCTTATCGTGTAGTTGCCGGCATCTAATAACCCATCGCTCACGAGAACAATAGTTTTATTGCTACCCGACGAAGCGGCAGAGTTGGCAGCATTGAGGTCTGTGAATAACTTGTCGCCGACCATGAATACCGGCTTACTTGCTTCCACTAAGTCAACTCCTACAGAGCAGGTTTGAGAAAAATACTTGTTTAGATATGTACTATTCGGGCTGAAATAAGACTTAGTAGAACCACCATTTGTTGTTGTGTACCAACCAAGCAACTTATAGTTGGCATCATTTACTGTAGCAGCAAGATCAAAAGACTTGTTTGTTGTTATGGACGACCCAACGGGCACATTCGCGCCATTGCACTTCGCGGTATATGAACATTTGGAATCGGGAGTGAGGAATGTGACTGTAACTGTAGGATTTGGTACAAAATGAGCATATAATGTAAAATCCGTATAAGCAGTGTTTAATGTTGAACTACTTGTCGTTATTGTATGTTTAGCAACCGATGATGTAGAATAGTCAGATGCTCCATCCGTCTCTGACCATCCCTCAAGTGCATAACCTGAAGACGGCAATGAGTAAAAATAAAAATCGAAACTCGTTTTGGCAGCATCTTCCGAAGTTTTTGAGGTACTTGTTTTCCAACCACTGTTGTTTGAAGCAGGGGTAGCAGGCTGTGTTCCTCCTGCCGACGTACAATTGACATACACCTTTCCACTATTGTCAGCAGATGAAGATGACTTAATAGCGTTTCCTCGGGCATAATTACTACTACCCGCCCATAAGTTGCTTGATAATGTAGTAAATACAACAAATACTACTGCAAATTTAACGAATAAATTAAAAATCTTTTTCATCGTAAAATCTTTGTATTTATAAAATCTTTATATTTAGTCAATTTTATTGGCGTTGATGATGCTCTTTATTAAAGAATGTATCCACGGTTTCATAGCCACTAACGCAAACGCTATAGCCCATACGATATGCGCATATTCCACTAACCGATGCGGTGCACAAAGCATACCAATGCTCCATGCAAGAACCAGCGCAGCATAATATATCCCCCATTTATCACGCCATTTCCAAAAGATGGCAGGTAGAGGATTGAAGGGGATGATAAGCCAACTCCATTCCGACCCGGGCAGGGGCGAAAAGAGCAGCCACACCATCAGGCAGCCTAAAGCCGTTTGCAGTGCCAACAGCAACCAACTGATGTACTCACGCTTCCAGAACAGGCCGAAAATAGCTAATAACAATAAAATCAGTGAGGCATGAAGCGGAGTGAACTTGTCGCCTTTATACTCATTTACATTTGGCAGCAACTCCCTTCCATCGCTTATTATAGGCTTGCCGGCGATGGTTGCCTGTTGCCATGTCTGGACAAGTTCTTTTGGTGCTATAAGTTTCTCTTTTTTAGGCAGGTCAGGGTTGTCAACTTGTCCGCCGACAAGTGTCATACAATAGAATAAACTCCATCCGTGTGGTGCATTATCATAGAAAATCTCTCTAAGTGTTCTGTCAAAGGGCTCGCCCCAATCCGGATAGGTTATTTGGTAGTGGGTGCCATATATCTTATTAGCAGAGCGGATGGCGTTATCTACGCTATGCACGATAGATACGGCGCATCCGCGTTTGATGTAGTCGTATGGCAGATAGATGCCTTCATCTACCAGCTCATCGCACATACGCCATAGCTCCGACTTTACTTCTGCAGGCAGGTTGAGCGGGTATTCTCTTACGCCCCTGCCTTCTTCTTGATACAGCGATAAATAGTCGTCCAATGGCATCGCTTCCATTCCCATCTTCAGGTCGCCAAGCAGGAAACGGAGCACTTTGCCTTGCACTCCTTCACTTTCGTAACTGAAAACGCAATCGAGATGATAGTAAGGACATTGCATGTGCAAGGCGGCATGACCGAGAACGCTATACAGTACCTCTCCAGGCTCGGCTATCACAAGGCTCGCAGATATGAAATCGTCAGCGGTCCTGTCTATCGTATCGTTGAAACCCGGCAAGGTATTCTCTTCCGTCACCGACAAAGAATCTGATTGAGCAAACGCAACCACAGACAAACATACAAACCATAATATGATCCCTATTTTCTTTATCATCTATTCAAACTGACATTGTTAAACAGATATCCTGTATCCGCAACCACAATAAGCACACAAAAAAAAGACGGAACCAGCGTACTACATACACTTTTATCCATCTTAACAAATCTCGCTTTTACCTGAAAGCGATTGTAATATATTGATTTTAAGCGTTTTACCCCCCCCCTTACTAACACATTGTTTGTGAGGGGGGTAATGACTTCTTCGATTACTTCATCCATTTCTTGTTGCCTCCCGGTTGTAATAGAATGCTCTGCTACATTTGAGCGCACAAAAGTACCGGATTTGCACCGCGTGACCAATTAAACACCGCGAAAAGTGAAAAATGAAACTTTCAGATAGCAAAGTCCCACAGTCGTTATAATGCTTCAATCAGCAACGATACGTTTTCCGCCTTCGTCGCCCAACTCGTGCATATCCTCACCGCCGTGTGGTCGGCATCCGTGCGCTCTATCACTGACAGCAAGAACCGCTCTTGCAGCCGCTCCAATTGCTCGTTGCTCAATACGGTAAACTGCTGATTGGTATAGCTGTCCATATACAGCGGATAGCCCTTCGCTACCAATGCCTCACGTATCCGCAAAGCCTGCGTAACGGCATGTCGCGCTAATTGCCAATAGAGGTCATCCTTGAATAGCGTCAGGAACTGCAGCCCCAACAGCCTACCTTTCGCGAGCATACCGCCGCCTTGCTTGATAAAGTAACGGAAATCCTTACGATACAGCGGATTACAGATGACCAACGCCTCCCCGAACAGTGCACCTTGCTTCGTGCCGCCGATATAGAAGAGGTCGGTCAGCTCGGCTATATCGCGCAGCGTCAGGTCGGCTTGCGGCGACATCAGTCCGTAGCCTATCCGCGCGCCGTCCACGTAGAGAGGTACACGATACTGCCGACAGATGGCAGAGATGCCCTCCAACTCGCCTTTCGTGTAGAGCAGACCTGTCTCGGTGGGGTAACTCAAATACACCATCCCGGGCTGTATCGTATGCTCTATATTCGGGTCATAGAGATGCCCCAGAATAGCGTCTTGTACCTGTCCGGCTGTCAGTTTGCCGTCTGCGGTAGGCAGCGCCAACACCTTGTGTCCCGTATGCTCTATCGCACCCGTCTCGTGGACATTGACGTGTCCCGTGTCGGCAGCTATCACGCCTTGGTGAGGGCGGAGTAGGTAATTGATAACTACGGTATTAGTCTGTGTTCCGCCTACCAAAAGATGTACCGCACCTGCCGTCTCCTTCTCGCGCCATAGAGCTTCCCGCTGTGTCTCGCCCGCTTGACGGTCTGTCAACCCGCATAGGTCGGCAATCCGTTGCTTGGCTTCCTGCGAGTAGGGGTCAAGACCATAGCCCACCGTCTGTTCGAGGTTAGTTTGCGTCAGGGCTTCTAAGATCTCCGGCGCGCAACCCTCCTCATAATCGCACTCAAAATGAATCATATACTCAATATCTGCATCGCGTGCCAAGTATCGGCTTTAATATCTTTCTTTGTGCGGATGGCTCTCGAGAGCGGTACATAGACGATCTCATCGTTCTGTATGCCCACCATGATGCTTCGTTGCTCGTCTAACAACGCTTGAATGGCTGCGCAACCCATACGCGAGGCAAGGATACGGTCTTTGGCTGACGGTCTGCCGCCGCGTTGCAGGTGACCTAAAATAGTCGTCCGCACATTGTATTCGGGATGGTACTTCTCTATCTCCTGTTGCACGGCAAGCGCGCCGCCTTCCACGGCGTGTTCTTGTACCAGCACGATACTGCTGTTCTTCGATTTGCGCCTGCCTTGTCCGATGGCGGTCTCTATCTGTTCGGATACCGTGGCGCGTTCGGGTATCACGGCGGCTTCCGCTCCGGCTGCCACGGCGGCGTTCAGCGTCAAAAAACCGGCATCACGACCCATCACTTCCACCAAGAACACCCGCTCGTGACTCGTAGCCGTGTCGCGCAACTTATCCACGCAGTCCATTATCGTGTTCAACGCCGTGTCGTAGCCGATGGTCGCATCCGTTCCCCATAGGTCGTTGTCTATCGTACCCGGGATGCCGATTACGGGTACGTTGTACTCTTGTGCCAATGTGCGTCCCCCCGTGAATGTACCGTCACCCCCGATGACTATCAGCGCATCGATCTTTTCTTTCACTAATGTGTCGTAGGCGCGCTTGCGACCTTCCGGCGTCTTGAACTCCTCGCTGCGAGCCGACTTCAGGATCGTGCCGCCGCGTTGGATGATGCCGCTCACGTCTTGGCTGCTGAACTCCGCTACCTCGCCGTCCATCAGACCTTTGTAGCCCCGGAAGATGGCTTTCACGCGTATGTTGTTCGACAATGCCGCACGTGTTACGGCGCGAACGGCTGCATTCATTCCCGGTGCATCCCCCCCCGAGGTGAGCACACCAACTGTCTGTATCTTGTATTCCATATCGTATAGTTTTTATTTCTCGTTTATATAAACACGGTAATTGTATTGCCGTCTCTTCCTATACCTTATTGCATTCCCTCCGCAGGTTATAACATTCCCTCCGCAGAGGTTGGCAAAGGTACGGCTGTTTTTTGCATTGCACAAACTTTCTTTCTTTTTTCTCTTCCAAGTTGAACTTTGCCAATCATTCTTTTCCGCGATTTTTCTTGCATATCTCCGAAAAAAGCAGTACCTTTGCAACCGAAAAGCAGCCACTAAACATTAGTGATTCTTTAGTGATTCATTAGTGATTATTTAGTTATACGTTAGTGACTAAGCACTTCACACCGAAAGAACAGACTGCTAACACCCTGTAATTAACACGTTAACACCACATCACCTCTTTCGATAACCCGATAACTCGCTCTCTCGATTTCCCGGAAGAACCTTAAATCTGCCTATTCCGGCATATTTCTCCCCTAAAAATTTGCATATCTCAAAAAAAGCAGTATCTTTACACGCTGATAAACTGAGATATGGCAAAAAAGAACGACATAGCAAAAGCAGAGGCAGCCGCCATTCTGTCGGTGGAGCAAATAGAAAACCTCATCCTTACCATCCGTGGAAAACAGGTTATCCTTGACCGCGACTTGGCACGTTTGTATGGTGTGGAAACACGACGTTTGAACGAACAGGTAAGGCGTAATATGGAACGCTTTCCTGAGGACTTTATGTTCCAACTTACAAAGGAAGAGTTTGAAAATTGCAAGTCGCAATTTGCGATATCCAATTACGATGAAGACATGTCCTCGCAAATTGCAACCTCAAGTGATGAATTTTTAAGGTCACAAATTGTGACCTCAAGTGGAGAAGAAAAATGGAAATCACAAATTGTGATATCCAATTCTATAAAGATGGGTGCTCGCAAGTTACCTTACGCCTTTACTGAAAACGGGATAGCCATGCTTAGTAGCGTTCTCCGTTCGCCGATGGCGATTGCCACTAATATCCATATTATGCTCGCGTTCAATGCGATGCGCCATTTTATTGGGTCGCACGCGCAGGTGTTCCAACGCATGGAAAATATAGAGAAAAACGTGTTGGCGCTAAATGCACATCAGATAGACACAGACAGGAAGATTGAAGAGGTCTTCCGTCGCTTGGATGACAATTCGGAGAAGCCGGAGAAGGGTATCTTCTATGACGGTCAGATTTTCGACGCTTATACTTTTGTTGCCGAGCGTATACGTGAAGTCAAGAAACGCATTGTGCTGATTGATAACTATGTGGATGATAGCGTGCTGACCATGTTGGATAAGCGGAACAAAGGCGTGGAAGCGGTTGTTTACACAAAGAATATCTCGCGTCAGTCGTCATCATATCTTCCTCGATCTCAACCACATGGAGTCCAATGCTGGTTATCGTTCGCGATATGATGCGCGACCATGTCAAGACGCTAAATAAATTTTATAGGTAATCGTGCCTATTTGGGCTAAGAAGACCTATTACAAAGTATAAATAATTGCATAATTATTTGCATATATCGAAATTTTATACTATCTTTGCAGCAAATTTAGTGCAATAACGCACTATGGATAATAAAATACAACTGCAATAACACACTAAATATATGCTCAAACGTAAGATTATAAGCCAGTTGGAAGAATGGAAGGACAACCACTTCCACGAGGCACTGCTTATTAAAGGAGCCAGACAGGTCGGTAAAACGACCATTGTGCGAGCGTTCGCGAAAGATAATTATACGCACTTTGTAGAAATCAACTTCGAGAAAGATCCGCAAGCACAAGAGGCCTTTTCCGGAGCAAGAGATACACAAACGATTATCTCGCGCCTAAGTGCCATGGGATATGGGCCTTTTGTTCCCGGCATGACACTGGTGTTTTTCGATGAGATACAGAGCTGTCCCAATGCACGGACAGCTATTAAGTTTCTGGCAGAAGACGGACGCTTTGACTATATCGAATCGGGATCGCTTTTGGGGATCAATTATGGTGAAGTAAGCAGTTTCCCTGTCGGCTATGAGAGTCAGATTCAGATGTTTCCACTGGATTTTGAAGAATGGCTATGGGCAAACAACGTGAGTGAAGATGCAATAGCGCAAATACGTGCTGCATACGAAGGACACAAACCCTTGGATGGCTTCATGCACGAACAATTGATGAAGCACTATCGCGCATTTCTCATCGTTGGTGGGATGCCGAAGGTGGTAACAACCTATTTGTCCAACCCCGATTTTTCGCAGACCCTGCGGCAGCAACGCTTGATTATTGACAGTTACCGACTGGATATTGCCAAGTATGCCGGCAAGGACAAAGCACGTGCCAAACGATTCTTTGATGCTATTCCTGCAGAGCTGAGCAAATCGCATAAACGATTTATATTAAGCGATTTGGAAAAGACGGGCAATATGCAGAAGTACGGCGACTCTGCACAATGGTTGGAAGATGCCGGCGTGGCGTTATTCTGCTATAATACCCACGCGCTTAACCTGCCGTTTGAACAGTATGAAAATCGCAATCTTTTCAAAGTGTATCTATTGGATACCGGCTTGTTGTGTGCTATGTGGGGCGACAAGATTCAATGGCAAGTGCTTAACGGAGAAATTGATATCAATGAGGGCGCGCTTACGGAAAATTTCGTAGCTGTCGAGTTGAACAAGCATGGACATACCCTGCACTATTACGACCGCAAAAGCCGCAATGAGCTGGATTTTCTAATTCGCGAGGATAAGAAAGTGACCATCATAGAAGTTAAATCAGGCAATAACTACGAGCAACATGCGGCATTGGACAATGTGCTGGATGAGCAATCGGAGTTTGTGGAAAGAAGTGTTGTCCTGAATAAAAAACAATACAAACAAGTCGATGACATTACCTATCTGCCGCTTTATATGGCGATGTGGCTATAATATTGCTACTGAACCATTTTTCTGCTACCTGTGCAACATCTTTGCACTCCAAAGCAGTACTTTTGCATCGGATTTGAAAAAGTAGTAACCCGTAATTCTTTTTCTGGCGCAGCCCAAAAGACCTCAACCCCGAATGTTGTTTTGATTAAAGAAGAATATATTTCATTATGACCCCGATACAACAACAGAAAGCCGCACGCGACTTTGCCGCCCACTGGGAGGGCAAAGGTTATGAGAAAGGCGAGAGCCAGATTTTCTGGACCACGCTCCTCAACCAAGTATTCGGTATTGAGCACCCCGAGACTTTCATCATCTACGAACACCAAGTCAAGCTCGACCACACCTCTTTCATCGACGGCTTCATCCCGACCACCAAAGTGATGATAGAGCAGAAGTCGCTCGGCAAGAACCTCGCCGAAGGTATCAAGCAATCCGACGGCTCTGTGCTCAACCCCTTCCAGCAAGCCAAGCGCTATGCTGCCGAACTGCCGTACAGCCAACGCCCACGGTGGATCGTGACCTGCAATTTCGCGGAGTTCTGGGTCTATGATATGGAGCAGCCGAATGGTGAACCGCAGAAAATTCTCCTCAAAGACCTCGAAAAAGAGTATTACCGTTTGCAGTTCCTTGTGGACGAGGGAAACGAGCACCTGAAACGGGAGATGGAAGTCTCCGTCAAAGCCGGTAATCTGGTCGGTATCATCTATGATAAGTTGATAGAGCAGTACGGTGCCGATGACCCCGAAACGCTCCGTTCACTAAATATCCTCTGCGTGCGTCTGGTCTTCTGTCTCTATGCCGAGGACGCAGGGCTTTTCAACAGCCGCACCTCTTTCCATGACTACCTCAAAGCTTATCCTGCGCAGAAACTCCGCCGTGCGCTGGTGGATCTCTTTGCCGTCCTCGATACGCCGCTTGCCGAACGAGATAAATACTTGGAGGACGATCTGGCAGCCTTCCCTTATGTCAACGGTGGTTTGTTCTCGGATAAGACGATAGAGATTCCGCAGTTCACCGACGAACTCAAGCAACTCCTTTTGGAGGATGCTTCTGCCGATTTCGATTGGTCGGAGATTTCGCCTACTATCTTCGGTGCAGTCTTTGAATCGACCCTCAACCCCGAGACACGCCGTTCGGGTGGTATGCACTACACCTCTATTGAGAACATCCACAAGGTCATTGACCCGCTTTTCTTGGACGACCTCAAAGCCGAGTTTGATTCTATTCTCTCTTCGTTTGGTGCTTCGGGCGTTAGCGCGAAGAAAAAACAAGCCCTTGCGGCGTTCCAAGACAAACTCGCTTCCCTCACGTTCTTCGACCCAGCCTGCGGTAGTGGTAACTTCCTCACGGAAACATTCTTGTCTCTCCGTCGTTTGGAGAACAAAGTGATACAAGCCATGTTCGGCGGAGAGAATGTACTCACGTTCGATATTCTCATCAAAGTCAATATATCTCAGTTCTACGGTATAGAGATCAACGATTTTGCTTGTACGGTCGCCAAGACCGCCCTTTGGATAGCCGAGAGCCAGACGCTCAAAGAAACATCTGCCATTGCCGGCAGACCCATTGACTTCCTCCCCCTTAAAACCAACGCCTATATCCACGAAGGCAACGCCCTCCGCATGGATTGGAGCGAGGTCATTGCGCCCGAAAAGCTCAACTATATTATGGGCAATCCGCCGTTTGTAGGAGGTATGCTAATGAGCCGTGAACAAAAGCAAGACATGCTTGACATATTTGAAGCGAAAACAAAAGGTATAGGAGAATTAGATTACGTCGGCGCTTGGTATAAGAAAGCGGCAGAAATGATGGATAATAACGCTTCTATAAAGGCGGCTTTTGTAAGTACAAACTCTATCACGCAAGGTGAACAAGTTGCTATTCTCTGGAAACCACTTTTTGAAGATCATGGTATCCATTTTAACTTTGCTTATCGAACCTTCCGTTGGGATAGCGAGGCTGATATTAAGGCACATGTGCATTGTGTTATAATTGGGTTCTCAAAAGTAGATACTCCTTCCAAACGCTTATTCTTATCTGATTCTCAAACCCTCTCTGTTAAGAATATCAACGGCTACCTAAGTGACGCACCAGATGTGTTTATTGAGAATAGAGGAACACCTCTTTGCGATGCTCCTGCCATGAACTTTGGTAATATGCCACGAGACGGTGGAGGATTTATCCTTTCCGAAGAAGAAAAGGATGAGTTACTGAAGAAAGAGCCACTGGCTGCAAAATGGGTACATTTATTTCTAGGTGCACACGAGTTTATCAATAATAAGAAGCGTTATTGTTTGTGGCTGCAAGGCGCAAGCCCTGCCGAGATTAGGCAATGCCCGACTGTTTTGCAACGTGTTAATAGTGTTCGCGAAATGCGTTTGGCAAGTACTGCGGCATCTACACGTAAAATGGCAGAAACACCAACATTATTTGCTCAAATAACTCAACCTCTTGGTAAAGAATTTATCATAGTTCCAAGTGTCTCTTCTGAAAAACGTCGCTATGTCCCAATGGGTTTCATGGATAAGAATACCATAGCGAGTAATCTTGTGTTTACAATTACAGACGCCTCTCTCTACCATTTCGGTGTTCTCACTTCCAATGTCCACATGGCTTGGATGAGAGTAGTCTGTGGTCGTCTGGAGATGCGGTACCGTTATTCGAAAGACATCGTCTATAACAACTTCCCATGGCCGAACATTCCTGCCGTCCCTAAAGACCCTACTGACCCTAAAGACCCTACGGTCCTTATCACCCGCACCGCCCAAGCCATCTTGGATGCCCGTGCCAAATATCCGGATTGCTCTTTGGCTGACCTCTACGATGAAGTCACCATGCCGCCCGAACTCCGCCGAGCCCACCAAGAGAACGACCGTGCAGTCATGGCTGCCTATGGTTTCTCTACCAAGATGACCGAATCCGAGTGTGTCGCCGAACTATTCAAAATGTACCAATCCTTGACCAAATAAGATGTTAGGCGCCATTATAGGAGATATTGTAGGCAGCCGTTTTGAGTTCAATCCGACCAACGATTACAACTTTGAGTTGTTCTCGCCTCAATGCAGTTTTACGGATGACACCATCTGCACGATTGCCATAGCCGATGCCCTTCTCAAAGACCGTGACTTCGGCGAGTCCCTGCATGATTGGTGCAATCGTTACCCGCATCCCATGGGCGGTTATGGCGGCTCGTTTGCCCAATGGGTGCATAGCCCCAACCCGCAACCCTACAACAGTTTCGGCAACGGAGCGGCTATGCGCGTCAGCCCTATTGCGTGGTTCTCGCTCAATGCTATCGGACAGATGTATGTGGTTGAACGAGCCACCGCTTGCACGCACAACCATCCCGAAGGCATCAAAGGAGCACAATCCGTTTGCACGGCGATTCATGACTGCTTGCAACTGCATTTTTCTTTTGACACCATAGACCGCGACACTATTTACGAGCACGGACTCAAACGAGCCGTAGAATCATTCGGTTACCGGATAGATTTCTCCCTCAACGAAGTGCAGAACCGTTTTGACGAGACCTGTCAAGGCACGGTGCCTGTCGCTTATTGGATTATTCTGCAAAGTACATCTTTTGAGGACGCCATCCGTCGATCCGTCTCTCTCGGGGCGGACGCAGACACTCTTGGCGCTATCGTCGGCAGTATAGCCGAAGCCATCTGGGGTATTCCCGAATGGATGAAGAAGAAAGCCATTTCCTATCTGCCAAAAGACATGCGCGACGTCCTTTCCGCTTTCCGCAAAGCCTGTCCGTGGAAACTGTCAAAGATGATTAAAGCCCGTGAGAAAAGAGCAGCTTTGCTTGCTTCCTGCCGATTCTACAAAGGCGAGGACGAAAATCCATATTGGAAGGAACTGGAGGCGCACGAAGTGGACAAATCACATCTTCCGCCGCCCGAATGTATGCACACCGAATATCAGGGACTTTCCGCAGAAGAAATTAACCGCTTGGAATGTTCCGGCACAGCATGGAAATACGAAGACATCTGGTATCATAAAAGCCTTGAAGGTACGGACTGGAGCGGACAGATTCAGGATTACAACATATACGGATTAGCTGAATTCTACCCGTATGACGGTGTAGATCTCTCACTCAAAGCCTTGTTGTTCAACCGTTATTGTCATTGGGGCTATACCGACCCCGACGGATTCCGTAAATGGTACACCCATACCTACCATTTGGACGAAGAACAACAGAAAATCAAGGAAGAAAAAGAGCGCTCCGGGTGGTTAATCACGCGAAGCGAAAATTAAACAAGCCCGCGAGCGTAGAGAGCACCTTATTAAGGGGGGAAAAGCAAAAAAGATAAAACCGTGAACGAAGTGCAACAATCATTCAAACGAAGTGATATAAGAACACCTTGTTGCAAATAGATAAATAAAAAAGTGCCTACAATGAGGTACCTGAAATTATTTATCTACCATTCGCATTATACAATATACTTCCCCATACAAGTCTCCCTCTATCGTATAAGGAGAACCATGGTGTATATCATTTTTTGGACCTAGTTTACTCATCCAACAATTATTGATTCTACTTTCTCGTGCGGCATGTGTCCATTCGTTTGTACTTGGATCGTAATATAATGCCACTTTTACATATCCTTGTTCATGTTCCCATGTATCACACTTTTCAAATCCCTTTTTAGCAAAAGCCTCCACTAAACATGAGATATCGACTCCTTCTGTTACTCCATCTGGCCACCACGTAACCGCATCGAGTTGTGGGATATACATTCCTTTGGGCGGTTGCATCCAACGATTATTATACATCTGATATGCCCATGCTATGCAGTTGTAATCCGGAGTTTCTGGACTCGTGATATCAAATTTATCATCATTTGCAAGATTGGGAAATGATGCTATGACAGCTCTTTTATCCATAATTTGCAAGCCTCAGAAATAGTAAGGTTACTATTATTCGAGATTTTTTTACCATAGATAAAGTTTAAAGCCCATACTAAGGTTGATGGCCTTTGCTGTATTTCTGCGAGAATAAGAGGGGTTGCGACCTCCCCCATGCCAACTATTGCCTTAAAGTCTTCATCCCCAATTATTCGATATACGGATGACTGGAATTTTGTTTTTTGCTCCCAGCGTTGCAAATGCAACTGAAAGTGAAATTTTGCTGAAAAATAATCAGTTTCTCTTGTATCTACTAGTTGCATATATTGCATAGTTTTTTCACTATTGATGATATTATTATATGCATCAATATCCGAATATGCAAATGTTGGTACAGCAGCAATCATTCCTGCTGCAATTGTGATTGGCTTAAAAGCTTGTTTTATAGGAGTTAATTGCATAACTCTATTGTTTTATTGGTAATTGTATCAAAGAATATTTTATTCCTAATGTTACGGAGATTTTCAAGGCTATCAGAAATTGTGTCTATATCAAACACTAATTTTTGTCTATCTAACACATCAATGTCCAATGTATAGAGATACTTCCCTTGAGATGCATTTTCAACATTATGATTAACTATCGTGTAGATATCTGTCTGAGGGACATCCATCATCAAACGGAATCCATACTGGCTAAGAGGATATGTAGTTTCACCTTCTTTAGAAGTAATGAGGGTATTAATATACTCCTCAGGATTAGTAAAATCGTCAAGAGTAAAGCGATTTACAAAACGAATAGAAATTCGTGATACTTCTGCATTTGCAAACACAGGAGATAATATCTTTAAATAATCTATTGCTTGACTCTTGAAGTTTTCCCAACTTAAATACGGATTCTCATCTATGAAAGTGATGGTGTCTTTAGAAATTTCAAGCTTAATTTTCTGTGACTTAGTATAGTAGATATAGCTACCTATTTCTGCATTAGAAACACCACTTACTTTAGATTCTCCAAGAGGGATAGCCGTACGACCGAAATTCAATCCAACCTGAATATTATTGCGACGTATCGGCAATGTGTGTTTTAATTGAACATCGCACTGCTTTACGACATCCTCCATCTTAAAATTGGGGACATTAAATTTCAATTGTGCTAACGCGACAACTACTGGAGAGTTTTGAAGTGTTTGCCACATAATTTTACACACTTTACCAAATTAGCCTGCAAAGCTACTACATTTTTTTGACATAGGCAAGTTTTCTGCTATTTTTTTGCATATTTTTTATGATTTTTCACAATAACACATATATCTTCTCATCTTATAATCATATTGCATATATCCGCACATGTTGTAATATATATATAATAAACATCATCTCTACCTTGTTAACACTCTGTTAATCTCTCTTACCAATTCTTTATCTGTGAATAGCTTATTTACTTTCTCTTCTTCGCATATCACTAATAAAACAGGTTCACCTTCACCTTCACTTTTAATCTCTACTTTCTCAACCTCTTTAATAATTTCACGTTTAAAGACAAAACCATCAATGGGAATCAAATGATTGCTTATTATTACACATTCATCTTCTGACTTAATCTTGCCATCCTCCACATCATTAAAAGAACCATATTTTCTGCATATTGCCTCATCAAATGTACGGGTTCGGTTTCCATCTTTATCGTATAAAACTGGAAAATACCCTTGGGGGGATAAAAAATTAACAATATCAACATAAGCTGATTTTATGCATAATTGATATTCATCTTTCGGAGTACATAAGGTAATGTTTATCACAATTGTTTCGATTCTTCCTTTCCTGTCTTCTTCAGTTGAAGGGCGACTTTGAAAAAGTTGGATTAATTTTTGATTATAATCCGTAGAAAGTCCATGCGCATATTTTTGGGCATCGATAGTAAATCGAGTGGAAGTCCAAAATTTACCTGCTCCTATTTCTTTTATATCGCAAATAGCGGCCTCAAAATTTCTAATTTCACCAATACCAACAGCATGCATCTTTTGACCGGCAGCATGATCCTTCGCCTCAACAGCAACACCATCTACGACACCATCAATTTGATGTATAGCTGAAGTTAATCCCTCTATCTTTTTGTCGTGTTGAGCATTTTCTCCTTTTTGTAAAATATTTGTTACTGCAGTTGCTATCAACTCAAAAGAAGCCCCTGCTTTTGCCGGATAGTAACCCATGAGTTGTCGAAATAACTTATCACTCGGGGTTATTTGATAAGTTGGAATCTGTGTTGTATTCATATTCTAATGTATCTTTCTAAATTGCAATGCAAAGTTACAACATTTTTTTGACATAGGCAAATAAATATTCCGATTTAGGCGGAAATGCAGAGGCAAAGACAGAGGCAAACGCAAAAAGTAACTCACAACGCAGCTCACAAATCAACTCACAAAACAACGCAAAAAAACAATTCATTTCACTTGAAAATCAAAATTTTATTAGCATATCTCGCAGCAATCGTGATAAAATTACTGCCACTCGTGAACAGGGCGGATCAGGATGTCAAACCCTTCAAATGTGGTATCCTCATATTCGTGGTCGGTAAGTAAAAGCAGGTTCTTGCAGCCTGTTATCTGTGCCGCTGTTTTCAGTCCTTTTAGTTCCCGCTTGCGCGTTTTCTCTGAGGATATGTCATAAGATACTTGTATGCATTGCTGCACTTGATTACCTTTGCAAACCAAGAAATCGCACTCGCTTCCACGGTCTTTGAAATAGCATATATCCCAACCATTCAGTTTGCATTT
>JAFUVS010000012.1 GCA_017471175.1 Paludibacteraceae bacterium | reverse complement strand
TGCGGTTGTTGGTCGGCAGGGGCTTTGTCAAGGCGTGCGACAAAGAGAATCTGTGAAGCACGGCGACAGGCTTCCGTCCAGCGGTTGAAATTGGTGAGTTCGGCACCTTTGGGCGGGTTCTTCTTGTAGTCGCGCGGATGCTTGACGGTATAGGCTTCTTGGATGCCTTCGTGAATGACCCGACCGCGTTCGTCGCGGTACTTTTTCTGACGATTGATAATCTTGTCCTTGCCGATGGAACCGTGAATCTCGGCAAAAGGGTGGGTAAGGTTGACTTTAGCCATATTGAGGTGGTGTTAACGTGTTAATTACATGGGTGTTAGCAGTCTGTTCTTTCGGTGTGAAGTGCTTAGTCACTAACGTATATCTAACTAATCACTAATGAATCACTAAAGAATCACTAATGTTTATTGGCTGCTTTTCGGCTGCAAAGGTTCTGCTTTTTTCGGACAAATGCAAGAAAAATCGCGGAAAAGAATGATTTGAAGGGGCGCGGCGGAGAGAAAAAGCGTGATTTTTGCCCCACCTTGCTCCATTTTGTTGAAAAGTTGTATAAGTAACAGATAATAAGTAGAGTGGTGATTCTAATAAATGTATAAAACGTGTTGAAAACGGTGTAGAAAAATTTTTTGTGGGGGAATGTGGGGTAATATAAATATTTGCATTACCTTTGCGGCGTTTTTTAATGAGAGTCGAAAGCGGAAAGACAAGAGATAAAAGCGGAAAGTAGAAAGACAAAAGAAAAAAGCGGAAAGACAAAAGAGAAAAGCGGAAAGTAGAAAGTTTTTTAAGAGAAATGTCGATGATATTGAGCAATACATTCATAGGTCAGGTTCAGAGCAAGACGGACGAGAAAGGTCGGATATTCGTTCCGGCGGCTTATCGTCGTGTGCTGAAGGAGATGGAGTCGCAGCGAATCATTATGCGTCGGGACACGGATAATGAGTGCCTTATCTTCTATCCCGAGCCGGTATGGAACAGGAAAGTGAATGACTTGCGGAGCGCTTTGGATGAATGGAGCGGCGAAGATCAGATGCTGCTGATGCAGTTTATGTCAGACGCGGAGATTATGGAGACGGATGCGCAGGGTAGGGTGCTGATAACGAAGCAGAATTTGCAACTGATTGGTGCCAAGCAGGATGTGTTGTTTGTGGGGATGTTAGACCGCTTCGCGCTGTGGGCACCGGAGGCATACGCGCAAAAGAGTATGGGACAAAAGGCTTTGGCTGACCGAATACGGGAAAAAATACAAGCAGCGAGACAGAACCGTGAATGAGTTGATAGTTGATAGTTGAAAGAGAGTGAATGAAGTTTATCACATACCTGCAATGCTCCGTGAGACGATAGAGAGCCTGAACATACGCCCGGATGGGACGTATGTGGATGTTACTTTCGGCGGCGGCGGACACAGCGGTGCGGTGTTGAGCCGCTTGGGCAAGGGCGGACGGCTGTTTGCTTTCGACCGCGATATAGATGCATACGCCAATGCGCCCGAAGTCATACGCCAAGCCCAAGACGGTGCGGATGCGCCTGTTTTTACGTTTGTACACAGTGATTTTCGCTATCTCAGTCAGTGGATGGATTTTTACGGGGTGGATAAAGCGGACGGCGTATTAGCGGATTTAGGGGTCAGTTTTCATCATTTCGATACGGCGGAGCGTGGGTTTTCGTTCCGTTTTGAAGGTCCGTTGGATATGCGTATGAACAGGAACGGCGGCAAGACGGCGGCGGATATAGTGAACACGTATGCAGAGGAAGACTTCGCGCGCGTTCTATATATGTACGGCGAGTTGAAGCAGTCCCGTCCGTTAGCCAAGCGGATAGTCAGGAAACGCGAGCAGAGTCCGATACTGACGACGGAGGAGTTAGTGGAAGCCGTTGTTGGAAAAAAAGTAGCCATAGAGAACTTGAATACCCTGCAAAAGAAAGAGTTGACGCTTGTTTTTCAGGCGTTGCGTATAGAGGTGAACGATGAGCTGGGTGCGTTGCGCGATATGCTTGAGGCTGCGCTGCAGCTATTGGCTCCGAGCGGACGGTTGGCGGTGCTGACGTATCACTCGTTGGAAGACCGGTTGGTGAAGAACTTTATGCGTTCGGGGAATATGGAAGGGAAGATAGAGAAGGATTTTTACGGCAATATCCGAACGCCTTTCCATCTGATAGAGAAAGGCTTGACGGCAAGCGAGGAGGAAGTGGCGAATAATCCGCGGGCAAGAAGTGCTAAGTTGCGGGTAGCGGAGAAGCTCGGTGCAGGTACGGGAATCACTGGCAAATAACATAGGAATCACATACGAATCACATAAGAATCACCTAAGTTGAACCGCATAAAGGAAGCGCACAATGAAACTGCAAGATGTACTGAACGGCAATATATTTTCGAGCGATTGGCTCAAGAAACAATATAAACTTCTCGGACTGATACTGGTTCTGGTGCTGCTGTATGTGTATTCGGGTTATCGTGCGGAGCAACAGCATAAGTACTTGGGCGACTTGCAAGACGAGCTTCAAGACGCTGAATATGAACTGCTGACGCTGCAGGGTGAGCTGACGGATATGACGCGTCAGTCCGCTGTGGCGGAGGAATTAGAGAGTCGCGGCAGCCGCCTACAAACGAACAAGATACCGGCGGTGAGGATAGAGTAGAGATTATAATGTCTTTGAATAGAATCTGATAATATGTCGGAGCAACAGACCCATACGATATTGCGTTTTGCGGCGATATTCCTGCTAATCGTAGTGGGGTTTGTCTGTGTGATTGTGCAGATTCTGTACGTGCAGAACGCGAAGTCCGAGCGCGACCTGTGGCAACCCATTGAGCAGTCGCAGGTCAAGACAGACATCGTTATCCGTCCGAACAGAGGCAATATACTGGACTGCCACGGCAATGTGTTGGCGAGCAGCGTGCCGCAATACTACGTCTATATGGACACGCGCGTGGAGGCGTTGCATCTCGGGGGCGATACGCTCTTCCATAAGTATGTGGATTCGATAGCCGATGGGTTGAGTGCCATCCTCAAAGATACGACCCCGCAGTATTACCGCGAGCGGATGAAGCGCGCCTTTTATGCCAAGAACAACAGGCAGCGTGTCGTCAAGGTTACTCCCCGTCGCGTCAATTACATCGAGAAGAAGCAGATTGAGCAGTTGCCGCTTGTCAAGCGAGGTTACTATAAGAGCGGCTTCCAATATGAGAACCAGCACCTGAGGAGCAAGCCCTACGGCAGTCTGGGCAGCCGGACGATAGGCAATATCTACCAGGAAAGCGGTATCGGGTATGCAGGATTAGAGAAGAGTATGGAGAGTTACCTGCACGGCAAGGAAGGACTTTCCGTCCGTCAGAAAGTGGCAGGCAGGCTGGACGATGTGCCGGTGATAGAGGCGGAGGACGGCTGCAATATCGTTACAACATTGGATGCGGAGCTGATGGATATATGCGAGACGGCACTACGCTCCCGTCTCAATATCACGGAGGCGGACTGGGGCTGCTGCATAATGATGGAGACGCGGACGGGCGAGATAAAAGCGATATGCAACCTCGACCGCACGGAAGAAGGCCGGTACGTGGAGAAAGAGAACCACGCCGTGCAGCGCGTTGAACCCGGCTCAACGTTCAAGACGCTTGCGCTGTTAGCGGTGTTAGACGACAGCAAGATGGACCTCTATGACTCGATTCGCGTTACTGCCAAGCCGTGGGAGTACAACGGCGTGAGCCATACCGACTCGCACCCCAAGGACACGGTCTATACGCTCCGTAGCGCACTTGCCGTATCAAGCAATATCGCCTTCGCCAAGATGGTAACAGGCTCATACGAGCATAAGGCGGAGCGTTTCGTCAACAAACTGCGCAGTATGGGCGTGTGCGACTCCATCAAGATACCCATTCCGGGTACGGAAACACCGCGTATCGATGTACCCAAAGACAAGGCGACGCTGAGCAAGATGGCTTATGGTTATTCGGTGGAACTCAGTCCGTTGCAGTTGGTGACGTGCTACAACGCCATTGCCAATGACGGCCGAATGGTTCAGCCGATGCTCGTGAAGCGCATTGAGCGAAACGGCGAAGTGGAAGAGCGGTTCAAGACGGAAACGATGCACTCGCATATATCCAGTCCGACAGCCCTGAAAGAAGTGCGGACGGCACTGCATGATGTGGTGTGGGACAATAACCTCGGTACGGCATCAGTCCGGCACTGGGCAGGCAAGATAGTGGGCTACAAAGCACAAAGCGACCTCGTTCACATAGCAGGCAAAACAGGTACGGCACAACTGATGCAGAACGGCAGATACACAAGCGATAAGCACCGTATCACGTTTGTCGGTTACTTTCCGGAAGAGAACCCCGAATATACGTGCATCTGTATGATTAACCATCCGCATAACTACCACGCCTACGATGCAGGATGGGATTGCGGACGGGTGGTAAGAGAGATTGCCGAAAAGACGATGGCATACGCCGGGGTGTATGTGCTGAAAAACGGACAAAAAGTGTGGACCAAAACAAGATAAAGATATGAAAATAAGCGAATTGATACAAGACTTGCAGCCCTTGCAGGTAATAGGGGATGAGGAAAAGGAGATAACGGGCATTGCCTTTGACTCACGGAAAGTGGAACAGGGTTATCTGTTTGTGGCTCAATGCGGAACGAGTGTGGACGGGCATCAGTTTATCCAGTCGTGTATTGACAAAGGTGCCGCCGCCATCGTGTGTGAGCGTGTGGAAGGCTTTGAGGCAGGCAGTGCGACGGTCATCCAAGTGGCAAGTTCGGACAAGGCATTAGGTCTGTTGGCATCGCGCTGGTACGGCTGTCCGAGCCGGCGGCTGACGCTGGTGGGCGTAACGGGGACGAACGGGAAAACGACCATCGCCACGTTGCTCTATCAACTCGTGCGAAAGTTCGGTAAGAAAGCCGGTTTGCTTTCTACAGTAGTGAATTACGTGGGTGAGGAGGCAGTACCTGCCACCCATACCACGCCCGATGCATTGGAACTGAACCGGTTGCTCGCGCAGATGGCGGAGAGAGGCTGTGAGTACGCTTTTATGGAGGTTTCTTCTCACGCTATTGCGCAGGAACGCATTGCAGGATTAGACTTTGACGGGGCTTTGTTCACCAACCTCACCCGCGACCACCTTGACTACCACAAGACTTTTGATAATTACCGCGATACGAAGAAAAGGCTGTTTGACTCGCTTAAGAAAGAGGCTTTTGCGCTCACCAACAAGGACGACAAGAACGGAATGGTGATGGTACAGAACTGCAAGGCACACGTTTATACCTATTCCACACGCGCCCTCGCCGACTTCAAAGGCATTATCCTTGAGGAGGGCTTGGACGGTATGCTGCTGATGATCAACAACAAGGAAGTGATGGTTCGGTTAGTGGGACGCTTCAACCTGCAGAACCTGCTCTGTATTTATGGGGCTGCTGTTTGTTTGGGCTTTGACAAGGACGAGACACTGCGTATCCTCTCGCTCTTGCAGCCGGTTAACGGCCGATTCGAAGCGATTCATAGCAGTAAAGGCTGGACGGCGGTGGTGGACTATGCGCATACGCCCGATGCGGTGGACAACGTGATACGCACCATCAATGAGATCCGCAAAGGCAAACTGATTACCGTAGTCGGCTGCGGCGGTAATCGCGACAAGGGCAAACGCCCGCAGATGGCGCAAATAGCCAAACAGGGCAGCGACCAACTCATTCTCACCAGCGACAACCCGCGTGACGAGAATCCGCTTGATATACTGAAAGATATGGCGGCAGGACTGACCGAGGACGAACTGCGTCAGACACTGATTATTGAAGACCGCGCTGCCGCTATTCAGACGGCATGCACATTGGCAGGCGATAAGGATGTGATTCTCATCGCGGGCAAGGGGCACGAGGATTATCAAATCATACGGGGTGTCAAGCACCATTTTGACGACCACGAAGAAGTGATGAAATACATCTAAACTATGCTATACGAACTCTTTAACAGCCTCGGTGCGTTCCCCGGAGCGCGACTGATGACCTATATCTCGTTCCGCGCTATTATGGCGGGCTTAATCGGATTGGCTTGCAGTTTATGGTTAGGCAAGTCGTTCATCGCGCTGATGCGCCGCAAACATATCTCCGAGACACAGCGAGACGAGAAATTAGATCCGTTCAATGTCGGCAAGAAAGGTGTGCCGACTATGGGAGGCTTGGTAATCATTGCAGGTATCCTGTCAGGCGTGCTGCTGTTCGGCAAACTGAGCAATATCTATATGTTGATGATGCTCATCACCACCGTTATCCTCGGTGCGTTGGGTTTTGCGGATGACTATATCAAGACTTTCCGCCACAACAAAGACGGTCTGAACGGCTGGGTCAAGATAGCAGGACAAGTGACGCTCGGACTCATTATCGGTCTGACACTCCGCTACAGCCCTGCAGCCGTGATGAACGAGACGGTAACGACCCGCGTGGAAAATAACATCACCTATGTGGAAAAGACCCCTGCTGTCAAGTCCACCCGTACCACCATTCCTTTCGTCAAAGCGCATAACCTCAACTACGCCGACCTCTTCAAATGGCTCGGGGAAGAGAATATGTACCGTGCGGGATGGATATTCTTTGTGCTGCTGACCGTTTTAGTAGTGGCGGCAGTGAGCAACGGAGCCAATCTGAACGATGGTATGGACGGTATGTGTGCGGGCAATTCGGCACTGATAGGCGTGGCACTCATCGTCCTTGCCTACGTGAGCGGTAACTACGTTTTTGCCGACTATTTTGACGTGATGTACATCCCCGGCAGCGAGGAGTTGGTTGTCTTTTTGGCGGCTTTCGTGGGAGCATTGGTCGGCTTCCTGTGGTGGAACGGTTTTCCGGCGCAGATTTTTATGGGCGATACGGGCAGCCTGACCATCGGCGGTATCATCGGCGTGAGTGCCGTGATTATGCACAAGGAGTTGCTGTTGCCCGTTATCTGCGGTGTGTTCTTGATGGAGAGCGTGAGCGTGATTGTTCAGACACAGGTCTATAAGTTCTATAAGAAGCGCGGCAAACACGTCCGTATATGGAAGCGCACACCCCTTCACGACCATTACCGCACCTCCGTGGAGCAGGTTCTCAAGATTGACCCTACCTGTCAGATACGTTTGCGCGGCTCGAAGGAGTTGCACCACGAGACGAAGATCGTGCTGCGTTTCTGCATCGTCACACTCCTTTTAGCGGCGTTTGCCATCTTGACCTTGAAGATAAGATAATTCCGGCATAACTATGGATACAAAACAGATAGTCGTTTTAGGTGCAGGCGAAAGCGGTACGGGTGCTGCCATCTTAGCGCAAGCGAAAGGTATGCGCGTCTTTGTTTCCGACTCGGGAAGCATCAAGCCTGCCTACAAAGCCCTTTTGGACACCCATCACATCCTGTGGGAAGAGAACGGGCATACCGAAGACAAGGTTCTTGCTGCCGACGAGGTCATCAAGAGCCCCGGTATCCCGGAGACAGCACCGCTTATCGTTGCATTGCGTGACAAGGGTGTCCCCGTCATCTCCGAAATCGAGTTTGCGGCGCGTTATACCGATGCCAAGATGATTTGCATCACCGGCTCCAACGGCAAGACCACCACCACATCCCTCATCTACGATATGCTTCGCCGCGCAGGGTTGGATGTCGGTTTGGCAGGGAATATAGGCAATTCGTTGGCGCTTCAAGTGGCGCGGGAAGACCATGCCTACTATGTCATCGAGTTGTCCTCCTTCCAGTTGGACAATATGTACGACTTCCGTGCCGACATAGCCATTCTGCTCAATATCACGCCCGACCACCTCGACCGCTATGATTTTGAGTTTCAGAACTATGTCAATGCCAAGTTCCGCATCACCCGCAATCAGACCGAGCGCGATGCGTTCATCTACTGGAGTGAGGATCCTGTCATTGACCGCGAGATAGCCCGTATCCGGCCCCGTGCCACGCTCTATCCGTTTGGCAGCAAAGAGAAACATAATGTGGCATTTACCGATGGCGAACACCTCGTGGTGGCGGCGAAGAAAGAGGTGCAGCCCTTGGAGATTCCTTTGGAGCAGTTGGCACTGCAAGGCAAGCATAATCAACTCAACTCCATGGCTGCCTCCATCGCTGCCCAACTGCTTGACATCAAGAACGATACCATCCGCGAGTCCCTGCGCTGTTTCGCCGGTGTACCCCATCGCCTTCAGTATGTGGCTACCGTCAAGGGCGTGCGTTATATCAACGACAGCAAGGCTACCAACGTCAATTCCTGTTGGTACGCTCTCGAAGCCATGACCACACCCACGGTTCTCATCCTCGGCGGCAAAGACAAGGGAAACGACTACTCCGAGATTGACTCATTAGTGCTTGACAAGTGCCACACCCTCGTCTTTATGGGCTTGCATAACGAGAAGTTGGAGGAACATTTCAGCAAGTTGGGCTATGTCAATGGCAACGAACAACCGAATGCCCCCAAACGCTTCTTCAGCACCCATAACCTCCACGATGCCGTCCTCACCTGTGCCGATGCAGCACGAGATGGCGACACCGTACTCCTATCGCCCTGTTGCGCCAGTTTCGACCTCTTCAACTCCTATGAAGACCGGGGCGACCAATTTATGAACGCCGTCAGACACCTTTAATATAAGCCGACCGTGAAGTTCGAACTGAAAAAACATCCTTATGTGGACCGCACGTTCTGGGTTCTCTATTTCGCCCTCATTGCGGTGGCGGTGGTAGCACTTTTTTCTGCTACCAGTTCGCTCGTCTTCGTCGAGGGTAATCCCATTATCGGTCCCATAACGCGGCAGATTCTATTCCTATCTCTCGGCTGTGCTTTGGCGTATGGCGTGCAGTTCCTGCCAACGCGGTTTATGACCTTGGTCGGTTACCTTATTTTCGCCGTTGCGCTCATCTTGGTCTATTCGCTCTTGTGGAAAGGCAATCCGTTTGCCGTAACCATCAACGGGGCTACTCGATGGATTAAATTAGGTGTCACTTTCCAGCCCGCCGAATTAGCCAAACTCGGACTGTTAGTCGTTGTCGCCGACCTGCTTACCAAAGGCACTACGGAAGAAGAAAAACACCGCTATTTTCTTTGGACACTCGCTCTGACCGTGGTTACCTGTTTCCCTATTATGGTCAGCAATCTTTCCACCGCCGTTCTTTTGGCGGGTATCGTCTTCCTGATGTGGATACTGGCGCGTGTGCCGTGGAAGAAGATTCTCATTGTGGCAGCCGTTGCCCTTGCCGCCGGTGTAGCGGTTTATATGATAGGCGAGTTCGGCTATGTTCGTCCCGGCAGAAAAGCTACGGGCATATTCAAGCGCATTACTGTTTGGGCGAGACGTGTGGACGATTTCGTTGCCGAAAAACAGAAACCTGACCATGCCGAATTCAAACTCACCGACGAGAACCGCCAGCGCTCCATCGCCAAGGTCGCCGTTATGCGCGGGGGCAAAACACCCTTCGGGGTCGGACCGGGCAACAGCCAGGAGCGCGATTATCTGCCACTCGCATACGAAGACTATATATTTGCCATCATCGTTGAAGAGTCCGGCATCATCGGCGCGCTCTTCCTTATCTTCATTTACCTCGCCATCCTCTTCCGTGCCTGCTTTGCTTCCACCAAGTTCTCCGGCGACCAGCGGGCTATGCTCACCGTCATGGGGCTTGCACTGATGATTACCTGCCAGGCTTTCGTCTCAATGGCTGTCTCTGTCGGCTTGGGACCCGTCACCGGACAACCCCTGCCGATGATTTCCCACGGCGGCACCAGTGCCATCGTCACCAGCCTCTATTTCGGTATGATTATGGGTGTCAGCCGCGAGCAGGAACAGATGCGCGCCCGACAAGAATCCTCCGCACTCGAAAGCGAACAGGATGCCCCCGAAATCAAACTCTGACCCGCCCTATACAATGCTCTGACCCGCCCCCGTACTTCCCGCGGACTAAAACGATACAAACACGATACATATACGATAGATACACGATAGATATACGTTACATAAACGTAATATTTCACCATTCAAAAGCATAAAACCGACAAAACTATGAAATACCTTATTTCCGGCGGCGGAACAGGCGGACACATCTTCCCCGCAGTCAGTATAGCCAACGCCTTGCGCGAGGCGGACAAAGACGCACAAATCCTCTTCGTAGGTGCTCTCGGACGTATGGAGATGGAGCGTGTCCCCGAAGCGGGATATGACATTGTCGGACTCCCCATCCGGGGCTTCAACCGTTCGCAGCCGTGGAAGAACGTCTCCGTACTCATCGACCTCGCCCGTTCCCTGAAGCAGGCAAGGCGTATCGTGCGCGATTTCCAACCCGATGTCGCCATCGGAGTAGGCGGCTATGCCAGCGGTGCAGCTATGAAAGCCGCCGCATGGGCAGGTGTACCCGTACTGCTGCAAGAGCAAAACGGCTTTGCAGGTGTTACCAACAAACTGCTGCGCAATGATGCCCGGAAGATATGCGTGGCATACCCCGATATGGAACGTTTCTTCCCTGCGGACAAGATTATCCTTACCGGCAATCCCGTCCGTGCCAACCTCACACAAGGCTCGGCTGAAAAGGCTTGCACGTTCTTCAATGAGCATTTCGGCGTGCAATTCACTCCCGATACACCCACTTTGCTCATCATCGGCGGCAGCCTCGGCGCACGAACCATCAACGAGAGCATCCTCCAAGGACTGGACCAACTGCTCAATGCCGGCGTACAAGTCATCTGGCAAACCGGCAAGGCGTATTACGACAAATGTGCCGAACAAGTCCGCCAACTATCATCATCCTCTGTACAATCTATTTCTAAAAGATTGGTAGTAACGGCGTTTCTTAACAATATGCCCGACTCCTATGCCCTCGCTACGGTAGTCATCTCGCGTGCCGGTGCGTCCTCTATTTCCGAGTTGTGTCTGTTGGGCAAAGCATCTATCCTTGTGCCCTCACCCAACGTGGCGGAAGACCATCAGACCCACAACGCAATGGCACTCGTCAAGCAGGATGCCGCCCTCTTGGTCAAAGATGCCGATGCCCGCCTGCGCCTTGTTCCCACCGCTCTCCGCCTCTTGGAAAACAAAGAACAATGCGCCGAATTGCAGAAAAACATCCTCACCCTTGCCCAACCCGATTCGGCAAAGCGCATAGCCGAGGAAATCCTCAAACTTGTTCATTAAATCTTTACAAAGGATTTGGATATTTCCAACCGATTATAGTACCTTTGCCGTTCGATAACATACTATTGAAACTAACAATTAACTTCGTATTATTATGGCGCGTGGAGATAAAGTTTTTATTTCGCCTGATGTTACCCACCAAAAGGATTGGGTGGAAGGTAAAGTGATTGATGTAGAGAACAATCCCTTTGTAGGCGTAGTCATTTCTGCTCAAACGGATGATGGAAACATCTTCTTTGACAGAGAATACAAATTCAAATATGCTCTTTGATTATGTTTGCTATTAGTTTTGATATGAGCATTGCTGACTTACGTCAATCCTATGGCGAACCATATAATTCAGCCTATTACGAAATAAAAAACATACTACAGGACAATGGTTTCTATTGGATTCAAGGCAGTACGTATCTTATAGATAGCAATGACTTAAGTAAGTTGTTTCGAGCTTTGGAAACACTAAAAAAAATCGATTGGTTTCGTAAGTCAGTTCGTGACATACGCGGCTATCGTGTAGAAGACTGGTCTGATTTTACTGACGTAGTGAAGAACGATTGATATACGTTACTATAAACTAAATAGAAAGAATATAGAGAAGAAAGAATAATCCTCCGCATCGGCATACGATGCAACCGACATATTTTATAGCGTTATAAGCCAAACTTGATTCGTTGAAAACTTCGACACTTTTCATGAATCTTCCCGAAAGGGATTTTAGTAATTCAAGTTACGGTTTATGCACGCTCACGTAATTATATTAGCGTGAGTTTTCTGTGCGTAAATTTGAATTACTAAGGTAGTCGAAGACCTCAACGAATCAAATGAAGCGAACGAAAGCGCACGCTCTTTTTATGTTTGTACACAATCGACTCCGAATGGTTGTTGAGCAATCAGAACGTAATTAAAAATAGTTTTTTCTGAAAAGTACCAGTTACTTATCCCGACCTACAGATATTAACAGATGGGATACAAGATATAAACCGACGAAAAGCAAAATATGACATATAGGTCATATAATAAAAACCAATTCTAATCATTTAACGTTGTGCACCCAACATTAAAAAAGTGCAAAGTGTATGAAAAACAAACTATTAACTTTCTTTATGACAGCAATTGTCTGTCTGACACCCCTGCGTATGTATGCCGAGACCTACAGCGGCACGTGTGGCGAAAACCTCACATGGACGCTTGACGTCGAAACAGGCACCCTCACTATCTCCGGCACGGGAGCAATGACTGACTATGACGACATAGAGTATGATTATGAAAATGACAATTATATATCCAATGCTCCTTGGATGCCTCATCAATCTGCTCTCAAAACCTTAAAGATAGAAGAAGGAATAACCTATATTGGAATTGGTGCATTTATGGGGTGCAGCAGTCTGACCTCTGTAGAGATTCCCAACAGCGTTACAAGCATCGGTTTGGTGACTTTCTCCGGTTGCAGTAGATTGACTTCCGTAACCATTCCCAATAGTGTCACAGGTATTGGATGGGGGGCTTTTCGTAGTTGTTTTAGTATGACTTCAATAGAAATACCTAATAGTGTAACATACATTGGAGGTGCTGCATTCGAAGGATGTGGCAGTTTGACATCTATTGAGATTCCCAATAGTGTTGCAAGTATTGAAGACGGAATATTTCAAGAATGTCATAGTTTGACTTCAATTGCATTACCTAATAACATCACAAGCATAGGAAATTATGCTTTCTATTATTGTGAGAGTTTAACATCTATCACCATTCCAAATAGTGTTATGAGTATTGGAGACTATGCTTTCTCCGATTGCAGTAGTTTAACCTCAGTTAATATCCCGGACAACGTTACAAGCATCGGAGAATATGCTTTCAGTGGTTGCAGCAGTTGGACTTCTTCCATAGAGATACCCAATGGTGTTACAAGTATTGAGAACAGTGCTTTCGCTGGATGCAGCGGTCTGACCTCCATAGAAATACCCAGTAGTGTCACCAGTATAGGGGAGCGTGCTTTCGAAGGTTGCCGTGGTTTGACCTCTATTGAGATTCCCAATAGTATCACCAGCATCGCAAATGAAGTTTTTCTAGTTTGCAGCGGTCTGACTTCAGTTACTATTCCCCATAGTGTCACAAGTATTGGAGAGAATGCTTTCGGCGGATGTAGCGGACTGACTTCTATGGAAATCCCCAATAGTGTCACAAGTATTGGAAATGGTGCTTTCGCTTTTTGCAATAGTTTGGTATCAATAACGATTCCTAATCATGTCAAAAGCATTGGGTATAGTGCTTTTATGGGGTGCAGTAGTTTGACTTCCATTGAGATTCCTACTAATGTAACAAGCATAGAGTATGGAACTTTCTATGATTGCAGCAGTTTGACTTCTCTTACTATCCCGTCAAAAATAACAGAGATTGGGAATTTTGCTTTCAGCAACTGTACCGGCTTAACATCTATTACATCGGAGGCAATAACACCGCCTGTATGTGATGAAAAAGCGTTTGAGAGTTTGGACAAATCCATTCCGCTTTATGTGCCGGACGGCAGCGTAGAGGCTTATGCAGAAGCATACGGTTGGAAAGATTTCATTAATATCCATCCCGCGTCGGAACTACCTACGGCTATCGATGAGATAAATGAAACGACTTCTTCATCTGTAAATCCGGAAGGGATAATCCGCAAAGTCCTCATTGGCGGCACAATGTATATTCAGATGCCGGACGGCAGAATGTACGACCTGCAAGGCAAATTGATACAATAGACTCGCGTAGCAGTATAGCAACGCATAAATAGAACGGACAGACTTACTCAAGCGCAACGGCTAAAAAGAGAATGGGAACGTCTAAATCTTTTAAAAAAAGAGTTTAAAAACTCTAAAATTACACAAAAAAAGAGTTTCAAAACTCTTTTTTTTGTTTATCTTGAGCAGATGTCGTACTTTTGCAGCGTTTTTAATGAACATGCGTTATGGAACTTGTTATAGAAATTGAAGATTTACTGCTTCATTATCATTTGAGGCTGCAAAGTACGCCTACGGATTTTCATAGGTACATCTATGAGTCTATCGACTGGACGGACAAGTTGGTAGGCATAAAAGGTCCAAAAGGCGTTGGCAAAACGACGATGATGCTGCAATACATCAAGGAGCATTATGCTAATCCGGATGATGCGATGTACGTATCATTGGATAATCTATGGTTTCAGAGCCATTCTTTGCAGGATTTTGTCAAATATTATTATATCCATGGCGGAAGACATCTCTTTATGGATGAGGTACATCATTACCTGCATTGGCAAACCTTACTTAAGAATTTCTATGATACGTATCCGGATTTACAAATCATCTATACCGGTTCATCCATGTTGCGTTTGAAAAGCGGCGAGGGAGATCTTTCCAGACGGTTGCTGGATTATACGATGGCAGGGCTTTCGTTCCGCGAGTTCCTGGAATATGAAGGAGTGGCTTCGCTGCCGGCTGTATCGCTGGACGAGTTATTACATAATCACGTGCAGATAGCCATAGAAATAAAAGGTAAGATTCCTTCTATCCAGCCACTCTTTGAACAGTATCTGCGTCATGGCTATTATCCTTTCTACAAGGTGGCGAAAACGGGCTTTGAGAATCGCCTGCAAAAGGTAGTTAACCATGTGTTGGAAGTGGACTATCCGGCGATAGACGAGGTAACTGTTTCTACCATCCGCAAAGCCAAAAAGATGCTAATGATATTGGCGGAACATGTCCCGCAAATGCCGACAATGAACACCTTATATGCTCAGTTGGAGACGGATAGAGTACAAGGCTTGAAGATGCTTGATGCCCTCGAAAGAGGCGGACTGTTGGGACTCCTGACGGACAAGGCAAAAAGTCTCAAAGTGCTGTCACGTCCTGAGAAAATCTTTCTGAACAACCCGAATTTAATGTACGCGTTGGGGAGCAAGACAAACATCGGCACAATCCGTGAAACTTTTTTCTTCAACCAAGTCAGCCAAGTATATGATGTGTACTATCCGGCAAAAGGGGATTTTCTTGTGGACGATAAATATCTGTTTGAAGTAGGGGGTAGTAGCAAGACTTTTGAGCAAATCAAAGATATAGAGAATAGTTTCCTTGCTGTGGATGGAACAGAGATAGGCAGTCGGAATAGAATCCCTCTCTGGCTCTTCGGCTTCCTCTACTGAAGAATAGCAAGGCAAATGGACATGGAAACGCGATACGCTGTCGGTGTTCTGTGTTCGCACCCTCTGTGCGCGTAATGACATTTGCTGTTGAACAGTATAATAACCCTCCCTGTTGTGTAAACTCCGAAATTATTTGCGAAAAGTTTTTTTTGCTCGGAAAAAGGCAGTACTTTTGCGCCGTTACGGGTGTATCAATAGAATAATTAAAATATCATTCAATATATGTCCAAAACAATCGAAGGCAAGCGAGAAGTTCAGTTCTCGTTGGTTTACAGAGACATGTGGCAATCAAGCGGTAAGTATGTGCCGCGCCGTGACCAATTAGCCAAAATAGCCCCCGTGATAATCGATATGGGCTGTTTCGACCGAGTAGAAACCAATGGCGGAGCATCCGAACAGGTCAATCTCCTCTATGGCGAGAATCCCAATCTGGCGGTTCGCACCTTTACCAAACCTTTCCACGAGGCTGGTATCAAGACCCACATGCTCGATCGTGGCTTGAACGCCCTCCGTATGAACCCCGTCCCGGCAGACGTGCGCCGGCTGATGTACAAGGTCAAGCACGCACAGGGAACGGACATCACCCGCATCTTCTGCGGTCTGAACGACCCTCGTAACATCATCCCCTCTATCAAATGGGCGAAAGAAGCCGGTATGACCGCGCAAGCCACTATGTGTATCACCTACTCGAAGGTGCACACCGTGGAGTACTACTGCAATCTGGCAGACCAACTCATCGAAGGCGGCGCGCAGGAAATATGCCTCAAAGATATGGCAGGTATCGGTCGCCCCGCTATGCTCGGTAAGATTGTCGCTTATATCAAAGAGAGATATCCCCATATCATTATCCAGTACCACGGTCATACCGGTCCCGGTTTCTCTGTAGCATCGATGCTTGAGATTGCCAAGGCGGGTTGCGATGTATTGGACGTGGCTATGGAGCCTCTGTCTTGGGGTAAGGTGCATCCCGACGTGATTACTATTCAGGCGATGCTTCGCGATGCCGGTTTCCTTGTGAAGGACATCAATATGAAGGCGTATATGGAGGCGCGCTCGCTCACCCAGTCGTTCATTGATGACTTCCTCGGCTACTGGATTGACCCGAAGAACGCACTGATGACCTCCCTGCTGGTTGGTTGCGGTCTGCCGGGCGGTATGATGGGTTCGCTTATGGCTGACCTCAAAGGTATGCACGCTGCCATCAATGCCAACCTCAAGAAGAAAGGCGAGAAAGAACTTAGCGAAGACGAACTCTTGGTCGAACTCTTCGACGAAGTACAGCGTATATGGCCGATGCTGGGTACGCCTTGCTTGGTAACGCCTTTCTCGCAGTACGTCAAGAACGCCGCGCTGATGAACCTCTACAGCCGCTCGATGGACGAAGCACCCTTCACCCGTATGGATCCCGCAATGTGGGGTATGATTCTCGGCAAGTCGGGTAAGTTGCCCGGCGAATTGGCTCCCGAAATCGTCAAGTTGGCAGAGCAGAAAGGCTTTGAGTTCTACACGGGTGACCCGCAGGCTCTCTATCCCGACGAGTTGCCTCGCTTTGAGAAAGAGATGCAGGAGAACGGCTGGGAGCGCGGACAGGACGATGAAGAACTCTTTGAGTTCGCTATGCACGAGAAACAGTACCGCGAGTTCAAGTCCGGTCAGGCGAAAGAGCAGTTCCGTCAAGACCTCATTGAGCGTATGCGCAAAGCCGGTAAACCCATTCCGCAAGAGTTGTTGCCCAAGGGCGATGACGATATGGCGGCTGTGGCTACTGCCCTCCAACTCTATTTCGCACGTCCTTCATTCACTCCCGTTATCCGTCGCCACGCTACAGCTTGGAATCGCCATGGACAAGGTATCGGCATCTTTTAGAGGTTCGGTGCGATGATAGCAACAATAGTAAAAGAACAACCAAACATATAAACAATTAACCAACAAACAAATTGTGTTATGAAAAAGTACAATTTCAATGCAGGACCGAGTATCCTGCCGCAAGAAGTGATTAAGCAAACCGCTGATGCCGTTCTGGATTTCCAAGGTGAAGGTTTGTCGATTTTGGAGATTTCGCACCGTGCGAAGTATTTCCAACCTGTAGTGGACGAGGCAGAGGCTCTGATGAAAGAGTTGCTCGGTGTACCCGAAGGCTATCGCGTGATTTTCCTCGGTGGCGGTGCCAGCCTGCAGTTCTGTATGGTTCCCTATAACATGATGGGCAAGAAAGCCGCTTATCTCAATACCGGCGTTTGGTCCAAGAAAGCATTGAAAGAGGCGAAAGGTTTGGCAGGTGTCTTCGGCGCAGAAGCCGTTGAACTGGCTGCTTCCACCAACTCCATCCCGATGGACTTTGAAGTACCCCAAGATGCGGACTACATGCACATCACGACCAACAACACCATCTTCGGTACCGAAATCTCCAACCGCAAACTCGAAGAGATCTACCGCAAGAAAGGTAATGTACGCCTTGTAGCCGATATGTCGTCCGACATCTTGAGCCGTCCCGTGGACGTTAGCAAGTACGACATCATCTATGGTGGTGCCCAGAAGAACATCGCCCCTGCCGGCGTTACCTTCGTTATCATCAAGGAAGAGGCTCTCGGTCACGTGGATCGTTATATCCCTACTATGTTGGACTATCGTACCCATATCGAGGGCGGCTCAATGTTCAACACGCCTCCCGTACTGCCTATCTACACCGCTCTCCTCAATATGCGCTGGCTCAAAGAGCACGGAGGCATCAAGTGGATGGACGAGCGCAACCAGAAGAAGGCTGACCTGCTCTACAACTGCCTCGACAACAGCAAGATCTTCACTCCCACCATTATGGAGAAAGAAGACCGCAGCCGCATGAACATCTGCTTCGTTCTCAAACCAGAATATGAAGGTCTCTTTGACGAGTTCTTCAAGTTTGCTACCGCCAAGGGTATGGTAGGTATCAAGGGACACCGTCTTGTAGGCGGCTTCCGCGCTTCCTGCTACAACGCTATGGACGTAGAAGGCGTACAGGCTCTTGTTGATTGCATCCACGAATTTGAAAAAATGCATTGATGGGATACTCCTATATATTGCCCATAAAGCAAAATCGAACAAAATCAGTTGAATACATAACGCTATTTAATACAATGAAAGTACTTGTAGCAACAGAAAAACCGTTTGCCAAAGTGGCTGTGGACGGTATCCGCCAAGTGGTGGAGAAAGCAGGCTATGAACTTGCTCTCTTGGAGAAATATACGGCTAAACAACAACTGCTTGACGCAGTGGCTGATGCAGATGCTATCATCATCCGTTCCGACATTGTGGACGAGGAAGTACTCGCTGCCGCCAAGAACCTCAAGATCGTAGTTCGTGCCGGTGCCGGCTATGACAATATTGACCTTGCCGCCGCTACGGCTCACAAGGTTGTAGCGATGAACACCCCGGGTCAGAACTCCAACGCCGTAGCTGAACTCGCTCTCGGTCTGATGGTTTATGCCGTTCGTAACCTGTACAACGGTACCAGCGGCACCGAACTCAAGGGTAAGAAACTCGGTATCCACGCCTTCGGTAACGTAGGTCGTAACGTAGCCCGTATTGCCCAAGGCTTCGGTATGGAAGTCTATGCATACGATGCTTACTGCCCCGATCAGGCTATGATTGATGCCAACGTAACGCCCGTTCACAGCGCAGAAGAACTCTATCGTACCTGCCATATCATCAGCCTCCATATCCCGGCTACGGCTGAAACCAAGCAGTCTATCAACTACGCGCTGCTGTCGAATATGCCCGCTCCCGCCCTGCTCGTCAATACGGCACGCAAGGAAGTCATCAACGAGGAAGAACTGATCCGCCTGATGCAAGAGCGCAGCGACTTCCGTTATGTAACCGACATTATGCCGGCTGCCAACGAGAAGATGAACGAGCTGTTCGCCGGTCGTTACTTCGCTACTCCCAAGAAAATGGGTGCCCAAACAGCTGAAGCCAACATCAACGCCGGCATTGCTGCCGCCAACCAGATTGTGGACTTCTTCCAGAACGGCAACACACGTTTCCAAGTCAATAAATAAATAACTACGCAGACACACTCTGCGCTTTATAAAGTGAAAAACAAAGCATTCATATTGCTACTGACGACTCTCTGCACCCTCGCCCTACCGGCGGGTGCAGAGAGTTTTGTTACTCCCTCCTCCGTCAAAACACCCTTTGTCATCAGCAAAGCGGACGGAGTGAACCGTATTTACGTCTTTGAATCCATCGGCGATGCCCAACTTACCGCCCCCGCTATGGCAGATTGGTACGCCTATCCCGACCTCTCTACGCCCGTAGCCAAAGGAATGACCGCCATCTATCCCGATGATGCCATTACCTACCTTGTGGTAATGGGCGCACAACGCGACACTATCGCCGTCTTCGACTATGCCCGCTACCGATTGGCAGGCAAACCATTCCGAACTATGCTCACCTGCGAGTCATCTACCCTCGTGTTAGATGCCGACCAGATGATTTACAACGACCTCACAGGTCTCCCACATGCTGTAGAACGCACTGTTACACTACGATATACCCACTTTGAGCAGGACTCCGTATCTTGGACACCAAATGAGAAAACGCAGGAACTCACCATTGACAAACCGCGTACCATCGACCTCGGTCACAAACTGCTCGCTCCTACCACCATTGACCTCGAAGGCGACCAATTCGCCGAACATTTTTACGGAACGCCCGACCTGTTGCGCATCGAGCAGGACTCCGTGCAGGCTGTTGCCATCGGCTTTATTCCTCGCTCCTATACCCTTTTGAGAGGCAGTGAGCGCGAAAACGAAGTGGAACGCGTCATTGACGAATCCAAACTTGAAGGCTCAGCCCCGCTTAATATCCTCTTCAAAGCCAACGCATCTCCCCTTGCTACGATGTTCCTCTGGGAAATCACGCGTTCGTCCAATCTGCTCACTTCCCGTACCGAAACAGAGACACGCTACCAGTTTGAGCAATCCGGCAACTATGAGGTACACCTCCGCGTCTCCAACGACTACGGCTGTGAGTGCGACACCACGTTCCACGTCAGTGCCAAGGAGTCAATGCTCGCCGTACCCAATGTCTTCACCCCTAATGGAGACGGCATTAACGATGAGTTCCGCGTGGCATATCGCTCTATCCGCACCTTCTCAATGGCTGTCTTCGACCGCTGGCAACACCAAGTCTATTCCTCTTCAGATCCCTCGCGCGGCTGGAATGGTACCATCAACGGACGTCCTGCAGCCGAGAGTGCCTATACCTATGTCATCGAGGCAGTCGGTACAGACGGCACCAAGTACAAAAAGAAAGGAATTGTCAATCTGTTGCGCGGAAAAAAATAAATGGAAGCACACCTTACTATATTAGGAACAGGTAGTGCCCTGCCCACGTTTCAGAATTCGCCGTCCGGACAGATTCTCGACTTGTGCGACAAGTCTTTTCTCATCGATTGCGGCGAGGGTGTCCAACTGACAATGCGCCAGATGAACCTCAAGACTTCCCGTCTCTATTCTATTTTTATCTCGCATCTTCACGGCGACCACTGCTTCGGACTGATGGGACTTATTTCCACATTGGATATGATGGGGCGCACGCAGCCCTTGCATATCTATGCGCATCCCGACCTTGAAAAGTTGATGCGCCCGCAAATGGATTACCACCTCAAGGACATTCGCTACGAAGTCGTTTTTCATGCTATCAATCCGCGCAGGAAAGCCGTCATTTTCTCCGACCGCACCGTTACGGTCGAAACTATTCCCCTCAAACACCGTGTGCCTACTTGCGGCTTCCTCTTCTACGAACACCATCGCCGGTTCAACTCCCTTACGCGCGAGTTCTACTACGAGACACGCAAGCGATACGCTTACTGTTCCGATACGCAATACAAAGAGTCAATCATCCCGCAGATAGAAGGAGTGGATACCCTTTTCCACGAAGCCACTTATACCGAGCAGGATGCTTTTCGTTGCAAGAAAACGATGCACTCCACAGCACGCCAGGCGGCAACCATAGCCCTCAAGGCAAACGCCAAACTGCTCATTATCGGACACTACTCCTCGCGCGTCAGCAACCATAGTATCTATCTGCAAGAGGCTCAAGAAGTATTCCCGAACACCTTGCTCGGTGTAGAAAGAGAAATCTACCAACTGCCATAGGACGAACCAACTGCATAGCGCGTTTCATCACCAGCATATCCTATCTACGATGAAAGTCAAAGTCGAATATACCTGCCGTGCCTGCGGAGCCAAAGTGCCGCAGATGTTAGGACGCTGCCCCGTCTGCGGAGAGTGGGGAACTATTGAGGAAGATACCGTTCAAGCCCCTGCCAAGTCAGGTCAGGCATCCCGTTCACTTCGTAGCGGAATTGCTCCGCAGCGGCTGCAAGACATCTCTGCGCAGCACGAACCGCGTATTGATATGCACTCCTGTGAACTCAATCGCGTACTCGGAGGCGGACTCGTCCCCGGTAGCCTGGTGCTGCTTGGCGGTGAACCCGGCATCGGTAAGTCCACACTCGCTCTGCAAGTGCTCATGCAGATGGGCGAGCGCAAAACACTCTATGCCAGCGGCGAAGAGAGTCTCAACCAACTCAAACTTCGCTCCGAGCGACTGGCAGGCACACCCGATAATCTCTACCTCTTGGCGGAAACGTCTCTCGAAACGATCTTGCAAAGTGTGCGCGACCTGCAACCCGACATCGTCGTTATTGACTCCATACAAACCATAGCCACCGAAGCGTCTGACTCTACCATCGGTTCGCTAAGTCAGGTAAAAGAATGTGCTAACCGCATCCTGCAGTTCGCTAAGGAGCAGAACATACCGTTCCTCATTGTTGGACACATCAATAAGGAAGGCTCGCTTGCAGGACCGAAAGTGCTCGAACATATCGTGGATACCGTCCTTCAGTTCGAGGGCGACCAGCACTATATGTACCGCATCCTTCGCGCCCAGAAAAACCGTTTTGGCAGCACCAGCGAACTCGGTATCTTTGAGATGCAGGAAGACGGCTTGCGCGAAGTGTCCAACCCCAGTGAGTTGCTGCTATCCTCCTCTGTGGACGGCTTGAGTGGCATAGCCGTTGCCGCTGCCGTAGAAGGTATACGTCCGCTGCTCATTGAGGTGCAGGCTCTCGTCTCATCCGCTGCCTACGGCACGCCCCAACGCTCCTCTACAGGCTTTGACGTGCGCCGGCTCAATATGCTCCTCGCCGTACTCGAAAAAAGGGTAGGGTTCAAACTACTCCAAAAAGATGTCTTCCTCAATATAGCAGGCGGCATACGGGTGAATGACCCCGCTATTGATCTCGCTGTAATGGCTGCCGTCCTGTCCTCCAATATGGACATACCCTTGGATCGCGGTATCTGCCTCGCAGGCGAAGTTGGTTTGGCTGGCGAGATACGTCCCGTTAACCGCTTGGACCAACGTATTCACGAAGCGCAGAAATTAGGATTCTCCCGCATCTTCATACCCGCCGGACAACAATACCACTCCAAAGGACTGACCCTTGAAGTGGTACCTGTTAAGCGTGTAGCAGACGCTTTCCGTCTGTTAGTGGGTAAATAATCAGAACTTATATGCGCAACCGAGTGTGAAGAACTGCGTGTCAGGATTCATCACATTCAGTTGGATGGCTGCGTGACTCGTAGTGGCTTTGGTCTTTCCGCTCAAACCGGGTACCATCGCGCTCTCTACTTGTCCCGTAGCACTGAAGCCGAGAGCATCTAACGTGATGTCCATCATCCAGTGATCCGTCAGGTTGAACACCATCACAGGGCGGATATTAACGCCCCAACGAAAATCACCGGGCTTGGTTTCTTTGATAGCATCTTTCTCTGACTGATTGTAGGCATCGGCTGTTTTAGCACTGATATAGCCGGTTTCGAATTGTTTGTTCGCCATCGCGATGCCCCAACCGAGATCCACTATACCTTCTACTCCCAAGTTGAACCAACTTTTGTTCAAGAACAGATAGCGCGCATACGGACTGACGTACATCACGAAATCAGGATCTTTCAAGTCCCGTTCAACGCTCTTTTGGTCAGACTTAATGACGTAAGACATCGTTTCATTATATTGGAAACGAAGCGCGGCACCCACCTCCAATTTGTCGCTTATCAGGCGCACACCGATACGAGGTACAAACGTGAAATTAAACGTATTGTTACCGATGCCCGTAATCTTACCATCTACAACGGTCTTATTACCGATTTCGCCGCCCATACCCAAACTTCCACCAATCACTAATTGGGCTTGCATAGCCGTCATACTCAAAAGTGTGATGGCTAAAGTGAGAAACAATTTTTTCATACTCTTATGATTTTAAGTTGAATAGTAAATAGTTTGCATCAAATGTATCCATAGCCGCCAACCGGGTTA
Organism: Paludibacteraceae bacterium; assembly: GCA_017471175.1. Taxonomy (GTDB): domain Bacteria; phylum Bacteroidota; class Bacteroidia; order Bacteroidales; family Paludibacteraceae; genus Colicola. The sequence goes on along the minus strand of JAFUVS010000012.1, from coordinate 154,573 downwards.
GTCAGCGGCTATGATTACGAATTACTTCTTGAAGTACCGGTTATACAACCCTTGGAAACCTGCGCCGTGGCGGGCTTCGTCTTTCGCCATCTCGTGAACGGTGTCGTGAATAGCATCTAAGTTCAGTTGTTTAGCACGTTGAGCAATCTTGAGTTTGCCTTCGCACGCACCGGCTTCTGCCATCATACGTTTCTCAAGGTTCGTCTTCGTATCCCATACCACTTCACCAAGCAGCTCGGCAAACTTGGCGCAATGCTCCGCCTCTTCGTAGGCGTACTGACGGAAGGCAGCGGCTATCTCCGGATAACCCTCGCGGTCGGCTTGACGAGCCATAGCCAAGTACATACCGACTTCCGTGGCTTCGCCCATAAAGTGCGAATTGAGGTCGGCACGCATCTGCTCGTCCGTGTCTTTGGCTACGCCTAATACATGTTCGCAGGCAAACTGAATACCCGCATCCTCATTCACTTCTTTCCAAGTTACTACTTGCTTGCACTGGGGGCAACGCTCCGGTGCCGTTTCACCCTCGTGAACATACCCGCAAATCGGGCATACAAATTTCTTCTTCATAGTTGTTGTGTGTTTTTATGTGTTTATCGTTTTCTTATCCCGCAGGACCAGTACGTCCGGCGGTTTTATGCTTTTTCTGTTTTGTCGCTCCCTTGCGTGATGCGATGCCATTGATTGCGCAGGAACGCCCCTGTATTTGTTATCATCTGCAAGCGCCATTCGTTCAGGTTGTAGTCTTCTTCATCCTGTTGCTCCTGTTGCACTTTCGCCATATTGTCCTCCGTGATGACTAACAACTTATCACCCTTTTTGAGGTTGGTCTTGCCATTCGGCACAAGGAAATTCTCGCCCCTTCGGGTCATTATGATGCGTACCGATTCGGGGATACCCATCTCTTTGAGCATCGTCCCGTTTTGCAGCATCTCTTTGGTTACCACCATTTCCTGTGCGTACTCTTCCACCTCTTCGGGCAGCTCGATGTCGAAGTATTGCAGGCGTTTCTTCTGCTCCACTTCCTGTGTCAGGTGCAGGCTGCGAGCTAATGCACTCAAGGATGTGCCTTGCAGTATCAGAGAGATAATCGTACACAGGAACACTACGTTGAACAGAAGGTTGGCGTGCGGCACGTTGTTCGCCATACACAATATGGCAAAGATTATCGGCACCGCCCCTTTCAGACCGACCCAGCTGACCAATACTTTGTCGCGGCTCTGAAACTCCTTAAACGGCTGAAGGCAGATGGTAACTGCTAACGGACGCGATATGAAAATCATCACAAAGCTGATAATCAGGCACGGCAACCATACTTCCCATTGCATCAATTCGTGTGGCTTCACCATCAGACCCAACAGCAAGAACATCAGCAACTGACACAGCCACGTCAAGCCGTCGAAGAACGACTTAGTCTGTCTCTTGCGGACAAATTTCGAGTTGCCGATCATCAGTCCGCCCATATACACTGCCAAGTAGCTGTTGCCCTTCATATAGTACGTTACCGAGAAGATGAAGATGCAGAAAGTCAGTATCATAATCGGATACAGACTCTCGTTGGTCAGTTTGGCTTTGCGCATCAGCGACACTGCCGCCTTGCCCAATGCAAAGCCCATCACGGCACCCACTATCAGTTGTACCACAATCTCTTGGGCGATGGTCAGCGCGCTTATCTCTTTCGCTTCACCGGCTGTGACGATGCCTATCAGTGTGATAGTCAGCACGTATGCCATCGGGTCGTTCGCGCCGGACTCAATCTCCAACAGCGGGCGCAGGTTATGCTTCAGCCCGATGTTGTTCGTGCGCAATATGGAGAACACGCTCGCCGAGTCTGTCGAAGACATAGTCGATGCCATCAGCAGAGCCGTCGTAAAGCCCACGGATACCAACGCGTTAATCCATCCGAAAATCAAGTAAATCAGTATGCCGGAGAAAAGTGCCGTCAGCAGCACGCCTATCGTCGCGAGAGTTACGCCCGGACCCATTACAGGACGGATATCCGCTATCTTCGTGTCCATACCGCCGGAGAACAGAATGACGCACAATGCTACCGTACTGATAGCCTGCACCGAATCCAAACTCAGGCTCGATATGTATCCTACGCCGTCTTCACTGATCCACGAACCCAAGCCGTCCGGACCGAACACCATTCCCACTACAAGGAACAGCAGCAATGCCGGCACACCGAACTTGTTACCGATACGGTCTGTAAAGATACTCGCGAAAAAGAGTAAACTCAATACCAACAATATCAACTCAACTTGCATAGGCTCTTTCTATTGCTTTTTTTCGGCAGGCTTCTTGCCCAAGAGAAACTCTTCGATAATCTGTTCGATATTCTCTTGCGGATACAGTCCTTTGAGCAGCATCGGCTTCCCCGTCTTCGGCACGTACAGCACCTGCGGGATACTCGCTATTTGGAACACGTATGCCAGTTCGCGCTCTTTCTCTGTGTCGGCTTTGTAGAAGACCACCTTGCCCTTGTACTTCTCGCTGAGCGACTCCATTATGGGTGCCAAGCGTTTACAAGGACCGCACCACGTCGTGTAGAAATCAATCACACAAGGACGCTTGCCCAAGTAGTTCCAAGTCGTATCGGTCTGGTAGTTAAATACCTGCTGCTTAAACTCATCCGTGGTGATGTATCTCACTTCGGCTGAAGCCTTTATCGTCAACCACAGCCCTACGGTCAGCAGCAAGAGAGGCAACCGGTGTCTCATTTGTCTTTGCGCTTTTCTAATTGTTTGTCAATCGCTTCAAGGCACTCGTCAATGCCCTGCTCAAAGGTGTCGCACGTCTTTTGGGCGAACAGTTCTGCACCGAAACCGCTCACAAGGATACGCGTCTCTTTGTTCATATTCGTCTCCGGCTTAACCACCGTCATACGAATCTCCATCTCTGCCGACGCGGGAAGCAGTTTCTCGTAGCGGCGGGTTTTCTTGTTGATGTACTCGCGCAGACGCTCTGCGATGTCAAAGTTGATGCATTGTGTGTTCAGTGTCATAATCGTTGTATTTTAAGGATTTAACAATTCATTGATTCTTCCCCGCTCTCGGGTGGGCTTGCTTGTAGGCTTTTTGCAGCTGCTCGAAGGTGGTGTGTGAATACACCTCTGTGGCGGCTAACGATGCGTGTCCCAATAGGGTCTGTATCGTCCGTATGTCTGCGCCGTTGTTCAGCATCTCCGTAGCGAACGTATGCCGGAACACGTGCGGAGAGTGTTTCTTAAGCGATGTCACTTCGCCCATCCGTTTGGTTACGATGCGGTACAGTTTGTCGCGGTCCAACGGCTTCACCTCGCCGTTCTTTTTCCAATCCACAAAAAACGTGCCAATGCTTGCCCCTCTCTCTCTGCGGTAATCCTCTATCTGACGGCATAGGTTGTCGCCGATAGGGATTAGTCTTTCTTTGCGCCGTTTGCCCAGTACGCGAATCTGTTTCTCTTGCGTATCCACGTCCTTGTCTTGCAGCCCCACCAATTCTGCCCGTCGCATTCCCGTCTGAAACAGCATCTCGATAATCAGGCAGTCGCGTATGCTCTCCGGAGTGTCCGCATCTTTTTCGTATTGTGTCGCGGCTGCCATCTCCGTCGGACGGAAGAAAACGGGCAGCGGCTTGTCGGCTTTCGGAGGTCGGATGCGGCGCGTAACATCTTTGTCCACTGCCTGTTGGCGAAGCGCAAACTTGTAGAACGAGTGCAGTGCCGTCAGTTTCTGCTGTACGCTGCGAGGCGCGTTCTTCTTCTCGTCTATCAGGTACATCATCCACTCCCGCACATCCTCCTCCGTCACTTCCCCTATCTGCTCGCGGCTCAATTCCTTCCCGCTGAAGACGCAGAAGTCATTGAGCGCGTCCGCGTATGCGCGAACGGTCAGAGGCGAGTACTTCTTCTCCACGGCTATATATTCGCAAAAGGCATCAATCATATGAAATTCATTCTTGGTTCTGTTGAGAGAACAGACCGAACAACTCGGCATCAATATGGTCGGTTATCCATCGGAAGTCGTCTGCGTTCTCGCCGAACTTGATTTTGTCGCCGTCCACAATCAGCAGCCGTCCTTTGTAGTCACGAATCCAAGCCTCGTACTTGTCGTTCAGACCTTGTAGGTAGTCGATGCGCATACCCGACTCATATTCTCTGCCCCTCTTCTGTATCTGTGCTACTAAGTTTGGTATGCCCGAGCGGATATAAATCAGCAGATCTGGCATCTTAACGAGCGACATCATCAGGTTGAACAGGTCTTGGTAGTTCTCGAAGTCGCGGTCGGACATATAGCCCTGCTCGTGCAGGTTGGGTGCAAAGATACGGGCATCCTCGTAGATGGTGCGATCTTGAATGATGTATTCTTTCGACTGCGAAATCTCCACCACGTCCTGAAAACGCTTGTTCAGAAAGTATATCTGCAAGTTGAACGACCAACGAGCCATATCCGCGTAGAAATCTTCTAAGTACGGATTGAAGTCCACCGACTCGAAGCGTGGTGTCCAGTTGTAGTGCTTGGCAAGCATATTCGTCAATGTCGTCTTGCCGCAACCGATATTCCCGGCAATTGCTATATGCATAGTTGTTAAATGTTTAGTGTTTAGAGTATATAGTTACATTCACTTCCAGTTCCCTACAGAGAACAACCCAAACAGTTCCGCGTCAATCTTATTCAGTACCCCTCGGAAGTCTTCGGCGCGGTTCTCAAAGTCCAATCCGTCCGACTCAATCACAAGCACTTTCCCCTCGTACTGTTGAAATATAAACTCTTCGTACCGCTCGTTCAGGTCTTTGAGGTAGTCAATCTGCATCCGTTGTTCGTAGTCGCGGCCGCGTTTCTGTATCTGTTCGATGAGTACGGGCACGGACTTGCGAAGGTAAATGAGCATATCCGGCAGCCGTATCAACCCTTTCAGATTGTTAAACAGCTCCATATAGGTCTCATAGTCCCGCTCGCTCAGGTCCCCGCGAAGGTAGTTGTTCCTTACAAACACAAACACACCCTCATACAGACTCCTGTCTTGTACAATGGTGTGTGTCGTTTGCTGAATGGCGAGCAGGTCTTTGAATCGTTCTTTGAGGAAATACGTCTCCAAGCAGAACGACCAACGAGGTATATCTGTGTAGTAGTCTTCAAGATAGGGGTTGTAGGTCACGCTCTCATAGCGCGGCTCCCAACCGTAATACCGGGCTAACATCCGCGTCAGCGTTGTCTTACCCGCACCTATATTTCCCGCTATCGCTATATACATTCAATCAATCTATCTTATCTATCTGTCTGTCTAACACTATCCTATACCCCATTATACACTCGTGTCCTATGTTTCTTGAACGCCCGCAAAGATAGAGCATATTTACCAATAGCGCAAACATACGGTAAAATTATTTTTTGCATCCCCCGCTTCCCAATCAATCCCTCCCTTCCATCTCGTTTCCCATCCAAACCTCTCTCCCGTTTTCCCCGCCATTTCCCCACTTGCTATATTAAGTTCTTATTAGGTGGTTCTTATGTGATTCTTATGTGATTCTTATGTGATTCCGCTGTACAGACCCGATTGTCAGCATGTAAATGCCTGATTTAGTATAAAAAATCGTTGTTGGTAAATTGAAGGCAATTGTTGACCACATATTTTAGTCGCAAATAGAATGTTGGTAATTGTTGACCATTTCTTACCGCAAGAGAATAAAAAAAAGGAAAGCAATAACACTTTCCTTTTTTTGAATAGCATTTTCAGTCTTCGGTGTTCCGTAGTCAGAGGGTACTGCTCCACTCTCAACTAAAAAGAACACTCAACTACTCTAAACACTCAACTAAAAAGACCCTTCCACTCTCTTCCCTTGCGCGTCATAGACAACGCCTTCGCGCTCGATGTAGAGCACGCCGTCACGGATGAACTTGCGACTTGGAGCATCGCTTGGACCGCGGACATCCCCGTTCGCATCAATGATCAGTTCGCCACGGTCTTCACCATCCACGATAATGCGCATCTTCTCGATGTTCAGTTCAGATGAGCTGCGGAATATGCCGCGATACGCCCATATCGTGCTACCTTGAGAAATGTTCGGATAGTAGATTTTGTTGTCTTTCAGCCCCATATACCTATTGCCCGTTGCTGAGCCTTTTAGCGTACCATTGCGCAACGTGCCGACTAACTCGATCGTGCCTTGCGAGATGTAGCCCGGCAGGTCATCGTAAGCATCCTCCGAGTCCAATGCTGCACCATTGTCCTTCGTCAGGTCGATGGTAACGCCGCTGAACACGAACGAGGTCTTGGCTGCCAACGCATCATCAGCATTGACGATATAGCAATTACCGGCTTCTATCTTCTTGGCATTAGAGAAATACAGGTTCACGCCGCTGTTTGTATTGGCATTACCCGTAGCGTATTTGAACTCATATACACGTCCGTACATCTTGTTGGCAATCATTGTAGCGAGGTCAAGACTGAATGGCAGACACATCGTGGACCATTTGCTCGCAGAGAACTGACGCGGGTAAGTGACGTTCACCGTCTTTCTGTCATAGTCTGACTTGAAGGTGTTGTAGTGGTCATTGTTGCAGTTCTCGCACAAGGTGATGTTGGGCAATTCGGCTACCCATATCGCTTTGTAAGTGAGCGAATTAGTAGGCATCGTTTCGGCTACCTCATCGGCTTTGCCGTCGTTGTCGGCATCCCAACCGCCAAACGTATAGTCGGTTCTTGTCGGATTAGCAGGCTTAACGATATCTGTTCCCCAATCAATCGTGCCGTAGGTGTAAGTACCTGTCAGTGCGTTACCGCCGTTCACATCCCAAGTGAGGGTGTATTGCCGCTTAGTTTCTGTCCATGTGGCGGTGTACTCGACATCTTTGTCCGGCATTGTGCCAGCCACATCAGGCGACCAAGCACTGAAAGTGTAAGTGTATTCAGCTGTTGCGTTTTTAGTAGGGGGATCCGGAGCGGTGACGGTAGTGCCGTAAGCAATGGCCTCGCCGTGCGTGTAATCGCCGGTGAGCGTGTTGCCGTCGGTAGTCCATGTCAGGCGGTGTGTGTTGGGGGCAAAATTGGCGGTGACGGCGTATTCATAGTTGTCGGCTTTGTCGGCGATGGTGAGTGTATAGGTGCCGTCTTCGTTATCTACAAGGTCACTGGCATTCTTGCCTGTCCAGTCTGTAAAGTGGTAGCCGGTGTTTGCCACAGGTGTCAGCACAACATTATCGCCGTAGCGTTTCACTGTCTCGCTGTTGCCATTGTCAGAGCGCGTCACGCCCGAACCGCCTGCACTGGCTTTGGCATCAAGAGTATAGCTTTTCTGCGTCCATTGTGCTGTGTATGTTGTATTGGCAGCCGGCATCGTACCTGTGAAGGCGGGATTCCAAGTATATGTATATCCTGCACGTGTAGCATTAGGAGCGATTATTTCCGCTCCGGCGGAATAACTGCCTGCCGCTGTGTAGTCGCCGGACAATTCGCCGCCGTTGGCATCCCAATCAAGCGTATAGGAGGACACCTTTTGAACGTAGTAGTTCTTGGTGGTGGCAGTAGAAGCCTCTTGTTGTGTGGCGAGGGCTGCAGTGATGTCGGATACGCTGATCTCCGTAGTGCAAGCCGCATCGGTGTAGAATTTGGCATTGTCTGCTGATTCCGCTCTCAAGAATGTCATCACATTGGTGGTGTCCGTTTCCCATGTGAACTGTTTGTTAGCATTGGTCTCATCCGTCCACGAGCAACTCTTCGGAACGAAGGTTATGTTGTAGGAAAAGACTGTCCACTGGTAGGTACTACTCTTAGGCATTTGAGTGTTGTTAGAATAGGTACGGGGTAGTGTCGGAGGACAATAGATAACACCCATATCTGATACACCGTAGACCCAATCGGATGTAGGATATGATCCCCACGCGGTATGGTATGTGCGAATAATATTAAGTTTTGTACAACTTTTAAACATGGAATAGAACGATTGCGAACCTAATGAAGTTGCCTTTATATCCGGTGATCTTTCCATATTAGAACAACCGAGGAACATATTATAGTAGCAAGAGGTCTTCAATCCGCTTTCCACTTTCAGTACAGACGGGGCTTTTGTCAGAGCCGTACAGCCCGCAAACATATTGGAACATTGCTGATTAGTTGAGCTGCCAGACATGGTAGTCGCTTCTATATCCGGAGCTTTCACAAGTGATGTGCAGCCGTTGTACATATAGTAGTAACAAGATGGAGGCAAGTCTAATGCTGGTAGTACGTCAACAGTCGTTGTAAGTGCAATACAATCGTTGAACATATTTCTATAGCAGTTACTTGCCAACGTTGTAGCAGGCAATGCTGGCGTTTGAGTAAGTGATGTACATGTTTGGAACATTGCGTCGTAGCAGTTGTCCGCTAATGTCATCGCTGGCAGTGCCGGTGCGGTGGTCAGAGCCGAACAGCCTTGGAACATGCTTGCATAGCAGGATTGCGCCAATGTGGTGGCGGGAAGAACCGGTGCGGTGGTCAGATTAGTACAGTTGTAGAACATATTCTGATAGCAGTACGCACCCAAAGTAGCAGATAGTTTAAGTCCAGATGCATCACGCATAGAGGTGAAAGCATTGTTTGAACCCGAACGGAACAGACTATAGAAGCAATAGTTATACAGCGGGTACTCGTTGTGTATGCAGGTATTCGCCTCGTCATACGCCGCAAGTGACATCACATCACCAGAAACGACGAAACTGCCGTTAGTAGAAGTTATATTCCAGTAGATGCTGCTGCTCGGGCTGAACTTACATTTCGTCACGCCGCCGTCAATCACTGTGTTGTTGCCACGGAAGCGAACATTCTGACCCGCAGGAACGGAGATGGCAGCATAATTATCATATTTGTTTGTACGGGGGTCAGACCATGCACCACCGTTGATGCTCCACTCAATGTTAATCGTATTGGAGTTGTTGCCGTTTTGTCTGCGGAAATAAACGGTGGCATTGCTGGCGGATGTGTTCGTCAGCGTCAGGTAGTCGGGTTCGTCCACATAGTATGCTTGATACGTAGCATCTGCCGTGGCGGCGACAAGGGCTGGTGACCATTTGAGAACCTTGCCCGTACGACTTAAGTCGGTCGCACCCGTATAGGAAGGTACTTGCCCTTCCCCTACTTCTTTTGTTTCGACCGTGGTACCGTTCTCGTCTTTGAAAGTAATGGTGTAGGTGGTGAATGTTTTTTGCCATGCCGTTTTGGTCCAAACATTCCACATCGCATCGGAAGCCACACCTCTTGCTGTATTAGACAACTCTGCTGCACATCCAATGAATGTACTCGGCGCATATAATACATGTGGACTACCCGAGATATTATATATCCAACGATTCAAATTATTCGCCACATTTGAACAAGAAGTAAAATTAACATGGATTCCTGTCGCATGAGTACAATTATAAAAAGCATTCTCAAAAACATAATCTACAGCATTACCGTCCTTATCTACAAAGTCAGTAGCTAAAAAAGTAGGTGCATCGTATAAGCCATTTGTTTGATTATAATTACTATAGAACAAATGACCATAACAATAATTTGTAAGTTTAGTCGCCGGAAATATCAAATTAGAACAATATATCTGTTTAACGTTTGATGCAGTAGCAGGTTTAGAAAACAAACCATAAAAACAATAGGGATTGGGGATTTCATTAGCAGCTGCCAGAGCGGCTTTTGAAGCTGCTTCCACAGTCGGATCGGCATCATCTGTATTGTAACCTACAATCATTGACATTATATTTCCGCTAATGTCCACAGGCTGGTCAAAATATATACGATAGTATTTTGACGAACTATTATTAAAACCATTGGGATTGTTGCCTCTTACTTGTATTATCCAATTTTGCCCCATATTAGGACCTGTTGTGTTGGAGATAGTCGTATTATTCAGCCATGTAGTCCATGTTCCCCACGTAACTCCATTATCAGTAGATTTTCTATATTGTAAATTCAGACTTTGTGTCGGAGTACTCTGCTTTTCCAATCTAATACTCCCGTTAGTATTAGCTGTTCTGATTTTTATCGTCAGCGGCTGTGTGAGGTTGTCGTCCACATAATCGGCTTTTGCGGTTTGCGGGGCGAGAGTGAGGAAGAGTGCCAAGAGGGGCACGAGGAGAGAGAAAAGTTTTTTCATACGTATTTATTTTTTTAGTTTGTATCTCGCTAAAACACACCAATTATTGAAACATTTGCTCTTTTTTGACGACAGCAGACAAAAAAACAGACACGAAAACCTGTTTCGTGCCTGAAGCAAAATTGACTGAAGTATTTTTTGCTTCTTTTTTAAGCATCTGCAGTACGCCAAAGAACAAAACTTTTTTACGATTCATCCCCTTTGTACCGCTCATTATCAATCATTTCTATCCCATAAAACTCCTTTTTTCCACCCTCCTAAAAAACGTCCGTTAAAACGAATAGTCATTAAGAAACGCGCAAAAATACTATCTATCCATCTTTCTGCCAAATTTTTCGGCAAAAAATTTTCATTTTTACGCAGAATGTCGGCATTTTCTGACATTCTGCATTTTCTTTCACTCTTTATAGAGCGCGCTAATCGGGCAAAATCTATTGCCATTTTAACGGACGTTTTTTCGGTCATTTTCTGCCGCAATTTCATTCGTTTTTATTTCCATTCATTTATTTCTCGCTACCTTTGCAAGTGAAAATATGTGACAGTCCGCTTTTACGAACTGCCACAAGCCCACTTTTACGAACTGCCACAACGCCACTTTTACAAGCTGCAACAACTCATTTGTTATTCCGAACTCTTTTCCCGTTCGTGAGGCAATTGGAGAGTGTAGAGGATGCTTTCGGCTTGACGGAGGGCATTCCTCTTCTTCTGACCGGCGGCGTAGATAAAGACCTCTGCTGTCACAATCTGCCCGTTCACGGGGTCCAGGCGCGTATGGCTCACATACGGTCCGCCCATCGCCTCACCATTGAAGATACGCCACAGACCGCGAATCTCATAGCCGTAAAACCACCCGTCGTAATCGGCGGAAGAACCATCTTGCGCCTTGTATCCGTGAGCAGCCAGCGGTCGAATAGAGCGCATTTGCGGCGGGAAAACATTGTACTCCGTCCCCATATACGACCCTGCAACCGAAGCCGAAACCGTTCGTCCCATCACCTCATCACGCTTGGCGCAGAGAGCTGACAAGGTGAACTGCGAAGCATCGGTATAAGGGTAACGATAGACGATGATGTCGCGTCGCAACGAACCCTTGCTGTTGCAGCACCAGACGAGGTCTGTTGTGTCCTTGATGAGCATATAGTCCTCAGGAATGAGCATATCGCAGTCCAAGCGGTTGCGTAGAGCCTCACGTGCGTCCTTATTCGTACTGCCGCGCAGAAACCGTGCGGCGCGCGCCATCTCTTCGCCTACGAACCAATCGCGAATCTGCTCACCACAGGTCTGCCACCATTCGCCGAACGCTTCTTGGCTTGGCGAGGTGATACGGCAGACAGCTTGCGGTTGGCTCCAGCGGTTGCGGCTGTAAAGGGCTTTGACTGTAGTATCGCTGCTTGTTTCCACAATAAGTACATTGCGAGCCGACTTGAGAAAATCGTCAAACTGACCGGCTGTAACGTGCGACAAATGGAAATACGACTCCATCTGCGGCAGACAAGGCATATCCGCTGCCATAACAGGCTGAATATAGTCCTTGTAGATATTGTCATCGGCTACCACTACCACTTCATATATACTGCCCGTGGCAGAAGGCAGCGTGCGGGAATTGGATGTGCATCCTGCCAAAAAAACAAGCATAGTCATAACAACTATGCTTGTCATATACAATAAACCTTTCGTTTGGTTCATATTGACAATCTCTTACTTGCTGTATGTATAAGGAGTGAACGAAGCGTTCCAGCCGTTCTGAACGTAGTAGAGAACTTGTGTATTCGCATCGGCGCGTTTCGGAGCATTCAGGTAAATCCATACGGGCGTATTGCCTAATGTACCCTTGCCAAAGTAGGGGAAACGCTCGGCAACGAAGAGCTTGAGAACTTCTCCGTGTTCTTTGTCGGTAGAGGGGATATTCACGAGAATTTCGTTGAGCGTGTTGTAGTCTTCGCCGCCAAAGTAGTAATAGATATATGCATCGGCTGCTTCGTCCACATAGTATGCATAGCAGGAGTCGGGAAGAACTTCGATACGGTTAGTAGGTTCGCCTAATTCTTTGACAACGGCTTCGCGGTCGCGCGACCAGTCAAGGCTCGGCATAGTAAACATAAAACTCTCCGGCAGACGGGGAACAACTGTCAGTTTAACGTCTTTCTTGTGCGTCTGGTCAGCCGTGATATGGAGTGTCGTCTCGCCGATACAACCTACAAAAACGGTATCTTCCACCACAAATCCGTTGGCTTCGTTGTCAATCGTTACCGAATAATTGGTGTAACCCGGCATTACTTGTTTCATCACAATGGTGTCGTTGAAGCGAGCCTGAACTTCGGCGATGTCTTGCGGGGTCTTCGGCTCTTCTTTCGTGTCATTCTTCTTGCACCCTACCATAGCGATGGTAGCCACTGCCATTAAGGCTAAAACAATTTTTTTCATTTTTGTAAGTTTTAGTTATTGGTTAATTGGTTGTTGGTTATTTCTTCTTCTTTTTCTGCCCGTTACCCTGTTGCTGCTGCTGACGAGGAGCGGTATGCTGCAACTCCTGCTCAAACGACGGGTAGTCGCACCGCAGCCTTCCGTCCGATAGCGTATAGAGGTCGTCTTTGATACGCTGAATGCTGGCATCTTGGTCTTTGTTCCACACCAAGTTCTTCTGCCGCATCGAGCGGGCTATATAGAGTACCATTTTCTCTTGGGTGGCTGCGTCCGTTTCATCGGCAGCCACGTGAACCATCTGTTCGATTATCCGTCCGTAGTTGCGCATACGAATCGGCGTGCTGTTGCGTTGTAGCGTTTCTATCATCGTTTTTTTATCGTTATAACGTCTGTTCCTGAATTGTAAGGTATGGTCTATTTCTTCTTGATAAGGTAAATCATCGTAGGGTAGTGGTCGCCGTACCCGTCCTGCCATACGCCGCCTTTGTGGGTACGCAGCGGAGCACCTTTCTCCGGACCTTCCTGCACGGTGAGGAACGGTTTGTTGAACACCTGCGACTTCCAGTAGCACCACTTGCCCGAAGCCAACTGTTCACTCAATAGCGGTTCGGAGATGATAATCTGGTCAAACAGATTCCACGAGCCGTTGTATAGCAGTGTCCCCACGCCGCTTTCCAATTTGAGCCACATCGTATTGAAGAAACCTTGCGGCTTCACTTCCTCACGGGTCTTGCGCGCTTCCATAATGTCCTTACACGAGTGGTTCATCGGGTCGTCGTTCAAGTCGCCCATTACCACTATTTTAGCACGCGGTTCTTTCTTATAAAGGCTGTCGCAGATGGAGCGGCAGAGCATAGCCGCCGTGTCGCGCGTGGCGCGGGAAGAGAGTTCGCCTCCGTAGCGGCTGGGCCAGTGGTTGACAATGACGTGAATCTTCTCCGGCGAACCGGCACCTATTATATATCCCGATATGAGCAACTCAAAACGCGAACGCACTCTGCCGCCGTCTGCATAATGGGCATTGAGCGTATAGCCCTTTGTATTCGTTACCTTGAACATCTCGGGATTATATAGAAAACCGACATCCACACCTCGGCGGTCAGGGCCCTCCAAGAGAATAGGCTCATAGGTGCGGTTGTGCTTCTTCTTCAACTCGGCGCAGAGGTCTTTCAGACAACCGATGTTCTCCACCTCCGCCACACCGACACACATTGCCCCGCGCGGATCTTCGTCCGTTCCTAACTGCGCAATCGCCTCCGCCATACGCATCAGTTTATGTTCGTACTTGAGGGCGTTCCACTTCATTCCGCCATCGGGCAGGTACTCGTAGTCGTTCTTGCCCTCATCATGGATGGTGTCGAACAGGTTTTCCAAATTGTAGAAAGCCACGCAACGAAGGTAAGTCTCCGTCTGTTGCGCCCGCGCCGAAGCGAACATCGTCAACCATGCGATAAGCGCGGTAAAGAGAATACGATTCTTCATATAGACGAACGTCTTTTTTTATTTTCGCCGCAAAATTACACGTTTTTTTGCGTATGTTCAAAAAACTGCGTACTTTTGTGCAATTTTTTAACGGGTTGGTCTGTTTAGAACAAAGAAAACAGCTAAATATCAAACCTTTTTACATTTTAATTTTTAACACCTTAAATTATTTAATTCATTATGTCATCTGTTAACAAAGTGATTCTGATTGGCAATGTGGGAAATGACCCCGAAGTTCGTTATCTGGATCGTGGCATTGCTATCGCCAACTTTAATCTCGCCACCTCCGAGCGCGGCTACACTATGCAAAACGGTACGCAAGTTCCCGACAAGACCGAATGGCACTCCATCGTGCTGTGGCGCAATCTTGCCGAATGGGCAGAGAAGTACGTGCGCAAGAGCATGAAGCTGTACGTAGAAGGCAAACTCCAAACCCGCACGTGGGAGAAAGACGGACAGATACGTCGCAAAACGGAAGTGGTGGCAGAGAATATCCAAATCCTCTATCGTCCCGACGAGTATCGTAATATGAACGCCAACCGTGAGGTAGAGCAGCCTGTGGCTGAAGCGGAAGTGCCTGAAAACCTGACACTCGAGGAGAACGACATTTTTTAAGTAGCCCGCTAATTGCAGTCGGATGATTCTGCTCGCTAAAACATTCAAAGGGCTGGAAGAGGTCTTGGCTGAGGAGTTGCGCAACCTCGGAGCAACCGAAGTGGAGGTGCAACGCCGTGCCGTCCGTTTCGAGGGCGACAAAGCCTTGCTCTACCGAGCCAATCTCAACCTAAGAACGGCATCAAGAGTCTTGATGCCGATTCTTACGTTTGAGGCGGACGATGCCGATGAGGTCTATGAGCAAGCCAAGTTAATCGACTGGAGCCGGTGGATGGACGTTCGCACTACTTTCACCATCGACTCCACCGTCTATAGCGAACAGTTCCGCCATTCCAAGTACGTCACCTATCGCGTCAAGGACGCTATAGCCGACTATTGGACCGAGCGCGAAGGGAAGCGTCCGAATGTCAATCTGACCGACCCCGACCTATATATCAACGTCCATATAGCCGACCGGCGCGTTACTTTGTCGTTGGACAGTAGCGGCGAGTCGCTCCACAAACGCGGCTACCGCGTAGGTCAGACGGAGGCTCCGCTCAACGAAGCCCTGGCTGCCGGTATGCTGCTACTCGCAGGATGGCACGGACAATGCGATTTCTACGACTTTATGTGCGGCTCCGGCACGTTGCTTATCGAGGCGGCACTCATCGCGCAGAACATCGGTCCTGGCATCTTCCGCAAGCATTTCGCCTTTGAGAAGTGGCGCGATTTTGACCCCGACTTATTTGAGGAAATCTACAACGATGATTCCAACGAGCGGGTCTTTACCCACCATATCTATGGCAGCGATGCGGGCTATTATGCCGTGCAGCAGGCTCTTAAGAATGTGCGCGAAGCAGGTATGCAGCGTTTTATTGATGTGAAGCAAGTGCGCCTGCAGGAGTTGCGCGACCTGAATGCCGAAGGAGCATTGGTGGTCATCAATCCTCCGTATGGCGAACGTCTCTCAAAAGACAAGGACGTGCTGCGGCTCTATGAGGACATCGGCAAGTGCCTCAAGTTCCAATTCACGGGTGCTACGGCGTGGGTTCTTTCCTCCAATGAGGATGCGCTCAAGTGCATAGGACTCAAGCCTTCGCAGCGACTCCGCCTCTTGAACGGCGAACTGGACTGCCGGTTCAATCAGTACGAACTCTTCAGCGGTACACGCAAGGACTACGTGACCAATCCCGAAACCAAAGCGCGTAGGGAATCCGCCCGTCTCCGCCCGCAGAAACAACTTGGAGCGCGGTCGTCTCGCCCGCAAAAAAACAAAAAGAATAATCACTTGAAATCGTAAACCAATCACACCTATTATATATATGAACATCACAGACAGATTCTTAAAGTACGTCAGTTTTCCCACCACATCCGACGAGAACACGGGTGTAACGCCCTCTACGCCGGGGCAGATGGTCTTGGCGCAATACATCCGTCAGGAACTCATTGATATGGGTATGCAAGACGTGGATTTGGACGAGCGCGGCTATCTGATGGCCACTTTGCCCGCCAACACGGACGGCAAACCCGTTATCGGCTTTATTGCACACATGGACACCGCGCCCGATGCCTCCGGCGAGAATATCCGTCCGCGTATCGTCAAGAACTACGACGGTCAGGACATTCTGCTTAACGAGGAGCAGCACATCGTGTTAGAGACAGCCAAATACCCTGAGATACTGCGTTATAAAGGGCAGGATATCATCGTTACGGACGGCACGACGCTGTTAGGCGCTGACGACAAAGCGGGCGTGGCGGAGATCATCACCGCTTGCGAGTATCTGCTTGCGCATCCCGAAGTGCAACACGGTAAGATTCGCATCGGTTTTACGCCTGACGAAGAGATAGGGCAGGGAGCCGACCACTTCGATGTCAAGAAGTTCGGTTGCGATTTCGCCTACACGATGGACGGCGGCGCAGTCGGTGAATTGGAGTACGAGAACTTCAATGCCGCGTCTTGCAAGGTCATCATCCGTGGCGTGAATGTTCATCCGGGCTACGGCTACCGCAAGATGAAGAACGCCATCCTGATAGCACAAGATTGGTTGGATCGTATGCCCAAGCACGAGACACCCGCACAGACACAAGGCTACGAGGGTTTCTTCCATATCATAGCCTTGCAGGGTACGGTGGAGGAAGCCACGCTCTCGTTCATCATACGCGACCATGACCGTCAGCGTTTTGAGGAGCGCAAAGACCTGATGACCCAACTTGCCGTGGCTTTCAACGAGCAGTACGGCAAAGGTACGGTGGAAGTGCAGTTGCGCGACCAGTACTACAATATGCGCGAGAAAGTGGAGCCCGTCCGCCATATCGTTACGCTTGTGGAGAAGGCGATGAAGGAAGTGGGCGTTACGCCGAAGGTGCAGCCTATTCGCGGCGGAACGGACGGCGCACGCCTTTCGTTCGAGGGACTGCCTTGTCCGAATATATTTGCAGGTGGCGAGAATTTCCACGCGCGCTTCGAGTACCTGCCTATTCAAAGTATGGAAAAAGCCTATCAAGTAATCCTTAAAATAATTGAACTATGTTAAAGGAAACACCTTTCACCGCGACCCATATTGCGTTGGGCGCGAAGATGGCAGACTTTGCCGGTTTCAACATGCCTATCCAGTACCCGACAGGCATCAATCAGGAACACATGATTGTCCGCAACGGCGTAGGTGTGTTTGACGTAAGCCACATGGGCGAGTTTTGGGTAAAGGGCGAGAAAGCCGTTGACTTCCTCCAGTACATCACCACCAACGATGTATCGGCTCTCACCCCCGGCAAGGCGCAATACACCTGCTTCCCCAACGGCAAGGGAGGTATCGTGGACGACTTCATTCTCTATATGTACTCCACCACGAAGTTCCTGCTCGTAGTCAATGCCGGCAATATCGACAAGGACTGGGCATGGGTCAACAAGCAGAACGAGCGTTTCGGCGTACAGTTGGAGAACGCTTCCGACCAGTACGGTCAGTTGGCAGTTCAAGGACCGAAAGCCACCGAGATGCTGCAACGTCTGACGGATGCCGAATTGAGTGCTATTCCTTACTATTGCTTCCGTGAATGGAGTTTTGCCGGTGTGCAGGGCGTTATTCTGAGCAATACGGGTTATACCGGCGCAGGCGGCTTCGAGTTGTATTTCAAGAAAGAGTACGGCAAACAGATCTGGGACGCTCTCTTTGAGGTGGGCAAAGACTACGGATTGGCTCCTATCGGACTGGGTGCGCGCGACAGCCTTCGTCTTGAGAAGTGGTTCTGCCTCTACGGACACGACATCGACGATGAGCACTCGCCCCTTGAGGCAGGTCTCGGCTGGATTACCAAGTTCAATGCCAAAGACTTCATTGACAAGGAGTATCTGCTCCGTCAGAAAGAGCAGGGTTTGACCCGCCGTCTGGTTCACTTCACGATGAACGAGCGCGCCATCCCGCGTAACGGATACGAGATCTGCAATGCCGAAGGCGAAGTAATCGGTAATGTAACTTCGGGTATTATGCTGCCTTCCACCAAGCAGGGCATCGGTATGGGTTACGTCAAGATTGACTATAAGAACCCCGACACCATTATCTATATCAAGATTCGCGACAAACTCTGCGCCGCTACTGTGGTAAAGTAAGTCACGCAGTGATATGAAATAAGAAGAGGCTGTAATCCACACAGCCTCTTCACTTTTATCGCTCAACCCTCAACTACACTAAACACTAAACTCTCAACTCTCAACTCTTATCAATACCTCTCCAGCGCACGATTCTCTTTCTCTGTCATTTGTGCTTTGGTTTCGGGTGTTTTGTCGCCCTGACCGGTCAGGTGCAGCAGTCCGTGAACGAGGATGCGCCTCAGTTCGCTGTCAAAGTCTGTTCCTGCTTCTTCGGCATTGGAGCGGACGGTGTCCAGCGAGATGAAGATGTCGCCCGATAGGGTAGCGGGGGTGGAGTAGTCGAAGGTAATGACATCCGTGTAGTAGTCGTGCCCGAGGAACTGCCGATTGACGGATAATTCCTCTTCGTCCGTGCAGAACAGGTAATGCAAATCGCCCATTTGGAATCCGTAACCCGCTGCCACTTTGCGCAGCCATTTTTCTACACGGCTTCTCTCCTCTCGTATGAGGGCAGGCATTGTCTGCTCGTCTGATTGGTATAAATCAAAGGCTATCATTTGTGTTTCAGTTTCCGTTTGAGTTGAACGATTTTGTCGGTCAGTCGTCGCCCGATAATATGATCGGCTATCCAGCCTTTGACTATCTGTGCGCGTGTTTTCTCTACCCAGCTGCCGGCAAAATGGTGAATGCAATATGTATTCTTCGTTATTTTGAGTACGCGCGTACTGGTCAGAGGGCAGAAGTAGTCAACGGGGAAGACGTGCATATCGTTCTTATAGACACCGTATTTGCCGTCAATAACGAACCCTCCCTCCTGCATAATGCGTGCTATAGTTATTGTATTGGGGGTCAAGTCGAGCGTACCGTCTTCTTTGATAAAATGCTTGTCCTTGTAGTAAGCTAATTGCTCGGTCACCCATACGCCGTGTGGCGCACTTGCCATCAGACCTGTTACCGGTGCATTCGACATACTGGCTTCATAGCCGGTGAAAGCAGGTAACTCCATCAAGTTGCCGAGCGGTCGAAGAACTTCCACATCGGTGTCCATATACACGCCGCCGAACTTCTCTAATGCCCACAATCGCACCACGTCCGTTACGAATGCGAACTTGCGGTTGTCGTATGCTTCGCGGGCGTATGGATACATATCCAAGTCGAAAGTCTCCTCGTTCCATAGGCGTAACTCATAGTCGGGAAGGTATTTCTTCCAACTGTCAATGCAGTTCTTCGCCAATTCGGGCATCTGTTTACCGCCGAACCAGCAGTAGTGTATAATCTTGGGAATCATCTATATATTGTTCAAGAAAGTTGCTATTCGTTCGCAGGCTTTACCATCGCCGTACGGGTTGACGGATTCGCTCATCTGCCGGTAGATTGGGGCGTTTCCCATAAGGTCGATGATACCTTGTGTGATGGCATCTTGGTCGGTTCCCACTAATCGTACCGTGCCTGCTTCAACGGCTTCGGGACGCTCGGTCGTATCGCGCATTACCAGAACGGGTTTGCCTAATCCGGGGGCTTCTTCCTGTACGCCGCCCGAATCGGTCAGAATTAGATACGAACGCTCCATCATCACCACAAAAGGCAGGTACTGAAGAGGTTCAATAAGGAATATGTTGCCGGATGTACTACTCCCCAATATATCAAAAACAGGCTTCCGCACATTGGGGTTAAGATGAACCGGATAAACGAAATCCGCATTGGGATAGCGTTCGGCGACATTCCTTATCGCGGTGCAGATATGCAGAAAACCGTCTCCGAAATTCTCGCGCCGATGACCCGTGATGAGTACTAATCGTCTGCCGTTTTCGGTTCGTCGGATGTCGTAGCCGAATTGCAGCAATTCCGTTTCAACGGTTGTTCGTAGCAATGCATCTTCGTTGAGTCTCTTTACCGCCATTTGCAGGGCATCAATTACGGTGTTTCCGGTTACGATGATGTGCTTTTCGTCAATGTGTTCGGACAGGAGGTTCTCTTTGGCAAGACGTGTAGGGGCAAAATGATAGGTGGCGATGCGTCCGGTCAACTGGCGGTTCATCTCCTCCGGCCACGGACTATGGATATTGTACGTTCTGAGCCCGGCTTCTACGTGTCCGACGGGAATCTGTCCGTAGAACGCAGCTAAAGCGGCAGCGGTAGAAGTTGTGGTGTCGCCGTGTACAAGAACGATATCCGGTTTCACCTCTTGTAGCACGCCCCGCATATCTTGCAGCACGCGACTCGTAATGTCATACAAATCCTGATTAGGACGCATAATATTAAGGTCGTAGTCAGGATGAATAGCAAAGATTTGCAGTACTTGATCCAACATCTGACGGTGTTGACCGGTTACGCAGACTACGGTTCGGAATAAGTTCGGCTTCGACTGAAGATACTTGACCAATGGAGCCATCTTGATGGCTTCCGGGCGAGTCCCGAAGACGGGTAATATCGTTTTCATAACAGCAATATGATTCGTTGTTATTCACATTCTGCGGGCAAAAATAGAAAATACTCCTCATCCGTCCAAAAAAATGTTATTTTTATTGTCTTTTTTTGAGTTGCAATGTATAGGTATAATTGTAAATTTTTCTTCTGTTTTATTTTGTCCGTTACGGAAAACATTTTACCTTTGCGGCAAAATTAGCGCTTGAAACGAAGCGATACTCGAAGTACCAACGGTTAAGACACTACTTCGTAATGAAATCAAATCATTATACTCCATTTTATATAAAGCGGCTGCCAATCGTGCAGCAGTAAGTATCGCGCGCACTATCAGTAGGGTAGTGCGCCTTGTGTTTTTTATAATAGATTGTATCCGGATGATGAGCAGACTGAAAATGGTGATTAAGCATACGATTAACTAAAAATCTGTATTTATACGGCAAAAATTTCACTGCGTCAAGATAGCTGCTATGCGGAAATGTGTGCTTGATTTATTACTATGAATAAAGGTGTCAAAATATTTTTAGAATAAAGATGAAAGATGACAATACATTGTATAAGGAAGATGCTGAATCGTTAGCGCATATACGTCATTCGATAGTAGTATTACGCGGAAAGCAAGTGCTTTTGGATTTTCAACTTGCTACTTTGTATGGTGTGCAAACAAAAGTATTGAATCAAGCGGTAAAACGAAATACAAATCGTTTTCCGACGGACTTTATGTTTCAATTAGAGCCGCAAGAAGTGGCGTGGATGAGGTCACAATTTGTGACGTCATCCAAGCAATTGGCAGATAATCAGTCAAGTAAAATAAGTCAAAATCTCACATTACTTGATCGGAGGCGTGCAAATGCCCTTCCATACGCTTTTACGGAACAGGGCGTGGCGATGTTATCCAGCGTATTACGTAGTGAGGCGGCAGTCAGAGTGAATATCGCTATCATGAGAGCGTTTGTAATGGCTCGCCAAATAGTAACGGAAACGCGTGAAAATACATTGGCTATTGAAGAAGTTCGAACGCGGATGAAGATGTTGGAAGAGGCATTAGAGAATAATTTAGAGGCTGTAAATGATTTAAGTGAAGAGATGAGACTTGAAATAGATAATATCTACAATGCCATAGGCGCATTAAGTCTCAAAATGTCAGATGGAAAAAGAAAAGATAATTTACAGAAAATAGGTTACCAAGCTATTTGGGAGCGAGACAAAAAAAATGAATAATTAAAATCAAAAACACAATATTAACTAAAAATCTTTATTTATGAAGACAAAAATTTTACTTAAGGCAAGGTGGCTGCTATGCGGTCTGCTTGCCGTGTTCCTCACCACTAACGTGTGGGCAGCGAATGAAACGTGTACACTAACCAGCGCACAAATTAAAGCTGGTAGCGGTGGTACAAGTTATGGAAACGCGATTGCTACAGACGGATGTGATAATACATGGAATGCGTATGCTATTAAAAATCAACATAGCAACGCAACATCAGATTATCATTTTTGGCAGATAAAAAAATATGCAAGTAATACAGCATATTACATACAGGTTCCAACTATGCCGGGCAATATTTCATCTCTAACTATTACAGTTTCAAATAGCAGTAAAGCAAGAGGTGGAGGAGGCAATACTGCCACTTTGTATTTTAGTAATAGTAACTCGACTTCTTCAGCGGGTACAGGTGTCGCTTCCGGAACAGGTGCATCCTCTGTTACAATAGATTGCTCATCATTAAATCTTAAATCCGGCTACATAACAGCAAGTGGTGCTGTGCGTATTTGGGATGTAGAGGTTACTTATGATGCAGGAGGTGCAGTTATTCCTGTAGAAAGTGTTGAGCTTAATGAAAGTTCAATCACTTTGGAGGTAGACGAAACACAGACATTGGAAGCAACTGTTACCCCTGATGGCGCAACCAATAAGAATGTAACATGGGAGTCGAGTGATGAGACAGTTGCAACTATTTCAAATGCAGGTCTTGTAACCGCTATAGGCGCAGGTGATGCCACCATTACCTGTAAATCAGTTGCAGATAATACTAAACAAGCAACCTGCGCAGTACATGTTAATGCTTCTCCGTATACAAAATCTACTTTGACTTTCAGCGAAAAATGCAATGGTTCAGGTACTGCTGATGATAATGTAGCGTGGACTGTGACTTCTGACGGCTCGGAATCTACTTTCGATAGTAGCAGGGGCATTCACTATGGAACTAATTCTACAAACGTTCAATATATCAAACTTTCCACAAACGGGATTTTAGGAACAATCAAAAGAGTTGTAGTTAACGCCAGTGCTGCGAGTGATGTTACTGCTACAGCATCTGTTACCGTAGGTGGTGCAGCATTTGGTGGCGAAGCACAAGCCATTAGTACAATTGCTACAGATTATACCTTCACCGGTTCTGCAATAGGTGAGATTGTAGTTACGGTTACCAAAGAAAGTAGTGCCACTAAAGCACTTTACGTTAAGTCTATTGTAGTATTATACGAAACCACTCCGACCGTAACGGTAGATCATGCTTCGCTGACGTTTGCGGCTAAACAGAACATTGCCGTTGAGGCACAGCAGTTCACGCTGACCGGTGCTAACCTTGAAAGCGAACTGACACTGACCGCTTCCGAAGGTTTTGCTGTTAATCCCACCACACTGACCGCAGAAGCCGCAGAAGAAGGTATGAGCGTAGTGGTAACTCCTGCTACTCCCACCGAGGCTACCACGCCTGTGAATGGAACAGTTACTATCACCGGCGGCGGTATGACTTCCGATGTAGTGGTTAATCTCACAATGAACGTAACCGCAACGTATGCTGTGGCTGTTGGTGTTAACGATGCCAACATGGGTTCGGCGACTATCAACGACGGAACAGCTACGGTATATGCGGAATATGCAGATGAGGTTACTTTGGTAGCAACTGCTAATACGGGTTATGAGTTTGTCAATTGGACAGTTTCGGATGATGACATTGATTTAGGTGAAGATGCAGCAAAAGCTAATGGCGCGGTTGCTGTTATTGGTGCAGCCGGTACGATTACCGCTAATTTCCAAGCGCAGTCATGTAGTGTGCTTGCCGCTCCTGTTTTGGACGGTGCTATCGCCACTACTTACAACAGTGCGACCATCAACTGGGCAGCAGTAGCAAATGCAGATGGCTACAACGTAGAGGTTAAACTCGGCGATGTGGTGAAAGGCAGCGATGTTATCTTGGAAGCTCCGCTGAGTTTCACCGTAAATAATCTGGAAGCCAACACGACTTATAACTACACGATTCAGACGGTAGGTGACGGTACTACTTATTGCGAGGAGAGCGGTGTTCTTGCCGGCACGTTCACCACGCCGGATTATCCGACTGTGGCTGTTACGTATAGTGAGAACGGCAACGAAGTAAGCGGCGGCAACAAGCAGATTATGACTGCCTTTGCTCTGCCTACCGAGGTTTCTAATACGTGCAGCAAGCAGTTTGTAGGTTGGACGACCGTCGACTATAAAAACTACAGCGATGCCACCAATGCTCCGGAAGTGTTCTATGCTCCCGGGGCTGAATACACCATCACAGAGAATGCCGATGTAACGCTGTACGCTGTATATGCAACCGTAGGAGCAGGTGAGACCTCAACGCAGACCTTGACTATTTCGGGAAAAACAACAGCATCTTCTTATGCCTCTAATTCTTTTACAGATAATAAGAATGCCACTTGGTCAGGTTATTGTAATGTCCCGAATGCCACACACTTTGGCTTGCGTAATGACAATTCTAAAGAAGAAAATGTTTATTTAGGATCGCCCGTTTTCGCTAATAATGTAATTGGTGTTAAGGCAACCATATCTAATAATTCAACATCAGCAAGAACTGCTTTCTTATGTTCTAACAACTCAACTAATCACCCAACTTCTGGTGACCTTGGTTCTGCAACTGCAACTGCGAAGTCAGGAAGTGACGCTCTTGAAGACGAATACTCATTCACGCTTACCAACAATGCTTCATTCAATCAATTCTTCCTATACGTAAGTGGTGCACTTACATTCCACGAAATAGTTGTTACTTTGGCAGGAGAACCATCATACAGCAACTATGCCACCACCTGTACGGAGCAAGTGGCAACGCCTACATTCGGCGTAGAAGCCGGTACATACTATGAGGGCAAGACCGTTACGCTGACTTGCGCAACCGAAGATGCTACCATCTACTATACCACTGATGGTTCTACTCCTTCAAACACGAATGGTACGGAATATACCGCTGCTATCTCGTTGAACGAGCGCGCTATCACGACTATCAAGGCTATTGCCGTGAAAGCCGGTATGGACAACTCCGAAGTAACCGAGGCTGAATACAACATCAATCTGCCCTACACCTTCACCGAGTTCGCAGCGTTAGAGAAAGAGAATAACAAGGAGTATGCCGTGATGGGCATCGTTTCGTCGAAGAATACTTCGCTGAACGGCAGCAACCTGACTTATGCCATTTCGGCTGACGGTACGACGACCGGCGAAATCAGTTGCTATCGTGGTTTGAAATTGAATAAGGCAGCATTCGAATCGGTTAACGACATCAACTTGGGCGACAATGTAACCGTAGTCGGCACTTGGTCAACGCAGTATAGCAACCTCAATGCGAACAACTGGATGCTGACCTATACGGCTCGTGTACATCAGTCGTATGCTATTGCAGGCGAATTGACCAATAGTGCTTTCAACGTAGGCGATGCCTTTGATGCTACTATATTGAACAACCTTTACGTGGTTGAGACCTTCACTAACGGTTATAGCAAAACAGTAGATGGTGCTACCTTCAACGCAGGCGACAAAACCACTTGGGCTGCCGGCGAGACCACACTGACCGTTTATGCCAAGTTAGGCGACGAAGTATTGACCAACAAGGACTTTGCCGTTACCGTCAGCGATGCCACTTTGGTAAGCATTGCCCTGAAAGCCGATGATGAGACCTATCAGACCAAGACCTCGTACTATGAGGGTCAAACGTTGGTACTGCCCACTATTGTGGCAACCTTGTCCGACAATAATACCATTGAGGCGGAAGCCACATACGTTTCCGGCTTTGACAACACCACTGCCGGTGTCCAGACCGTTACCGTTTCGTTTGAGCGTGGCGGAATCACCAAGACGACCACCTACAATGTGACTGTGATTCGCGTGTTCAACAACGAGGACGCTCCGCACACCGTAGCAGATGCCAAGGCAATGATTGAAGCCAGTGCTTACCAACAAAAAACTTCTTCAACCGACTATATGTGGGTTCGCGGTATCGTAGTGAGTGTCCCAAATAGCAGTAGCACTTACACTATTTCAGACGATGGTACATCTACAGATGTAATAACAGTTTGGCAGGGTAAGTATTTCTCATCAAGTGTAAACGCATACAACCATGTAAAAGCAGGCGATAAGGTTATCTTAAAAGGAACAATTGTGAACTACGACGGTACCAAGCCCGAACTGACCTCTTCGCAGGTGATTTACCAACTGCGTAAGGCATGGCTCAACGTTGACAATGTGGACAACTTTGAGGTAGGTACAGCCGATTTGGCGGCTGCCGACTTGACTATCGATACCGAAAGCACGGGTGAAATCTCTTTCGCTTCGGAGGATGAGACGGTTGTTACCATCGTGGAAGGCAAACTCCACGCTGTGGCTCCGGGTACGGTTACCGTTACTGCCAATATGGCTGCTACTGCCAATGACGCTGCTCTCAACTATGCTGCAGTCTCCACCACCTTCAATGTTACTGTTGTGGGTACGCTGCCGCGTTATGCCGTTACGTTCGATGCCAACAGCGGCGAGGGCAATGCTCCCGTAATGGAAGCCCAGCTGGAAGGTGCCACGTTCAACCTGCCTGCTAATACGTTCACCTATACAGGTTTCCAATTTGCCGGTTGGAACGATGGTACGAACACGTATGGTGCGGGTGCCGAATACACGATGCCTGCTCAAGCTGTTACCTTCACGGCTCAATGGGAGACCGTATGCGCTTGGGCTACTGTCTATACCAGCAACGTGGTGTTCACAGGTTCCGGTGATTCGTATGAAGCCAACAGCAAAGTGAATATTGACGATGTGGACTACAAGGCGCAGAAAGTGGGATCGGGTGGTAATAATGCAAAGACCGGTTCTGTAACCGTTACAGTTCCTGCAGGTACACACACACTGCATTTCCACGCAGCAGCTTGGAATTCAGCTTCTTCGATGACCATTGCTGCAAGCGGTGTGAATAATATGAGTGTTTCTTCGTTCGCTATTGCAGCCGATGCCGGTGTGAATAATTCAGGTACTTATACATTGGCAGGCGACCCGATTGACCAACATTTCCACTTCACCTTTGATGCCGTAGCCGATGAGACGACGATTACCTTCTCGAAGACTGCGGGCACCGACAACCGCTTCGTGATGTATGGTATCAACCAAGAGGGCGGACCCGAATTGCAAAGCATCACTATTGGCGGCAATGCTACCAATACGGAGTATGTATATGGACAGACGTTCGATCCTGCCGGTCTGACCGTCAGTGCTGTTTACCGTGTAAGCGGCGTGGATCAAGAGTCTGTGGACGTAACCGACCGAGTGGTTTGGACGTTCGATCCTGCTGAGTTCAACTCTACTTCGCAGACCTCGGTAACCGCTACGGCTACCTTCGAGACCAAGAGCGCAAGCAAGACGGTGAACGTAACCGTAAGCGAACCCGCTACGCCGAATGTAACGTACACGGCTATCGTTGTAAAGAATAATGATGGTAACTATTATGCAATGAGCCAAAATAGCACTACAGGAACAGGCAGATTTGATGCTGTGCTTTTGGACGGTGTGATTGACGGCAAGATGATTAACGTAGTTGCTGCAACTCGTTCTGAAATTACATGGATTAAGACGGAAACTGACTACGGAGTGACTTTCCAGGCGCAAAACGGCAAGTACTTGACAGGAGGTACAAGCACAACGTTGTCTCTTGGAACCGATCCGTTCTATTGGACTTGGAATGACGAGTATAATTGCTATGCGAATTCTGACCATGGATTCTATATGTATGATAATAATACATATTTCAGAAATTATGCTTTGTCGAACTTCCGCTCCAATGCTTCTAAATGTTCTACCCCCGGCACGTTCCTCAGCGAGTACATCGACATTGACCTTACCGACAAGGAGTTTGTTACCTTGCGCAGCGGTTTGGAGAATGGTAAGATTGGTACCATCTGCTGGAATGCTGACATCTATGAAGTAGAAGGTGCTGTATTCTACAGTCCTGAAATGAAGATGGATTGCGGTGTTAATTTCATCGAGGCAAGCAAAGAAGGCGGCGTTTATCCGATGGGCAAACCCTATGTCTTCCAAGCCGAAGGTGAAGAGATTCGCGCCCTTGTAGGTACAACGACCACGACTACCGCCGGTACGAACGAAGGTCTGCACGGTGTATTGGGCGAAGATTATATTGCTGACGGCGAAGGTTACTATATCTTCTACGGCAATAAACTGCGTACCGCTGTGAACAACCGTGTGCAAGTCAACCGCGCTTATATCGTCATAGACGAACTGCCTGCTGTTTCAGCCGATCCCGCTCCGGGTCGTCGTCGCCTCGTTATGGGTCGCGATGATATGCCGACAGGTGTCGAAGCCGTTGTTTTGGATGCCGAGCAAGTACAGAAAGTGCTCATTGACGGACAGATCTATATCGTTCGCGATGGCAAGATGTATGACGTAACCGGTCAACAAGTGCGTTAAGTAGTTTCCGCCGAAGGCGGTTGAGAAGATGCGACCGCCTTCGGCTATTAACTTGATCATCAACTTAAAAACAAGCCAACAGATATGAAAAAGTTATATGTAACACCTCAGGTGGAAGCATCGTTTATGTTGCCGGAGTCGCTGATGAATTTCGTTATAGCGAGTGGAACAGCACCGGGTGAGGATGCCGATGCTCCTGCTCGCCGTGAGTTCACGCCGCAGTTCGACCACGGCAATCTGATTTGATACGCAGTGCGGTGATAATGCGCCGCAGATAACAAGCCGTTTTTAGCCGGTCGTTCGCCATTAGACAGTGAGCGTTTAGCAGAACGGAAGAGTATATAGCCGGAGGCTGATTCCTATAGGGAGTCAGCCTCTGCTGTTGTGAAATAGCACGGTGGAATGTGCCAAAAATGCCAAAAATGGCACGGTGGAATATGCCAAAATGAGAAAAGATATTTTTTTTCAACGAAAAAGTTGTAAAAACGCTTGTTGTATTGTTATTATATTGTACCTTTGCCGCGTATAAAAGAGCGTATGTATTTATTCTTTAATTGATATGCAATTATGATGATCTACTATTTGCGTATCGTTCCATATAGCAGAGTATCCGATGAATTATCCCTATAAGAAGAAAGGAGGTCTCCAATGAAAAGTATGCTGACCGAAGGTGAAGCCATATTGCAAAAAGAAATGCGTGAAATGGTGTATCGAGGTGAAACCTACACGTATGAACACCACAATGTGAAGGATTTGGAAACGGGGATAGAATATACCACCAACGATATGGATTTTGACAACCTTGAGCGTGTGTATGAGCAATACCGCAAACGGCATGATATTCCCTCACCGATTGAATTGACAACTCTTCGCGAGAAATACGGTTTGTCGGCAGCAGGTATGTCTCGCGTGTTGGGGTTAGGTGATAATCAGTACCGATTGTACGAAGATGGTGAGATGCCTTCCGAAGCGATAGGAAAGATGCTGCGGACAGTACAGAATCCGGTGGTTTTTCTGCGTTATGTAGAGGGATGTAAACGAGAGATGCCGGAGCGGGAATACAATAAACTATGTCAAAAGATAGAAAAGACCATTATCAACGAAATCAAACGCAAGCCGAATTTTCAATGGTTGCACGAGTTCTTTTCGTTTGGTGGTATGTTGGGACGTGCAGCATTGTGAATTGTGTAATGAATGAGGCGAAAACGTGAGAAAAGAAGCGAAAAAGTGAAAAAATGCAGGAAAAAGTGTAAAAAATGTGCGAAAATAGTTTGTATGTTAGAAAAAAGTTATACTTTTGCCGCCGGAAAGTAGAAAAAAGAAAAATATAGTATTCACATTATAAAACAACCTCAGTTATGAAAATGAAAATGTACCAAGTTCCCGTAACGGAGATGTATGCGATTCGTGCGCAAGTAATTATGGATGGCACTGTAATGAAGGGGAATACGCCTGGTTCGCAATATACAGCGGAAGGTGATGGATATGATGATGGTAAAGTCCCGATGGATTGATGGTAAATTCCGTTTAGCGTACAAATTATCGCTATTCAACCCTCACAAGCGTTTTGTGGGGGTTGATTTTTTTGTTTGTATGGTTTTTGTTGCGGAGTTGTTTTTTGTTGAGGAGGCTGGTTTTTGTTGTGGAGTTGGTTTCTGTTGGGGGCTTTTGTCGTAGAGTTGGTTTTTATTCTGGGAGTTTTTTCTTTTTTGGAGTTGATTTTCCTTTTATGGGTGTTTGTGGATAATGTAAATTTATGTACTTTTGCGGCGTATTTGTCTTTTGCAATCGACAAAATGCAGCCGAAATTGTCTTTTACAATCGACAAAACGGGGCAGAAATTGTCTTTTGTAATCGACAATGGGGGATGACCTAAATATAAATGATTGATTATTATGCAGCGATTAAACCAAAGGTACAGGCAGTTTATTGATGATACCGCACTTGATTTTACGAGGTATCTGTACAAAGAGATCAATTGGAGAACCGATTGATTTTTTTTAGTTTTTCGTCATCAATAAATCTCAATTAGCCATCAACTTGTTTTATGAGAAAGAGAAGAAAATTGTTGTTAAATTGTTGGTAATTGTTGACCACAAAAATGATTAAATATGTGTGCAGTACGAAATATAGATAAAAAGTTGAAACGAATCAGGCAATGGCTACGGGGAGTAGTTATTGTTTTGATGTTGTGCAGCGGAATCGGCGGTCAGGGTTTGGTGACGGCAAACGGTCAGAAAGCGCAGACTTTGGGTAAAGAGCAGTTGGCGGCGTTGGGGGACTCCTTAACTATATATGCGCGCGCGCACGCGGACGTACAGAAAGTAGTGGTCAAACGCTGCGAGCGGCGCGGAGGACGAGTCACCCTGCGGACGAACGCTACGCTGTCGTACCTTGCATTGAGCGAAGCAGACCTGGACGAGTTGCGCGGGAAAGTGAGCGAGTGGGTCTGCGGAACGAAGCCGGGGAACGGACAAGTTAGCGGCAAGAGCGGAAGTCTGAAGGGTCGCGTGCTGATTTATAGCGAGGATAAAGAGTTGGGCGAGTTGGTGCCGTCGCGTTTTCGTCCCCGTCGCGAGGCGGACAAATATAAAGTAGCGAATGGGGCGATGGTCAGTTATCCCGATGCCGCCTACGAGACAGGTGACGGTCTGCAAGGCAGGAACATCGCGCTGTGGGCGAGCCACGGCAAGTTCCTCCGGTTGCGAGACGGACGGTGGATATGGCAGCGTGCGCGGCTGTGGACGACGGTGGAAGATTTGTTCAGTTTTTCTTTTACGAGTCCTTTTTTAGTGCCTATGTTGGAGCAGTCGGGGGCAGTGGTGCTGCAACCTCGGGAGCGGGATATGCACCGCGAAGAGAGGGTGGCATATACAGAGGGTCGCGCGCAGTCGTTGGCGATGCCTTTGTCAGACGAGTACGCACTGTATGTTCGCTATAAAGCGGGTAAGCAGAACACACCGCGTGCGGTCTATACGATTGGTCATCAGGGCGTAGTGACGCGCGTGGAAGTGAATCAGCAGATGGGGGGCGATCAGTGGCTGTATATAGGGACGTATGGATTCGGGCAGGACTCGGCGAAGAATTACCTGACGGTGGAAGACGGCAGCGGCAAGGGAATGGCAGTGGCTCATGAGGGCGTGAAGATAGGCGGCGGCGTGGGCGTGAGCGGCAATCCGCGATTTATGGAAGGGGCGCGTTACTGGTTGACATACAACGGTGTACCCGATTCGGTCTATACCTACGAGAAGAAAGAGAGCCACTACTTGGACGATTTAGTGAGCCGTGGCAGATGGGTAAACTACCTGAACGAGTGTCAGGGTGTGCCAGTGCATTTGGCGTTGGCGGTGCATACGGATGCGGGTGTGCGCGAAGGGGATTCGATTGTGGGGACGTTAGCCATCTATTCGGAGAAAGACAAGGAGGGCAAGACGCGGTATAAGAAAGGCGGCAACCGCGTGATAGGCAGGGACTTGGCGGACTACGTGCAGACGCAGGTGGTGGCAGATATGCGCAAGACATTGTGCGCGAACTGGGCGCGTCGTGAACTGAAAGACGGCGTGTATGCCGAGAGCCGTATCCCGCATGTGCCGACGTTGCTTGTAGAGATGCTGAGTCATCAGAATCAGAACGATATGCGCTACGGTCTGGACGGCAGGGCGAAGTTCATTATAAGCCGCGCTATTTATAAAGGGGTGCTGCGTTTTCTGCACGAGCAGGATGGAACACCTTACGTGGTGCAGCCGTTGCCGGTTAGGGATTTTGCGGTGGCGCGTGTGGCGGGCAGCGATTCGGTTCGGCTGACGTGGAAGAGTCGTTATGACAGCTTAGAGGTTACGGCAGAGCCGACTTACTATGTGGTTTATACGCGTGCGGCGGGCAGCGACTGGGATAACGGTTGGCGCGTGGACTGCGAGCAGGTGACGCTGCCCGTGGAAAGAGGCATGCGGTACGACTTTGTGGTGCGTGCGGGTAATGCGGGCGGCGTGTGTATGGAGTCGGAGCAACTGAGTGCGTATATAGACAAGAGAGACAATAAGCGGGCGTTGATAGTGAACGGTTTTACGCGTGTGTGCGGACCGGCGATGATGGCGGGTGACAGCCTGCACGGCGGCATTGAAAGCAGGGCGTTGGCTATCCCCTACGGCAAGGACCCGTCGTATATCGGTGAGCAGATTGATTTCGACAAACAGCACGAGTGGAAGAGCGATGACGACTGCGGGTATGGTATGTGCGCGAATGACTATGCGGGCAGGTACGTGGTTGGCAATACATTCGACTATCCGGCGATGCACGGCGAGGTGTTGGCGGCGATGGGGTATTCGTATGTGAGTTGTTCGTTGGGTTCGCTTCAGGCGTTGGAGGATGCGGCGTTGGTGGACGTGGTGTTAGGCAAGGAAGCCGAGGGTGTGGGAGCGTTGTCTTCTGCGCAGCGGAAGGAGATAGCACGTTACCTGCACGGCGGCGGCAGGCTGATACTGAGCGGGGCGTATATTGGTTCGGGTACGCGCGATGCGGAGGCACTGACATGGGCACGGACGGAGTTGCACTATATGTCGCAGGCGGCAAAGGCATCGAAGAACGGATTAGTGGAGATGCAACTGCGCGGCAGAGAGACGGATACGTACCAACTCTATACGGAGCCGAACGAGTGGCGGATAGCGTGCGAAGCGCCGGATGCCATCGAACCCGTGGGCATCGGGAAAAGAGTGGGGAGTTATGCGGACAGTTTTCAGCCCGCTGGCGTGGCAACGGGACACCGGATATTAGTTCTGCCCTTTATGCCGGAGAGCGTGTGCGAGTTTGAGACGCTGTGGACGGACTGCATCCGATACTTGGAGAAATAAGAATGTAAATACAAAATCATGATAAGACAATGAGCAGAAAGAATCTACCTCTACTCAGAGAGATAACGATAGAGTCGATTGCCGCCGAGGGCAAGGCGGTGGCGCATGTGGACGGACAGGTGGTGTTCGTGCCGTACTGCGTGCCCGGGGATGTGGCGGACCTGCAGGTAACGCGGAAGAAACACTCGTTTATGGAGGCTCGCGTGGAGCGTGTAGTGAAGCCGTCGGATAAGCGGTGCGAGGCGGTGTGCAAGCACTATGGGGTGTGCGGCGGTTGCAAATGGCAGATCCTGCCGTACAGCGAGCAACTCAGATGGAAACAGCAGCAGGTGACGGATAACCTTGTGCGGATCGGGAAAGTGGAGCTGCCGGAGATTGAGCCTATTTTAGGGTCGGAGGCTGTATATGGGTACAGGAATAAATTGGAATTCACGTTTGCTGACCATAAATGGCTGACAGCGGAGCAGATGCGCGAGAAGGTGCCTTTTGAACCCGGATTGGGATTTCATATCCCGAACTGCTTTGACAAAGTGTTAGATATTGAGGAGTGCCACCTGATGCCGGAGGTGAATAACCGCTTGCGCAACCGCGTGCGGACATACGCCATAGCCGAGGGGATGACTTTCTACAACGAACATACACACGAGGGGATGCTGCGGACGCTGATTGTGCGGATGAACGATGCGGGCGAGGTGATGGTGGTCGTGGTGTTCGGCGAGGATATGAACGAGAAGAGTAGGGGACTGATGGCGATGATACAGAGCGAGTTTGAGGAGGTGGTTAGCCTGTGGTACTGCGTGAACAAGAAGATGAACGACACAATAGGCGACCAAGAGTTGGTGCTGTACGCGGGCAAGGACCACCTGATTGAGACGATGGAGGAGTTGCGGTTTAAGATCCGTCCCAAGTCGTTCTACCAGACGAATACCCGACAGGCGTTGCGGCTGTATGAAGTGGCGCGCGAGTTCGCCGGACTGAAGGGCAAGGAGACGGTGTATGATCTCTATACGGGCACGGGAACGATAGCGCAATTTGTGGCTCGGCAGGCTCGGCAAGTGATTGGTATAGAGTACGTGGAGGATGCGATAGAAGATGCGCGGCTGAATGCTCAGATGAACGGAATCGACAATGTGCGTTTCTTTGCGGGGGATATGAAAGATATACTGACGCGGGAATTCATCAGCGAGCAAGGTCAGCCGGACGTAGTTATCACCGACCCGCCGCGTGCGGGGATGCACGAGGATGTGGTCAAGGTGCTGTTAGAAGCGGCTCCGAAACGGATTGTGTATGTGAGTTGCAACCCCGCGACGCAAGCGAGGGATGTGAATCTGCTGGCGGCAGATTATGCAGTCCGGCGCGTGCAGCCGGTGGATATGTTCCCGCAGACACAGCACGTAGAGAATGTGGTACTGATGGAGCGCGAAAATGCTTAATAGAGAGAGCAAAACGAAGAAAAATGGGGGTAAAGTGCATTTTTTTACGAAAATGTTTGGTGCAACGGTTAGAATGTAGTACTTTTGCCTGCTTTTTGAGCGGTTATGCCTTGCTGTAACACGCTGAAAATGCAAGTAATCAACCAAATAATTAACAAAAAAAAGTTACAATGCCTACAATTCAACAATTAGTTAGAAAAGGAAGAGCAGAACTTATTGACCAGAGCAAGAGTCCGGCGTTAGACAACTGTCCGCAACGTCGCGGTGTCTGTGTCCGTGTTTACACTACTACGCCTAAGAAGCCTAATTCGGCAATGCGTAAGGTGGCTCGTGTACGTTTGACCAATCAGAAAGAGGTGAATGCCTACATTCCGGGTGAGGGTCACAACTTGCAGGAGCACAGCATCGTGATGGTACGTGGCGGTCGTGTAAAGGACCTGCCGGGTGTTCGTTACCACATTGTACGCGGTACGTTGGATACGGCCGGTGTTGCCAACCGTCTGCAACGTCGCTCGAAGTACGGTGCGAAACGTCCGAAGGCTAAAAAGTAAGCCGAGAACTGCAAAAAAAAACTATTCTAACTAACATTGTTCCATACGTTGGGACGAGAAAAAGGGTTGATCGGTTGAGTAAGGCGGGTGTTTCGCCTGAAGACGATAGACAACCACAAGTGATTAAACAAAAAACACAAGTACTACAATGAGAAAAGCAAAACCAAAAAAACGTGTCATCCTGCCGGATCCGAAATTCGGTGAGGTAATGGTAGCCAAGTTTGTGAACCACCTGATGCTTGACGGTAAGAAGAGCATTGCTTACGGGGTGTTCTACACGGCTTTGGACATCGTAGGTCAGCGCAACAAAGAAGAGGGCAAGACGGCTCTCGATATTTGGAAACAGGCTTTGGACAATATCACCCCGATGGTAGAGGTTAAGTCGAAGCGTATTGGCGGCGCAACGTTCCAAGTACCGACCGAGATTCGCGCAGACCGCAAAGAGTCCATCTCTATGAAGAACATGATTAACTTCGCCCGCAAGCGTGGTGGTCATTCGATGTCAGAGAAACTGGCAGGCGAGATTATGGATGCTTACAACAACCAAGGCGGAGCGTTCAAACGTAAAGAAGATATGCACCGTATGGCAGAAGCCAACCGCGCATTCGCACACTTCCGCTTCTAAAAACCAGAGACCGCCTATATATAAGGTATAGCATAAATGGGAAAGCAAGATTTGACATATAACAGGAACATCGGCATTATGGCGCACATCGATGCGGGCAAGACCACCACGTCAGAACGCATCCTCTACTATACGGGTCTGACCCACAAGATAGGCGAGGTACACGACGGTGCTGCCACGATGGACTGGATGGAACAGGAGCAGGAAAGAGGTATCACTATCACTTCCGCCGCTACCACCACCTATTGGAATTATGCCGGAAAGAAATACAAAATCAACCTGATAGACACTCCGGGGCACGTGGACTTCACGGTAGAGGTGGAGCGTAGTCTTCGCATATTAGACGGTGCTGTAATGGCATTGTGTGCGGTAGGCGGCGTACAACCTCAAAGCGAAACGGTATGGCGGCAGGCTGACAAGTATAATGTTCCTCGCTTGTGCTACGTGAACAAGATGGATCGAAGCGGTGCTAACTTCTTCGATGTCGTAACCCAAATCAAAGAGAAACTCGGCGCAACTCCCTGTCCGATACAGATTCCTGTGGGTTCAGAGGAAAGTTTCAAAGGCGTAGTGGATTTGGTACGAATGAAAGCCATCTTGTGGCACGATGAGACGCAAGGTGCTGAATATGAGGTGGATGATATACCTTCTAACCTGTTGGCAGAAGCGCAGGAATGGCGCGACAAGATGCTGGAGACCATCGCCGAGTTTGACGATGCGCTGATGGAGAAATACTTCTCCGACCCGACGACCATCACCGAAGATGAGATTCGCAGTGCCATTCGCAAAGGCACATTGGCAATGTCGATCTTCCCTGTTATCTGCGGTTCGAGTTTCAAGAACAAGGGTGTTCAGACGATGTTGGATGCGGTATGCGCATACCTTCCCAGTCCGATAGATGCCGACCATATAGACGGTACAGACCCGCGTAATGACAAACCCGTTACCCGCAGGCCCGATGAGAGCGAGCCTCTCTGTGCGCTTGCATTCAAGATAGCCACAGACCCCTATGTAGGTCGTCTGTGCTATTTCCGTGTTTATTCGGGTAAGTTGGAAGCGGGTTCATACGTTTATAATACCCGTTCGGGCAAGAAAGAACGTATCAGCCGTATCTTCCAGATGCACTCCAATCATCAGAACCCTGTGGATGTAATATGCGTAGGCGATATAGGTGCAGGCGTAGGCTTCAAAGATATCCGTACTGGCGATACATTGTGCGATGAGAATCACCCGATTACGCTGGAGTCGATTGAGTTCCCCGCACCGGTTATCGGCGTGAGCGTTGAGCCTAAGAGCCAAGCTGACTTGGATAAACTTGGGGTAGGTCTTGCCAAGTTGGCTGAGGAGGATCCGACATTCACCGTCAAGACCGATGAGCAGACAGGTCAGACCGTTATCAGCGGTATGGGTGAGTTGCACCTTGAGATAATCATAGACCGTTTGAAGCGCGAGTTCCACGTAGAATGCAACCAAGGTCGTCCGCAAGTGGCTTACAGAGAGGCAATTACTGCTCCTGTGGAGTTGCGTGAGACGTACAAGAAGCAGACAGGTGGTCGCGGTAAGTTTGCGGATATGATAGTTCGCGT
Organism: Paludibacteraceae bacterium; assembly: GCA_017471175.1. Lineage (GTDB taxonomy): Bacteria > Bacteroidota > Bacteroidia > Bacteroidales > Paludibacteraceae > Colicola. Next base: position 117,190 of record JAFUVS010000012.1, on the reverse strand, counting down.
TGAGCCGGCGGATACAGACTTTGACGGTTCGCTGCAATTCATTGATACGGTGAAGGGTGGTAACATACCGAAGGAGTATATACCTGCTATCGAGAAGGGCTTCCAGACAGCGATGAAGAACGGTGTGCTTGCCGGTTATCCGGTTGACAAACTGAAAGTAACGGTAATAGACGGTAGTTTCCATCCTGTAGATTCGGATCAACTCTCATTCGAGATTTGCGCGCAGATTGCGTTCAAGAACGCTTGCCAGAAAGCCAAGCCTGTGCTGATGGAGCCGATAATGCAGATCGAGATTGTTACTCCCGAAGCGAATATGGGCGATGTGATAGGCGACTTGAACAAGCGTCGCGGACAGGTGGAGGGTATGGATACCTCGCGTACCGGTGCGCGAGTGGTGAAAGCCAAGGTACCGCTCAGCGAGATGTTCGGATACGTAACGACCTTGCGTACCATTACTTCCGGTCGCGCTACGAGCAGCATGGAATTCAGCCACTATGAGGCAATGTCAGCCACACTTGCCAAAGCCGTACTCAAAGAGATAGGCGGTAGAGAAGACCTGATATAAGACAAACAACTGCACGTTGAGGACTCAAGCAAATGACTCTTTGAGCCAAGCGTGCAGGAATTTATAATCAATAACAAAAACACAACTATGAGTCAGAAAATCAGAATCAAACTGAAATCATTCGACCACAATCTGGTGGACAAATCTGCCGAGAAGATTGTGAAGACAGTGAAAGCAACGGGTGCTGTGGTAAGCGGTCCTATTCCATTGCCCACGCACAAACGTATCTTCACGGTAAACCGTTCGACGTTCGTGAACAAGAAGAGCCGCGAGCAGTTCGAGCTGAGCAACTACAAGCGTCTGATAGACATCTACAACTCGAATCCTAAGACAATCGAGGCGTTGATGAAATTAGAGTTGGCGAGCGGTGTCGAAGTAGAAATCAAAGTATAGTAAAAAAAACCACATCCCTCGGATAGCGTCCGAACGGATAAGAAACCCGAGGGCGAGTGTGGAAAAATGAATAACAACAAATCCACTAAAAAAATGCAAGGATTATTAGGAAAGAAAATCGGAATGACATCCGTATTCGGTGCTGATGGCAAGAATATCCCATGCACCGTTATCGAAGCCGGTCCGTGCGTTGTTACCCAGTTGAAGACTGTGGAGAAAGACGGTTATAATGCCGTGCAGGTAGGTTTTATGCAGAAGAGCGAAAAACATACCAACAAGGCAGAAATGGGTCACTTCAAAGCAGCTGGTGTACAACCCATGCGTCATCTTGCAGAGTTCGATGGTTTTGAACAGGAGTTGAAACTTGGCGATACGCTGACCGTTTCGATGTTCGAAGAGAACTCGTATGTAGATGTAGTCGGCATCAGCAAAGGTAAAGGCTACCAAGGCGTTGTTAAGCGTCACGGATTCGGTGGCGTAGGTCAATCGACTCACGGTCAGGACGACCGTCTTCGCGCTCCCGGTTCGGTAGGTGCTTGCGCGTATCCTTCCCGTATCTTCCCCGGCACACGTATGGCGGGACACATGGGACAAGACCGCGTAACGGTTCAGAACTTGCTTATTCTCAAGGTTATTCCTGAGTATAACCTGATTATGGTTCGCGGTAGCATCCCCGGTGCAAAAAACAGTATTGTAACGATTAACAAGTAAAACGTATGGAACTTAGTGTAATGAATCAAGCCGGTAAAGAGACCGGTAAGAAGGTAGTTTTAAGTGATGCTATCTTCGGCATTGAGCCTAACGACCATGCTATTTATTTGGACGTTAAGCAATATCTTGCCAACAACCGTCAAGGTACGGCAAAAGCCAAACAGAGAAGTGAGAATGCCCACTCGACGCGCAAGTTAGGTCGTCAGAAAGGTGGCGGCGGTGCACGTCCGGGTGATTTCAAGTCGCCTGTTCGCGTAGGCGGTGGTACCATCTTCGGTCCCGTACCTCGCGATTACAGCTTCAAACTCAATAAGAAAGTGAAACAGCTTGCCCGTCGCAGTGCACTGAGTATGCGTGCCCAGAATGGACAAATCGTGGTGCTTGATACGTTGAGTTTTGACGAGCCTAAAACAAAGGCAATGATTGAGGTGATGAAGAACTTGAACGTGGCAGGTAAGAAGGCATTGTTCGTAATGCCTGAAAATAACGTGAACGTTATCAAGTCAGCACGCAACATTGAGCGCACCAACGTAACAACGGTTAACGAACTGAATACGTATGCGGTAATGAACGCCAATGTAGTTATCTTCACCGAAGATGCTGTCAAAGGATTAGAAGGAATTTTTAACGCGTAAGTGAAGGAGAAACAGTTATGGCAATTATAATCAAACCTATCGTCACCGAAAAGATGACAGCTGCCGGAGAGAAACTTAACCGTTATGGATTCCGTGTAGAACGTACTGCCAACAAATTGCAAATCAAGAAGGCAGTAGAAGAAATGTACAATGTTCAGGTTATGGATGTGAATACGATGGTGGTAGCACCGAAGCGTATGCAGCGTTGGACACGCAGCGGTTTGCTTCGCGGCAAGACCAATTCGTACAAGAAAGCCGTTGTAACATTGAAAGAAGGAGAAACAATCGATTTTTATAGCAATATCTAAAAATGGCTGTACGTAAATTAAAACCCACTACACCGGGGCAAAGACACAAAGTTATCGGCGCGTTTGAGACAATTACCGCAAGCGCACCGGAGAAGTCTCTTGTATTCGGCAAGCTGAAGACGGGTGGTCGTAACAATACAGGTAAGGAGACCATGCGTTACATCGGCGGCGGACACAAGCAGAAATTCCGCGTAATTGACTTCAAGCGCAACAAAGACGGTGTACCCGCAGTCGTAAAAACCATCGAGTATGATCCGAATCGCTCGGCTCGTATCGCATTGCTTTTCTACGCTGACGGTGAGAAGCGTTACATACTTGCTCCCAACGGACTGCAAGTAGGTCAAACAGTAGTATCAGGCAGCGGTATAGCTCCTGAAGTAGGCAATTCGCTGCCCATTTCGGAGATTCCGCTCGGAACGATTATCCACAACATTGAGTTGCGTCCGGGTCATGGTGCCCAGATGGTACGTTCAGCCGGTACGTTCGCTCAGTTGGCTGGTCGTGAGGACAAGTATGCTTTGATTAAGTTGCCTTCGGGCGAACTTCGCAAAGTATTGTCGGCATGCAAAGCCACTATCGGCGAGGTAGGTAACAGTGACCATGCGCTTGAGAAGAGCGGTAAAGCCGGTCGTAGCCGTTGGTTAGGTCGTCGTCCGCACAACAGAGGTGTAACGATGAACCCTGTAGATCACCCGATGGGTGGTGGTGAAGGTCGTGCCAGTGGTGGACATCCGCGTAGCCGTAAGGGCTTGCTTGCCAAGGGTTACAAGACTCGTCATCCGAAGAACCAGAGCAATCAATACATTATTGAGAGACGTAAGAAATAACCTATAAAACAGAAGAAACTATGAGTCGTTCATTAAAAAAAGGACCGTTTATCAACGTTAAGTTGGAGAAGAAGGTGCTCGCTATGAATGAGGCTAACAAGAAAGAAGTTGTTAAGACTTGGTCGCGTGCATCCATGATTTCTCCTGATTTTGTAGGTCATACAATCGCAGTTCACAATGGAAATAAGTTCATTCCTGTGTATATTACGGAGAATATGGTAGGTCATAAGTTGGGCGAATTTGCTCCGACCCGTATCTTCCGCGGTCATGCAGGCAAGAAGTAATCCATTGAATCATTAACACAACATTAAAATTAAGATTAAAATGGGTGCCAGAAAACACAATACAGCTGAAGCGCGTAAGGAGGCTCAAAAGACTCAATACTTTGCGAAGCTCAACAACGTTCCTACCTCTCCACGCAAGATGCGCCTTGTTGCCGATATGATTCGTGGGTTGGAAGTGAACCGTGCACTGGGTGCGCTTCGTTTCTCGACAAAAGAGGCTTCGCGCGCTTTGGAGAAATTGCTCAAATCGGCAATCGCCAACTGGGAAGTTAAGACCGGTAAGAAAGCCGATCAAGAAACCTTGTATGTAAGTACAATAATGGTGGACGGGGGTATGATGCTCAAACGTCTTCGTACCGCTCCTCAAGGTCGAGGATATCGTATTCGCAAACGTTCCAACCACGTAACAATCTATGTAGATACCAAACCTGAAAAAGCTGAGTAAGACTATGGGACAAAAAATCAATCCAATTAGTAACCGTCTGGGTATTGTACGCGGATGGGATAGCAACTGGTTCGGTGGCAAACGCTATGGTGATACTATCTTGGAAGATAGCAAGATCCGTGAGTATTTGAACGCCCGCCTTGCAGAGGCAAGTATTAGCCGTATCGTCATAGAGAGAACTCTTAAGCTTGTGACTGTAACTGTCTGCACTGCTCGCCCCGGTTATATTATCGGTAAGGGTGGACAAGAGGTTGACAAATTGAAAGAGGAACTGAAAAAAATCACCAAACAAGACGTGCAAATCAACATCCACGAGGTAAAGCGTCCTGAATTGGATGCTACCATCGTGGCTACTAAGATTGCCCGTCAGTTGGAAGGCAAGATTGCGTATCGTCGTGCCATTAAGATGGCTATTGCATCGACAATGCGTATGGGGGCCGAGGGTATCAAGGTGCAGATCAGCGGCCGTTTGAACGGTGCTGAGATTGCGCGCAGCGAGATGTACAAAGAGGGTCGTACTCCTCTGCATACACTTCGTGCGGATATTGACTATTGCCATGCAGGTGCATTGACGAAGGTCGGTATTCTTGGTATCAAGGTATGGATTTGCCGCGGTGAGAAGTATGGTAAGGTAGATTTGGCTCCGAATTTCTCACAGAAAGCGGAGACAGGTCGCGGAGGTGACCGTCGTGATGACCGTCGCGGTCGTGGAGACCGTCGCGAGCGTCGTGATGACCGCCGTGGAGAATTCCGCCGTCAGAGAAAAGATTAATGTTAAACCGATTTGTAGATTAGAGTTATGTTACAACCTAAGAAAACTAAATTCCGCCGTTCGCAGAAAGGTCGCATTAAAGGCAATGCGCAGCGCGGCAATGAGCTGGCATTCGGCTCGTTCGGCATAAAGAGCCTCGGTGCCATTTGGTTGACAGGTCGCCAAATCGAAGCAGCCCGTGTGGCGGTAACCCGTTACATGCAGCGTCAAGGTCAAGTATGGATACGCGTGTTCCCCGATAAGCCTATTACGAAAAAGCCTTTGGATGTTCGTATGGGTAAAGGTAAGGGTGCTCCGGAAGGATTTGTAGTACCTTTGGAGCCCGGTCGTATCATCTTTGAGGTAGATGGTGTACCTTTTGAGACAGCCAAGGAGGCACTTCGCCTTGCAGCACAGAAACTTCCTATTACAACCAAATTTGTCGTAAGACATGATTACGACGCAACCCAATTAGTATAAAAAGGATTATGAAAACTGCTGAAATCAAAGAATTAACTACTGCTGAAATTCAAGAGCGTTTGGCATCCGAGAAGGAGCAACTGACTCGCTTGAAACTGAATCACAGCATTTCGCCGCTCGATAATCCGTTGCAGATTAAGGTTGCCCGTAAGACAATCGCTCGTCTTGCAACAGAACTTCGTGCAAGAGAATTAACCAAGTAAAACTACGACAGAAATGGAAAGAAATCTTAGAAAAGAGCGTCAGGGCGTTGTTACTTCCGATAAGATGGACAAGACCATTGTGGTAGCCGTCAAGTGGAAGGAAAAACACCCCCTCTATGGCAAGTTTGTGAATAAAACACGTAAGTTCCATGTTCACGACGAGAAGAACGAATGCGGTGTAGGTGATACCGTTCGCATTATGGAAACCCGTCCGTTGAGCAAAACTGTACGTTGGCGTTTAACTCAAATCATTGAAAGGGCTAAGTAATTATGGTACAACAAGAATCAAGACTGACTGTTGCAGACAACAGCGGTGCGAAAGAAGCACTTGTCATTCGTGTTCTTGGCGGCACTAAGAAGCGTTATGCAACCCTTGGCGACACAGTAGTCGTAGCAGTGAAGGGAGTTATCCCCGGAAGTGAAGTAAAGGATGGTGCGGTAAGCCGTGCGATTGTGGTACGCGTGAAGAAAGAAGTTCGTCGTGCTGATGGCAGTTACATACGTTTTGACGACAATGCGTGTGTGCTGATTACCAATCAGAATGAACTTCGCGGAAGCCGTATCTTTGGTCCTGTGGCTCGTGAGCTGCGCCAAACAAACATGAAAATCATCTCGTTAGCACCTGAAGTGCTGTAAACCATTTCGCTAACGACAAATTACAGAAAAGATATGGCTAAAATGCATATTAAAAAGGGTGACATTGTCTATGTGAACGCAGGTGCGTCAAAGGGCAAAACTGGTCGTGTGCTGGAGATGCTTGTAGATAAGCAGCGTGCTATCGTAGAAGGTGTCAATATGGTTAGCAAGGCTACCAAACCCAATGCCAAGAATCCGCAAGGAGGAATTGTCAAACAGGAAGCTCCTATCCACATCTCTAACCTTAATCCCGTTGAGGACGGCAAGCCCGTTCGCGTAGGGCGTCAGGTAAAAGACGGCAAGCTGGTACGAGTAAGTAAAAAAACCGGTAAAGAGATTTAACTATGAATACAGCAAGCTTAAAGCAAGATTATCAAGATCGCATTGTGCCCATCCTGATGAAGGAGTTTGGCTACACGACAGTGATGCAGTGCCCGAAGCTTACCAAGATTGTTCTCAATCAAGGTTTGGGCGATGCAGTAGCCGACAAGAAGATTATTGATGTAGCGCAACAGGAGATGACACTCATTTCAGGTCAGAAGGCTGTAGCTACTGTTTCGAAGAAGGATATTGCCAATTTCAAGGTTCGTAAGAAGATGCCCATCGGCGTTCGCGTAACGTTGCGTGGCGAGCGTATGTACGAATTTTTAGAGCGTTTGGTACGCGTGGCTTTGCCTCGTATTCGTGACTTCCGCGGTATTAACAGCAAGATGGACGGTCGCGGCAACTATACGCTGGGCATTACCGAGCAGATTATCTTCCCCGAAATCAACATTGATACCATCACCAAACTGATGGGTATGAACATTACGTTTGTAACCACCGCTCCGACGGATGCCGAAGGCTTCGCTCTGTTGCGCGAGTTTGGTCTGCCTTTCAAGAAGTAACCCTTTCAAACATCAATCAGTATGGCAAAAGAATCCATGAAAGCCCGTGAGGTAAAAAGGGCAAAACTGGTAGCTCGTTACGCAGCCAAGCGTGCCGCTTTGAAGAAAGCCGTCAATGAAGGTGATTATGAAGCAGCGCAGAAGTTGCAGGATTTACCCAAGAATGCGAGCCCTGTACGTCTTCATAACCGTTGCAAGATTACAGGTCGTCCGAAAGGGTATATGCGCGTATTCGGTTTGAGCCGTATTCAGTTCCGCGAAATGGCTTCCAAAGGTCTGATTCCGGGCGTGAAGAAGGCAAGCTGGTAAACAGAAAAAAATGCAGCGTGCACATTGCGCAACGGCGCAAAGTTGCACGGTGCATCGATAAGTAATAATTAAATATTGTCTCCGTAGTGGAGATTAATTTAAACCAACAAACAAAATGACAGATCCAATCGCAGATTATCTCACTCGTTTGAGAAATGCAATCAAAGCCGGTCATCGTGTAGTAGAAGTTCCGGCTTCGAATCTGAAGAAAGAGATCACCCGCATCTTGTTCGAGAAAGGTTACATCCTGTCTTACAAGTTTGTGGAAGACGGACCGCAAGGCACCATTAAGATTGCCTTGAAGTATGATCCCGTTAACCATGTTAACGCCATCCGTAGTTTGAAACGTGTATCGACCCCAGGTCTTCGTCAGTATGTGGGCTATCGTGAGATGCCCCGTGTATTGAACGGCTTGGGTATCGCCATCTTGAGCACCAGTAAGGGTGTGATGACCAACAAAGAAGCCGTTGGTCAGAAGTTAGGCGGCGAGGTTATTTGCTATGTTTATTAATGTAGGAGGAAGCAACTATGTCAAGAATTGGTAAATTACCTATTGCAATCCCTGCAGGCGTAACCGTAACAGTTAGCCCTGAAAATGTTGTTACCGTAAAGGGTCCGAAAGGTGAACTTTCGCAGAAAGTAGATGCTCGCATCAAAGTGGATGTGGAAGGTGCAGTATGCCACGTTACTCGTCCGAATGATGAAAAAGAAATGCGTTCGATGCACGGTCTGTATCGCGCCTTGATACACAATATGGTCTATGGTGTAAGCGAGGGGTACAAGAAAGTGCTTGAACTGGTAGGTGTAGGTTATCGTGTAGAGTTGGCGCAGCCCAATGTGTTGAATTTCTCGCTCGGTTATACGCACCCCATTTTCTTAGGTCTTCCCAAGGAGGTTAAAGTTGAAACGAAATCAGAGCGTAACCAGAATCCGTTGGTTATGTTGGAGTCTGCCGACAAGCAATTGTTAGGTCAGATATGCGCGAAGATTCGTTCGTTCCGCAAACCCGAACCTTACAAGGGTAAAGGTATTCGCTTCCAAGGTGAAGTGGTTCGTCGTAAGGCAGGTAAATCGGCTGCTAAATAAATGAAAGGAATAAAGTTATGATTAAGAAAATCGCAAGAAGACTGAGAATTAAGGCCTCTATACGTCGTAACGTAAAAGGCACAGCCGAGCGTCCGCGTCTGACTGTATTCCGCAGTAACAGCCAAATTTACGCTCAGGTAATCAACGACCTTGAGGGCAAGACGCTTGCCAGTGCATCGTCGTTGAAGATAACAGATAAAATGACCAAGACAGAGAAAGCTGCTCAAGTAGGTAAGATGATTGCCGAGGCAGCTAAGCAAGCCGGTGTAGAGTCGGTCGTATTTGACCGCAACGGTTATCTCTATCACGGTCGAGTTCAATCATTAGCAGATGCTGCACGTGAGGCAGGTCTCAAATTCTAAAATCGCAAGACTGTATTATGAATCGTGTAAAAACAACGCAGGACTTGGAGCTCAAGGAGCGCCTTGTCGCCGTCAACCGTGTGACTAAAGTTACCAAAGGTGGACGTACAATGACATTTGCAGCCATTGTGGTAGTAGGAAACGGAGCAGGTATCGTAGGCTGGGGGTTAGGTAAGGCCGGTGAGGTTCAAGCCGCCATCCAGAAAGGTACGGAAGCTGCTAAAAAGAACCTTATTCAAGTGCCCGTTTTGAAGGGAACCATTCCTCACGAGCAGTATGCCAAGTTCGGTGGTGCACGCGTATATCTCCAACCCGCTACGCAAGGTACCGGAGTGAAAGCCGGTGGTGCTATGCGTGCCGTATTGGAGTCTGTAGGTGTAACTGACGTATTGGCAAAAGCCAAGGGAAGTTCTAACCCTCACAACCTCGTGAAAGCGACGATAGCAGCTTTAGGTATGCTTCGTGATGCACGTGAGGTGGCTCAAAACCGTGGCGTAAGCTTAAGTGTAGTGTTTAACGGATAAAAAGAGCAATGACTATGGCAACTATCAAAATTCAGCAAGTTCGTAGCACCATCAAGTGCACGAAGAATCAGAAACTGACCATGCAGGCTCTCGGTCTGAAAAAGATGAATCATATTGTGGAACACGAGGCTACTCCTGCTGTTCTCGGTATGGTGGATAACGTGAAGCACTTGGTAAAAGTATTGGACTAATAGTAAAAAATCAAGCTTTATGGAATTACATAATTTAACTCCGGCTGCGGGTTCGGTAAAAACTGCGAAACGTGTAGGTCGCGGTGCAGGTTCAGGTCTGGGCGGCACTTCGACACGCGGACACAAGGGTGCCAAATCTCGTTCCGGTTACTCGAAGAAGATTGGATTCGAGGGCGGTCAGATGCCTATGCAGCGTCGTCTTCCCAAATTCGGATTCAAGAACATCAACCGTGTGGAGTACAAGGCTATCAATCTCAGAACTCTTCAGGCTCTTGCCGAGCAGAAGAATCTTGAGAAGATTGGCGTAAAAGAACTTCATGAGGCAGGCTTTGTTAACAAGTCGATGCTCGTTAAAATTTTGGGTAACGGTACGTTGTCCGCACGTTTGACTGTGGAGGCTCATGCTTTTTCAAAGAAAGCAGAAGAGGCTATTACTGCCGCAGGCGGACAAGTCGTAAAACTCTAAACAACTATGCGTAAGTTTATAGCAACAATTCAGAATATCTGGAAGATCGAGGATCTCCGCAACCGTTTGATTACCACATTCCTTTTTGTATTGATTTATCGGTTCGGTTCGTTCGTTGTTCTTCCGGGTATCAATCCGGATGCTCTATCTGCATTGCATAGCCAGACGGCTGGCGGCTTGATGGCTCTGTTGGATATGTTTTCGGGTGGCGCGTTCTCCAATGCTTCTATATTCGCATTGGGTATAATGCCTTACATCTCTGCCTCTATCGTAGTGCAACTGCTGACTATTGCAGTTCCTTATTTCCAGAAGATGCAGAAAGAGGGCGAGAGCGGTCGCCAGAAAATGAACCAGATTACGCGTTATTTGACGGTGCTTATTCTGTTGTTCCAAGGACCGAGCTACTTGGTTAACTTGAGCGTACAGATGGCACAAGCCGGTCAATCCATCAGTATCGGCTTCAACTGGTTCACTATCAGCAGTACCATTTTGCTGTGTGCGGGCTCGATGTTTGTAATGTGGTTAGGAGAGCGTATTACCGATCGCGGTGTAGGAAACGGAATCAGTTTTATCATCTTGATAGGTATCATTGCTCGTCTTCCGGGTGCGTTCGTACAAGAGTTCTCTATGCGCCTTAACGATAACGGCACAGGTGGACTGATGGTATTTATGGCAGAGATTATCGTACTGCTTTTGGTGTTTGCATTCGCTATTATGCTGGTGCAAGGAACCCGCAAGATCCCTGTACAGTATGCAAAGCGTATTGTGGGCAACCGTCAGTACGGTGGCGTGCGTCAGTACATTCCTTTGAAGGTGAATGCTGCTAACGTAATGCCTATCATTTTTGCTCAAGCCATTATGTTCATTCCTATCGCCATTGCGGGGTTCAATTCCGATGGTAGCGGTGCGTTTGCACGTGCCTTTATGGATAATGACGGCTTTTGGTACAATCTGGTATTTGCTATTCTGATTATCGCGTTCACATACTTCTATACGGCGGTTATCATCAACCCTGTACAGATGGCTGAGAATTTGAAACTGAACAACGGTTTCATTCCCGGTGTGAAGCCCGGTAAGAAGACGGCAGAATACATTGATACCATTATGTCGCGCATCACATTGCCGGGTTCGATTCTGCTTGCCATTATAGCCGTGCTGCCTGCTTTTGCTCGCTTGTTCGGCGTGTCGATGGGCTTTGCTCAGTTCTTTGGCGGTACGAGTCTGCTTATTATGGTAGGTGTGATATTGGATACCTTGCAGCAAATAGAGAGTCACTTGCTAATGCGTCATTACGATGGCTTCTTTGATAACGGAATGCGTATCAAAGGACGTTCGAACGCTATGGCGTACTAATAAGAATCGGTCAATGGTTAAATTGTCCAAGGAAAAATGATTTATCTTAAGACGGACGAGGAAATTGAGTTGATGCGTGAGAGCAATCGCATTCTGGGTATGGCTTATGGCGAAGTCGCCAAAGCCATTGCCCCGGGTGTGACGACTGCTGATTTGAGCCATATAGCCGATGAGTACGTGCGCTCGCAAGGAGGAATACCCTCGTGTTTGGGTTTTGAGAATTACCCTGCGCCGTTTTGTGTGTCAGTCAATGAGCAACTTGTTCACGGTATTCCCAATGAGCAGACCGTTCTTAAAGAAGGTGACATAGTTACCATAGACGGATGCGTGTTGTACAAGGGTTTTCATTCTGATTCAGCATATACTTTTCCTGTCGGTAAAATAAGTGACGAGACAATGCGTTTGCTTCGTACTACCAAGGAATGTCTCTATCTTGGTATTGAGCAGGCTGTAACAGGTCATCGTTTAGGTGACATCGGTTATGCGATACAAAATCATGCCGAGAAAGCCGGATTTGAGGTATGTCGTGAGTTTGTGGGGCACGGCATAGGCAGAGATATGCACGAAGATCCGGAGGTATGCAATTACGGCAGACGTGGTAACGGCATTGTACTCAAGTCGGGAATGACATTGGCAATAGAGCCGATGTTGCTCTCCGGACGCAGAAATATGATTATTGAAGACGATGGTTGGACAGCCCGTTCCGCTGACCGCAAGCCTACTGCTCACTATGAATTGTCGGTTTGCGTTCGAAACGGTAAGGCTGACATCTTGTCCACGTTCGAATATATCGAGTCCGTGTTGAAAGACAAATTTATTTAATAGGCAGTATAACCTAACTGAAATAACTTTACGTATGGCTAAGCAAGACGCAATAGAAGTAGATGGCACCATCACCGAGGCATTGTCGAACGCTATGTTTCGTGTTCAGCTTGAAAGCGGACATGTGATTATAGCAAACATCTCGGGAAAGATGCGTATGCACTACATTAAGATTCTTCCGGGTGATCGTGTCAAGGTGGAGATGTCTCCTTACGATTTGACACGCGGTCGGATAAGTTTCCGTTATAAGTAGTAACTAAACAACAAACGCTAAACTCCTAACAAAGATGAAAGTTAGAGCATCAGTAAAGAAGCGCAATGCGGACTGCAAGATTGTGCGCCGCAAAGGTAAGCTTTATGTAATTAACAAGAAAGATCCCAAAATGAAGATGCGTCAGGGATAACGTGTCGCGTTTTGGTTAAGTAATTAAACAATATATCCCAAAAGTAAAGAATTATGGCTATAAGAATTGTCGGTGTAGATTTGCCACAAAACAAGATTGGCGAAGTCGGTTTGACTTACATCTACGGAATAGGTCGTTCAAGCGCAAAGAAGATTTTGGCCGATGCAGGCGTTGACCCAAGCATCAAGGTGCAAGATTGGACGGATGACCAAGCAGCTAAAATCCGTGAAATCATTTCTACGAACTATAAGGTAGAAGGTGATTTACGTTCGGAAACACAATTGAACATCAAGCGTTTGATGGATATTGGTTGTTATCGTGGAGTACGTCATCGTATCGGTTTGCCGGTTCGTGGTCAGTCCACCAAGAACAATGCCCGCACGCGCAAGGGTAAGAAGAAAACGGTTGCCAACAAGAAGAAGGCTACCAAGTAAACAACACATTAACATCAAACAACTATGGCAAAGAAAACAGTTGCAGCGAAGAAGCGCGTTGTTAAGATTGACGGCGTAGGACAGCTTCATGTGATGTCGTCGTTCAATAATGTCATCGTTACGATGGCTAATGGCGATGGTCAGGTAATATCATGGTCTTCAGCGGGCAAGATGGGTTTCCGCGGCTCGAAGAAGAATACTCCTTATGCAGCTCAGATGGCTGCAGCCGATTGCGGCAAGGTGGCATACGATTTGGGTCTTCGTAAGGTGAAAGCCTACGTAAAGGGTCCCGGTCAAGGTCGTGAGAGTGCGATTCGTGCTTGTGTAGCCGCAGGCATCGAAGTTACGGAGATTGTGGATGTTACTCCCCTGCCTCACAACGGTTGCCGTCCTCCGAAACGTCGCCGTGTATAATAATGAAAGTCTTAACATCTAACTTCAAAATCTAAATACTATGGCAAGATATACAGGCCCTAAATCGCGTATTGCACGTCGTTTTGGTGAACCTATTTTTGGTCCGGACAAGGCACTTGACAAACGTAATTATGCACCCGGACAGCACGGTGTGAACCGTCGCAAGAAGAACTCAGAGTACGGAACGCAGCTTGCTGAAAAACAGAAAGCCAAATACACGTATGGTGTGTTGGAGCGTCAGTTCCGTTTGCTCTTTGAGCAGGCATCTCGTAAGAAAGGTATTACCGGTGAGATTCTCATCCAACTTTTAGAGTGCCGCTTGGATAACATTGTTTATCGTCTCGGAATTGCTCCGACTCGTGCTGCTGCACGTCAGTTGGTTAGCCACCGTCACATTTGCGTGGATGGCAAGGTTGTGAATATCCCTTCCTACCAAGTTCGTCCCGGTCAGATTGTTTCGGTACGCGAGAAATCTAAATCCCTCGAGGTAATTGCTGCTTCATTGGAAGGCTTCAATCACGGTAAGTACAACTGGTTAGAGTGGGATGAGTCCCAGAAAGCCGGCAAGTTCGTCAATGTACCGCCGCGTGAGGAGATTCCTGAAAATATCAAGGAGCAATTAATCGTTGAATTGTACAGTAAATAAAACTTTTGAATTCATGGCAATATTAGATTTTATTAAGCCTGATAAGGTAATAATGTTGGAGTCAAGTCAGACGAAAGGCACATTTGAATTTCGTCCGCTTGAGCCGGGTTACGGTATCACCGTAGGTAACGCTATCCGTCGTGTGCTTTACAGCGCGCTTGAGGGTTACGCTATATGCTCAATTAAGATCAGTGGTATTGATCATGAATTTGCTACTATCCCCGGTGTGATCACCGATGTTACCAACCTTATTCTTAACTTGAAGCAAGTGCGTTTTATGCGCAAGCCCGATCAGGATGTAGAGGGCGAGACGGTACGGATACACGTTTCCGGCTCAACTTCTTTCCTTGCCGGTGCGTTGAACGAACGGTTGCAACACTTTGAGGTTCTCAATCCCGATTTGTTACTTGCCGAAATGGACGAGTCGGCAGATTTTGAGATTGAGTTGACCATCAACAAGGGTAGGGGGTACATTTCTGCAGATGATAACCGTAACGTCAACGATGCTATCGGCACGCTTGCGATTGATAGTATCTATACTCCTATTCGTAACGTGATGTACACGATTGAACCTTACCGTGTAGAGCAACGTACAGACTATGAGAAACTGATACTTAATATCGAGACTGATGGTTCGATAGCCCCGAAGGATGCGCTTACTGAAGCTGCTAAGATTCTTATCTATCACTTTATGCTATTCTCCGATGAGCGTATCGTTTTGGAGGAAGAGTCGAAGAAGCAGAGTACGGCACTTGATGAGGAGATATTGCGTATGCGTCAGTTGCTGAACCAGCGTTTGCAAGATATGGATCTTAGCGTCCGTGCTTTGAACTGCTTGAAAGCAGCCGAAGTGGATACGTTAGGTGACCTTGTTAAGTATCATCGTGCCGACTTGCTTAAGTTCCGTAACTTTGGTAAGAAGTCACTCACCGAGTTGGACGAGTTGCTTGAGCGCAATGGTTTGGCTTTCGGTATGGATATTAGCAGATATAAAGTCAATGACTAATTTTAATGTAAAAAGCAATTATGAGACACAATAAGAAATTCAATCATCTTGGTCGTAAGGCAGCTCATCGTAGCGCGATGCTGTCGAATATGGCTTGCTCTTTGATTATGCACAAGCGCATTTCGACCACTCTTGCGAAAGCCAAGGCGCTTCGCATCTATGTTGAGCCGCTTCTCACGCGTGCCAAAGAAGATTCAACCGCTAATCGCCGTCTTGTGTTCAGCGAGTTGAAGCAGAAAACGGTCGTTACCGAATTGTTCCAAAACGTAAGCGAGAAGATTGCCAATCGTCCGGGCGGTTATACACGCATTTTGCGTACGGGTTTCCGCTTGGGTGATGCTGCCGAAATGTGTATCATTGAGTTAGTTGATTACAACGAGAATATGCTCAAGGATACGAAGAAGGCTGCCAAGAAGACGACTCGTCGTGCCGGTAAGAAAGCTGCTGCTAAAGCCGAGGAAGCAACCGTAGTAGAGGAAGCACCCAAAGCAGAAGAAACAAAAGCAGAAGAAGAAAAAGCCGAATAAAAGACAAGTATTAGCATAATCCAATCAGGCGGGTAATTTGCCCGCCTGATTTGTTGTATTGGCGATGTTTGCTTCATCGGTATCCGTGAAGAAGTATTCTGTGAGTTCTCCGTGCCAAACGAACTTATAGATAGTTGCACGATCGAACTTTCCATCGAAAGAAGAGATGGCAGTATAGTACGTATGCCCTTCTTCGAATGTAAGGAATGAGTGGTCGCCATCGTTTTCTATCACTTGCACGCCGTATAATATTCGCGCTTGTTTGGGATATGCGAATTGTGTCTCAATCCAGGTCATCAGTTCAGAGTATGCAATGGAGTCGCCATTGGGGTAATGCGGGCTTAACAAAGCACTATCGCGTGTAGTGGCGATGTAAGGGAAGTCAGTCATCAGTTTGCCTTCGGAATCAACGGGGTAGATATAGTCCCAATTCCCCTTGATGCGGTATTCAAAGTGAGCATCTATATTGCTTTTTTCGGCTGTGTGAATAGTGGTTAGATTGAGTCTCCCGATAGGTTTAAGGGTCTCCGGATTGACGGCAAAGGAATAAACCCAATAGTCTCGGTTGGCTGTAAGACCTGTAAAAAACTGGTGTGTCGGTCCGTAGCGCAGTGTATGACTGGAGAAGGGAGCAATGTTAAATTCCCCGAGTTTGAGCAGTTGGTTTCTCCATTGCAAGTAATCAATGGTAGCGGAGTCAATAGCGAGTAGCATAAACTGCTTTTGACGAGTCATCGGATCGAAATCAACTTGTGCTCGCATTATGCCTGTTAGGTAGTAAGATTCTTTGTCAGTATTGAATTGACATTCCACGAAGCCTGCAGAGATGTTTTCAATGTGCATTTGTACATTGACATCTGATTTTTCCCATTTTGCTTCCGGATTGCAGGCCGCTGTGAGCAGGATGATTAGGAGTAGGATATAAGCGGGCTTATTCATATTGTTTCATTTCTTTTTCTTCCTCTTTGAGGAGTGATTGTACGGAGTATATGAATCGTAATGCGCACTGTGTGTGGCTGCCATAGTGCCCGAAATTGTATTGTATATTAGCGCGTTGCCACTTAGATTGCGCTGCCGTGGCGTTAAGAAAAGATACTGTCTGGTCGTCTATAGAGTGCATCATATAGATACTGGTAGCAGGAGTCCAGTTGTAGGAGATGATGGAATTGACAGTCATCGCTTTATAGAGTTCGGCAACGTTGTCGGAGGTCTGCTCCATAGCTTCTCGTGTAAGAATATTGTGTGTGGTATGGGTGTTGATTAAGTCGTTGATTTGTGCTGATGTATAGCGTTTGCTGTTGATCCATTCGTCCATTTTGTTGCATAGCCACGGCTGCATCATATCTTCGAGCCGAACATTGAGCCGATTGCCATTAATCATTCCTTGCAGTACGAGAGGAATGGCGACAGGATAACCGACTTGGTCGGTATTGACATAATTTTCGTATGTGGACTTAATGTCGTATGGTCCGCCTCCTACGAATACACGTCTTATGCTGAGGTTCTCCGGCATTATGTATTGGGTTTCAGCAAGGTATTCGACAGCCATCGTTGTTGCTGCCCCTTGGCTGTAGCCCATCAGGTAGATATCATCTTTTTCGGGTGATTGGTTGACGGCTTTAAGCCACTCGCGCACCGAGAAGTACATATCTAAAACGTTGCGAGCCGTTTGCTCCATAACGAGATAGGGGTGAACAGCATCTGCCGTAATGCCGTATCCCCAGTAGTCGGGTATGATGAGACCATAGCCGGACTTGACAAGTATGCCTTCTATGGAGAAGCAGTTGCTTGGTGATTCTGCATCCGAGCAGACGGTGTAGTGCGAGACGAGAATGAGCCGTTTGGGGCGTCTCCCTTTGGGGAGCATTACTTTGCCGGAAAGACGTAGCGGTTCACCCGTTGTAGTATTGATGCTGGTATAAGTACCTGCTATTTCGGTAACTATGTTTTGGCTCCCCCACTTGAGCAGTTCTTGGTAGATATGTGTCCCTGTTGTACTT
This sequence comes from Paludibacteraceae bacterium, assembly GCA_017471175.1. Classification (GTDB taxonomy): domain Bacteria; phylum Bacteroidota; class Bacteroidia; order Bacteroidales; family Paludibacteraceae; genus Colicola. Next base: position 99,521 of record JAFUVS010000012.1, on the reverse strand, counting down.
GATGTCTGTCGCGGGGCGGAGTGTCGGGTGGTATCGTTCGTATCTGTCGTAAGAGTGGATAGGGTGGTTCCATCGGGTAGATAGCAGTCCTCAGGAATACCCTCGGCGAGATTCGTTTCGCGTTGGGAAGCAACGCGAAAGTCCAAATTCTGTGCCGTTTCAATGGCAGCAAAGTCTATGTAGTCTTCGTTGCGAAACTGGCAAGCAATGAGCATAAATGGTATTAACAGGAGTAGCAAACGAGTGTTCATAGTGCGATGGTTAGAAAGTATTAAAAGCGGACACCTAATCCGAGACTTATGATACGTGAGGATGCCATAAAGATGGTGTTGAGGTCACGCATAGCGTAGAGACCTCCCAGATCAAACGACCAACACCAGCGGTCGTAGTTGGCACTCACACCTAAAATGCATATATATGCCGCCCACCCGAAGTCGGTGTGATGTCCTCGCAGATTGGTTTCTGTGCCGCCGTTTATGCATAATCCTGCCCCGAAGCCTGAATATAGATTGACGTAAGGGTGATGATAATAAGTGAAGCGGATGGTGGGCATACAGACGATGTTGTAGAAATGGCAGGCTGGGGTACGTGCTATTTCGGATGCATTGCCGTTGCGGGTAACTTCATCCCATAGTACGCCGCTCAAGTCCACCATAGCCCCGTATGCGAACCAGTAGTTGTGTCGTTTTTGGTATTCTAACCACAGGTGTTGGGTGTAGCGGTGGTTCTCATGATATGTCTTTCGGTAGGTCTCGGGGAGCGTTCTGACGAAGGCGGTAGGGTTGTGCCAAACGAGGGTCTCAAAGAGTTGATCACCCCAGCCGATACGTATTTCGTGCGGTCGGTCAGTAATTTCGAACTTGGTCTCCGCCTTTGTCTGTTGAGGGCATACAAGGAAGAGCTGGAAGGCAGATATTATAAGTGTAAGGATTCGTCTCACAGGTAGATAGAATTTTAACGGCGCAAAGATACGGGTATTTTCTGTATTAAGCGAAACGAAAAGTAAGCAATTCGTGGGTAAAAAGCAGTTTTTTAGCCGATTTATTTTTTTCTTGTGAAAATCGGGCGTACCTTTGCGAGCCTTTTGTAAACAACAAACCAATTAAAATCAAATTTCATCATGCAAAAGCAAAATGTAGTTATTCGATTCTGCGGAGACTCGGGTGACGGTATGCAACTGACGGGCAATATGTTCTCGTCGTTGAGTGCTATCCTCGGTGAGGAGATTTCGACGCTGCCGGACTTCCCTGCTGAGATTCGTGCGCCGCAAGGCACGTTAGGAGGAGTGAGCGGTTTCCAAGTTTGTCTCGGTAACGGTGTTTACACCCCCGGTGACAAGGCGGATGTGATAGTCGCTATGAATGCGGCCGCTCTGAAAGTGTGTACGTTGGGAAGTAAGTTCAATCAAGCCGGTGCGCAGTACGTGGAGGCGGACTCGATGTACAAGAAAGATGCTGTGATTGCGGTGGATACCGACTCGTTCACGAAGGCGGATTTGGATAAGGCTTTGTACAAGACCGACAATCCCTTCACCGAGTTAGGCATTCCCGAAAGCGTGCAGATTGTTCCCGTAGCTTTGACGGCATTGACCAAAGAGTCGTTGAAAGACAGCGGAATGGACAATAAAGCTATCTTGAAGTCACGCAATATGTTTGCTTTGGGTGTGGTTTGCTGGCTCTTCAACCGCCCCATTGACAAAGCCATTCATTTCCTTGAAGGTAAATTCGCCAAGAAACCCGCTCTGATTGCTCCGAATGTGAAGGTGCTGACAGACGGCTTTAACTATGGCAACAACACCGCTCTGAATATCAATACGATTAACGTGGAGAAAGCCGAGGATTTGGCACACGGTACCTATACATCCATTGCCGGAAATAAAGCTACGGCATGGGGCTTGATTGCCGCTGCCAAGAAGAGCGGTAAGCAACTCTTCCTCGGTTCGTATCCTATCACTCCTGCAACCGACATTATGCAGGAATTAGCCGCCCGCAAGGATATGGGCGTAGTAGTCGTACAGGCTGAAGATGAAATTGCCGGTGTCTGCACTGCCGTAGGTGCTTCTTTCTCAGGTGATTTGGCTTGCACTTCGACCTCCGGTCCCGGCTTGAGCCTTAAGTCCGAAGCCATCGGTTTGGCAGTTATGGCCGAATTGCCTTTGGTTGTAATAGATGTTCAGCGCGGTGGTCCTTCAACAGGTCTGCCCACTAAGACCGAACAGACCGACTTGCTGCAAGCCGTCTTTGGTCGTAACGGCGAATGTCCTGCCGTTGTTATTGCAGCCAGCACATCCGCTAACTGCTTCCAATTTGCATACGAGGCTTGTAAGATAGCCTTGGAGAATATGACTCCCGTTATTCTGATGACGGATACTTACCTGGCAAACGGAACGGGTTTGTGGAAACTGCCTAAACTTGCAGAATTGCCTGCTATTCAGCCGCAAAGCGTTCCAGAAGAATTGAAAGGCAAGTACAATCCCGCTCTTCGTGACGCGAATAATGTCCGCTATTGGGCATTCCCCGGAATGGAAGGCTACGAACACCGTAACATTGGTTTGGAACGCGATAGTCAGAAAGGTTCGATTTCAACCAATCCCGAGAACCACGAGCGTATGGTGAAAGCCCGTCAAGCCAAAGTGGATCAAGTGGCTAACCGTATCCCCGAACTGCGCGTACAAGGTAATGCCGACAGCGATACATTGTTGGTAGGTTGGGGTTCTACCGAAGGACACTTGCACGCTGCAGCCAACGAGTTGAATTGCGCTTTGGCACACTTCAACTACATCAACCCGCTTCCTAAGAATACGGCAGAGGTACTTCGCCGTTACAAGAAAGTGATTGTTTGTGAACTGAATAACGGTCAGTTCGCTTCACTGCTTCGTATGAAGATCAGCGGCGTTGACTTCAAGCAGTACAATGAGATAATGGGTCAGCCGTTTGCGGTTGAGCGTATCGTTGAATCTATTAAACAAATGTAATTATGGAAGCAAGTCAATTCAAAAGCGATCAATACGTACGTTTTTGCCCGGGGTGTGGCGACCATGCCATCTGTATGGCTCTTCAGAAAGCGATGGCGCAAATCGGTGTGCCGACTCACGAGACAGTAGTGATTTCGGGTATCGGTTGCTCCAGCCGTATGCCTCACTATCTTAATACATACGGATTCAATACGATTCACGGTCGTGCCGGTGCTGTAGCAACTGGTGTTAAGACCTCTCATCCCGAACTGACCGTATGGCAGATGTCGGGCGACGGCGACCTGCTCGCTATCGGTGGTAACCACTTTATTCACGAGATTCGCCGTAATGTGGATCTGAATATCTGCCTGTTCAACAACCGTATCTACGGTCTGACCAAGGGTCAATACTCGCCCACATCGCCTAAGGGATTTGTCAGCAAGTCCAGTCCTTTCGGTACGGTGGAACGTCCTTTCATCCCTGCTGAATTAGTGATGGGTGCGCGCGGAACGTTCTTCGCCCGCACGTTGGACGTGGATATGCCTACTACGGTCGATTGTATGGTCAAAGCCAAGGAACACAAAGGTGCTTCCGTCATCGAGTGTTTGGTTAACTGCGTTATCTTCAACAACGGTACGCACAACTGGATAGCCGACCGCGAAACACGTGCCGAGCGCAGCATCATCCTTCGTCACGGAGAAAAGATGATTTTCGGTGCCAACAAAGACAAAGGTTTGGCATTGGATTACAGTCAAGGTCTGATACCTCGTCTGATAGTGGTTGCCGCTGACGATGAACGCGTGCTGACACACGATGCGCACATGGCAGATCCGACGTTACACCGTATGCTCGCCTTGATGGGACAAGAGAAATTCACCGATGTCGTCAATGCCGAGATTCAGCCCGAACTGCCTATCGCATTAGGCGTTATCCGCGATGTGGAGGCTGAGACCTATGATGAGGCTGTCCGCAACCAGATTCATTCCGTTCAGGAAAAGTCAAAAGTGAAATCGTTTGATGAACTGCTGATGACCCTTGAGCATTGGGATATCTAATAGAAACCGAAAAATGCGCAACGTCAAAAGCGTTGCGCATTTTTGTTTTCCTCCATCGTAAAAATGAATGACTTGACGATTAGCCCTATTGCTTACATTCGCAATGGCTTTGCCGACAAATTCGGCATTCCACGACAAACCATTCGCGAAAGTCTAATCGAATCGCGCATTGTGTTCACAGAAACATACCGTGTGGCAGAAGCGTTGCGTGGCATAGAGGGATACAGCCACCTGTGGCTTCTTTGGGGCTTTCATAACAATCGCCGTGCCGAATGGTCACCTACCGTGCGTCCGCCTCGTTTAGGCGGAAATCGGCGGGTGGGCGTTTTTGCCACTCGGTCGCCGATACGTCCTAATCCGATAGGACTGACGGCTGTTCGACTGCTGCGTGTCGAGAAAACAGGAGAGGGTATGGCGTTAGTGGTAGCGGGAGCGGATATGCAAGACGGTACGCCCATCTACGACATCAAACCTTATATTGCTTATGCCGATGCCATCCCGAACGCCCGAAGCGGCTTTGTGGACGTAGTGGACTTTCCTACATTGGAAGTAGAGTGGGGAAGTTTCAATCCAATCGTGTCCCGTAATGAGTGGGAGGAGATTCTGCGTCAAGACCCTCGTCCCGCCTATCAGGACGATTCGGAACGTATGTACCATATTACCTATAAGGGTGAAGAAATAGGCTTTCGTGTCGATGGTAGTCGTCTGATTGTTTGTGCTGTAAGCCGCGCCTAACGTGGTATGGGTGTTGTTCTCTACTATCATCTATTATCTATCTGCTATCATCTTTCTTCTTCCATTTTCTCTCTCCATTTCTGTTGTTTCTATGGCATCTTAAGTTCTTGAATGAGCAATGTAATAGGGTAATTCTGTAGGATATTTTTATGATTTGTAAATCAGATAAATATAAGTTTTTTTGCAAAAAAATGCACAATTTATTTGGTGGGTTGAAAAATATGCAGTACTTTTGCACCCGCTTTTGAGAAAGAAACTTGGTGGAGTGCAACTCAAAAGGGCGTTTAGCTCAGCTGGTTTAGAGCATCTGCCCTACAAGCAGAGGGTCCGCGGTTCGAATCCGTGAACGCCCACAAAGATTGATAATCAATCAATAAAGTCGCAATGACGCGGTGAAAACCGATAGAATTGCGACTTTTTTTATGGGTCTCTTCTGTTATTCTTCCCATGACAGAAGAAAAAAATGCCATCCAAACAATATAACTCCCACACGTATATGAACTATCTTCCTGCCGTCCTTCGTAGGAATTGCGACGGATGGCAGATTGAGTGTTAATTCAATGAGAGATTGGATATGCTACGTTTCGATTGCGCGCAATCAGAATAATATATTAGTCGAATGTCTGTCCGAAGTTGTTCGACATCTGAACCATCTTGTCGTATTCTTCTGGATTAAGGTCGTTGAAATAGTAGTTGCGCGGATCAACCGGGCGACCATCTCTATGAACTTCGTAGTGCAGGTGCGGACCTACCGAAGCCCCTGTATTACCGACTAAGCCGATAATATCACCGCGTTGTACTTTCTGCCCTACGCGTACCAACGATTTGAATAAGTGCGCATAAAGGGTTTGATACCCGTAGCCGTGATCCAGCATCACCATATTACCATAACCCTGTCGCCAGCCGGAATAAACCACTTTAGCATTACCTGTTGCAAACACATCCGTGCCTGTCTTGGCAGAAAAATCCATCCCGTAATGGAACTTGCGCGTATGGTAGATAGGGTGAACACGAAAGCCCCAGCCGCTCGCTACGTGTTTCAAGTCTTTATTCAGAATAGGCTGAATAGCAGGTATATTATCCATCATCGCCTCTTGCGATTTAGCCATCTCTACGATCTCGTTAAACGAGTTTGCCTGCGCATAAATCTCGCGTTCTAAAACATCTACTTTCAGTTGCAGGTCGGCTACCAACTGGCTGTTGGTCATCTGTGCCAAGTCTTCGTAATATGAAATCTTGTTCGTAGCTCCCTGACGAACGGCAAGCGGAATAGGTTCTGCCCCAAACAAGACACGATACAAGTTGTCATCTCGTTGCGCCATATCCGTCATCACCACCTGCATCTGATTCACTTTCTGATCCATAATCTGCATCTGCGCCTCTAACGACTCTTTCTGCGCCATCAGTTGCTTTTCGCGCGGCGAAGGAAAAATCATAAAGAAAACGAAGAAAAAGACTACGCCCAATAGCAGTCCTACTAATATGTATTGCCCCGAACGCTTTAGCCAAAACAGGATGCCGTGTTCAATGCGCTCCAATGCCAATGTTTCAGGATTGATTCTGTATTTATGTTTCATAATTCAGCATTCATTGATTCAATGCTCTCTCTTTTTCCACCAGAAGAAATAACTATTTTGCCGCTTTTTATCTTTCTCACTCTTCGCTACATACACCGGCTGCATCGTATAGGGATTAAGTCCCGTGTAGAACATTGTGGTTGATAATGTCATAGGGGTAGGTGTAAAGTCTTGCACCTGTTCCGGTCGGTAACCCATCCGTTTCGTCTCGTCTGCCAACTGCCGCATATCCTTGTCCGTACAGCCCGGATGGGACGATATAAAGTAAGGTATTAACTGCTGCCGCAAGCCGCATTCCTTGTTCACTCGATAGAAGAAGTCCCTAAACCGCAAATAAACGTCCCACGAAGGCTTGCGCATCAGCCTCACTACCTCGTCTGACGTATGTTCGGGAGCAACTTTTAATCGACCGCTCACGTGTTTGGTTATCAGTTCTTTGCCGTACTCTTCGTTCATCAAGTCATATCGTATACCGGAACCCACAAACGATTTCTTGATGTAAGGCAGCGCATCCACCGTATGGTATAAATCCAACAACTGACTGAAATCCCTATTCAAGTTCTTGCAGATAGTCGGTTGTAAGCAGGATGCACGTGTGCACCGCGCACAAATCGCTTTGTCTTTGCCTTCTATCCCGTACATATTCGCACTCGGACCTCCCAAATCACTCAAATAGCCTTTCCATTCGGGCAGTTGGCGCAATTTATCAATTTGCCGCAAGATACTGTCTTTGCTTCGTGACACAATCTGCTTGCCTTGATGCGTTGATATCGTGCAGAATGCGCATCCGCCAAAGCAGCCGCGATGAATACAGACGGAGAAACGTATCATCTCGTAAGCGGGTATGCGTTTATCCTTATATTTCGGGTGGGGAAGATACTGATAGGGCAAGTCATAAATCTGATCCAAAGCATCTTGCGTCAGGGCAGGGTAGGGCGGATTGACCACCACCATCTTATTGCCTGTCCGTTGAACCAATCGTTTGGCAACCTGCTTGTTCGATTCGGTTTCAATGAGTCGAAAGTCCTCGGCGTGCTTGCGTTTATCTTTCAGTTCCTCCTCATAACTGTGAAGTACAATTACATTGTCATCTCCGTCCGCTGCAAGCATATTATTGTCAGTCATATACGCAGTCTGCGGTATGTCGTGTTGTATCCCGCGCCGCGCTATTTCCACCATTGCCTGCTCTCCCATTCCGTACACCAACAGGTCTGCGCGCGAATCCGCTAATATGGACGGCATCAATCGGTCTGACCAGTAATCATAGTGTGCCAGTCGGCGCATAGACGCTTCTATGCCGCCTATCACAATCGGCACATCGCCAAACACTTCACGCAGAATCTTGCAGTATGTCACCGTGCAGTAATCAGGTCGATGACCCGCCTCTCCGTTGGGCGAAAAAGCGTCATCCGAACGCTTGCGACGAGCCGCTGTATAGTGGTTCACCATTGAGTCCATCGCACCTGCCGTCACGCCGAAGAACAGACGCGGGCGACCTAACTTGGTGAAATCGCGATAATCACCTCGCCAGTCAGGTTGAGGTACGATTGCCACGCGATACCCTGCGTTTTCCAATACCCTGCCTATCACTGCCGCGCCGCACGCGGGATGGTCAATATAGGCATCGCCCGAAAACAATATCACATCCGCTTCATCCCAGCCCAGCAGTTGCATCTCTTTGCGGGTTGTAGGCAGATATTGTTTCAAGTCATACATCTCGATTGTTCTTCTTCAAGCAGCAGAATATCATTCAATTATCAGTCCCAACGATTGGCGGAACGCTGTCAATTCAGGATATTCCTTTTGCATCCGTTTCATTTTTTCTTCGGCTGTATAGGCGGTATGTTGTTGTCGGGATTCATCGATGACGACATCCATCTCTATCCCTTCGTTTTGAAGGGTTTGTCTTAAGAATGCGAGCATCGCCTCGCGCAGACGTTGTATCTCTTCTTTCTGCCACGGATTCGATACGCCTATGCGTATCTTCTCGCCATCTATTTGCGGCTCACACATTGATAGTATGGCTTGCAGACGCTCTTCATGGGGGAAGTGCCGTTTCAGACCAATCCACGCGTCATTGAATTGGTCTTTGGTAAAAGGGCGGCGTTGTGTCTCCTGCTTGTCGATGGTCACTATTTGTCCTTGCCCGCCGCTTGTTGCAGCATTACTTGTCGCTTGTCCGGTCGGACGTATAGAAGGAATGTTCGGAATCGTAGGCATAGACAGCATTGCGGGTGCCGCCTGTTTCGTTTGTATCGTTTGTGTTGCCGGTGTGGCAGGGCGCGGAGCAGCAGCCGGTTGCGCATTAGCAGCAGGCATCGGAGCGACAGCCGCAGGTGCAGCAGCCATCACCAAGCCGCACCACTTAATCAACCCCAACTCAATCACCAATCGCTTGTTCGTGGATGTCCGATAGCGCATGTCACACTCATTCAGTACGTTAAGCGATGCAAATATCCACGGAGCAGCACATTTCCCTGCTTGCTCTTGGTATTGCCCGCGAACCGATTCAGCAGTTTCCAGTAGGCGTAAGGTCTGTGCATCTTTAGCTACTAACACATCGCGCAAGTGGCTTTGCAGACCTACAATGAACTGCCCCGCATCAAAGCCTTTCTGCAGCACCTCATCAAAGAGCAGCAGCACCTGCGCCACATCGCCCGCCAATGCCGCACTCACCATACGGAAGTAGTAGTCCGTATCTAATATGTTCAGCACCTCAATCGCCTGCTGATAAGTGATTTTGTTCCCGCAGAAAGCCACTAACTGGTCGAATATAGACAGCGCATCGCGCATACCGCCGTCGGCTTTCTTTGCCACAACGCCCAACGCCTCCTCTTCGGTTTCTATCCCTTCTTGTTGAGCCACACGTTGCAGATGACCCACGATGTCGGTGATTGTGATGCGTTGGAAATCATACACTTGGCAGCGACTCAATATAGTCGGCAGCACCTTGTGCTTTTCCGTAGTCGCCAAGATGAAGATTGCATACGAAGGCGGCTCTTCCAAGGTCTTCAGCAGCGCGTTGAACGCCCCCGCCGAAAGCATATGTACCTCATCGATGATATACACGCTGTACTTGCCTATTTGCGGCGGGATGCGCACCTCTTGTATCAGCGTGCGAATATCTTCCACCGAGTTATTGCTCGCGGCGTCCAATTCGTGGATATTGAAACTGCGTTGTTCGTTGAACGCACGGCACGATTCGCACTCGTTGCACGCCTCGTGTTCGGCTGTCGGATTCAAGCAGTTGATGGTCTTGGCGAAGATACGCGCACAAGTTGTCTTACCCACGCCGCGAGGACCGCAAAACAGGTAGGCGTGCGCCAACTTGCCCGTCCGAATGGCATTGCGCAGCGTATCCGTCAGCGATTGCTGCCCTACCACCGAGTCAAATGTCGTCGGGCGGTACTTGCGAGCCGATACGATATAAGGACTATCCATTGTAGTTGAGAGTTGAGAATTGAGAGTTTAGAGTTTAGAGTTTTTCTACTACTCCGTCCCGAAGCCGGTATTTATCCCCCGTGGCAGGACAGGTAGCCATTCCCGCTGCATCGAATTGCAGTTTCTCGCCGTGTTCGCTCACCCAACCGATGCGGCGTGCCGGATTGCCCGCCATCAGTGCGTAAGCAGGCACATCTTTCGTCACCACCGACCCCGCACCAATCAGGCAGTATTCGCCCAATGTATGCCCGCACACGATAGTCGCGTTGGCACCCACGCTCGCACCGCGTTTGAGTAGAGTGGGGCGGTACTCATCCTTCCGCGACACGGCGGCACGAGGATTGACTACATTCGTGAATACCATACTCGGTCCCAAGAACACATCGTCCTCGCAGCGAACGCCCGTATAGACACTTACGTTATTCTGTATCTTGCAGTTACGACCCAATTCTACATCCGGCGAAATCACCACGTTCTGACCTATATTACACTGCTCACCGATCTTGCAGCCCGACATCACGTGGCTGAAGTGCCATATCTTCGTCCCTGCGCCTATCACGCACCCCTCATCTACGTAGGAGGACGGATGAACAAACACATCTTGCATAATGACAGCCATTTAGAAGAACAACCATTTCATCAGGTCATTGCCGTTGGCAAGCAGCAGCAACCCGATCAGTATCACCCAGCCCACCATATTCGCGCGCTCCAAGAACTTATCGCTTGGTTGTCTGCGCGTTACTATCTCGAAGAGCAGGAACAGTATATACCCGCCGTCCAAACCCGGTATCGGCAGGAAGTTCATAAACGCCAGTATAAGCGACAGCACGGCGGTCATATGCCAGAACGTCGCCCAATCCCAGTATTGGGGGAACATCTGACCGATAGCGCCGAACCCGCCTAACGACTGCGCACCCTCTTTCGAGAACACCAATCGGAACTGCTTGACGTACATCTTCAGGTAGTTCCAACCATAGCGAATGCCCGCCGGAATGGCCTCAATGAACGTGTATTCCTTGTGCTCCACCGCAAAGTACTCAAGTACGCTTTTTTCATATACGCCCAAGCGGCACTGGTCGCTCAAGAAGGCGTGTGCCGTTTGTTCCTCGCCGCCTCGGTGGTAGGTGATCTGCACGCTGTCGCACGGATGACGGCGCAACTGCTCTTTCACCATCGCAACGCAGGGGGTTGCCACGCCGTCTATCGCCGTCAGACTATCGCCCGCTTGAAGACCCGCATTGGCGGCTGCCGTATTCGGAAACACCGAATCAATCACAAACGGATAGAACTCGTCTATCAGTATGAACCTGTCTTTTTGATACGTAGGGTCTTGGCGCGCTTTGTCCCTTTCTTTGCGGTCAAAATCGTTCTGGAACGCAAGGTAGCGATTGCCCAAATCCGCGCGCATCGTCAAGCGCACGGTATCCTGCCCGCGCAACACCACCACGTTCTGTTGCCCCTCGATGATGAGCCACTGTACCACATCGCCCAACGTCTCCGGCTCTTTGTCGTTAATGAGCAGAATACGATCCTGTTGCTCAAAACCTTCCTCTTGTAGAATAGCCGAATAGTACAAACCGCTGTCTATGTTGCGAAGCGGAAGCGAACTCGAACCCCAATGATACAGCAGCATTCCGAATATCAGCAACGCTGCCACGAAGTTCACCAATATGCCGCCCGATATAATCAGCAGCCGCTGCCATACGTTCTTCTGCCGGAACTCCCACGGCTGGGCTTCCTTGCTCAGCGAATTGGCATCGTGCGTCTCGTCCACCATACCCGCAATCGCGCAGTAGCCGCCGAAAGGTATCCAGCCGATACCCCATTCGGTCGTCTCGGGGTGTTTGCTCCATTCATCGTTCTCGTCCGCTGTCGGAGCAAAGAAACGAAAATGCCATTTCCCGTCAAACCGTTTGGCACGGAACAGCGAAAACTTGTAATCGAAAAACAGATAGAATTTCTCCACACGCACGTGGAACAGTCGAGCAAAGGTGAAGTGACCGAACTCGTGAATCACCACCAAGAAGCTCAACGCCAAAATCACTTGAATAACTTGTATCATAATTTCCTAAAAAAACTATCAACTCTCAACAATCAACTTTTAACAACGCCGCAAAGATAATGCTTTTCTCGATCCCTTGCAATACTTTCTGTTTTTTCCAAACTTTCCCCGAGATAATCCCCTTACTATATTAAGTGATTATTATGTTTTTATTACGTGATTATTATGTGATTATTATGTGATTATTATGTGATTATTATGTGATTCCCGTGTATAAGTGCTGTAAATGAATATATTACGTGTTGATTTTCACCCCCTTGTACATACAAAAAGAGAGCCGGCAGGCTTGTACCCGTCGGCTCACTCTTATCGAAATTAAGCCTTGCGCTTAGCGAATCTCTTTGCCCAAAGCGTTATATACTTTGTCGCCTTTGAGGATGTAGATCACACCGTCTTTCACCACTTTGCGAGCGCGTACATCGTTTTCTGTTTCATCTAATGCCGTCGGAGCATCCGCTATCGTAATCACGAACGACTCGCCGTAAGCCCAGTCACTGATGTCGATGCCGTTCTCGTCCGTGCTGCGAACTGCCCAGTTAATCGTGTACGTACCCGCTGCGAGGTTGTAGTCTTCTTTCAGTACGGATACCAACTGCGATACAAAGGTGTAACCCATCGTATTAGCCGTTGTAATCACTTGCGAACCATTCAAAAGCATAATCTCGTAGGAGGTAGCACCTTTCACTGCTCCCCAAGACAACGTGATGCGCTCGTCGTTTCCTTCTTTTTCGCGTTCTACGGTCAGATCCTTCGGCGTATAGTCAATCGCTTCAAACACAGCCGTGTAGGTGGCATTACCCGTTACTTCTACCTCGCGTTTGGCAGGAGCCGTATTGTCGTCTTTCCAGCCAACGAACGTGTAACCCTCGTTCGCTTCGGCGGTCAAAATCACTTTATCCTTATAGAAAGCATCGCCGCTGCCCGTTATCGTGCCGCCTTCCGCAGGCTCGGCTACTGCCGTAACGGTGTAGCTCTTCGCGCTGAATACCAAACGTACCTCTTCGGTCTTTTCTACGGCAAACGTGAAGGAGGCTTCATCGCTGTACGTGTTTTCTCTGAACCAGTCCTCGAACGTATAGTGCTCTTCGTCCGCCAGTATGTACGACAGCGTTACCTCATCGTTCCAACCATAGCGACCTGTGCCGCTTACCGTTATCAATGCGGCATCAATGCCTTCTACTTTCACCGTGATGTCAAACGAATCTCTCTCGAACTCGGCTACGTACTCGTATGCCTTGTTTACCGTAATGGTACGAATCGAACTTTTTTCGCCGTCTTTCCACTGCTTGAAGTACGTGTGTTCAGCCGTCGGAGACGCGCTCAACTCAATCTTCGAGCCTTCCCAGTACATTCCGCTGCCTTTCTCCGTCTCAGCATCTGCCTCAGGAGTCATCGTTACCGTACCGAGTTTCTCGTCTGCAGACGTAGCTGTAATAGCATACGTATTCGCTAACTTGATGACAGGATGAATCGTTACGTAATCGGTTACAATGAAGGTGTACTCATTCTCCTCCGATAATGTGTTGCCGTATTCATCCTCCCAGTAGTCTATCACATAGCGGTAATCCGTACCCTTCTCGCCCACGAACTTGATTGTTACTTCCGTACCGTAGTCGATGTTCTCGCCGAAGTCGTTCTTACCCATATCCTTACCGTTCAACTCGAAGTGGTCGGTAGCCTCCGAGCCGTAGCAGTACATGCAGGGTTCGAAGTTAACGGCTATGTTGTATTCCTGTACGCTGATCTTGGCGGTCAGTTTCTTCTCCGTGAAGATATGTTCGATAAGGGGATCCGAGCCGAAGAGCACATCTTTGTCGTCATACCAACCCAAGAAAGTGTAGTGTTCCGTGTCGGACAGTTCCAGCTTGATGCTTGCCTCGTTGCAGGTGCTCACTACGGTGGAACTCTTCTCTTCCCACTCCCAGTTATTGGCTTCATTGGCAACATAAATCTTGGCAACGCTGCTCAGCTGCGGGTCTTCCAGCGCAAGAGTGAGGTCGTACTCATTCTCCTTGACGTAGATACGTATCACGGTATCGGAGGTGAGCTCAATCTCATACTTACCCGGGTCAGTCGTTCCGTCGGGCCAGTGGTCGAGAGTGAGGTCGCCGCACGGTGACCAGAACATAATCTCTGCTTTGTTGTCGCAGCCGATGACTGACTGTGTGGCAGTCTTGCCGTTGACGAAGATGGTATATTCGTCGAGGTAGAACTCTATCGGACGCGGGTTCTTCTCGCCCACAATCTCAAACGAGTACTTGTACTCGGTCACACCGTCCCAAGTCTTAACAGGAATATCTTTCCACCCGTCTGCTGCCTTGTATGCCTCCACGTCGGAGCACGAACCGGCATAGAACGTGGTCACTTTGTCCTCGAAATCGAAGGCACCTGCCGCTGCGGGTATATGGTCAGCGTCGTAGTACGCGTATATCGCCTCGAACGTGGCACCGCCGGAGAGCTGGAACGCTTTCGAACCGATAGTCAGACCCGCGCCTTTCTCAAAGACGAGTAACTCGTTCGAAACACCGGCAAAGGCCTTGGCTCCGATGCTCTTCACCGTACCCGGAATGATGAGAGAGCCGTGCAAGAGATAATTGTTTACCGATGCGTCTTCGAACGCGCTCTCGCCTATCTCCTCAATGCCGTCGAGGTAGAGATTACCGAGGTCGGCTTTCTTGAAGGTGTTCGCAGGAATAGCTTTTATCTTGCTGAAGGTCAGCTTCTCCACGTATGCATCGCCGAACGGATAGGAGACATCAACGTCAAAATGCCAGTCAAGCGAATCGACCGTGGTTCCCGCAAACGCTTTATCTCCGAAAATCAGGTATTTGCTCAGCTCGGGCGAATTGGTGATGTGCATGTTTCCAAACACGAAATCGCCTATGTTCTTCACACTCTCGTCGATATACAGGTCTAAACTGAGACCGCTGAAAGGAGCCTCTGAAATATCGCTTACCGCATAAGGCTCCGTGGCTTTATAGTTCAGCGCGCGCAGTTGGCTCTTTATGTTATCGAAAGCACCTTTCTTTACTATCTTCGCGCTGGCAGGAATGACTATGCTGTCAATCAACGGGCAGTTGCCGATGATTTCTTCATTGAACACTTGAATCTTGTCTCCCCAGTCGATGTTCTTCAGTTTGGGAAGGTCGGTAAGGGTGTTCGGCTGTACATGCGCATAGATGGCGCTGACAAAACGCACGCTCTCTAACTCCGGCATGTTCGTAATGGCGTATGCGTCAAGATGGCTCGCGTCTATGTCGAACGAACGCAGAGCCGTTCCGGACAGCGCATATTCGCGGATATAATCGAGGTTGGAAGCTAACTTCAAATCCGTCAGTTTGGCATCGTCTGCAAACAGGTACGGACGGATGAAGGTCACTTGCGTGTTCGACAGATCCACACTCGCCAGCTCGGCACACTCTTGGAACGCAGCGGCACCAATCTCTTGGAGGTTCGCGGAGCCGGTGAAACTCTCTAACTTGGTGCCCTTAAAAGCATAGTCCCTAATTCCCGTCAGCGTTGCAGGGAGCTCGATAGTCTTCAAGCCGCTCTCTGCAAAACAATAGGTAGCAAGTGTATTATCCAGACCGTCGCTGACCATACCCTTTATCTTCACCGACTCCAAGTTCTTCGCTTGGTAGAACGCATATGCGCCTAACGACAGCTGCTCGTCGGCATCCGTGTGCGGGTTGTGGTATTGCGGAATCACCAACTCGCCTTTCAGCTTCGAGTTGGCAAACGCATGCTCGCCTATCTCATGCAGGTTGTTGCCGAAACGGATGCCGCTGATAGCAGATCCACGGAACGCTGCCTCACCTATATCACCCCATTCGGGAGTGCCCTCTAAATCAAGGTCGAGCTCCTGTGTGAAACTGTAGGTGTAGGCAAACGACTCTTTGCCGAACGAATAGGCAGGGAGAGCAGGACTCTCCGCGAAATGTTGCGGCATAGTCAGGAGCTTGATACCCGAACTATAGAAACATCTCTCGCCGAAAATGACGCTTTCGAACACATCGGACTCCTCTGCCTGAATCAGCACGTTGAACTGGCTGCTGACATACGCAAACAGGTGTGCAGGCACCGATACCACTTTCCCGTTTGAGCCGTCCGCCGGATTCAGACGCACGTACTTAAGAGGACAGTTGGTGAACGGATAAGCGTCATCATTCATTGTGAAAGCGAAATTACCGTCGATACTGAGATCTTCTATTCCCGCATCCGCAAACGCACGATTGCCCAATGTCTGCAGTTTGAGGAAGTTCCAATCCTTCAGCGACACGCAGCCCTCGAAAGCACCTTCTCCAATGGAAGTGATAAGCCAGTTTCCCATGCCTTCAATGCCCTCGCCGTCAAACTCGGAGAGCGCAGAGTGATACGTACGCTCACCCATGCCCATGCCGGGATCCTCCTCATACGGAGCTGCAAAAGCATAATTGCCGATTCTCACCTCCGACGCAAACGGACCGAAATCCACCTTCTTCAGATTGGGATGACCGCAGAACGCGTAATTGCCAATCTCTTCCGCATGGTTCTCGAAGATGACTTCTTCCAACACCGAGTGCTCCTCCGGGATAATCATGTTCAAATCGCGTTCAATCTGATAGAAACCCGCATTGATGGTGGACACTCCTGTCTCGAATACGATGCGCTTCACGTAAGGACCGTACGTAACATGGTCCAAATAGAAACTCTCGTCGAACTCCCAGTTAAAGTCCCCCTCATAATCATGGTATGCATCGTCGAAGTTCTCGAAATTGACATGGAACTGTCCCGGGAACACCAACTCTTCTTCCGCTGGGCCGTAATAGCCCTCCAGAAACACGGAATAATCATCACCACTCGTATCATCGTAATCCATACGGAGATACCAGTTACCGGTTTCGTCGTACGCATACGATTGGGTCACCACTGCCTGCGCAGCCTGCGACATCATCAGCATGCACACTACCGACAGAAAAGAAAGAAATCTTTTTTTCATAATGGTTAATGTTGTTTTAGTTAATACTTTGGTTAATTAATCAGTTAGTAGTAGTTTGATTGTCCATTCACGCGCGCACATTATTATACGCATACCAATTCGCGCTGTGAAGGTACAACTTTTATTTCACATATGCAAATTTTAGAGTGAGTTTTTTGAAAAATTAAAACTTATTCTGTTATTTTAGAAGATGCAAAGGAGGGAAATGCCGAATGGAAGGGAGGGGAGGGAAAGGTGGATGGCAGGCTGTTGGTTATACTGAGGTTATTCTGAGGTTATATGTTGGTTAGCCGAGTAACGGTATAATCACCCAATAATAACCCAATAACCACCCAATAATCACCCAATAAAAAGCCAATAACGTAACAATGGTTACCGCTGAAAAAACGATGCAAAGATACGACAAAAAAATGATATATGCAAGAGTTTGTATCAGAATTACGAATTAAAAACCAGTTGGCGGAATTAAATAAAAGTGATCTTTGACTTAAAAAAGTTGCAAAAAAAAGTTGCAAAAAAAAGTTGCACAATTCGTTGATTTTTAGTAACTTTGTAGTGTCTTAATCAACAAAGTAAAACAACTAAAAAATCTTCGTTATGCGCAACTTGACTGCAAATTTCGGAAAAATTCTTGACATATGCAAGAAATTTTCAAAAAATCTTGTCAATGAACGTGGAAATTTGCCTCGCAGAGGGGTTGTTCCTCGTTTCTCTGACCTCGAAGTTATCGCACTTAGTCTCACAGCAGAGAAATATAGTATCGATAGTGAGTCGTTGTTGTTCTCCCTGTTAGAGGAATACTACAAGACTGACTTTCCGAACCTCATTTCTCGTCGCCAGTACAATGACCGCCGCAAGTTCACCGCCAACTTATGCGAACAAATACGAAAACGCATTGCACAAGCGATAGATGGAGACGAAGATTATTTTTGTATTGATTCAAAGCCGATTTCGGTGTGTCGTTTTGCCCGTGCAAAGCGTTGCAAATTAGGCAAAAAAGATTTTGATACTGCTCCGAATTACGGTTTTTGTGCAGCTCAAAACACGCACTACTATGGTTATAAGCTGCACGCGCTATGCGGATTGAAGTGTGTTATACACTCTTATGACTGATCAAAGGCGTCCGTGGATGACAGATACTGGTTGCAGGATCTTAAATATGAGTATCAACAAAGTACCATCATCGGGGATAAGGGATATCTCAAAGCATCCTTACAACTGGATTTGTTTGAGACTGTCCAAATACACCTTGAGGTGCCGTACCGCTTGAATCAAAAGAATTGGAAACCAACTTTTAAGCCTTTTGCCAAAGCAAGAAAGCGAGTGGAAACACTTTTCTCACAGTTGGATGACCAATTTATGGTGTGTCGCAATTATGCTAAACAACAAGTAGGACTTTTTGCTCGGATTATCAGCAAAGTCAGCGCAATGACTGTCCTACAATATATTAATTTTATCAACAACAAACCGATTGGAAGAATCAAATATGCGCTGGTTTAATTCCGCCAACGGGTATACATAACAAAAGGGAATTGGCTCATTTTTTGCTCGGTTGGGAATTTTGCACTAACTTTGCGCCAAAATTGACAGATAAAGTATTCTAAAAGGTCT
Source organism: Paludibacteraceae bacterium (assembly GCA_017471175.1). Classification (GTDB taxonomy): domain Bacteria; phylum Bacteroidota; class Bacteroidia; order Bacteroidales; family Paludibacteraceae; genus Colicola. The sequence goes on along the minus strand of JAFUVS010000012.1, from coordinate 81,109 downwards.
AAATACAACTAAAAAGCCTAAACAATCTAAACAGCCTAAACAATCGAAACAATGGTTCTAAGTATTCTCATAGGTCTGCTCGCATTCCTTGTCATCGGTTCATTCTATCCCATTGTCATCAAAACCGAGTACTATCTCTCCGCACGCGCTTGGTGGATCTTCCTCATCGTAGGACTGATTACCCTTGTCATTTCCCTCTTCGTGAAAAATATTTATCTGTCCACCATCCTCGGCGTATTGGCTGCCACCAATTTTTGGGCTATCAACGAACTCTTTGAGCAGGAAGAACGCGTAGCCAAAGGCTGGTATCCTGCTAACCCCAAGCGCACAGGCAGTGACCAGAAATCAAATAAGTCAAATCGCTAAACCATAATAGATTATGAATTGGGCAGGCATCATCGTAGGCATCGTTACCATCGGCTGCATAATGGCATATCACCCCCTCGTCATCCGCACGGAATATCTGTGGGGGCATCGTGCCAAGTGGCTTTTCATCGCGTTAGGCACCATCGGTTTAGCAGCCTTAGTTGCCGTGCATCTACTTTCGCAGCCGTCCGATGCCCGCACCATCGCCGAGATAAGTCTCTCCGTCTTTGCTTTCGCTTCCTTCTGGTCGGCGCACGAAGTCAAACTGCAACGCCAACGTGTACTCAAAGGACGCTTCCCCGACAACCCCAATCGCCAATGGTAGTGTTCAAATCCGATGGCATATATACAAAAAAACGCCCGCTACATCGCTCGTAGCAGGCGTTTTTTATTTCTTCGCTTATTCTTTACTATCTTGTTCCGTAGGGTGGGGCAGCAGGTTGCCTTTCGCGTCTTTGAAGCGCATCTCAAGCATCCCTAAACTTTGGTTTTCTCTTACTTTCACCCCGTATTGCCACTGCCAACGTAGTCGCAGGTTATTGACCAACCCTCTATTGGCGTATGCATATACGTAGGGATGCAGTTCCACGCGCAGACCCTTGCCGTAGTGCGAGGTGAAATGTTCAATCTCGTTCTCCACCGTGTCGGTGAACAGCAGCGTCGGCTGCACTTTGCCCTTGCCTTGACAGGTCGGACACACTTCCATCACGTTCATCTCTACGGCGGGACGAACACGCTGACGCGTTATCTGCATCAACCCGAACTTGCTCAAAGGCAGTATGTTATGGCGTGCGCGATCGCGTTTCATCAACTCCCGCATGCGCTCATACAACTGCTGCTGATGCTCTTTCGTGTCCATATCAATGAAGTCCACGATGATGATGCCGCCGATGTCACGAAGACGAAGTTGGTGCGCTATCTCGTCCGCTGCCAACAAGTTGAACTGGTACGCGTTCTCTTCTTGGTCTTCAAACAGTTTCTTGGAACCCGAATTGACATCTATCGAGAACAATGCCTCGGTCTTATCCATCGTCAGATAACCGCCGTTCTTGAAGCCTACTATTCTGCCCAAACCCGTTTTCATCTGACGGGTGATGTCGTAGTGGTCAAAGATGGGTTGCTCCTTGTCGTAGAACTTGACGATTTTCGCGCTCTCGGGGGCTATCAGCCTTACGTATTGCAGCACCTCATTATACACCTGGTAATCATTCACTTGTATAGATGTAAATTCCGGCGTGAATATGTCGCGGATTGTTCCTATCGTTCTCCCCAATTCTTCGCTTACCAACCGCACGTCCGCATCCTTGCTTTTCTTTGGCGCGGAAACCGGTGCAGGCTGCTGAAGAACGTGAACGGTATCTTCCCAGCGTTGGAGCAATATCTTCAGTTCGTTGTCCAACTCGGCGGAACGTTTGCCCTCTGCCACGGTGCGGATAATGACCCCATAGCCGGCTGGCAAAATCGTGCGTATCAGTTGGGTTAAGCGTTTGCGCTCACTCTCGCGGCGAATCTTCTGACTGACCATCACCTTGTCTGCAAAGGGTATCAACACCATATTCCGCCCCGCTATACTAATCTCGGCGGTTACACGTGGTCCCTTCGTGTTAATCGGCTCTTTCGTTACCTGTACAAGGAGCATATCGCCTACTTGCAGGTAATCGCCTATCTGGCCGTCCTTTGCTAATTCTTTCTGACGCTCCGTCTGCTCTATCAAAGGGGTGCGCTTGCGATTGGATACTACTTGCGTCAAGTAGTTGCGCATCGTCAAGAAACTGTCTCCCAAATCCGGATAGTGAAGAAAAGCCTCTTTCTCATAGCCTACATCCACGAAGGCGGCATTCAATGCCGGCATCACTTTCTTGACCCTGCCGTAGTAGATATTACCCACTGCGTAGTTGTCCTCATCCCGTCGCTCGCGACTAAACTCCTGCAAGCGGTCATCCTCCGTGAATGCTATAGCTATCTCTGTGGGCTGAACGTCCACAATCAGTTCGCTTTTCATTCCTTTTTCAGTATTTCAATTTTTTTCATAAAAAAAGACTTTGTGATGCGCTTCACCTGCGCCCAAGTGAACGCCGACCACAAAGTCTGTTATCTACCTCTCTTCGCCCGTCTATAAGTACATCCTTGTACGCAGATTTACTTATCTTCAGACGATTCGATTCTTTTTACTTATGCTTATGACGATTCTTACGCAGACGTTTTTTACGTTTGTGCGTAGCCATCTTATGTCTCTTGTGTTTCTTACCGTTAGGCATAGTACATCTTAATTATAATTGGTTCGTCTTTCGTTTTGTTTGCTTTTCGCTTTTAGCACACCTTATTTCATTGCACCCGAAAACTCCTTCGATGCCTTGAAAGCGGGAATGTTGTGCTCAGGAACGATAATCGACTCTTTCTTCGTGATGTTGCGAGCCACTTTCTGCTTGCGAACCTTGGTAATGAAACTTCCGAAACCGCGAAGATATACGTTCTCGCCGTTAATTACGTTCTTCTTAACCTCTTCCATTGCGGTCTCCACAATGTTCATAATGGTAACGCGGTCGTATCCCGTGCGGATAGCAATAGCGTTTACTAATTCAGCTTTTGTCATAATTGTTTAGATTTTATAGAGTTATTTATTTCTTTAGATTTTTTGGCGTTTTTTTCTCCTTCGTTTCTTTTTTGCAGAAAAACGGCGCAAAAGTACTACCTATTTTTTTGTTACACAAACATTTTGCGTTTTTTTCGCAAAAAAAATTGCTGTACCCTGCGTTTTTTATCTACTTTTGCTCCCCGATTTTGACAACGCTATCACTCCTTAACCGGCAACAAGCTATGAATCTTCTCCCCCTTTATCATTGGTACGAACGCAACTGCCGCATCCTCCCTTGGCGCGAAACAACCGACCCGTATCGCATCTGGGTCAGCGAGATTATCTTGCAGCAGACGCGTGTCGCACAAGGACTTGACTATTATATGCGTTTCGTAGCCCGCTTCCCCGACATCGCCGCGCTCGCCACCGCCCCCGAAGACGAAGTACTCCTCTATTGGCAAGGGCTCGGCTACTACTCACGCGCACGCAATCTCCACAAGGCTGCACGCCTCCTCTATCAACAGGGAAAATCAATGCCCGGCACGTTCGAAGAACTGCGCCTCTTACCCGGTGTGGGCGACTACACGGCAGGGGCCATAGCCTCCTTTGCCTACAACCTCCCTTACCCCGCTCTCGACGGCAATGTCTATCGCGTCCTCGCTCGCCTCTTCGACTCCGACACCGTCTTCGACACCTCCCAAGGCAAACGTTTCTTCCACACCCTCGCCCTGTCCGTCCTCGACCAACAGAATCCCCGTCTCTGCAATTCGGCGCTGATGGAACTCGGCGCACTCCAATGTCTGCCCGGACAACCCGACTGCGACATCTGCCCACTCAAAACGCAGTGCCAAGCCTTCGAAGCCGGTACTGTCGCCTTGCTGCCCGTCCGCAAACCCCGCAACTCGCTGCAAGACAGATACCTTACATATACTATATATATAGCCGACAGCCAAACACTCATTTACCAACGCCAAGGCAAAGACATCTGGCATCATCTTTGGGAATTCCCCCTAAAAGAAACAGATTCCCCCTTTGCAGGAGAAACCTGTTCCCGATATAAAGATTATATCCACGTCTTAAGTCACCGTCGGTTGCACGCGCGTTTCTTGCTGCGTCCTGTTCCCTCTTTGGAACCTTTTTGTCGCAAACTTCAGTCCGCCTTGCCCGAACTTCGCATCGTGAATCTATCCGACTTGTCCGACTACGCACTCTCGCGACTCACCCAAAAAGCCATCGAAGACCTTATTTCAGCCAGCGGTCTAACCACTTGAAGAACGTCCTTTGCCACAAAATACCGTTCTGCGGCTTCAGTACCCAGTGATTCTCATCCGGGAAAATAAGCAATTCAGCCGGTATGCCGCGCATCTTGGCGGCATCAAAAGCTGCCATTCCCTGATTGGCTAATATGCGATAGTCCTGCTCTCCGTGAATGCACAGAATAGGCGTATCCCATTTATCCACAAACTTATGCGGCGAATTGGCAAACGTGCGCTGAGCCACCGCATTGTCTTTCTCCCAATACGCACCGCCCATATCCCAGTTGGCAAACCATTTCTCCTCTGTCTCAAGGTACTGCATCTCCATATTGAAGATGCCGTCGTGCGCAATAAACGCCTTGAAGCGTTTGTCGTGATGACCCGCCAACCAATAGACGCTGAACCCGCCGAACGATGCACCCACGCAGCCCAAACGGTTGCGGTCGATATAAGGCAGCGAGTCGCAAGCCTCGTCAATAGCCGTCAAGTAATCGCGCATACACTGACCGCCGTAGTCCCCGCTGATAGCCTCATTCCATTCCTGACCGAAGCCGGGTAGCCCCCTGCGGTTCGGTGCCACAATCACGTAGTCGTTTGCCGCCATCATCATGAAGTTCCATCTGTAACTCCAGAACTGACTCACGGGACTTTGCGGACCGCCCTCGCAATAGAGTAGAGCAGGGTACTGCTTCGTGGCATCAAAATTCGGGGGCAGGATAATCCAAGTCAGCATCTGCTTGCCGTCCGTCGTCTTCTGCCAACGAGGCACCACCGTCCCCATCGTAATCTGGTCGTAGATATTCTTGTTCTCGTAGGTCAGTTGCTCTATGCTTTTCGCACCCGTTACGTCCACGTGCACTTTGTATATCTCATTCGCCTCGCACATCGAGTGGCGCAGGCAGTAGGTCATCGTCTCATCCGGTGCCATCTCGGCGTAGGTCTCCACCGGCACAAAGTCGTATTGACCCTCCGTCAGACATTGTACGTTGCCTTGCAAATCAATGCGATACAGCATCTCCGTGCCGTGCCATACTGCCGATACTATCAGGTGCTCGTCATCGTGCCAGAAGTAGTCGCTCACCGCTGTTCCCAATTTCTCGCTGACAAACTTTTTTTCGCCCGTCTGCCGGTTATATACCATCAGGTGAGTCTCATCGCTCTCGTACCCGTCACGCGCCATACTCAGCCAAGCGATATACTGCCCGTTGCGTGAATAAGCCGGATTGAGGTCATATCCGCCGTTGCCTTCCGTCATATTGCTTTCCGTACCTGTTTCTATATCATACAGATAGATATCCGAATTGGTCGATATGGCATAGTCCATACCCGTTTTCTTGCGGCATGTGTAGGCAATCTGCTTCCCGTCGGGCGACCAACTCCATTGCTCCACACCGCCGAACGGACGCATCGGACTCTCGTAGGCTGTGCCTGCGAGGATGTTCTTCGCATTGCCGATGCGCATACTGCCAATCAGCATCTCATTCTTATAGTTGATGGTAAGGTCGGCAAGGAAAGGCTGCGGAGCCGTCTCTACCCACTCGTCCCAGTGCTTGTACATCAGGTCGTCTATCACTCTGCCGCTCGCCTTGGGCAGGTCGGGATAGCGATCCGCCGTACTCTCCACCGTCTTCACCGCCGTGATGAGCAGTATTCGGTCGCGCTGCGGATTCAGCAGGAATCCTTCTATCTCCTCGTCATAGCCGTTTGCTGCGATGTCTTTGCCGCCTTGACGAAGATACAGCTTGCCGCCTTTCAGGTAGGCTAACACGCCGCTGTTGCCGAACCACGCGGGCGAGTTGCCCACGAACTCATCCATCGTCTCCAAGCGGCCGTTCTCCTCCGATGCGATGCGTATCCAAGTCGTAGAGCGGTTCTCGCTCACGCTGTAGTAACTCACCGTGTAAGCAATCCACCCCGTCTCAATGTCCACTTTCACATCGCCTATCCGACCCATCGCCCACAACGCTTCAGGGGTCAGCCGACCGCCCTCTATCGTGATCTGCGGTTTGGTGATTGGCTCTTTTTCTTCGGTCTGAGGCTTATTGCCGCAAGACGCACTCAATAAGGCTAACATCGCCATAACAATCAGTTTTACTTTTTTCATTTTTTTATTGTTGTTTGTTGTCTTGTATCTCTTCGAGCGGCTTCATTACAAAGTCGCGCTCTCTCATCAGCGGGTGCGGTATAGTCAGTCGCTCCGTTCGAACCGCAATCTCTTCCCCATCGTCCGTCTGACCCGTCAGTATGTCAATATCAATCGTTCGGTCTGCATAGACATTCTTCAGTTGGCGACCCAATTCGCGCTCAATGGCCTGCGTCACGTCCAATAGTTCGGTCGGCTCCAACCCGCTCTCTATGCAAAGGCAGATATTCAGGTACGTCTTGTCCGACTCATACCCCCACGGCTCCGTGTAGTAGTTGCTCGATCGCGCCGTGATTCTGCCGCATCGTTCTGTTATCAACTTGCAAGCCGCATCTATATATCCTTCTCGGTCACCGATGTTGCTGCCCAACGACAAGTAGTATCTCATATCTCCACAATCGTTATCCCCGCGCCGCCCCGATTCGGGTCGCCGTCGTAGTAATCTACTATCCTGTTCTTTTTCTTCAAACCAGCAAGGTAATCGCGCGTCAGTTGCTTGAGCGCACCCGTCCCCGTGCCGTGAAGTATCGTCACGCTCCCCGCCGCCACCATTATAGCCGTATCCATATACGCTATTACCTGCTCCAATGCCTCGTCCGCACGCATACCTCTCAGGTCTATCGTGCGCTCGAAATTCAGCTTGTGGCTGCGGATCGTATTCTGCACCGACTGCGAAACCGATGGCATCGACTTCGCCATCTTCTTCAGTTCCGAAAAGTCGCGCATCACTTTCTTCTCTTCCTTACCCTCCGACACTTTCTGCTTCATCACTTCGATCTTCTCCCGTGCCTTGCGGGTGCGTTGTTTGTCTGCGCCGCTTTCTTTTATCTCGCGTATCGTGCGCTCTATCGTGGCGTTCGACTGTTGCAGGATGTCTGCAGCCTGCTCTTTCGCCTCTGCCAGCACCTGTTTCTTCTTCGCTTTCAAACCCGCAATTTCCTGCTCGTAATACGCTATCTTCTCTTCCAAGTGTTTCTCTTTCTGACGGATGGATTGCCGTTTGTTCTCCCAGTAGCGTTTGTCGCGCGCTATGTCTTGCAGTTGTTTGTCGTAGTCGATATGTTCTTCGCCCACCAACGTGGTCGCATCGTGTATGATTGTTTCCGGCAGACCGATTTGACGCGCTATCTCTAACGCAAAACTCGATCCCGCCTGACCGATTGACAACTGAAACAGCGGACGAAGTGCCCCTCTGTCGTACAGCATCGCGCCGTTCACCATCCCCTCCTCGCGCTCTGCTAAGTGCTTGAGGTTGGCGTAGTGTGTCGTTACAACCCCTATCGCCCCGGTCTTGTGCAGTTCGCTTAAGGTCGCTTCCGCTATAGCACCGCCTATCGTCGGCTCCGTGCCGCCGCCCATCTCGTCTATCAGATAAAGTGTCCTGCTGTCCGCCAAGCGCACAAAGGTCTTCATATTCCTTAGGTGCGACGAATAGGTGGACAAGTCGTCTTGCAGACTCTGTTCATCGCCTATATCTAATAGGATATGACGGAAGATGCCCGCCTTGCTCGCCTCCGATACGGGAACAAGCAGACCGCATTGAAGCATATACTGCGTTAGTGCCACTGTCTTTAAGCACACCGACTTACCGCCCGCATTCGGTCCGCTCACTACCAACAGACGGTTCTTCTCTTCACCGCCTAACCGAATAGACATCGGTACCGCCTCTCTCGCCTCCGATTGCAGGCGAAGATATAGTATGGCGTGCCGCGCATCCTGCCAGTCCAACATCGGACGATCGCTCATCTCCGGCGCAATAGCGCCCAACTGCCTGCCTAACATCGCCTTGGCGCGCACAAAATCCACACGTGCCAACCTACTTCCCGCAGTCTCTATTTCAGGTACATACGGACGTATCTGACTCGTTATGTCCATCAATATGCGTATCTTCTCGCGTTTCTCCTCTGCCTCTAACGAGCGAATCCTGTTATTCGCCTCCACCACCTCTTGCGGCTCAATAAACACCGTCTTACCGCTCGCACTCTCGTCGTGTACGATACCGCCTATCTTCCTGCGGCTCATCGGCGGTACAGGCAATACCAATCGCCCTTCACGCAGGGTCGGTGCTGTATCTTTCTCCACCCAGCCTTCTGCTTGTGCGCGTTTCAAGACGGCTTGGATAGCGCGACCGACCGCACCCTGTGCCTGTTGCAGGTCGTGGCGAATACGTGCCAACTCAGCCGAAGCACTGTCTTTCAGACTGCCGTAGCGATCCAATACCCGCACAATCAAGCTGACTACCTGACCGATAGCCGAGGACTGTTCCCCCGCCCAACGGTGCAAATAAGGAAAACGCTCCCCGTCCAAACCGGCGAAGAACGTTTCTAAATCCGATGCGTATGCTAAAGTCTTTTGCAGGTGAAACAGCTCCTGCTCGTCCATATACAGCCCTTCCACGCGGATTCGACTCAGCGCTTCGCGCATATCATGTATCTCGCCCTGCGGGAAGGAAAGTGATGCGTCCGATAGCACGTACAGCATCTCCTGTGTCTCCTTCAGGCGGGTGCAAACCGTCTCATAATCCGTCTCAAACTGCATCGCCTGCACCTGCTCTCTACCTAATGATGAGGAGCAAGCCGCATTCAAGCGGTCACGAAGCACCTGAAAGTCAATCTTCTGCTCTATATTATTCGGATATACCATACCCTATCAACTATCAACTGTCACTACCCCAACAGCCGGATGTCGTGTATCACCGTCGTCCCCACTTTCTCGTTCAGGCGGCGTACCACATCGTATCGGAGTTCAAACAGTCGGGCTTTCAGCGCGGCACTGCGCAGACGAACATACAGCACCCCGTCCCGTATCTCCAATTTATACGTCAGTCGCGCACCCATCTCGCCGACCACCTCCGGCCAGTAACTCATCAGTTGATGCTCATACACAGGCTTGTCCAAGCCCGACTCGCGAAGAAAAGCCGACAGCGCATCACCTATCGTCTGCGTATTGCTGCGGCGGAAGGTCTGTTCAGGAGATAGTTTCATTTGCGTAGACGCAACTCTTGGCGGGTCGTCAGAGGGGTACCCTCAGGGATGCCGTTCAACGTATAGATACTTTTCATCTGGAATCCGAACTTCTGCGCAATCGACCACGCGGTGTCTTTCTTCTTCACCATATAGTACTTATGTTTGCGCGAAGCGTATTTGTGTTTGCGGAACAGATATACTCTGTCGCCTTTCTTCAGCATCCGCCCGTCGGTCGCATCGTTGTACTTGCGCAGTTGCTTCTCGCTCATATTCAGGAAGTAAGACAGCGAACTGTAACTCTCGCCCTCTTCGGCTATAATATAGCGTGTCCCGTTCTCGAAGCCCGACTTATGGTCCTGATACAGCGGTACGTCCTTCATCTCCGTGGCGGCTTCGCGAAAGTCTTTCTCTTCTTCCAATTCCACGGTGTCGCCCGCCATCACGCCTTGATCTCTGTTCGGATCGGCGTTTTTATCAACTTTTTTCGGCTTTTCTTTTTTGTGTTGGGCACCCGCCTCCGACACTAATTTATCCAACTGATAATCCTCTATGATACGTATCAGTTTGGCAGGATAGGTCGGGTCGGTGGCGTAACCGCATTGTTTCAGTCCGTGTGCCCAGCCTTTGTAGTCCGTCACTTTCAGTTTGAATAGTTCGGCATAGCGCGGACGAAGCAGGAACTTCGAGTGGTCTTCCCATGAGTCTTCCACTTTCTTGTACTTGCGGAAACATTCGTTGCGCTTGTCGTCATCCTTGCGATAGGTATCGCCCTGCCAGTCCGATGTGCATTTGATACCGAAGTGGTTATTGGCGTTCTTGGCAAGTTCGCTCTTGCCTGCACCTGATTCCAATAGCCCTTGCGCCATCGTTATGGAAGCGGGGATATTATGTTCCCGCTGTTGGTCAATGGCGGCTTTCTTGTACATCGCTATGTATTGCTCGTATTCGGGCATCAGTTTCTTCTGACCCCACACCGGCACGCTCAGCAGCAACAGCGCAACCGCTTGAATTAAAGTCTTTTTATTCATCTTTATCTGTTCTTATCTTTTTTTGTTCTACTCTTTCGCCTTTCTTGTTTTTCCGTTTGTCTATCTGGAACAGCACCCGCTCCACAAACCATACCAATCCCCACAGATGCCAACGTTTTAGTCGTTCTACCTCATCCATGACAAACGCCCATCGGTCGTAGTCGGCAAGAATGGCAGCCGGTACTGTTTCTTGCAGCACGCGTTTGCGCTCCTCTTTGTCTAATGTCTTGTTCGTCTCCGATATGCCCGTCATCTCGAACACCGTCACGTCCAAGTCCACATATACCGGCTGAATCCCGCCGAAAATAATCACCTGCAAGTACCATTTCCAGTCCGACACAATCTTGTACTGCTCGTCGTAGTAGCCGTATTGCTCGAACAGACTGCGCCGGATGTAGGCTGGCGAGTGGTTCAGCGTTCCTCGGTACATTCCCCGAAGCGTAATCGGTTGCCCGTTGAAGCAGCGATCGCGTACTAATCCCGTCGCTTTGTCTTTCAGCATATTGCCGTACAGAATGGCAGGCTCGTTGTGTTGCGCTAACGCTTTCAGCATCTTCCCCACAATCGCGTCTGATGCCAACATATCCCCCGAGTTCAGTATCTCTATATACTCGCCCGTACTCATTCGGATACCTTTGTTCATCGCGTTGTAGATACCCTTGTCCCGCTCGCTCACCCATTGTACGCGGATGCCCCGCTCGCCCGCCTGACGGGCATAGTGCGCAATGAAATCCGCACTACCGTCCTGCGAACCGCCATCTATAATCACGTGCTCAAAATCAGTGTAGTCTTGTGCTAACACGCTCGGCAGCGTCTTCTTCAGACCCGCAAGGTTGTTGTATGCGATGGTGATGATACTCAGTTTCATATCTGTTTGCTTCTTGTTATCCACTTAATTCTCTGTTTCACAAGGCTCAATCCGCCATACAACAAGTCGTGCAGCCGATGTTGCCAACGCGGTGTTTCGTACCATTCCTTGTAAGCCTTTGGCAGGTGCGACCAGTCGATTTTCTTTACCTCCTCGACTGCGGCTTCGTGGTACCGATCGCTCAGCCAGTATGCCCGCAGACCCGTAGCACGCAACTTGTCCCGCAACTGACTCCACTGCTCGTATATCCCCGCATTGTAACGCCTGCATTCCGCATCCAGTGCGTCCAAATGCCAGTCCATGTGCGCTTTAGGCTCGTGCAACCGTTTGGTCAGACGCAATGTCGGGGGGACATCATTATAGTAGTACGAAAGGCACTTTGCCTTGTATGCCACGCGGTAATGCATCGCCGTCTTCGCCCACAGCAGAAAGTCCTCACCTAATCTGACCCTTTCAGGAAAACCGCCCATCTGTTCTAACACACCCTTCGGCATCATCACCGCCCCCGTCCATATAGGCATCGCACCACCCGCATAGTACGACCCGAAGTAATCCAAGTACCCCGACATATTTTCCTGACGCTGTTCCTCAATAGTCTCTCTTATAAACTGCAGATTCCGAACTCTATCCTCTGCTTTCCCGTACTTCACATACCAATACTTGCACCCGTACAAACCCGCATCGGGATACTGTTCTGCCAGACCAATCATCTCTTTCAGATACTGCCCGTCCCACCAATCATCGCTGTCCAGGAATGCCACCATTTTCCCCCTTGCCATAGCTACACCCGCATTCCGTGCCGCTGCCACCCCCGCATTCCGCTGATGCAAAACCCGCACCGAAACCTGCTCGCTATTTCCATCTCGTGCCTCTTCGTAGCGTTGCGCGTAAGCATCACATAGTGCAATAGTTCCGTCCGTTGAACCGTCATCCACAAGCACCACCTCATACCAATCCTTCGGCACATCCTGTCCCAACACACTCTCCACACAGCGCGGCAAGTAAGCCTCTACATTATAGCACGGTATTACAACACTGACTTTTACCATACACTTTCCTGCTTCGTACCTTCTCTTCCATTCGTTTGCTCACCTGTTCTTTCTCTTCCATTCGTTTCCTCGCCTGAACTTCCCATACGGCAGGTGAGTTCATAGTAGAATGGCATCGCGCCGCAAAGGTACTGCAAAACTATTCATTACGCAAAAAAAGATGCACTTCCTTTTTTTCCACACCCCTATTCATCAAAAACGTACCAAAAAGTGGGGATTTTTAATGCTTTCGTTTGCTTACTTTCGATAAGTAAACTAATTTTGCCGCGTATTTTTCGTAAGGAATAAAAGGAGGAATAGCTATGTATAGCGCAGAAGACCCAATGGCTAATCTGATGGCTTCTGAACCGAGAGCGCTACAGATTATCGCCCGATTCAATATCTCCTTGGGAGTCGGCAATCGCTCCATCGCAGAGGTGTGCAATGCGCACAACGTTGATGTCAATACCTTTCTCGCCATCGTCAATTACAAACTATCTGAACAACATAAGGTGGATCTCGCCGCCATCGAACCCCAGTGTCTGATTCGATACTTGAGGAACGCACACGACTATTTCCTCTCTTTTGTCTTCCCGCGACTGCGCCGCAAGATTATTGAGGCCCTCAACTATTCTGACTCCGACCCCAAAATCACAGTCCTCATCATCCAGTCTTTCGACCGCTATTGCGAGCAGATTGCCACCCACATGACCCATGAGGACGAGCAGATATTCCCCTACGTGGACGCACTCCTCCGTGGCGAACGCAATCAGGAAGTCAACGTCTCCTCTTTCGCTAAACACCACCATTCGGTGGACGACCAGAACGCCGCGCAAAAACTCTCCGAGGTCAAGTCCCTCATCATTCGTTATTACCCCCCCGCAGAAGATAATAACCTCCTCTATTCAGCACTCTACGACCTCTTCGTCACCGAACGCGACTTCGCTACCCACTGCGACATCGAAGATGCTATCCTCTTCCCTTTAATACGACAGTTGGAAAAGAAACCCGTCAAGCACAACGCCAAACCGATGATGCATACCCCTTCCGATGTCCTCTCCAACCGCGAAAAAGACGTTCTCATCTGTATCGTCAAAGGGCTGCAGAACAAGGAAATAGCTGACCAACTCTTCCTATCCGTCCACACCGTCATTACCCACCGCAAGAACATCTCCCGCAAGCTGGGCATCCATTCACCCTCCGGGCTGACGGTCTATGCCATAGCCAACCACTTGGTGGATATTTCTAATCTGTAGGAACAATCGTCTCGAAGGTATTGACGCGCTGTTTATCGTACGGACGCGAATGACGGAGGTAGTTCTCCGAGAATCCGTACATCGTCCCCTTGTCGTTCTTCCCCTCCCATAGTATCGTTTGCGGCTGACCCGCACACAAGGAATAGAAAGCCTGTAGTTTCTTTTCGCTCACTTGATGCAACACCTGACTGCGGCGGTGACGCTCCGCCATCGGTATCACAGGCAAGTCCATCTGTAGCATCCGCGTCCCCGAACGCTCCGAATAGGTAAAGACGTGCAACTGACTGACCGGCAGGGACACAATATATGGTACGTACTGCTCCCATCGTTCCGCCGTTTCGCCGCGAACACCTACCATACAGTCCACGCCGATAAAAGCGTATGGCAATACCTCTCGAATGTAAGCCACCCGATCGCGGAAAAGAGCCGTGTCGTAATGGCGGTTCATTATCCGCAGCACTTCATCAGAACCCGACTGCAAAGGGATATGGAAATGGGGGGCAATATGTTTCGACTGCGCCACAAGGTCTATTATCTCGTGTGTCAGCAGATTGGGTTCCACGCTCCCTATACGCACACGATAAGGTGCTTCAAATGGCAGACTATCTAATGCACGGAGCAAATCATAGAACTTTTCGCCCGTACTCCGTCCGAAGTCGCCGATATTCACGCCCGTCAGCACTATCTCTTTCGCGCCTTCTTTAAGAGCCTTCATCGCCTGCGCACGCACAGACTCTATGGCCGGATTGCGACTTCTGCCGCGCGCGTATGGTATAGCGCAATAGGTGCAGAAATAGTTGCAGCCGTCTTGCACCTTCAGGAAGCACCGAGTACGGTCATCTTTCGAGTAGGCGGGTACGAACCTGTCCTCGCGTTTGGTTACCACCCTGTCCACTTCCACCATATCGGCTATCTCCTTGGGGTGCAACCGAGCATAACAACCCGTTACCACTATCCGTGCCTTCGGGTTCTCACGTCTTACGCGGTGGATGGCTTGGCGGTCTTTCTGGTCGGCTGTATCGGTTACGGTACACGTATTGACGATGATCAAATCGGCATCCTCGCCTTGTTTGGCACGCTCGTAGCCGCGCCGAATGAGTTCATTCATTAGCGCACTCGATTCCGCAAAGTTCAACTTACAACCCAATGTAACAATCCGTACTTTCACTTTTCAACGACACTAAATTCTGACTACTGACTACTGACTACTGACTCACTGACCACTGACTACAAAGAAAACATCTCAAACTCCTTCGGTGCGGGAGCCGTAATGGTCAGCGGTTCTTTGCGCACAGGGTGGAGTAGGGTTATCGAGCGGGCGTGAAGCGATATGCCTCCGTCCGGATTACTCCTCCGAGCACCGTATTTCAGATCGCCTTTTATCGGACAACCGATGGCGGCTAACTGGCAGCGTATCTGATGATGCCGCCCGGTCTCCAAACGTATCTCTAACAAGTGATACCGCTCGCTATGACCAATCACGCGGTAGTGCAATACGGCCTCCTGCGCCTTCTGATGACCTTTTAACAGTGCCTGCGAGGACACGACAAACGACTTATTCATCTTCTCGTTGCGCACCAACAAGTGACGAAGCGTACCCTCCCCTTCGGCAGGACACTCAGCCGTCACCGCCCAATACACTTTCTCTATTGCCGTATGCTCCTTGAACATCTCACACAGTCTTGACAACGCCTTGCTCGTCCGCGCGAAGAGTACAACTCCGCTCGTCGGACGGTCTATTCGGTGCGGCAAACCCAAAAACACTTCCCCGGGCTTATCGTACTTCTCTTTGATATAGGCTTTCAGACTGTCTATGAGCGACTTGTCGCCCGTCTTGTCGCCTTGCACCAGTTCGCCGCATTCTTTATTGACGGCTATCAGGTGATTGTCTTCGTAAAGAATGGTCATAACTCCTGTAAAAAAATCGGCGTGACAGAAAAAAATCAGTTGAAACCTGTGTTATTCAGTATGATACGAGAATGAGGCGGAACAGAGTGTGTCAACCACTGGTTGCCGCCAATGATAGAATGATGACCTATCGTAATCCTACCCAACAGCGTAGCATTCGAATAAACCGTTACATAATCTTCCAAAATCGGATGGCGTGGCTGGTTGATCATATTGCCGTGCTCATCGGTTTGGAAATTCTTTGCACCTAACGTAACGCCTTGATACAGCGTTACATGGTTGCCGATGATACACGTTTCACCTATTACCACCCCCGTCCCGTGGTCGATGGCAAAGTACTCGCCAATCTGTGCCCCGGGATGAATATCTATTCCCGTCAGCGTATGCGCCCGCTCCGTCAATATACGCGGTATGATACGCACACCGAGCATGTGCAGACAGTGCGCTACACGGTAGTTGATAATCGCTTGGATGAACGGATAGCAATAGATAACCTCGTCTCTGTTATCCACCGCTGCCGGGTCATTTGCTATCATTGCCTCCACATCCGTCTTGAGCAAACGTTCAATCTCAGGCATCGCAGCCAAAAAAGCGTCTGCCTGCTCCACCGTAATCTGGTCGCACAGCACCAGTCGCAACTGCTGCTTACGCACCGTTAGATAGTTCGCTAACAGATGTTCCTCCGTGGGACAAGGTTCAAAATAACCAGGAAAGAATATATACTTTGATAGCAATGCTATCTGTTTGATTGCTTGTATATCAGGACATTTCATTCTTGTTTGTTCGTTTTTTGTTCTTGCAAATTCGTCAGTCGCGCCGTAACGGAACTCTCGCCTGTCTCGGTCAATATCTGCCATTGGCACGCATCACCCGTGTCCGAATACTTGACTGAATAGCCTTCGCCTTCCGTTATTTCCCGCGAGTATTGGATAGTCAGTCGTAGCGCCGTCGGCGTGTTTAGAAAAGCGGGACGATGCACATTGAGCATGTTTTCCAAGTATTTGCACGAGTTGCAATGCCCATTATAATCCAAGTCAGAATACTTCACGTGCGACTGACAAGCGGCTTCCACCTCTTTTAGCGGCAGCATCTTTGCGGCGCGGGGCAACTCTAACGCCTCGCCGTCCACGCAGTCGGCAAACATCGGCATATCAAAGGCATTCACCACTTGCCGCGTCTTCAAGTCCAATACTGCCCAAATGCTTGACACTTGACCGATTAACTCGCCTTGCGTCCCCTCGCCCATATATAGACGGTAGTTACGGGTAGAGAGCATATGTGCGTTCTTTTCAATCCAAGTCTCAAATGTTACTTTATCGCCGTGGCGAGGCAAACGCAGCATCGTGATGTCCATACGCGACAATATCCACGTGTAGCCGTATGGCAACAGTTGCTCCACACCAAACCCTAACGTATTCGCCACATCGCCTGCCACTTCCAACAGGCGGTTCTCCAAGTCGTATAAACGCCAACGCCGTGTCGTATCCACTTCCTGGTACGACACGGTCTTTGTATAAGTGTATTTCATTTTGGAATAGAAACCATTTTTTGCTCACTTCTGCCCTTTTTTATCTTGTCAGCAGCAGGTATTGCCAAGCAGGCAGCGTAAACGTGGTGGTCGGTACGGTTACCGTGATGACCGAACCGTTGATGTCCGTCCATTCGCCGCACAGCGACTCGCAAGGCATCGTAATCGTGAACGTCTGCTCCTCGTCCGACATATTCATCAGTGCCATCACCTCGTTCTTCTTGCAGCATCCATCTTCTTTCTTGCAGCCCTCGCTCTTATCGCAGCCTTTCTCTGCGGCAAACGTGCGGATGGCGGCAAAAATGTCGTCCTCATCGCTCTCAAGACGAATCATAGGAGCACCTTTCTCATTGCTCTGCAATGCTGCATTGGCTTTACGGAAAGCGTTCAGACGCTGATACATACCATATTCGGGTGCATTCTCCACGCGGTCAATCACGTCTTTCTCGAAGAACTCCAAGCGGTGGTGATTGCCGGACAACTGACCCGTGTAAATCAAAGGCATACCCGGTACAAAGTAAGTGAAAGCAGCCATCAGATAGGCAGCATCGCCCATACGCTCAAACTCCGTTCCGTTCCACGAGTTCTCATCGTGGTTGCTTGTGAAATTCATACGGATAGCGTCCTTACGCAACGTTGTATCTACTTTTTGGAAGTACTGCCACAGGTCATCCACCTCTTTCTTGCCCTGTGCCACCTCGTTCATCAGGTGGTGAAGAGTCCAGCCGTAGTACATATCAAAGGCTTGCTCCGTCAGTTCCTGCGCTTTGTCTTCGTCCTCTGCCAAGGTGAACATATCCGGATGTGTCTTGCGTAAATCTGCCATCGCCCAGTTCCAGAAATCGGTCGGCACTTCTCCCGCTACATCGCAGCGGAAACCGTCAATGCCAATCGTGTCCATCCACCAGTGCATAGCCTCCAACATCGCTTGGCGCATGTCTTGGTTGTCGTAGTTCAGTTTGCTGATGTCCGTCCAGTCGTATTGTACCATCAGGTTGCCCAAACTGTCGCGGTAGTGCCAACCTTCGTTCTTCGTCCATTCGCTGTCGGGAGCCGTATGGTTGGCCACCCAGTCTAATATCACCTTGAATCCCAATTCGTGGGCGCGGTTGAGGAAATGCTCAAAGTCCGCACGGGTACCGAATTCGGGATTGATTTGGCAGTAGTCAATAATCGAATAGTAACTGCCAAGTGTCCCTTTGCGAGTCAGTTTGCCGATGGGCTGGCAAGGCATTATCCACAGAATATCAATGCCGTTTTCGCGCAACTCGGGCAGTAGTTTCTCGGCGGCGGCAAACGTACCCTCTTCGGTCAGTTGGCGCGTGTTCAACTCATAGATGGTGGCGTTGTAAGCGTAAGCCGGATGCCGACCTTCGGCCATACATTCCGTCTTCTCGCTTGTTTTCTTCGTGCAGCCCGTCATAGCCAGCACTGCTGCACAGAGTGCAAATAATAATTTTTTCATTGTAATCATGTATTAAGAAATTTTCACTTTTCAATTTTCTACCATCTTAAACGTTTGGATGGTGTACGACAAGTTCTTCCGGTTGATGCTCACCCGCACGGTTTGTCCCATATAGATACGGTCGAACGTGAACACGTCTTTTTCGCACGTAACGGGCAGAAAATCGCCGTATTGCAGCGGCAGCAACGTCCGACGCAGACGAATCAATTCTCTAACGCGCTGTTTCATATCTCTCTCCGCCTCGTTCAACTCCTCGTCAAAGCGCATCATGTGGCGGTTATCGGGGTCGCCGCCGCCTACCTCGCCGTACTCATCGCCTTGGTAGATACAGGGCACGCCCGGCAAGGTCAGATTCAGCACCTCTTGCAGCAAGGCGCGGCGATAACCAATCTGTGCATTACCGATACCCACAGTGCGTGTCCAACCTTCCTCCTTGCCGTTGTCCCACGTGTGTATATCGCCGCCGGCAAGCGAAGCAAAGCGCACTTGGTCGTGGTTTCCCGATATGTTTCCCATCGTGTGGTGACTCCCGTAGGCAGCTGCCGATTCGGCTACTACCTCACCTATTTTCTCCAACGAACCGCCGTTGCACAGCACATCTATCAGCGTGAAATAAACATTGAAGTCAAACTGCGCATTCAGCATACCCGTCTTTACGTAACTGCCTATCAGTTCGGGACTTCCGTATGTCTCGCCGATCATCCATAGCGGGCGGTCCGGAAACTCTTTCACCATCTTATGTGTCAGCATCCGCCAGTACCCCTCGGGGATATGCTTGCACGCATCGTGACGGAAACCGTCCAAATCATAGCGTTGAAGCCAATACAGTGCCGTGTCCGTCATATTCTCGCATATCTCCTCGCGCTCCAAGTCCAAAGTCGGGATGTGTGTATCAAACCACGTCGTCAGACGAGCCTCGTCCCACAACTCGAAGTTGCGCCGCCCGTCAGGCAATAAGCTGTCCGTATGCCAATCGGGATGTTGCTGATAAGTAGGCGATTGGATATGCAGATGATTTGCCACGTAGTCCAAAATAACGTTGATATTGTGTGTGTGAGCCGTCATCAAAAGCGTGTCCAATTCGGTGTCCGTACCGAAGCGTTGATCCACCTGAGTCAATATAGTCGGCCAGTAGCCGTGGTAGGCGGAGAACTTGGTGTATTTGCGTGTGGCATCGTACTTGTTGCCGTGCGGGAACGGGTAACGTCCCCAAGCGTCCCACGGGTTCTGCGAGATGGGAGAAATCCACAGCGTGTTCACGCCCAACGAATCGAAGAAACCTGCCTGTATCTTTTCTGTGATACCCGCTAAGTCACCTCCTTGATAATCCACTATATCAAGCACTTCGGGTGAATTGATTTTCCAGTCGTTCGTCTTGTTCCCGTTGTTGAAGCGATCCACTAAAATGGAGTAGAGTACCTGCGTTTGCGCATCGTGGCGATTGAGTTGTTTCACATCGCTCACCGGCTCGCCGTCCTGCAAGGGTATCAGCAGGTCATTGTACAGATGAGTCGCCGATTCCGCATACACGCGCAGCCACGACCTGCCCTTCGGCATCGTGAATGGCAACTTCAATGTATAGACCATCCGATCGTTATCGTATTCAATACGCGATGACTCAAGCAGTTCATTCCCCACTAATGCATACAGTTTCAAAAACTCGCTATGACGCTTACCGTTCTTGAACAACGCAAACTCTATCTTGTTGCGCTGCGGCTGACCAATCGTTGCCAATCCGAACACGAAAGGTTTCTTGGGCAACACTACAATGTCGCAGCCGTTCAATGGCAGTACAGAGATGTGGTTGGCCACAGGCATACGAACCACACTGTCCTCCAACCACGGCATATAGTCCGTGCGGTGAAAGACCAATGTATCACTTGTCCTGTGAATAGGAGTAATAGGTGTTTGCGGTTGGGTGGAAGTAATGGTGCGTGTGCAGCCCGTTACGGCTATCAGCAAGCACAAAAGAGAAAATAAGTGTTTCATATATGGGGTGTTTTGTGGCAATAGTTCTCCGTTCCTTTATTTGGCCGTTTGATTGCCGTTTGGTTTGACCTTTCCCTAAAAAAACAGCGCGCAAAAGTAATTGATTTATTTTATTTCAGCAATTTTTTTCTCAAAATTCTAATCGGCAATCTCCAATCCCACAGGGCAGTGATCCGAATGAACGGCATCCTGCATTATCCAACCCTTTTTCAGCCGCTCGCGCAGCGGTTCACTTGCCCATAGATAGTCAATTCGCCAGCCCGCATTCCGCTCCCGTGCGCCAAATCGATACGACCACCAACTGTACTGCTCCTTTCTCTGGTCGAATACACGGAACGTGTCAATCATCCCGCTCGCCTCCCATCTGTCCATCCATTCGCGCTCTTCGGGCAAGAATCCGCTTACGCCCACCTGCCGTTCGGGGTGGTTGATGTCAATCGGTTTATGGCAGATATTGAAGTCGCCGCATACAATCACCCTCTCGCGTTCTCGCCGAAGATCTTCCGTCCATTTGAGGAAAGCCTCTAAAAAGTCCATCTTAAACTCCTGCCGAATATCGCCTGTTGTACCGGACGGTACATAGACACACACTATCGTCAGGTCACCGAAATCCGCCCTCAATACTCTACCTTCGTTGTCATAGCGAACTTTGCCCATACCCTCTACTACGCGGTCGGGACAACGTTTCGAGAAGATGCACACACCCGAATAACCTTTCTTCTCCGCCGAGTGGATGTAACAATGATACCCCAACGCCTCCAAACGCTCTACTGGTATCTGATCCGGCTGCGCTTTGCTCTCTTGGATACAAAATACGTCCGGATTGACCTTTTCAAGCCACTCCAACAAGCCTTTGCCCGCTGCCGCGCGGATGCCGTTCACGTTATAACTGATAATCTGCATACAATGCCTTCTTATTTAGTGTGTATTCCTATCGATTATTATATGATAGTGCCTAATGCAGTCATTACTTTGCCGTCTTTCTCTATAAGCAGCCGCCCGTCTCGGATTATTTTCTTCGCTTTGCCTGCGGTCGTTTCTATTTGCGGGTCTGCAGTCGGAACACCGCCTTTCATACGGAATCTGATTACCCCGTCGGTACCCTCTGTTATATGCGTCAGCGGATAGCCTGCTATGCCTGTGTATTCTTTCGAACCTGCCGGAAAAGCATCGCCGGGCTTGCCGTACCAACCGCGACTCTTACCATCCCATTCAGGTGCCCAACTATCTGCCTCTATCAAGTCTATGTGCAGATTATCCGCATTCCTATTTACAGTATTCCCGAACCATACGCCATAACTGTAGTCTATCTTAGTCAGTATCAGTCCGTGTCCCGGAATGTGGCTGTCAAATCCTGTCTGCTGACGGTTATCCAAGATATAGAATGTGGCTGGATTGGGGTCATTCCCTTGCAGATTGCTCGTCCCCGTAGAGGTAATCATCAGCACCTCATTGCTCTCATATAGTGGTTGTAGCGTCACGTTCTCCGCATCTTTCAGTACGCGCGGGGTTGCCCAACCCAAGAAGAACCGCTCATAGCCGGTATAAGCAGGAGGTGTGTCACCCTCGTTCACGTAGCAGCCGTAATCCATAATGTCCCATTCGCCGTTGGTCTTATGAACCGAATTGCCGTCTGTCGAATAGATATCCGGCAAGCCCAATACGTGACCGAACTCGTGGCAGAACGTGCCGATACCCATATAGTAACCTGTATAAGCATTCATTTCCGGATTGCAGTTATACACGCGGAACGTCTTACCCTGCGCGGTGATTTTCTTGTAGTACGTCACTTCGTATTTGTGTGGCCAGATGTCGTTCGCCTCGCCGCTGTCTGCTTCGCCGCAACCGGCAAAGATTATGCCCAAGTAGTCTATATCCCCGTTATTATCCCCATCATATTTAGTCAAGTCTATACCCATAGCAACCAACATCTCGCATATCTCTGTCACAAAATCCGATATATGCGTGTCCCTTGAAGTCGAAGATGTATTTGACCCGTAGTAACTCTTGTTGCGGCTCAACCGAATCGGACCCACCACGTCAAATCGCGGACTGTATGCCCCGTTGCTACTCGCCTCAAAGTACTTGCGGGCTGAACCGTTTGCACGTATCGTATTCGTTACTTTCTCGCTGACATAGTACGTGTATTCGCGCGAAAAATTCTCACCGTTCAGCATCGAGTCCATAGTTGCTTTCGGAGTCGAAAAGCGAACGTCCTGAAACTCTGCCAGTACCACTAATCCGCGAGGTAGAAGATTCAGTTTGAAAGGTGTTTGTATGGCTTGATGCGCGTAACGTGCCTGACGCATCTGTTTTTGTGCGGCGGCTTTGCGTTCACTGCTCATCACTGCGTAATTGCCCGCTGCATCCTGCTCTATCCACCGTCCTTGCGCATCGGTCAGCCAACTGAAATGTTCGTCCCCGTTGGCATAAACCATCAACTCCGTACCATCTGCCTGTTTCACTTTCCTTCCATCCCTGCGAGCCGGTACAGACCAACAACTCGCTGTCAATAAGCAACTGATTACTATTAACAATGTTCTACGCATAATTCTTGTATTCTGCTGTTTGTGTATATTTATTTGTCCTTATTTATATTCTTTTACCATTCGCCATACGCCATTTCTTTCCAGCCATTTCCGCTCTTTCTCAGTGCGTTTGTCAGGATCGTGCGCCTGGCGGTCGGTAACAACCTTCTCTTGTCCGTTTTCCGCCATCGTTTCGCCCATCAAGCGTTGCATATAGCATATCTTACCTACTGAATCTTCCTGCACCTCATAGCCGTCCATAGTCATAGAGAAATGACTCCATTCGTCCCCGCGCAGAAAGATATGCAGTGTGTCGCCATCCGGCTGTACGCGCGCTATTAGACCTCTGTACGCAGGCACGCGATTGGGACGAGGTACATTATCGTACGATGTTGTTTCGCTTGGTTCAGTAGCACCCGTCACGGCATCAATGGTCGCCACCGCCTGCTCCTGTTGCAACGGCTCTGCACTTGCCGTAACCGATTTATTACTCTTGCAGCCGGTCTGCATTCCTGCTATCACGCCGCCGATAATCAGATATACGAATATGTTTTTCATTATGATATTACTTTCAACTTTCCATTCAATCCTCCCCCGCTGCTTTCTTCACTTTCTTGTACAATTCGCTCGCAAATACAAAATCGTCTAATGCCTCGTTGTGGCTATGGAAAATATCTTTGCGGCTTCCCTGCCATTCTTTCTTCCCGTCTTTTAGAAAAACGATATTGTCGCCAATCTCCATTATAGAGTTCATATCGTGGCTGTTAACCACCGTACAGATTCCTAACTCCACCGTAATGTCGCGTATCAGTTGGTCAATCACAAGGCTGGTGCGCGGATCCAAGCCCGAGTTCGGTTCATCGCAGAACAAGTACTTCGGCTCCAAGACAATGGCTCTCGCTATCGCCACACGTTTTTGCTGACCGCCGCTTATCTCGCTCGGCATCAAGTGATACACGTGTTCGGGCAGATTCACCCGCTCCAAGCAGAAACGCGCACGAGCCTCCATCTCCTCCTCGCTCTTATGAGAGAACACCTCCATCGGGAAACGCACATTCTCTATCACACTCAGACTGTCGAACAGCGCGCTGCCCTGAAACAGCATCCCCATCTCGCGACGCAGACTGCGAATCTCTTTTTCTGTCATACCCCGCATACTGCGCTCATCGTAACGTATATCCCCCTCGTCAGGCTGGTGCAGACCTATCAGACTCTTCATCAGCACCGTCTTGCCGCTGCCTGACTGCCCGATAATCATATTCACTTCCCCGTCACGAAAATCCGCCGTCACATGGTCTAACACCACGTTCCCGTCAAATCGCTTGACAACATCTTGAATTTCTATCATCTCGGATTTTTAATTATCAACAATAAACACTCAACACTCCGCTCTAAACTACACTCAACACTCAACTACAACAGTAACTTCGTCAGCAGCAAATCGGCAAACAGTATCAGAATACTGGAACGAACAACCGCATTCGTACTCGCCTTACCCACTTCTAACGCACCGCCGTAAGCATAGTATCCGTAAAAACTGCTCAAACTCGTAATGATATAGGCGAAGACAACCGCCTTTATGATTCCGTACCAGATAAAGTACGGATTGAACGCATACTGAATACCCGTCAGGTAGTCCGCCACCGTAATCACATCCGTGAAAGCACCGACACCCCAACCGCCTACCAAACCGATGGCAATACTGACAATCACCAAAAACGGCATCATCGTAACAAACGCTAAAATCTTCGGCAAAATAAGGTAATTGGCACTATTCACACCCATTATCTCCAAAGCATCGATCTGCTCCGTAATGCGCATCGTACCAATCTCCGAGGCAATGTTACTACCCACCTTGCCCGCCAAAATAAGACATAGAATAGTGCTTGAGAACTCCAACAGCAACGTCTCGCGCGTCAAAAGACCTGTCGTGTAGGTCGGCAACAACGGATTTTCTGTATTAATCTTCGCCTGTATGGTCAATATAGCACCGATAAACAACGATATAATAACCACTATCGGAAGCGACTGTAAACCCTGTTTCTCCAACTCAAAACTATATTGCCTCCAAAACATACGCTGCCTGTCAGGCAAGCGAAACACCTTGCCCATCAGCAGAAAATATTGCCCCACTCGTTCTAAAAAATGCATATTCAGATTCAGATTATTCAGAATACTCGGACTATACTAATCCAACAATCGCCGCAAAAATACGGCTTTTTTTTCGGTTACTCAAACGAATTGTGATTTTTATTGCGCAACTCATCAAAATGCCTTATCTTTGCCGCCGCTCACCCGCTTGGAACGCGGTCGTCCTCGCCCGCAATCTCAATAGGCAAGTCGGGTTCGCAAACACGAATAATACTAATACAACCATATCACTATGATTAAAATTACTTTTCCCGATGGCGGTGTCCGCGAATACGAAAGCGGTATCACGCCCCTCCAAATCGCTGAATCAATCAGCCAACGTCTTGCACAAGACATTCTCGTAGCCAGTATCAGACCCCTTAAAAACGAACCGAACAACGATGACGAAGGTTGGCAAATCGTGGATTTGAATACCCCCCTCAACGAAGATCTCCGTATCCGCCTCCATAAATGGGAAGACCCCGAAGCCAAACACGCTTTCTGGCATACCTCTTCCCACCTCCTCGCCGAAGCACTACAAGAACTCTACCCGGGTATCCAATTCGGTATAGGTCCGGCTATTGAAAACGGCTTCTACTATGACGTAATGCCCGCCGATGGACAAGTCATCAAAGAGCAGGATTTCCCCGCTATAGAAGCCAAGATGATGGAACTTCGCGCCAAGAAAGAACAACTCGTGCGCCGTCCCATCGCCAAGGCGGATGTCCTCCGCGACTTTGAAGCCAAAGGACAAACCTACAAATGCGAACTCATCAGCGAACTCGAAGACGGACATATCACTACTTATACGCAAGGTAACTTTACCGACCTCTGTCGCGGTCCGCACCTCCTCTCCACCGAACCTATCAAAGCTGTCAAAGTCCTTTCCTGCGCCGCTGCTTATTGGCGCGGAGACGAGAAACGACCGATGATGACCCGCGTCTATGCCATCTCCTTCCCCAAGAAAGCGATGCTGGACGAGTACCTCACCCTCCTCGAAGAAGCCAAGAAACGCGACCACCGCAAGATAGGTAAAGAAATGGAACTCTTTATGTTCTCCGATATGGTCGGCAAAGGACTGCCCATCTGGCTCCCCAAAGGCACAGCCCTTCGACTCCGCCTTGAAGAGTTCCTTAAGAAAATTCAAAAACGCTACGGCTATCAACAGGTAATGACTCCGCATATCGGCAACAAGAACCTCTACGTCACTTCCGGTCACTGGGATCACTACGGAAAGGACTCCTTCCAACCCATCACTACTCCCGAGGAAGGCGAAGTCTATCTGCTCAAACCGATGAACTGCCCCCACCACTGCACCATCTACAAGAACTCACCCCGCTCCTACAAAGACCTGCCCCTCCGCATTGCCGAATTCGGTACCGTCTATCGCTATGAGCAGTCGGGCGAGTTGCACGGATTGACCCGCGTGCGCTCTTTCACGCAGGACGATGCACACATCTTCTGCCGTCCCGACCAAGTCAAACAGGAGTTCATTCGCGTGATGGAAATCATCGAAATCATCTTCCGTGCACTCAATTTCCAGAACGTGGAAGCACAGATTTCGCTCCGCGACCCCAACAACACCACCAAGTACGTTGGCTCCGACGAGGTTTGGCAGAAAGCCGAACAAGCCATCATCGAAGCTTGTCAAGAGAAGAACCTCAAAGCGCATGTCGTTACAGGAGAAGCCGCTTTCTATGGTCCCAAACTCGACTTTATGGTCAAGGATGCCATCGGTCGCAAATGGCAACTCGGAACGATCCAAGTGGACTATAACCTCCCCGAACGCTTCCAACTCGAATACACTGGCGAGGATAACCTCAAGCATCGTCCCGTGATGATTCACCGTGCACCTTTCGGCTCAATGGAACGCTTCGTGGCGGTTCTTATTGAGCATACCGCCGGTAAGTTCCTGCTCTGGCTCACGCCCGACCAAGCCGTTGTGCTACCCATCTCCGAGAAGAGCAACGACTATGCACATAAAGTGCAGGAGATGCTTGACCGCCAGGACGTGCGCGCCATCGTGGATGATCGTAACGAGAAGCTCGGACGCAAGATTCGCGACAACGAACTCAAACACATCCCCTATATGCTCGTCGTCGGCGAGAAAGAAGCCGAACAAGGCATCGTCAGCGTCCGCCAACAAGGAGCATCCGACCTCGGGCAGATGACCATCCAACAGTTCGCCGACCTCGTCAACGAGCAAGTACGCAAGGACACGGCATCTTACTAATAAGCAGCATACTATGAAAGCGCGTATCGTCTTTTTCTTCCTCTTTGTCTCATTATGGACATTGCAGGCGCAGGAGGCGGCTTCGCGAAAAGGAAGTCTTCGCATCGTTCGTCGGAGTGAGCCGGCTGTTCAGGCGGCGCAAACCCGCTCCGACGTGGATGTGAATATCCCGCAGACCAAGACGGAGAACACCAATACCTATGTGCTCATCTTTGCCAACCAGAATTACAAGTATGTGGCGGATGTGCCTTTCGCTCTGCATGATGGAGACGTGTTCAGACAGTACTGCGAACGCACGCTTGGTATCACCGGCAAGAACCATATCAAAGTCCTCAACGATGCCACAACTTCCGATATGTTGATGGGTCTGGAGTGGCTCAAGACGGCTCTTTCGCTCGGTGATAACCGCCATGCCATTGTCTATTATACGGGGCACGGTATTCCCGACGAACGGACGAAGAACTCCTACTTGTTGCCATCCGACGGTAATCCCTCTTATATGGCTACTGCCTTTTCGCTCAACGACTTCTATAGTCGGTTGGGGGAGACCGGCAAGCCCGTTACTGTCTTCTTGGATGCCTGTTTCAGCGGTGCCAAGCGGGACGAGGGAATGATTGTCGCAGCCAAGGCGGTTGCCCTGCGTGCCAAGCAGGGTATGCCGCAAGGCAGGACGGTCGTCTTCTCGGCTGCGCAGGGCGAAGAGACGGCTGGCTTCTACCGCGAGCAGCAGCACGGTATGTTCACCTATTGGCTCCTGAAAGAGTTGCAGACCTCGCTGGGGGACATTAACTATCAGACCTTGAGCCAAAAACTCTATAACAACGTCCGTCAAAGCAGTTTTGATAACAACAACAAGACGCAGACGCCCGACGTGCAAAGCGGCGAAGATGCTCGCGACTGGCAGACGTGGACTCTCAAATAACTTTTCCTTATGCTATCTGTTCCGACTATGCGTAAGATTCTGACAATGATGCTTGTGCTACTGTTGCCGCTGTGGGCATGTGCGCTGAAGGTGAGCAACGTGGCGTTTGAGCAGGTGGGTGACCAAGTGCGTATCACCTACCGCTTGGACTCGCCGACCGACATACAGGTCTTCCTTTCCACCGATGGCGGCACCACTTACGGGCAGCCGCTTAAAGCCCTCACGGGAGACGCGGGAAAGAACATCTCCGCAGGTGAAAAAATAGTCATCTGGTCGCCGCTTGACGAGATGGACCAACTGATAGGCGATGACATAGTCTTCAAGGTGGTTCCGGCCAAACGCAGCACTCTCAAGGGTATTCTATCCGGCAGGTTCTCAGTGTCTTCTTCCAGGCAGGTGCAGTTCTCGCAAGGCAACCTTCAGTATCGGGCAAGCACTAAGACGTGGCGTTTTGCCGAGCACCAGTGGGACTACGTGGGCGACCGCGCTAACGGCACCGTGTTTGTGGAGTCAACCAAGTCCAACAACGGGCAGATAGGCAGCAAGTACGGCGGGTGGATTGACCTCTTCGGATGGGGAACAGGCAATCAGCCGTTTAAGTTCGGACTGAACGACAGCGATTATGCCGCGTTTGTCGATTGGGCGTCTAATCCAATCTCTAACGGCGGCAATATGCCCAATCAGTGGCGCACTCTCTCCAAAGACGAGTGGGGCTATCTCATCAAGAAGCGTGCCAATGCCAAAAGCCGCTACGGTGTCGCTGCTGTCAACGGAATAAGCGGACTGGTCATTCTGCCTGACGACTGGACGTTACCTGCCGGATGTGACTTCACTTCGGGGTCCAAGAGCGTGAATGTCTGGACCGGTTCGTCCAAGAACAACTACACCGCTGACCAATGGGCGGCGATGGAGGAGGCGGGGGCTGTTTTCCTCCCTGCTTCGGGCTGTCGCAATGGCATAACGGTAGAGAATATCGGCACGGCGGGCAGTTATTGGTCTTCTTCGTCAATGATGGGTAACGGTGCTTATGCCCTTTATCTGTACATGGGTATTCTTTACCCGCAGTATCTCTCTCCTCGCAACATCGGCGGTGCCGTGAGGCTGGTCACGGACATCAAGGTTGGTCAGTAGTAGAAACACAAAAGCACTCTCTTGTCCTTCGTTCTGAACGGAGCAGGATAGTGCTTTTGTTATAAACTGCTTCTTATCCTATTAGTTCTTTGATGAGTCGGCAGATATTGTCGGTCGTGAATCCGAGTTTCTCTTCCAGCACGGTGTAGGGTGCGCTGAAGCCGAACGAGTTCATACCGTGAATCTTTCCGTTGCAGCCCACCAGACTTTCCAATGTGCAGGGCAGTCCGGCGGTCAGTCCGAAGCGTTTGATTGCGGGAGGCAGTACTTCGTCTTGATATTCTTGGCTCTGCTCACGGAAACGTCCCTCGCTTGGTACACTCACTACTTGCAATCGATAGCCCTCTTTGCGCAATTCCGTAGCTGCCGTTTCCAGTGAACTGACCTCGCTACCCGATGCCAACAGCACCGCCTGCGGATTCGCATCGCGCGACACGATATAGGCTCCTTTCTTAAACCCTTCAGCATTCACTTGCGGCAGCGACACAATATCTTGCCGACTCAATATGAGTGCCGTAGGTGACTGTGTATTCTCCAAGGCAGCACGCCATGCCAAGGTCGTCTCATCGGCATCGGCAGGACGAAGAGCCAGCATCGATGGACGACCGCTATGGTTCTTCAGTTTCTCCATCAAGCGTATCTGTGCCTCTTGCTCCACCGGCTCGTGCGTCGGACCATCCTCACCTACACGGAAAGAATCGTGACTCCAGACAAAGATAACAGGTAGTTGCATCAACGCCGCCATACGTACAGCAGGTTTCATATAGTCCGAGAACACAAAGAACGTGCCGCAGGCAGGAATCACACCGCCGTGAAGTGCCATACCGATGCATACGCAAGCCATCGTCAACTCGCTTACGCCCGCTTGCAGGAACTGACCCGAAAAGTCGTCTCTCTTCAGCGCGTGCGTCTTTTTCAGGAACCCGTCTGTCTTGTCCGAATTACACAGGTCGGCTGACGACACAATCATATTGCCCACATTCTCAGCAAGGAAGCCGAGTACAGTAGCACTCGCCGAGCGGGTCGCCTTGTCCTTGCTTTGTTCGAACTTGCTCCAGTCAATGCAGGGTGTCTCGCCTGAGAAGTAAGCCTCATAGTGTTTCGATAGGGTGGGGTTCGCTTGCTGCCATTGATAGAACTGCTCGTATCGCCTATTGCATATCTCACGCAATTCTGCCTTGCGCGCATCGTACATCTGTTGTACTTCAGGGAATATTACGAACGGATCGTCGGGATTGCCGCCGAGGTGGCGAACGGTCTGCGCAAACGATGCCCCCGCTTTGGAAATAGGCTGTCCGTGGGTGGCGCATAGGTTCTCCTTGCTCTTACCGTCTTCGGCTATGCAACCTTTGCCCATTACCGTATGACCGATTATAAGACTCGGGCGACCCTTCTCGGCTTTGGCGCGTTGTAGAGCTTGACGGATGGCTTCGCAGTCATTACCCGGTATCTCTTGTACGAACCAGTTCCATGCCTCGTATTTCTTTACGATATCCTCTGTATCTACATCCTTGCACGGCGTAGAGAGTTGAATGTCATTCGAATCGTAGAACATAATCAGATTGTCCAATCCCAAGTGTCCCGCTATGCGACCTGCACCTTGACTGATCTCTTCCTGTATGCCGCCATCGGAGATGTACGCATAGATGGTGGGATTATGCACATCGCCGAAGCGGTGGTTCATCCATTTGGCGGCTATGGCTGCTCCCACGGCAAATGTATGCCCCTGACCCAACGGACCGGAGGCGTTCTCTATGCCGCGCTCAATGCTACGTTCGGGGTGTCCCGGAGTAACGCTGCCCCACTGACGAAGGTTCTTCAAGTCCTCCATCGTGTATTTGCCCGTCATTGACAATACAGCATACAGCATTGGAGCCATATGCCCGGGATCAAGGAAGAAACGGTCGCGTCCCTCCCAACCCGGATTCTCGGGGTCGTATTCCATAAACTCCGAGTAGAGCACATTGATGAAGTCGGCTCCGCCCATCGCTCCGCCGGGATGACCGCTCTTCGCTTTCTCTACCATACTCGCGGCAAGGATACGTATATTATCCGCCGCCCGATTCATCACTTCTTTTGTGTTCATAGTTTTTTGGTTCTATCTTTTGGTAATGCGCACGTTTACATTATAAGCAAGGGCACGACTGCTCGTACCCTTGCCGCTATCTTTATTTGCCCATTAGCAACTCCATCACTACTTTCGCGCTATGAGCCACCGGTGTACCCGGACCGAATATGGCTGCCACGCCTGCTTTGTACAGGAAGTCATAGTCCTGAGCGGGAATAACGCCGCCGGCGGTCACCATAATGTCTGGACGACCGAGTTTCTTCAACTCCTCAATCACTTGCGGAATCAAGGTCTTATGCCCCGCTGCCAGCGAACTTACGCCGAGGCAGTGAACGTCATTCTCAACGGCTTGTTTGGCTGCTTCAGCAGGCGTCTGGAACAAGGGTCCCATATCCACGTCAAATCCGCAGTCAGCATAGCCGGTGGCAACCACTTTGGCACCACGGTCGTGACCGTCCTGACCCATCTTGGCTATCATAATACGCGGCTGGCGACCTTCTTTCTTCGCAAATTCAGTCGTCAGGCGCACAGCCTCCTGGAATTCTGAATCGTTTTGCGTTCCTGCTTTATACACTCCTGATATAGTTCTAATGGTTGCTTTATAACGTCCTACCACTTTCTCGCAAGCATCGCTGATCTCGCCCAACGAAGCACGCAATCCGGCAGCTTTCACGGCGAGGGCAAGCAGATTGGTCTCGTCCGTGTTCTTCTTACCGTCTGCCCATGCTTGTACGGCATCGGTAATCTCTTTCAGAGCTGCCTGTACGGCTTTCTCATCGCGGTGTGCGCGAAGTTCTTTGAGACGCTCTACCTGCTCGGTACGAACGGCGGTGTTGTCAATCTCCAGAATATCAATCGGATCTTCGTGTTCAAGACGATACTCGTTCACGCCGATAATTTTCTGTGTACCCGAGTCAATACGGGCTTGCGTGCGGGCTGCGGCTTCTTCGATACGCATCTTGGGCACGCCCGTCTCGATAGCTGCTGCCATACCGCCTAATTTCTCAATCTCTTGGATATGTTCCCAAGCCTTGTCCATCAACTCTTTGGTCAGGCTCTCTACGTAGTACGAACCGCCCCACGGGTCGATAGCACGGCATACTTGTGTCTCGTTCTGAATATAAATCTGCGTGTTACGGGCAATACGAGCCGAGAAGTCGGTCGGCAGTGCAATAGCCTCGTCCAAGGCGTTGGTGTGAAGCGACTGTGTATGTCCCAATGCGGCACCCATAGCCTCAATGCAGGTACGACCTACGTTGTTGTACGGGTCTTGTTCGGTCAGCGACCAGCCTGATGTCTGGCAGTGTGTACGCAATGCCATTGATTTCGGATTCTTCGCGCCGAAACTCTTCACAATCTTCGCCCACAGCATACGACCGGCACGCATCTTGGCTATTTCCATAAAGTGGTTCATACCAATCGCCCAGAAGAACGACAGACGCGGTGCAAACGTATCCACATCCATACCGGCGTTCACGCCCGCGCGCAGGTACTCCATACCGTCTGCCAGCGTGTATGCCAACTCAATGTCAGCGGTAGCACCGGCTTCCTGCATGTGGTAACCCGAGATGGAAATCGAGTTGAACTTCGGCATGTTCTTCGAGGTGTACTCAAAGATGTCGGCGATAATCTTCATCGAGAACTTAGGCGGATAGATATACGTGTTACGAACCATAAACTCCTTGAGAATATCGTTCTGAATCGTACCTGCCATCTCTTCGAGTTTAGCACCCTGCTCTAATCCGGCGTTGATGTAGAACGCAAGGATAGGCAGTACGGCACCGTTCATCGTCATCGAGACGGACATCTTGTTCAAGGGTATCCCGTCGAACAGCACTTTCATATCCTCAAGCGAGCAGATGCTCACGCCTGCTTTACCTACATCACCTACGACACGCATATTATCAGCGTTGTAGCCGCGGTGTGTCGGCAGGTCGAATGCTACCGACAGACCTTTCTGACCCGACGCGAGGTTGCGGCGGTAGAAAGCGTTACTCTCTTGAGCGGTCGAGAAACCGGCGTATTGACGAATCGTCCACGGACGCAGCGGATACATTGCGCTGTACGGACCACGCAGGAAAGGAGGAATACCCGACACGTAGTCAAGATGTTCCATTCCCTCCAAGTCCTCTTTCGTATAGATAGGCTTAACGTCAATCAGTTCAGGTGTTTTCCAGTTAGCCTCATTGGCTCCCTCTACGTGGGAAGCCGCTATCTTGTTGATATCAATGTTCTTAAAATCAGGCTTCATACGGCTTATTTGTTAAGGAGTTGTTGGTTATATTTTTTCAGTGTCTCAAGCACGTTGGAGCGAACGTGGATGAAGTTCTCGATGCCTTCCTTCTGCAGGTCTTCCATACAAGCAGGAGCCCCCGCTACGATAAAGATTTCTTTCGCGTTCTTCAGTTCTTTCCAAGCCTCCGGAGCGTAGGTCGCATATTCGTCGTCGCTCGAGCAAAGCACGATGATGTCCGCTTTCGCTTTGCGGGCGGCTTTGATACCTTCCTTCACGGTCTTGAAGCCGTTGTTGTCTATTACTTTGTATCCGGCGCAAGCGAGGAAGTTGCACGAGAACTGTGCGCGGGCAATACGCATCGCCAGATTGCCGATTGTCAGCATAAACGCAACAGGCTGTTTCTTTGAGGCTTCTGTCTCAAGACGCAGTTGCTCAAACTCCTCGGCGGCACGAGCCACGGGCAGGGTTGCCAAAGCAGGTTTTTCGCATTCCGAACCGCAGCAGCAGGCGGCTTTTTCTTGTTTCTTGTCCTTGCACGTGCAGATTGAACTGCAAGCACCTGCATTCTCCTTAATCTTCTTCGCTGCCGTCTCGTTGAAGTTCGGGAACTGGTTCGAACCCAAGATGAACTCCTTGCGCTTAGCCACGTCGCCAAGACGTTTGGTCAGGTTAGCCTGCATCATCTCTTGCACTTTGCCGTCCATAATCATCTGGTACATACCGCCTTGCTCTTGGATAGCGAGGAACTGTTTCCAAGCCTCTTGGGCGATGCTTTCCGTCAGGTTCTCGATGTAGTACGAACCGGCTGCGGGGTCGGTAATCTTGTTGAAGTGAGCCTCTTCTTTGAGGAGCAGCTGCTGGTTACGGGCGATGCGCTCTGCAAAGTCGGTCGGACGCTCGTATGTTACGTCAAACGGAGTAACTGTTATCTCGTCCACGCCTGCAAGGGCTGCCGACATAGTCTCCGTCTGCGAACGAAGCAGGTTAACGTATGCATCGAACACCGTCATATTGAACTTCGACGTTTCCGCACTCACGTTCATCTTCGCAGCCTCTTTCAGTGCAGCGGTGAAAATCGGGTCTTTGTAGCTCTCTACAATCTTCGCCCACAGCATTCTGCCGGCGCGGAACTTGGCTATCTCCATAAAGTAGTTGCCGCCGATACCCATATTGAAGCGGATATTGCGAGCAGCGAGGTAGTTCGCCACGCCCGCTTCGGTCATCATCGTCATATACTCTACGCCCCAAGCCAATGCGTATGCCAATTCTTGTGCGCAGTAAGCACCCGCGTTGTTCAGTATCACGCTGTTCACGCCCACTACGCGGTAGCCCGTCAGCGACTTGGCGGCGTTCACCGCTGCCACGATTTTCTCTGCTACTTTCTCACGAGGCATTGCTTTGCCCTTCAGCAGCATATTCTTCATCGGGTCCACGTTGATGCTGCCCACGAATTTCTTCAGCGGCGTACCTTTGTATTCGCGACCGATGTAGCGTACCAGTATGCCTGCCAATTCGGGTGCTGCACACGCGCATACCGTGAAGTTCACCGGCACGATGTCAATGCGGATACCATTCAGCAGGTTCTTGATGAAACGGTAGTTCAGTTTCTCCTTGTCCAAACAGAAACCAAGAGAGGTGATACCTTTGTTCAGGATTTCGAGGGCTTTCTCGTTTGCTTTGCGAGCGTTGTTGCAAGCGCATACATTCTGGCGGATTGCCCAGTCGTTCGTCTCACGTGTCCCGCGGACGTAAGGGAATTGTCCGGGAGCGGAACTTGTCGTCTTCAGACCTTTCAGGTCTTCTCTTCTGTAGTAAGGTTGTACATTAAAGCCTTCGTTCGTGCGCCATACTAACTTCTTATCGAAGTCGGCACCCTTCAGGTCGGCAATAATCTTGTCTTTCCACACCTTCGCGGAGATGGCGGGGAAATCCTTCAACAGATTCAATTTTTCTTCTGCCATGATGAAAAAATGTTTTTGTTTATTGATTTATGTTTTGTTTTAATCTATTCTTTCGCCCATTAGGCTGTATTTCTGACCGTTCACAATAACCACAATCTGATCCTTGTACAGCACTTTCTTCGCTTTCTGTGCGGCATCTTCATACGTCTGTATATCATCGGTCGCATCCGAATACCCGTTGCTCACACCCGGTATGAAACGTGTGTCCGACGAACTGATCAGATGCGCCATATCCACTCCCTTGCCTTTCTCTTTGCCCCACAGGTATTCGGCGAGGTAAGGATAGTCGATGAACGGATTGCGGTTATGTTGAACGCTCTCATACACGGCGTTATTGCGGTCTATCTCTTTCTGCGACACGGGGTCTTCTCGATGCCATTTCATAAACAGATCGATGGCGTAACTTGTGAAGTACGCTTTCCCGCCGCTGTATGTGAACACTGCTTCCCCCTCATCGGCTTGCGTGAAGTTCATTGTCATGTAGCGGGCTATCATATACATATAGTTGCGTGCCAAATCCCCTTTGTATTCGTCATCGGGTTCATACACCTTCCCCGAGTAGCCGCTGAACGAACTCGTGCCTATATGTCCCAAACCCTTCTCTTTGTTCGCATCTTTAGTCACATAGTCCGTATTGTCCGTCTCCCCGTAGGGCATATTCCCTCGGAAGTTATTGATGCGTGCATCGGTAGGGTAGATATGGAAGAAGTCCGAATAAGCCGGCTTCGCCTTCTTGAACCACGACGAAGGCACCGTATGCTCCTTGTTCCAGCAGTCGCACACTTTCTGTTGGGAGCTGCCCGCATCCGAAATCTTGAATTTGCACTTGGAGTACATATCCATGATGTACCCGTCCTTGTCGCAGTCCGTGGATGCATAGTAGGAGTGCATTCCGCTTCCGTAGGCTATTGACGAATGACCGTCAATAATGTCGCTCAGTGTCTCGCGAAGACTCTCGTCTTTCTTGTTCTCAATCCCGTTGTAGTAGCCAGCCGGAATATCGGCAAAGACAATGTTCACGGACAACAGGCAGTACAGGGCTGCGAACGCTGCCGTCTTTATCCAAGTGTTCTTTAATATGCTCATATTGAAATTCATTTATCTTGTCGCATGTATCGTCCTGTGGCTTCAGAACGTGTTGTCTTGTTATGTTGCACATGTGCTTGGGGCACATAACTTGAAAAAGCGCGCAAATATACCACAAAAAAAGCATACGGCAATAAAATTTTGAAATTATTGTAAAAACCACACTTATTCCCTTCTTATTGCCGATTCAAGTGAATGCGCTTTCATAAGTAGGGAGAAAAAGGCTATTTTTGTTGTCAAATTAGAAAAAAATGACAACAGACATAAGACAGAAGATTATGAATAGGCATAAAGAAAAGGCGGAGTGTACTTAATTTCAGTGCGTTCCGTCTTTGTGAATAAAATACAAACAAGTAACAAAAAATTATCCTTTTGACTACACGTGTGACAACAAGGACAGAATTATGGTTTATGAGTTTAGGTGTTTATGAGTTTAGAAGTTTATAGTTGAGAGTTTATAGTTTCAAATTTAGGATTTCAAGTTGCAAATTGCAAATTTTTGATCCGAGCTTTCATGTGCACAAAGATACGATAGCGAGGAAATGAATTTTCCCACTGCGTCCCACTGCTTCCCAATAAGTCCCACTAATTCCCACTGCGTCCCAGTTCTGGTTTTTAATTTCATGTTTGTGATTGCATGTTTTTTACATTTCCTCTTTAAGTGGCTCGGGGGAGCCGATGTCCGAATAGAATTTGGACGCAATGAACAAAGTCCATATCCTATACAAACGGCTCTTATTGAGCCGGTTCAAATCGTATTTGAACGCAATGGACAAAGCCCTATCTTTTACAGGAGACTCTAAGGAGCCTGTCTGAAATAAATACAGACGCTATTGACGAAGCAAGCGGCTCGGTGGCGCCGTGTCTAAATAAGATTATGACGCAATAGACAAAGACTTGCTCGCGGGAATAGCCGCGAGAGCTGGACCTTCTTCGGCAGAGCCGATGTCAGAATAGTATTCTGACGTAATAAGAAGAAAAGCAA
Source organism: Paludibacteraceae bacterium (assembly GCA_017471175.1). Taxonomy (GTDB): domain Bacteria; phylum Bacteroidota; class Bacteroidia; order Bacteroidales; family Paludibacteraceae; genus Colicola. Next base: position 43,453 of record JAFUVS010000012.1, on the reverse strand, counting down.
AGCCACTACAAGCGGCTCGGTGGCGCCGTGTCGGAATACAATTCTTACGATCTGCTTCGCTGTGCCGACGCAAGGGACGAACAAAGAAAGATGCTCGGCAACCAGCCGAGACAACAGGCGAAAGAAGTAGCCGCCAAAATTGGCGGCTTCATTCTATTGTCCTGTATATGAATGCGCATAACAAAGACGCTACTTTCGGCAGAGCCGTGTCGGATAGTTCCGACCCAATGAACAACGTTTTTTTTGAGCGGCAAATGGCATTTGCCTGTAATGCAAAGAAGAAAACAAACGTAATCACGTGCTTCACGTGATTACGCCCAAACCGACATCAGATGTCGGGCTAACTGACAAAGAAAGAAACAGCAAAGCTGTTGTCGTTTTTTATTTTCTTGTCATAACATATTGAATATCTATCAGCTGAACCGTGTTGGAAAAATAAGCATGTTTGAATCTGCTTATTTTTCCGCCTCATAATCCGTACATCTGCTTCGTCTGGTTGATGGTGTTTTTACCAACCGTGTAGGCATAGCAAGCAACAGGAACAAACTGGAGTACGCATTCCTGCATCTGATGACGCATTGTTGCCGTTTTGGAAGTCACCAAGGCATATCTCATCTCATTCCGGGAGAGGAAAGAAAGGAGAGAAGCCAATTCTTCAGGATGTAGCGCGTATCTGTCTGACCACTTCACTTCCACTGCCCAACGTGGTTTTTGCCGAGCCGTGTCAATACCAACAATATCCACTTCTCCTTCTTCCTTATTGTTCAACCGCCAATTGGCATAGGCGATGTCTGTACCAATACGGGGTATCCATTGCGCATAAACAGCCGTTTCGACCATATCGCCAATCTTTTCATCCGAGTCCGTTATCGGTTGAAACAACGCGCAGCGCAAAGAAGGATTGGTAAGATAAATCTTGAAGCTAACTTCCCGCTGATAGCGTTTGGCGGTATTGTCTGTCCGGTGAATGACCCTGATGAGGAACGCGGCTTCGAGATATTGTATATATTTTCTCAACATATCTTTCTTCACGCCCGATTCTTTCGACATCGCCTCATACGAAAACTGCTGTCCAGAATGATACGCTATCATGGTGAATACCGAATTGAGTTCCTGCACATCCTGAATGCCATACAAACTTGGCAGGTCCCGCAACAATACCTTGTCAATGATGTCGTGCCGGATAAACTGTCCCGGATTTTCCCGTATCTTGTCAGAGAACACCACTTCGGGATAACCGCCATAATTGATGTAATCAATAAAGAGCTGGTTCAGGCGCTCGATATCAATGGTCGCATCATATTCTGCGGTATTGCCGTCCCACTGCATCAGTTTAGGGACAAACAACTGTTGATATTCCTTCAGATGAATATATTCATAGAAAGTAAGCGGAGGAAGGATGAAGTCCGTAAATCTGCCCGCTCCGCTTTCATCGCTTCTTCTTTTGAGTTCTGCCGCCGCAGACCCGGAAACGACAAACCGGACATTTCTGTAGGTATCCACCAAGGATTTAAGATGCAACTCCCAATCCTTGAGGTATTGTACCTCGTCAAAAAACAGATAGTATCGCTCCTTGTCCGTCACGGGCTTGCTAAGAGTTTGTTTGCACAAGTTGAATAGCTGCTCAAGTCCGACACCGTTATAGATAGGGGTCTCAACGGATATGTACATGATATTTCGCGGAGAGACACCGTCACTTATCAATTTCTGAACAGTATGGAACAGCATTACGGTCTTGCCGACACGTCTCGGTCCCATCAATACTATTGACCTGTTGAGAGACCAGTCAGTAACAAGAGGATAAAAAATATCCATGTACATACGAGGACGCATCTCCTGATAAAATTCAGGCACTTCATTTTCCGTCCACCAAGGGTTGTCAATGCGCAAACGACCGATAATCTGTTGCTCTAACAAAGCTGTGTATTCCATATTAAATCGTTTTAGGAGGCGCAAAAGTACCGCTTTTCTGCCAAATAAGCAAATTAAATCACGCTTATTTGGTATTTTTTACGTGTTTTAAGCGGAAAATGATTGTTTTCTACGCTTAATTTGCGTCATTATATAGAGACAAAACAAGTTAAAGTGGTGAAGTGAATCATGAAGACCGCGTATCACACGGGGCAATGTGTGGTCGTTCTGAAACGACAAAGAAGCTATCGCCGCGTGCGGTGAAGTCGGATGGTATCCGACCTAATGGACACAGAAAAGAAACCGGCAACACAGAAAAGGAACTGGCTGACAACCGGAGTAACGGAAGAAGAAAAACGCCTTTCGGCTTAATTAGGCGGCTCTGCGGAGCCGGTGTCCAAATTCAATTTGGACGTAACGGAAGAAAGAGCGGCGTTTGACAAACGTCGGAAACAATCAGGAAGAAAAGGTATATCCGGTATCGGAATCATATACCGACGCAATGGACAACGTTTCGGCGAAGCCGATGCTGGCATACAATTCCCGCGTTATTGACGAGAAAACGCCATATGGCAGTCAAAAATTGCTATTAGAAATAAATATTTTTTCAACGGGAATGAGTTTTAATTTAGTAATCTGAGTGAGGTTTTATTTTCGACCACCCGTTAAATGTGATAGTCGTATTATCTACAAAAGTTATTGTTATTTTCGTTGGCCGATATGATTTTATAATGCCGTTTTTATTATTCATTATATCATCAAATGAAAACGCACCTCCATCGCCGTGCTCTATTGGTCCAATACATCTAATATCAGAAGTAGTTCTGCCGCTATAACCAGCCTGCACATCTCCAAAATAATTATATGCAGTTAGGGTGCAGTTTATATATTTAATGGTTTTCTTGTAACAATTGTAGAATTTGATTTTTACTCCGTCCCAACCATAGCCACTATCATAAATTTCATTACCAAGATAGAAAATCTGTTTCTTATCATAATTAGCAGACATTTCAAGTTCCGCGATGAGAGCCTCAGCTAATGTGTGAGCTAGCGCTTTTATCAAACGATCATAATACCCTTGTTGACCTCGACGCATCAAATAGGAACACTCGTCTTCTGATTTGAATCTCAATCCTCTCCAATCTACAGCGAATAATTTACCCTTGTAAAGGATTCTATAAGCCGCTAAGTAATCACCTTCATCACCGTAACATATAACAGGGACAACCGCCCCCTTCTTTGGCATTTCAACAGAAGAATCATATGTACGATTCCCATCTTTATCGACTGTTTGAACGCTTGTTTCCCATTCTAATGTGGCAAGAATACATGTGTCTTTATCCCACTTTTCGTCTCGTGCTACTAACCATGCATTTTTCTCATCCCATTTCTTGGCATTTTCCAAACGATAGTTTTCTCCATTTGTTTTTTGGCTTAATAAATATGTACTATCATTTGGAGATAACATACAGATAGTATCCCAACTATCTAATTTAAAAGTGTACGATTGACCATAGGCGTAGCAATAATATACCGTTTGCTCATCATCGTCCCATGAATATTTTTTATCTTTACCCATTCTGTACAGAGCCATTGTATCCGCTTTAAAATAATATTCCTTTCCCTCGGGAATACAACCCTTGACTACAACTAACGAAAGGAATTTCTTGTCTTTGTTAGTCTTTTCAAAGAACTCGTCGTATTCATTTTTACTGATAATCGTGCGATACAAAAGATCTAATTTTCCGTTTTTAAAAGATACTACTTTGCCTGGGACTTTCAAAGAGACATTCCCTGAATAATGATTATCGGAAATTACAATAGCATAATCAACACTCTCAATCTTCAAGGAGTTATAATCTTCTTCGTTCTTTCTTTGCCCCATTACATAATAGATGCTATCGGATGTCATTCTTTTGTTGATGGCGCGAGTCATTTTTGGCACGGCAAGCTTAAGATTTTTAGTAGAGAACTTTATTGCTCTTGAGTTGGTAGGATCTGTAACAATCAGCCACCTCTTTCCATCATCAGAGTTCTCGAATCCTTCATATAGATAGTTGCCGTCAATTTTGTAAGTCGACTGAACATATACAGGAAAACCAAATTTTGACTTTTCAGTTGTAGGAGTACCTTTCCAAATGTATTGGAGTATGTAATGCTTATTCTCTTTAGGTTTCTTTACATGTTTTTTCCATATCGTATCTGGCAGTACGTACTCTGCCACACAATAATTCGAAGTAATATGCAGCGTATCACCCGTAGTTAACTTTGTCGATAAATCAGAAAGATTTTTTTGCTCAATATAATCCCTATATACATCTTGATATTCCAAATCAAGATTCGGATTGTTATCTTGAGCAAACGTAGATGCTGCACATAATTGCGCAGCAAACGCTGCAATATATAGGAAACTTTTTTTCATTGTATTTACAGATATTATAAATTACTCAAATTCAAGAATGTTATCAATCTCGCGGTACTCGTCAATAAACCTACTTTGCTTTTCATTACAATCTCTCGTATATGTCATCAGGGAACCAGTTGGGTCGGAGGAGCACTGTTCGTAAGATTGCAAAGCTCGGTATGCAATCCTTACTTGCTCACAGGCCTTCTGCTGGCTTGATTTTGCATCTTTCAATTTGGCAATATAGAATTTGCAACTATCTTGATACGCATCTATTTGCTCAGTTAAATACTTGTGCTGTTCGCCTCTTAAATAATAAGACAGAGCTTCGTTAAAATCGCATACAAATACACCATCTCCACCTCTTGAGCTCGATTCAGAAATCCACCATCCTTTTCTATCAACGTATGCTCCGTAGCGTGCATTGATAGTAGTTCTCCAAAAATCATGGATATGTCCACAATCCATTTCAATGAGCTGTGCTTCATTAAGCATGTGAATTTTGGCCATAGTTATTTCGTGTGACACATTTTTCTTACACGACATAACAAAAAAAGGCAGGGTTAACAAAAGTAATAGTGATTTGTTTGTTTTCATTGTATATTGAATTTTAAAATTTTCTAAAAAAAGTGCGAGTTTCTTATCGTGTCGCCAAGGCAGCGTAGCAAGGAAGCCTTTTCACCTTCTAAGAAACTCACACAAGTGTGCAAGCATCTATTACGAAGGTGAAAAGCATACCTATAAGATATGCTACCACACATTATTTCTGTGTTTGTATTTCCGTTAGTTTGCTACGCTTTCGGCTGACACGAAATAATAGTCTGCTTAATTATTTTAATATGTTATCGCGCAACGCTTTGCGCGGGTTGTATTTCTTTCTTTAGAAACTCTTTAGTATCTGTGAATATGCTTTTCGACTAAACTTATTTAAGCGCTCAACAAAATTATTCATTAGCAATATATCATCTTCATCCTCTGTTCGAATAATTTGGAAATGCGTTTGAGTGTATAGGCGTTGTCTATTTATTCCCATGTCTTCAAGTTTGTTCAATATATCTATTCTAGATAAATCATCTTTAGTGAAAATGGTTATATTCTTCTTTTCTTTATCAGGAATAGGTTCACTACCAGATTGGGATTTAAAAAAACTATCAAAATATGTATAATCTATTTGCCCAAAAGATAAACCAAATATAACTATTTCATTTGAATCTGCCAAGTCATTATAAATGTTATGAGAGCGATAATGTGAACTCATTGTCTTATGCAATTGTTCGTATCCTTTCCTCAATTTTGTTTCATCAACTCCTAAAATAACTGAATTATCTGTGACAGTTCCGTGAATATGGATACATGAAACAGTTTGCCTCAAATTCATTTTTTGTGCAAAAATATTTAAATCCGTATAATTAAAACTGTATATATATTTGAAAAAGCCATTCTCAATAACAGATTTTAACACTTTTCCTGCGGCGGATTTAACATCTATTTCATTCTTTTGCTGCTCACGAATATATTGACACATAGCATTCTGAACCTTGATGAAATACGGAATATCTAAATCTGGTTTGTATTTTATCGATGTAATGGCATCATGCGCCGCATCTAATCTGGCATAATTCAGCAATTCATTCTCTATGTCAAACCAAGATTCAGTGTCACGCTTTTCTTCCAAATATGTTTTGAGATATGGTATATACTTATCGTCTTGTTGAGGCCAAAACTCTGAATGAGCAAAGTCTGAATATTTGGTTTTTAAGCCTAAACTTAAGTCAAATCCATTCCCGATTACAAAGATATTATTTATCATTTCACACGATTATTTAACATTGTTTTAAGAGTGTTCAGAAGTCGGTCAGGTAGATTATTTGATATTAATGGTGTATTCACTACAACGATTTTATCTCTGTTGTTTATAGTCAATAGTTCGTTAAAATTTTAATAACAGTTTTATATTGTGGCAGTTAAGTACTACCGGACTATTTGATTCAACAGTTGCGTTGGCTCTGACGAAAAGCCTTCAAAAAAAGTGCTCTTTGATGTAAAAATTTTTGTCTAAAAACTTGCACAAGTGGCTGATTTTTTGTATCTTTGTAGTGTCAAATTACAATATACATATCAGTCCACTCGAACAAGTCAGAAACTTGTGTAACACTGCCCTTCGCAGTCAGAAATCAATCAAGGCATCTTTCGTGTCATTTTTCCTCGATGTCATGGTTGGAGTTTTAACCATCAGCGGAAGAATAAATTTTCGTCAGTTGGAGCGCTATTCGCGATGCCAAGCAGTTTACCGGGCTTTTTAATTGCCAATCGCGCAATACTGAGGCTATGGATTTTGCGTTTAACCTCTCACTCTCGGCTATCAACGTAGCAAGGGCATTTGGAAAGCAAAACAAACTCAACTTATCTATTGCAGATTGTAAGTTGATGTTTCACAATGCGTTGCTGATTGAACGATTTTTATCAACGTTCGGGAATGCACCGAACTTGCATAAAAATCCAGGGCAAAAAGAACACTATTTCAAAGAACTCATGCTATTTGGTCTGAAAGTGGCCGCTTAGCGATAATATTTAACGTCAAATTTTTAACGAACTATTGATATAACAAAGTTATTTTTCTCTTTGTTAGAGCCGCACTCGGACGAGTGCGTACCCTAAATGACGCTGCAAAGATACTGTTTTTTCAGCACATATCAAAATAAAAAGCACAATAAATTGGTTTTGTCAGTTGTACTGCCTTAAAATAATACTGTTTTGGTGCTCTGCTTATTGTGATTGAGCGAAGCTGTTTTTCTATCATAAGTCGGATGACAGTCAAGGTTTAGTCAACGGGTAGAACAGCTTAAGATAAGCACTATCATACGGCTATCCTTCGGTTATCCTACGGTGTTGCTTGCTGCGCTGTTAATTGATAATTGACAATTGATAGTTGATAATTGCGTGTTGGTGAGTGAATGTTGATGACTGAGTGTTGGATGCTGAATATACAAGTGCAGGCTGACAGCCTACAAAGAAGAAGCAAAACGCCGAATACTATTCGGCAAAATGGACGAAGCTATGCGGATTGACAATTGGCGGAATACGAAGAAGGCTCTGCGGCAATACAATTGCCGCGAAATGGACATACGTTTTGAACCCGAATCAGATTCTTAGCCGCAAGGGCACGATTATTTCGGGGGGAATTGACGAAGTGAAAAGCGGCTCTGGGGAGCCGATGTCCGAATAATATTCAGACGCAATAAACATAGAAGAAAGCGGCTACCAGCCGCTGCAAGAGACGAAAGGGCTGCGAATTAAATTCTCAGGCAATAAAAGAAAAAGGCAGAAGGCTATCCGTGGGGTGTAGCTATTTCCGCTAATTCATCAAGCAGAGCGAGGGTATCATTACCTTCTGAACGAGATTGTTGACACAGACAAGGTACAAGCCGGTCGGAAGGGAGATGTCAGCATGACCGTCAGCGGACAGAGACCTCATCTCACGACCTGTAATATCGTAAATCCGAATATCCATATAACGGTCAGAGCGGATAGTCAAACGTCCTCCTACAACATTGATTTGTATATTCTCCTCCTGAACAGGGCGCACATCCGTCCCTGAAGCGTTGCACGTATATGCCTCATTCTTCCACTTGCCCCAGATAAACTCCACCAGATTCGGGTCCTCAACAAACGGGTTGGTGTTATGCTGTTTGAGCGACACGGCATTGTTCCGTTCAGTCTCTTTCTTTGATACAGGGTCCTGCCGATGCCACTTGAGCAGCAGGGTCAAGGCTTTGGAGGTGAAGCCCGCCGTACTATTGGAATATGTGAACATCTGGTAGCCCTTGCCTCCTGCTGTGAAATTCTTGTCATTGTAACAGGTTATCATATAGAAATAGACACGGGCAAGGTCGCCCTTATACTCGTCAACAGGTTCAAAGACATAGTTGTTTCCCGAACTGCCAAACGTGCCGTACCCCACTTTGCTGCCGAGGCTGTTGCTCCATTCCACAGTGCCTGTCACCTCGCCATAGGGCCATGCCGAACGGTTGCTGTTGGCTTCGAAATCGGTAGGGAAGATATGATACAGGTCGGTGTACATGGGTTCGGTATCACTGCCTCCCCACCACGACTTGGGCAAGGCGTGTTCGCGGTTGTAGCACTCACACTCTGCAAAACCGTCGCTGCCACGACAATACCCCTTGGGCGAAAAAGAACAATCGGAATAGATATCCCAGATATTACCGTCGGCGTTAATGTCCACATTTGCACGGTCGCCACGCACATCGTCATAAGACAGGACAGTATGATCGGCAATCAACGAATGTAAAGAAGACAGCAATGCCTTGTTTTTCAACCCCTGCAGCGATGAATAGGTGCAATTGTCCTGCTGTGCCTTCTCAAAGAATGCCACCAGACTGATGTCTCCTGTCATGGTGACGACACGCGGATTGTCCGTATTCCCGTCACTCCAGCCGGTGAAAACATACCCCGCATCCGGTGTGGCAGAAACAATCACTTGGTCTCCAGACTCGTATGTCCCGTTGACCGAAGAGTTGACAGTGCCTCCTTCATCCGCCATTATCAGCAACGAGTAATTGACGGTCGGGGGCATGACCACATGATACGTGCCGTTTACCAGTTCCGCCTTTCCATTGTAATTCTTCAACATGGCAGTTGCCTCGATATAGTCGCCCGTATTCAAGGCATGCTTGTCATCATCGTTATCCGCTTTCAGCCTGAAGCAACACATTTTAGAGGTGGAACCATCGGCAGAGTCATCTATATAGAATTGTCCGTTCTGAAAATCGGGATAGCCGCTTTCCCACTTGGTAACATAGCCGCGCACCGTGTATGACTGTGTGGATGTCGCGCCGCTTGCCAGACCCAGATCCGTATATATCTGATAAATTTCGCTGACCGAATAGTAATTATCGTCAAGCGAAACCTCCTTTTCGGCATTGGATGGGAATACCACTGACAGACTGAGCGCGAGAAACATCATAATCCTTTTCATGAGTGCTGGTTGTAAGTTCCCGGTTCCGCCCGTGCGGTGCGAAACGGCGGCAGGATTGATGCGTGAAAGCAATATATCACGCGCATATACCAATTGTTCAATAAACATGGTTAACGGACATTTATTTTGTTAATATTTCTTTCTAATTGGGGCAATGGCGGCCCCAATTGTGGCAGTTGCAAGAACCTCCACATCAGAGCCGAAGGGGAGAGGCAGGGCTTTCATTTCGCGGTTGTGGACAGCGGTTATCTCAACAATGCCCTGTTCGCGGTCTATAATCCCCTTGAATGTAAGGTGATTCATAGAAGAATACGGACTGATAAACTTGTTGTCAATCAAGCAGAGCACAAAAAGCCCGAAAAGAAGAAGCCACAATACGGAATGCACAATGAAAATCTTGTTCCCTTTCAAAAAAAGCCAGAAGTCCTTCATGTTACTGATTGTTATAGAAGAAATAAGTCTTTTGTATAATGCGTATTAACAATATTATTCATTAAATACTATGCAAGTGCTGTATCTCCATCGGCTTTGTGACTTCGGGATTCTATATAACAAAGTTGTTGTCTCTTTGTTTGAGCCGCACGCGGGACGAGTGCGTACCCTCAAAGGACGCTGCAAAGGTACTGCTATTTTATTGAGATATGCAAGAAAAAGAACAAGAAAGTGCCAAACATCGACCTTTTGCAAGTTTAGGAAAGGAGGCAACCTTTTCAGGTTCAGTCAGCCGCTGTGCATTCGGTGAGACTACGGTAAGACTACGGTGAGATAAGCACTATCCTTCGGTTATCCTTCGGTTATCTATCGGTTATCCTACGGAGTTGCTTGCTGTTTTGTATCTGTAATGTCCCTGTTATGAGCCGTTCGTATAGTGTTTCACATAAAAGAAATCAGCGCACTCTCAATTGAAAGTGCGCTGATTTCTTTTTTCAGTTAGCCTGATTGATTACTTGTGTGAGGGGCTGTTGGCACGACCGCCGCCACTGGGATTGCCCGTTGTTGATGGATACATCGGTCCCGGACATGTACTTCTTCCGCCTTTGAAGCAGCGTTCTCAAGTGCTACGCGGGCCACCTTGGCGGGATCAACCACACCGGCTTGGTCGCCCGTCTTCGATGCCTTTGTCCGTGCCACCATCTACGCCCGACTTAAAGCAAAGAACCCTTAAGGATAAAACAGATCGTCTGCACGTATCACTTGCCTTACGAACACAGCGTTATCATTGAGATGAGACTCACGCAGTAACTCTTCTCGGGTTTAACCCACATTTCCGCACATTTCTCATTATTCCATCTCCATCAGTACTGTATCGCCTTCACGCCCTTCAACCGCAGCGACGAACCGTTCAGCGTATGCGCATCCAAAGTCCACGTACCGTCCGATGCAATCGTCATCTCGCCTTCGGCTACCATCCACTCGTTATAGTACGAGATGCGCCCATCCTGGAATCGGGAGTAGTCAATAAAGAAGAAACGACTACCCTCTACCGTTTGCTTGCTGTCATCGCGATAACCCGCATACACGCTCCCGGCCGTGAACGAACTATTGATTGCGTACGTGCCGGCAGGAATGGTAGCCGCTTTGTCGGATGTAATCACTAACAGATAAACGTAAGGCATGCACTGTTTATTCCTTACATCCACTATCGTGGCTGCATTGTACGCGCGTAAATCCCACACGCTAATCCCGTTCCCGCGAGATATGCAGGAGGCTTCCGACACTGTCATCGTCTCTACGCTGTTGCCCGTAAAGGTACTCGCACCCGTCACTGCATCCGGCTCCGGATAATAATCCGGCACTTCTACGGCTTTTATACCGCAGTGCACCAAGTCCGAACCGCCTTTCGTACCTGCCACCACAGGCTGCTCTTCTGTTTGCACCACAGGACTGAATCCCTCGCTCAAGAATGCCACCACCATACAGTTCTCCGCTTTCCATTCGCCACGCAGTGTTGTGCTGTAGGTCGCTTTGTAGTGACGAGTACCATCCACAAGCACTGTGTCCCCTTTCTCATTACTCAAGAACACGCGGACGGCATTCGCATGACGGAACTGCTCCCAACCCTCAAATGTGTTGTCGTAGTCTTGCTGATAATCAATCATACCGCTTTCCTTTACTAATACGGTAAGCATCAGATTTTGACTGTAGGCCCGGCATAGCGCACCCGTCACCGTTACGTCCAGTTGACGTGTCGAAGCATTGTATTTATTCGTGATTATTACCGATGCGTATGTCGTTGCAGCAAACTGGGTCGCATCCATCTTGTTGAGGTACGTCGGATGATAGATATATCCGTTGCCTACCGTATAGTTTACGTTTTGTCGATCCACACTGACGCTCGGAGCACCATCCACGTTCAGCTGCGTCATAATTTTGTTGCTCCCCGCCACCGAAAAATGATCCGGCTTGAAACCGTAGTGGTGAAGGACGGTAACCCAGTTGCCGCTACCGTTCACAAACTGGCTGATCGCATCCATCCCGCTCGGGCAGTAACCGCAGTCCTGACCCGTAAACTCCTCTATCAGGTGTTTCTTCGGAAAAGACGCAGGAATCTCATTCCCCGTCGGAGTATTCGTACCGGGCTGTTCCGATTGCTCCGCTTCTTTCTTCTCGCAACCGCTCAAAGCAATGCACAGCGCAACCGCGCCGAACCATACAAGTAAATTGTTTTTCATCATCTTTTGTATTAGTAAGTTCATATTTTCTCTGCGTTAGTATAGTGTCTTCTTCCCCTTTTGTATGCAGATTCCCCTTGCTGACCGCTTGTCAGACACCGGCACACCCGTCAGCGTATAGCACACCGAATAGGGTAGGGCAGAAGTCCCCTCGCTGGTATAAATCGCATCCATATCCGTCAGCGAGTATTGATACCGAACGGTCAGAACCCTCGTTTCTCCATCCCCCGTAAACGTATAGACCACCGTCTCCTCCGAATCACCCTCAGGCTCATAGTGCGCAAACCACGATGCCGACCCGCTATGTGCAAAATGCAACTCCTCTTCCCGCTCGCCATTGCCCGCTTGACACCGATCCGCACAGCAGAACTCATCCCGCAAACCCGCACGACTGCGGCGAATCTCCACCGTCAATGCCCCCGCGCTCTCCACCGTACCGTCCAAACGCATCTGCATCCTGCCCGTCAAAGCATCCTCTCGCGCCTCACGAACCGCAATCGTCAGACCCTCTTCGGGGATCATCCCATACCCATTTACGTTCACTACAAGGGCGTTAGCCACACTACTCAACAGCATCAACGATGCTAAAATCCATTTCCGTCTCATACGCTTGTATTATATGTCTGTCCTCTTTATCCATCAGTAAAACAATCAGTCGGCACTGACGCGGACGATACCCCTTCGCCAACTCAAACCTATATTGGAAGGTACTCGCCTGCCGCCCTATCACCACCTCTTTCCCGAACGGTTCGTGATCCAACGCCTCCCGCAACAGATGCCTGTGATAATAAGCCGTATCCACCCCTCCGTCCGTCATCGCCTGCACGCCCCGCACACTGTCCTCCGTCAGCCATACCGCCATCCGGGCCGCCGTCTCAACGGTCGCTGACGCTTCCACGCGCAAACGTACAGCCCCGCTTATCGTGTCTGCCGATGCGTATGCCTCCAAATGAGGTACCACACCTGTCTCTGCACCAGCCAACAGACTCGCCCACTCGTGGTAATCACTGAAATAACCGCTTCCCGAAGCACCGAAGTCCAAATTGCCCGTCGGTAACGGAGTCGTTGACATCCCACCCATCCACCGATAACATTCGTCCGCCTCCTCGCATGTGTAATCGTATTTGCCGTGCGTGAACGGATTGCTCCCGGGATGCATCGATACCACTACCAACTGTTTGCCATATACCTGCCGTAACTCCTCCGCAACGCCTGCCGCCGTAGGACAGTTCACACAGCGAAAACCCGTGTATTCCACCAACACATGCACCCGCGCACCGCCGACCTTCGACATCGGTATCAGACGCTCACCCTCAGGTATCGTCTCACAACCGCACAGCAACACCCCCGTCTGCAGCACACACAACGCCAATCGTATCAGCCCGCGCAGCGTCATATCTTGATAGAAATAATACACCCCTCTCATCCTTACCACGTGTAGTTATAACTTATTTTTACTCCTTCCTGACGAGGTACAAACCGGCAAACGCCCCCCGAACAGTTATATCCCTCCAACGTCTTCGTATATCCCGCCATCACACGATGCGCATCGTGCGTATAAGTCAATGCCGCCGTATAAAAATGCTCCTTTTCAGCCTCCGCAGTACCCCCTATGTTGTACATCCACTCACCGCTGACAGTCCACTCCTTGTACAGTGACAACTCGCACAGCGCAAAACACCACTGACCCATATCATCCCTCGTATAAAGGTACTGCAACTCGCCCCTTATTGACACATTATTACTTATATGAACCTGCGCATCCAACACCGCAATTCCTGACCGTACCATTCCGCCTTTGCCCTCCACGACTTTCATATTGAACCCTTGGTACATCAGCATCGCATTCAGCGTCCAACGCCGACTCAACCGTTTCTCCAACTCCACATTCACATCCGTGTAGTACTCCCCTTCGCCTCTTGCACCCCGTATGTGCGAACCGTTCAGTTTCAGCGTCGTACCATATTTGCCGCCCATCGCCGTCTTTCGAGCGAACGAATAAATAACCTCTCCCTGAAAAGCCCATTCGCCCCCGCTGTATTGCGTCGCGTAGGCATACAGACTCGGCAAGGCGTAGGTATGCTGCTGCGCAAAGGCGGGCATGTGATTCAGCCTACCGGCTATACCCACGCATTCGCGGCGCGAACGAAAAGCCATATTGTCCGAACGACGTACCTGTGCCAACACTGCCAACCCCTTCCGCGAATAACCCGCCGATACCAACCAAGCGTTCCCGTTCCGATAACTGAAACCATTCTCATACGTCGGGTCATTTCCCTTCATCGCATATTCAAGCAGCACGTTCCAACCCTTCATCTGCCACTCGGCACGTACCTCACCCGCACCCACCCATCCGGGCAGTCGGTAACGGTACAACCCGCCGTCTATCACCGTCATTATCGTATCATCCGCCTGATAACGTATTACATAACTTCCCCCGAACGACAATGATATATCCCTTTCGCGCAACCCTCGCGACCACTCTTCCATATTCATCTCCACATCTGCACCCATCGCTGCATCCCGTCCGTAATTCCAGCCCCACGCTCCGTCCGTGTAGCAGTCCCAGTACCTCCGCTGCTTGCCACCCAATGCCGTCAGTTTAATCCCCCTGTAAGGCGATACGATAATCTTCGCACCCCGCAGCGAATTGTCTATTCCCATTGTCCTGTCCTCATACAGATTCAGCACCAAGCCCGAACCGAATTGACCATACACATCACCCGCACTCACTTCGCCCCAATCAAAAGCAGCACCCACACTCAGATGCCCTAAACCATACCCCCGAAAACCCGCTTCATAACCCGGCAACGGCCACTGCATCAACTCACCACGCATATCAATACGCAACTCGCGAAAACCGACCCTGTTCGTGTCATTCACATAGTGCAACGACAAGTCCAAATACGAATTGCTCAAATGGTCTGTCTTTGCCCACTTGGCGCGCTGCACACTGCGAAGCGAGGCGGCATCTTTGGTCGGAAACAAACTCTCGTGCTCCACACCGCCGCTCAACCACCAACGCTTCTCCGCCTCCACGGACCGAACCGATATAGTGAAAAATATAAATATCAGAACCGATTTAAGAACAGCGTCTGCCGACAAACCCGACAGACGACTGACCGTACCGCACACACGGCTAACGAAGATATGTCTGAATCGTTGTTTCATCGCCGTCCGTGTAACCCGAATGAGAGTAAACTATCTTACCCGCACTATCTATAACAAAAATATGAGGAATTGCCTGCACGTTCATAGCCCGCTTCAACGTCCCGCTTGGATCAAGAAGAACCTTAAAGTCCCAGCCTTTTCCATCTACCAATGGCTTCACCTTATGGCTGTCCTGCGCCTGGTCGGTCGACACAATGTATATCTCCACACCCGTCTCTTCCTGCCAGTCCGCATACACATCGTCCAACGCCTCCAACTCGCGCATACAAGGCTTGCACCAAGTCGCAAAAAAACTGATAATAACCGGCTTACCATTCTTCCCCAACGCAGCAATCTCCACCTCTTTCCCGTTCATATCACGCAACACAATAGCTGGCAAAACTTTCTCCCCCCGTTTCGGCAACGCTTTCTCTACTTTTTCGCCTCTCGCTACCTCCACGCTTATTGGTATCAAAATAAGAAAAATCCCAAACGTAATCAATCGTTTCATCATCCGTCTTCTGTTAAGTCTTTCAGATACTAACAATTAGTTAGTCTTTCATATACTTACATTCTTCATTTGCGCGCAAAAATAAAATGTCTATCCGATTTTGCCAAATTTTTCCCCTTTTTAATCATAAAATTCCCTGCCTGCTATCCTCCGCAGTATTCTGTGTCCGTCTCCTCCCCACCGTGTTCTTGTATCTTGTTGCAGATGTTTGCTTATGTAGTGAATACGTTTTTCGTTCTTCCCCTGATTTCTAATCAACCAAAGAGCGCACCCTCAAATGAGAGTGCGCTCTTTGTGTTATTCGGTTTAATCGGATTGGCTTACATCATACCTCCCATACCGCCTTGGGGCATTGCGGGAGCAGGTGTCTCCTCCTTCACGTCCGTGATGACGCACTCCGTGGTGAGGAACATACCGGCTATCGAAGCCGCGTTCTCCAAAGCCACACGAGTTACCTTGGCAGGATCAACCACACCGGCTTTCTTCAAGTCCTCGTATTCGTCCTTGCGGGCATTGTAACCAAAGTCGCCCTTGCCTTGACGAACCTTATCCACTACCACGGCACCTTCCTTGCCCGCATTGGCTACGATCTGACGCAGCGGCTCCTCAATGGCGCGGCATACGATGTCAATACCCGTTTGCTCATCGTCGTTGGCACCTTTCAGGTTAGCAAGTACCTCTTGTGCGCGGATGTAAGCGACGCCGCCGCCCGGCACGATACCCTCTTCAATGGCTGCGCGGGTGGCACTCAATGCATCGTCCACGCGGTCTTTCTTCTCCTTCATCTCAACTTCGCTGGCAGCACCTACGTTCAGTTGGGCCACGCCACCTGCCAATTTGGCAAGACGCTCTTGCAGTTTCTCCTTATCGTAAGACGACTTGGTAGCAGCAATCTGAGACTTGATCTGCGCAATACGAGCCTCAATGGCAGCCTTATCGCCTGCGCCGTTCACGATGGTCGTATTGTCCTTATTGACGGTGATGGTCTCCGCCGTGCCGAGCATATCTAACGTGGCAGACTCCAACTTGATACCCTTCTCTTCGCTGATTACCGTGCCGCCGGTCAAGATGGCGATGTCTTCCAACATCTCTTTTCTGCGATCACCAAAGCCCGGAGCCTTCACGGCGCATATCTTGAGTTGAGCGCGCAGACGATTGACTACCAACGTGGTCAGTGCCTCGCTGTCCACATCCTCGGCGATGATAAGCAACGGACGACCCGATTGAACAGCCGGTTCCAATACGGGCAACAACTCTTTCAGATTGCTGATTTTCTTGTCGTAGATGAGGATATAGGGTTTGTCCATCTCCACTTCCATCGTCTCCGTATTGGTTACGAAATAGGGGCTGATATAGCCGCGGTCGAACTGCATACCTTGTACCACATCGATGGTGGTGTCCATACCCTTGGCTTCGCTGATGGTGATAACGCCGTCTTTGCTTACTTTGCGCATAGCGTCGGCAATCAGTTTACCGATCTCGGCATCGTTATTGGCTGAGATGGTGGCAACCTGCTCAATCTTGTCGAAGTCGTTGCCTACCTCTTCGCTCTGTTTCTTAATCTGCTCTACCACAGCAGCTACAGCCTTGTCAATACCGCGTTTCAAGTCCATCGGATTAGCACCGGCAGTTACGTTCTTCAGACCTACGCCTACGATGGCTTGCGCCAATACGGTAGCGGTGGTCGTGCCGTCACCGGCTTGGTCGCCCGTCTTCGATGCCACTTCCTTGACGAGTTGCGCACCGAGGTTCTCCTGGGCGTTCTTCAACTCAATCTCTTTGGCTACCGTTACGCCGTCCTTCGTGATTTGAGGAGCACCGTATTTCTTGTCTATCACTACGTTGCGTCCCTTCGGACCTAACGTTACTTTTACTGCGTTTGCTAATTGGTCAACACCGTTCTTCAAGGCATCACGAGCTTCGATGCCGTACATAATATCTTTTGCCATAAGTCTTTTTAAGTTAATGTTGTTAGTACGTGTTTGTTACTTTGTGTTGGTTAATTCGTGTTGTTTACTCTGTGCATTCAACATTCACTATCCAACATTTACTGAATAGTTTTCACTCAATTACCGCAAGTACATCGCTTTGGCGCATAATGAGCAGTTTCTCGCCGTCAATCTCAATCTCTGTGCCTGCATACTTGCCGTACAGCACGTGGCTACCGGCTTTGAGTACCATCTGTTCGTCTTTCGTACCCTGACCTACGGCTATCACTTCGCCGCGCAAGGGTTTCTCTTTTGCTGTGTCAGGAATGATAATCCCCGCAGCAGTCGTCGTTTCTGCAGCCACCGGACGAATCAACACACGGTCGGCTAAAGGTTTGATGTTTGTCATAGTTGTACTTTATTTTATAGGTTTATTTGTATGTTCTTTCTTTCTCGCCCTTTCCCCACCTTTCTTATCCTTTCCCCACCTTTCCGCTTCTTTTCATACAAATCTCGTGCCATTACTCTCCCGTATCCCTTTTAGACAAAATAAAGGAACAGAAGACTGCCAAAATGGCAGTCTTCTGTTCCTTTATCACTATGGTGAGCAATTATTAGCCTAACATCGTAAGCAATATACCGGCGGCTACTGCAGAACCGATCACGCCTGCTACATTCGGTCCCATAGCGTGCATCAACAGGAAGTTGCTCGGGTCAGCCTTTGCACCCTCCATCTGACTCACACGCGCTGCCATCGGAACGGCACTCACACCTGCTGAACCAATCAGCGGATTGATCTTCTCCTTCGAGAAGACGTTCATCAGTTTAGCCAACAGCACACCGCCCATCGTACCGAAGCAGAAAGCAATGATACCCATCAGTAGGATACCTAACGTCTTGAGCGTAAGGAACGTACCTGCTGTAGCGGTCGCACCCACGGTCAAGCCGAGGAAGATAACCACGATGTTCATCAGCTCGTTCTGCGCCGTCTTGGCCAAACGATCCACTACGCCGCACTCTTTCATCAGGTTACCCAACATCAGGCAACCGATCAGCGGAGCCGCATCGGGCAATACAAGAGCCACAATAGCCGTGATCACCACGGGAAACACTATCTTCTCCGTCTTGCTGACAGCACGCAGTTGCTTCATCTTAATCTTGCGCTCTTTCTCTGTGGTCAGCAAGCGCATAATAGGCGGCTGAATAACAGGCACAAGAGCCATATACGAATAAGCCGCAATAGCGATGGGACCCAACAGATGAGGAGCCAGTTTACTCGTCAGGAAGATACTCGTAGGACCGTCCGCACCGCCGATTATACCGATTGAACCGGCTTCTGCGGGCGTAAATCCGAGCGCATTCGCACCCAAGAAAGCGATAAAAATACCTAATTGGGCAGCCGCGCCGAGAATAAACGACTTCGGATTGGCAATCAGCGGACCGAAATCGGTCATTGCACCCACACCAATGAAAATCAAACACGGATAGACACCGGCTTTCACACCGATATAGAGAACATCCAACAACCCGCCATGCTTCAGAATCGTACCATACGAATGGAATGCCGGATTGGCAGAACCATCGGCGAGTGTGGGTTGCAGGAAAGCATCCCAAAGTTCTTGGTGGAACATCCCCGCGCCGGGCAGGTTAGTCAGAAGCATACCAAAAGCAATCGGCAAGAGCAACAGCGGCTCATACTGCTTTTTGATAGCCAAGTACAAAAGGAAAAACGAAACCAACAACATAACAGCCTGCTGCCATGTCAGGTTCATAAATCCCATTGTCTGGAAAAATTCAAGAACACTATTCATTTTTTACCTTATCAAATTAGGCTTTGTCGTACCGTATTACTCAAGTACTACAAGCAGGTCGTCTTGCATTACGTTCTGTCCGGGTTGAACAGCCACTTGCTTAACGGTACCATCACATTCGGCAGCCACCGTGTTCTCCATCTTCATACTCTCCAGCGTCAGCAGCGTGTCGCCTTTCTTAACGGCTTGACCTACACTGACCAACACCTTGATGATGCTGCCCGGAAGCGGACTCTTCACTTGCATTCCGCCACCTGCCGGAGCTGCTTTCGCTGCACCGGCTGCGGGAGCGGCTGCTGCCTTCGGAGCGGCTGTCGCGGTTGCTTTCTTTGCGTTGGCGGGCAGTTCTACATCGTATTTTTTGCCGTTTACGGTAACTTCTGCCTTACCGCCGTCTTTTTCTTCAACGGTCGTCTTGTACTCCTGACCATTGATCTTGAATGAAAATTCTTTCATATTTGTGTTTTGTTAAAGTTTAGTAGTTAATGCAAGGAACATATACTGTCCCTTTGTTTGTTATACCTTTGACACTCTTTATCTGTCAAGATTATTGATGCCAAAAGTATGTTCGTTCCAAGTCGAGTGATGCGCATGGATAGTCAGTCGCGGGGCTTCCATATCGTGAATGCCGTAAAACATGTGCAACGCTATCGCAATGGCTGCCATATCGTCCGCACCACCGGCTGTTACTTCCGCCTTGACGGGTGCAGCCTTCGAAGTTTCCTCCTTCACTTCGGCTTTCCCCGACAAACGTTGCTCTATCCATTGCATCAAAGCTCCTAATCCTTTCATTACATAAACGAAAAGACAAAGGAGCACCAATACGATACCGAAACCTAATCCGGTTACCAACCAAGTGTCAGCTGTTACTTCAAGAAATACCATTTTTTTTCTCTTTCTATCATTATTGTATCGGGAAACGGCATTAAGCCGTCTCCCGAATACGGTTTACAAAGGAATATTGGAATGTTTCTTGAGCGGATTGGTCAGACGCTTTGTTTGCAACTTCTCGAAGGCATTGATGATGCGTACACGCGTGTTGCGAGGTTCAATCACATCATCGATATAGCCGCGATTGGCAGCCTGATAAGGACTGGCAAACAGGTCTTTGTATTCAGCCTCTTTCTCGGCGATGAACTTCTTCTTCTCCTCGGCATCTTCGATAGCCTTGATGGCTTTGGCTTGCAGTACGCCTACCGCTCCGCTTGCACCCATCACGGCAATCTCAGCATTCGGCCAAGCATAGCATACATCGCCGCGCAACTGCTTGCAACTCATTACGATATGGCTGCCGCCGTATGATTTGCGGACGGTTACCGTTACCTTCGGAACGGTTGCCTCACCGTATGCGAACATCAGTTTGGCTCCGTGATCGATAATGCCGGCATACTCTTGTCCCGTACCGCAGAGGAATCCGGGAACATCCACAAGCGTCAGAATCTGAATATTGAAAGCATCGCAGAAACGTACGAAACGGGCTGCCTTGCGGCTGGCATCGCAGTCTAATACGCCCGCTATCCAACTCGGTTGGTTGGCAATGATACCGGTCGAACGACCGTTGAAACGACCAAATCCGCAGATGATATTCTTCGCATAGTCCTTCTGAACCTCCATAAAGTCACCATTATCCACAATCAGATTGATGATGTCCTTCATATTGTAAGGCTTATTGGGGTCATCGGGAACGATGTTGTTCAGTTCGTCCTCCACGCGGGTCGGATCGTCGGTACATTCTACAAGCGGAGCTTCTTCCATATTGTTCTGCGGAATGAAACTTATGAGGCGTCTAACCTCTTGCAGAGCTTCCTCCTCAGTGGCAGCTACAAAGTGGGTAACACCCGATTTGGTAGCATGTACGCGCGCACCGCCTAATTGCTCTACCGTAACGTCTTCACCCGTAACGCTCTTCACTACCTTCGGACCGGTAATGAACATATACGAGTTCTGCTCGGTCATCATAATGAAGTCCGTCAAAGCAGGGCTATATACAGCACCACCGGCGCAAGGACCAAAGATAACGCTAATCTGGGGAACAACGCCCGATGCAAGAATATTGCGCTCAAAAATCTCGGCATAACCGGCTAACGCACAAGCACCTTCCTGAATACGTGCACCGCCCGAGTCGTTCAGACCGATAATCGGCGCACCGAGTTTCATAGCCTGATCCATCACGTTGCAGATCTTCAGCGCCATCGTCTCGCTGAGCGAACCGCCTATCACGGTGGCATCCTGTGCGAATACGAAGACCAGACGACCGTCAATCGTGCCGCTTCCGCAAGCCACACCGTCGCCGAGGAACACTTTCTTCTCCATTCCGAAGTCGTGGCAACGGTGGGTGAGGAACATATTAACTTCCTCAAACGAACCCTCGTCAAGGAGCATATTGATACGTTCGCGACAGGTGTAACACCCTTTGGCGTGGTGCTTCTCAACGGCTGCTTCGCCGCCGCCTGCCATAGCCTTCTCGCGATTGGCAATCAGGCGTTCAAGTTTATTGGTATCCATTCTGTTTGTTGTTATTTCGTTAGAAAATCCGTTGGACGGGTTATTTGGGCTGTTCGCAGAGTTCGGTCAGCACGCCTTTGGTGCTCTTCGGATGCAAGAAGGCTATCATCAGATTTTCAGCACCTTTTCTCGGAGCTTTGTCAATGAGCTGGATACCGGCTGCTTCCGCTTCCTTCAGAGCTTCCTCTACACTATTAACATTGAATGCTACGTGGTGTACACCGCCGCGACCGCCGTTCTTCTCAATGAACTTGGCGATAGTTGATTCGGGACTGGTAGGCTCGAGCAACTCAATTTTTACTTCACCGACTTTGAAGAAGGCTGTTTTCACCTTTTGGTCAGCCACTTCCTCAATGGAGTAGCATTTGCTGCCGGTTAAGAACTCAAAGAAAGGCATAGCCTCTTCCAAACTGGGAACTGCAATCCCAAGATGCTCAATGTGAGTAGGTTTCATAATTTTTATTTATTTATGTTAATTAGTTGTTTTTACGTTTACTGAATCGCCGCTCTCGCCGATACGAAAAATGTTGAAAAGTATCGTAAACGGTTGAAAACAGCCGAAAACAGCCGCAAAGTTACGGCGACTTTCTTGAAAGGAAAATTTTTTTTCATTTTTTTTTGTTTTCTCCTTGTTCACACCTTATACACCGTCTTCGCAAAATTCATTCAAAATGCAAAAAATGCTGACAAAAAAATGTAAAAGATTGACAATTCACGGATTTTCACTACTTTTGCGGTCAAAATCGTATATTTTTTGATGCGACACTATATTTTACTTGTTTTTTTATGTATCGGCTTCGTTTCAGGAATCCATGCTGATAATGAATTACCTGACAGTAGCGATTCGCTTCGTGTTGTATCTCTTAAGGAAGTGGTGGCAACGGGAACACGCGTTTCAGAAGATGCACGCTTGCTGCCCGTTACCGTCAATGTGGTAGGGCGGGCGCAGCTCACGGAGCAGCAGAAGCCGAATATCTTGCCTACGCTGATGCAACACGTTCCGGGACTGTTTGTTACACAGCGCGGCGTTTTGGGCTACGGAGTCAGTACGGGCGGTTCGGGCGGCATCAAAGTGCGCGGTATAGGAGGTCAGCCCAATACGGATGTACTTGTTCTGATTGACGGTCTGCCGCAGTATGCAGGTCTGTACGGTCACCCGATAGCAGATAACTACCAGACACAGATGGCAGAGCGCGTGGAAGTCATACGCGGTCCGGCTTCGCTCTACTACGGCTCCAATGCGATGGGTGGGGTCGTCAATATCGTTACCGGTCAGCCGCAAAGAGATACCATCATCACATCCGTTCATGCGCAGGGTGGTTCTTACTATTCCGCTGATGCCGGAATTGCCAACCAACTCAGAAAAGGCAAATGGTCGGAGGCAGCGGGTTTCAACTACGTCCGTACTGCTGGTCATCGCGATAATATGGCTTTTGACCAGTACAGCGGCTTTGCCAAAGTAGGGTACGATATAGACAGTCACTGGAGTGTCAATGCGGCAGGTAATATCGCCTATTTCAATACAGCCAATCCCGGTACGGTGACAGAACCGATTTTTGACAGCCATCAGCATATCCTACGGGGTATGGCAACTCTTTCCGCCACCAATCAATACGCTCGTACACAAGGTGCTGTACGCGCCTACTACTCCGGCGGCCGGCATCGTATCAACGAAGGGCACAAGGCAGGCGAACCCGTTCCGGCTACCGAATACAACCATACCGACTTGATGCTTGGCGTAAGCGGTTACCAGACCGTTTCTCTATTCCGTGGCAATCACACAACCTTCGGCTTTGATTACCAGCACTTCGGCGGCCACGTATGGAATCGCATTCTTGCTTCCGACACAAAGAAGGACATCATTACCAAAACACTCTATGAAGTGGCAGGCTACATCGACTTTCGCCAACATATAGTTGATTGGTTCGCGCTGGATGCAGGCGTGCGGTTGGGATGGCATTCACGAGCCGGATTCAACTATGCCCCGCAGGCAGGACTGTCTTTTCTTCTGCCTCAAGATGCACAACTCAAAGCACTCGTCAGTCGCGGCTATCGCAATCCTACCATCCGCGAACTCTATATGTATGCGCCTGCCAACGACAGCCTGCAGTCCATCAGCTTGTGGAACTACGAGTTAGCCTACAAGCAGATGTTGCTCGGCGGAAGAATACGCATAGGTGCCAATGTCTTCTATATGCATGCCGACAATATGATAGAGACACGCCCGATAGCCGGCAGACCTCGCAATGTGAACACGGGCGAAATGAAAAACGCCGGTGCAGAAGCGGAAATATCGGCACGCGTATGGAAAGGACTGATACTGAGTGCCAACTACTCGTACCTGTATATGGTTCATCCCGTCCTTGCCGCGCCGGAACATAAGCTGAATGTCTCCGTTGCTTACCACCACGACCGATTCCGTATAGGTACAGACTTGCAATACATCAACGGACTCTATACACAACTGCCCAATGTTTCGCAGTCGGCTCAAAAACAGAACTTTGCGTTGTGGAATGCGCATGCGTCAGCCCGCCTGTGGCGTGAACTATGGGCTACCCTTACCGCCGATAATCTGCTTGGCACGGAGTACGAAATCAACGCCGGTTTCCCAATGCCAAAAACGACCGTGATGGCAGGTCTGCAATTCACTTTCTAACAACTAAATAAAAGCAGATATGAAACTACTTCCTTTTCTTTTAGCAGCTGTAACGACTATGGTCGGTTGCACCCAAAAAACAGTTGAACAACAACCTGTCCAATCTTCAGACACAGCGGTAGTCTATATGACGCAGGAGATTTCGCCCGCAGCATTGGTGCGTATCTATGAAGCCCTCGGCAAACCTGCTACGGGACGCGTGGCAGTCAAGATTTCTACCGGTGAGGCAGGTGGACATAACTACCTCAAGCCCGAACTGATCCGTCAGTTGGTCAATGGCGTGAACGGTACAATCGTGGAGTGTAACACCGCTTATGCCGGTCGCCGCAATACGACGGAAGCGCATTGGCAAACCATTCGTGACCACGGCTTCCTTGACATCGCGACGGTGGATCTGATGGACGAAGAGGGCGATTTCACCATCCCCGTACAAGACTCTACTTGGATTCATTACGACAGGGTAGGTACACACCTGAAGAACTACGACTTTATGATTAACCTTGCCCATTTCAAAGGACATGCAATGGGCGGCTTCGGCGGTGTCTTGAAGAACCAGTCTATCGGCGTGGCTTCCGCCGCCGGCAAAGCCTATATCCACTCTGCCGGAATCACCGAGGACGTGGTGGAGACGTGGAGCCACACGGGCAATCAAGACGGTTTCCTCGAGTCGATGGCGGCAGCCGCACAAGCTGTACACAATTACTTCGGTAGCGGGGAAAAGATCCTCTATATCAACGTGGTTAATAACCTGTCGGTGGATTGCGACTGCGACAGCCATCCGGCAGCCCCCGAAATGAGCGACATCGGTATTCTCGCCTCCCTTGACCCCGTGGCTTTAGACCAAGCCTGCGTGGACTTGGTGTTCAACTATCCTTCCCAAGACGGTGACGATGCTTCAGCACTGATTGAGCGTATCAATTCGCGTCACGGCATCCACACCATCGAACATGCCGCTAAGATAGGTCTTGGGACACGCACCTATCGCATCGTTTCCATAGACGGCGAACAGATGCTTAACCAACTAAATGCCAATTCACTCAGTCTGCTCGTTCGCAATCACGGTCTGACTACGCAACACGAGAACCGTGGCGTGCAAGACCTGCTGACCCTCATCCAAAACGACCCGAAGCGGCTGAAAGGGGCTGTCGTGGCAGACAAGATTATCGGTAAGGCGGCAGCGGCTCTGATGATAGCCGGCGGGGTGAAAGAAGTGCATACCAATATCATCTGCACCCCGGCGCGTGAACTCTTTGAAAATGCAGACGTAGTGGTCAAGGCGCGCGAAGAAGTGCCGATGATTCTCAATCGCGACCAAACAGGTCAATGCCCCATAGACAGCCGACTCAATGATGCTGCCACCGTGGAGGAATGTGTCGCCATCTTGCAGGAAATGAATTAACAACATATAGTATTAAGAATACTTGTCAGTATGCTTCGTAAAATCCGTATCGTGCTTGCCACGATTAGTTTCCTTCTTATCAATCTGCTCTTCCTCGGTATCAGTTGGGGCGTGAGCCAACATATTGCTTGGATAGCCAAGATTCAGTTTTTGCCCGCTCTTTTAGCATTGGATTTTGCGGTGTTGGCTGCGCTGATTATAGTCACGCTGCTTTTCGGACGTATCTATTGCTCTGTGGTTTGTCCGCTTGGTATTATGCAAGACCTGTTCGGTTGGGCAGGCAAGAAAGCCAAGAAGAACCGTTATTCACATTCGCCCGAAAAACGTTGGGTTCGCTATACCGTTTTGGCGGTTTTTGTAGTTTGTCTCATTATCGGTTTTGCGCCTGTAACCACACTCTTGGCTCCTTATTCGGCTTACGGACGTGTCGTCAATTCTTTGTTCCGACCTTTATATGACTTGCTTAACAACGGTTTAGCCGCGTGGGAAAGCCATTACGATAGTTATATGTTCTCTGAGGTGCAACTGTGGATGCGCAGCGTGACGACCTTCGTTGTTGCTTTGCTCACGCTCGTTGTTCTCGGCTTCTTGGCTTGGCGCAACGGACGTACCTACTGCAATACAGTCTGCCCTGTGGGCACGATTCTTTCTTTCTTCAGCCGATTCTCGCTTTTCCGCGTGCAGTTGGATAAGAGCAAATGCAAGAACTGCTCGCTGTGCGAAAAGAACTGCAAGGCTTCCGCGATTGACTATAAGGCGGGTACGGTTGACGCTTCGCGATGTGTGGCTTGCGGCGACTGTCTTGACAAGTGCAAATTTGATGCACTCCACTACCGACCGATTACGCTGAAAGACGATTCCGCTGCCGAACAGCAAGTTATGCCTAACGAAGGACAGCCCGATTTGAACAAGCGTGCTTTTGTCGCCGGGGCTGTTATGGCAGTCGGCGCAACCGCTATGGCGCAAACCAAAATCAAGGTGGACGGCGGTATGGCTGTCATTGAAGACAAGCAAGTTCCGCATCGCGATACACCCGTTACGCCTCCCGGTTCGGTTTCCGCTTACAATCTCTCGCGCCATTGCACGGCTTGCCAACTCTGCGTCAGTGCCTGCCCCAACAACGTGCTGCGTCCGAGTACCGACCCGTTGCACCTGATGCAACCCGTCATGTCGTTCGAACGCGGTTATTGCCGACCCGAATGTACACGATGCAGCCAAGTATGCCCCACGGGAGCTATCCACCCGATAACCAAAGAAGAAAAAACGGCTATTCACATCGGACACGCCGTTTGGATTAGCGAGAACTGTATCCCCGTAACCAATGGCGATTCATGCGGCGCCTGCGCCAGACATTGTCCCGCTTGGGCCATTCAGATGGTAGAAAAAGAGGTCAACGGCAAAATTGTGGAAGTACCCGTGGTGGATACGGAGAAGTGTATCGGCTGCGGCAAGTGCGAGAACCTATGTCCCGCCCGACCTTTCAGTGCCATCTACGTGGAAGGGAATACGATGCACCATATAAGTTGAAAGATTAAAGTTGAAAGAAGTCGGTAAGTTTATAGTTTACAGTTATGGATAGAAGAGATTTTATAAAACATAGTGCGGCAGCGGCAGCCGCTACGAGTGTGCTGCTCACCGCTTGCAAAAATAATTCACGCGAGGCTTCTGACAGCGAAGATGTTGCCATTGAGGGTAAAATGACACTTCGCACTAATCCGAATACGGGCGACCAAGTCTCGCTCTTGGGCTTCGGTATGATGCGCCTGCCCGTTGAGGCAGGCGGAACGGCAAGAGAAAATCCCGATTCACCCATTGACCAGGATGCCGTCAACGAAATGGTGGACTATGCCTTGGCACACGGCGTGAATTATTTTGATACGTCGCCAGCCTATTGTCAGGGAATGTCCGAACAAAGTACAGGTATCGCCTTGGCACGCCATCCGCGAAAGTCCTACTATATAGCCACCAAGTTGTCCAATTTTGACCCATCCACTTGGTCACGTACGGAATCAATGGCTATGTTCGAGCGTTCGCTCACCTACCTGCAGACCGACTATATTGACTACCTCCTGCTCCATAGTATCGGCGGTACGTCAATGGGCAAAAACTCCTTGGAGACCTTCAACGGCAGGTATATGGATAACGGTATATTAGATTGGCTCGTGGAACAGAAACAGAAAGGACGTATCCGCAACCTCGGTTTCTCCTACCACGGCGACATCGCTATCTTCGATATGCTGCTCCGTTGGCACGATGAAGGGAAATACCATTGGGACTTTGTCCAGATTGAACTCAATTACCTCGACTGGAACTACGCCAACGAAATCAATCCGCGTAATACCGATGCCGAATACCTGTATGCCGAATTGGCAAAACGTGGTATTCCGGCAGTTATTATGGAACCTCTGTTAGGCGGACGTTTGGCGAAACAACCCGATGCCATTGCCCATAAGATGCGTCAGAAAGACAGCCGTTATTCGCCCGCTGCTTGGGCTTTGCGCTTTGCGGGTAATCCTCGTTGGGTTCTATCTGTTCTGTCAGGTATGACTTATCTGGAGCACCTCAAAGAGAATGTCCGTACCTATTCCCCCCTTGTCCCGCTCAGTGAAGACGAAGAGCAATGGCTGTTAGCACTTGCCAAAGACATATACGAACTCAAGGCCATTCCTTGCACCACGTGTAATTATTGTATGCCTTGTCCCTACGGCTTGAACATACCGGGTATCTTTGCTTATTATAATAAGTGTATCGCCGAAGGCATTATGCCTGCTGTCGGGGGCGATGAAACGGAGTTCCGGCGCAATCGCCGCGCTTTCCTCGTCGGCTACGACCGAGCTATTGAGAGCATTCGCCAAGCCGACCACTGTATAGGTTGCAACCACTGCCTGAGCCACTGCCCGCAACGTATTGACATCCCCGGCGAAATACAGCGCATCGACCGCTTTGTCGATGCCTTGCGGCAGAGAAATTAAATTCGCCAAAAAAGTAAGTCCGCAAAAAATGTTAATCCGAAAAAAATAAACTGCAAAGAAAGACAAATAATTCGTCGAACACTTATAATTTGACACAATATGAATATAGGTATTACTGAAATCATCATTATCGCCCTTGTCGTTCTCCTTTTCTTCGGAGGCAAGAAAATCCCTGAACTGATGCGGGGACTCGGCAAAGGAGTCAAGTCATTCAAAGAAGGAATGAAAGACGATTTAGTCGAGGACATCGAGCAAGAAAAGAAAAAAGAAAAGAAAATCGAAAAAGAAACACTCCAATGACCGCATAAACCAATCTTGGTTTATACCTTTCAATTCCGGTGGAAAAAACGTTCTGGGATCATCTTGACGAACTGCGCGGGGTGCTAATCCGTTGCCTGATAGCGTGGGCTGTGTGTGCTACGGCTATGTTCTGCTTTCGTGACACACTGTTTGCCGTTCTCTTCGCGCCCGCCAATCCTGATTTTATTACCTACCGCCTTATTGACCGTTTGCTCGGTCAAGGGTGGAGTGGGGATATGTCCACCGTTTCATTTATCAATACGCAACTCTCTGCGCAATTCACGGTGCATCTGCGCGTGGCGGCTCTGATGGGGTTAGTCGTGGCTTTTCCCTTTCTCATCGGACAAGCCTATGGATTTGTTGCTCCGGCTTTGTATCCCAAAGAAAAACGTGCCGCCGCACGAATCATCGGCTTTGGCACGTTGCTCTTCCTCGGTGGTGTAGCACTGAACTATTTTGTCATCTTTCCGTTTGCTTTCCGTTTTTTAGCCACGTATCAGGTGCAGCCGCAAGTGGTTAATCAGATAGCATTGGACTCGTATGTGTCCACTTTTCTTATCCTGTCGCTTTTGATGGGGATTCTCTTTGAGTTGCCGCTCGTGGTGTGGGCATTAGGCAAAGCCGGTTTGGTTCAAGCTGCTTGGCTCAAGCACTACAGACGGCACGCCATAGTGGTGCTTCTTGTTGTGGCTGCGGTTATTACCCCAACGGGCGATGCCTTCACCCTCTTGCTCGTTACCTTGCCGCTCTATTTGCTCTATGAATTGAGTATCCGCCTTGTTTAAAGCCATTCAAAGGCATGCTGATGGCGACGCCAACGTTTCGCTTTGACGGATATCTGCCTCAATCTGACTTCGCAATGCTTCCAACGAATCAAAACGCTGCTCATCACGCAGACGGTGCAGTATCTCTACGCGCATCAGTTGGTTGTACAGATTGCCCTCAAATCCGATGATATGTACTTCGATATAGGTGCGAGGCTCGTCCCTGTCCTGCACAGTCGGATTCGTGCCTATGTTCATCACTGCCCGATACACGATACCGCTAATCTCTGTCTCAACGACATACACACCGTCTTTCGGCAGCAGTTTGTCTGGGTCGGACAGCGATATATTGGCGGTCGGAAAACCTAAGCGCGTCCCCAATCCTTTGCCGTGCACCACCTTGCCGTAGAGCGAATACTCTCTGCCTAACATCTCGTTGGCTGCCTCTATCTCGCCCGCTTGCAAAGCCTTGCGGATACGGGACGATGATATAGGATTCTTCTCGCCCGAATCGGCATCATTCATTGCGTCTGTCGCTAAGTCCGATGATGTGGCTTCTTCGAAATGTATGACCTCCACACCCGCCCGCTTCCCGGCTTGTACGTAGTCTTCGTATCGCGTCAAGCGGTCGCTGCCGAACCGATGGTCGTAGCCCATCATCACAGCCGACACGTCATAACGCTCACGCAGAAAGCGCATGAACTCTTCGGCAGTCTGTTGCTGTATGTCGCTGAATTCCAACATCACCACCTTGTCCACACCGCACGCTTCCAACAGTGCTTTGCGCTCATCGCGAGTGGTCAGCAGCCGTTCAGCCGTGCCGTAAAGCAGGTTGCGCGGATGGTCAAAAAAAGTTACCACCATACTCTGCCAACCACGCTGCCGGGCTTGCAAAAGCAGTTCACGAAGCAGGAACTGATGTCCCCTGTGAACACCATCGAACATCCCTATGGTCGCTATCCTTTCCAACGAATGGACTTATTCTGAATACATTGTTTTATAGGTCTTTGTTCGTCCCATTATAGGTCTTCGGGAAGCATATCCAGAACAGTACGGCTACCACCAATGCGTATGCCGCAAAGATATACCACGATGTGCGCCAACCAGCCCATATTTCCAAAGCCGATGCATCGGCTGCGGCAGGATTATAGACGAATACATTGATGATGGCTTGCGCGGCCAGCGTTCCGATGGTGGCTCCCAATCCGTTGGTCATCATCATAAAGATGCCCTGTGCCGATGACCGCAAGGCAGGGTCGGTCTGCTGATCCACATACAGCGAACCGCTGATATTGAAGAAGTCGAACGCAAAACCATAGACGATGCAACTCAGTACGAACATCCATACGCCCTTACCCGGGTCGCCTGCACCGAACAAACCGAAACGCAATACCCATGCCAGCATAGCCATCAGCATCACGTTCTTTATTCCGAATCGCTTCAGTACAAACGGAATAAGCAAGATGCACAGAGCCTCACATATCTGCGAAATACTAATCAGTATATTGGAGTGCTGCACGCCGAATGTGTCGGCAAATTCGGGGAAATTCTCAAACGAGCCCAAGAACGGATTGGCAAAACCGTTCGTGATCTGCAGGCTGACACCCAAAAGCATCGAGAAGATGAAGAAAATCGCCATCTTTTTTTCTTTGAACAGGCTGAAAGCCTGCAAGCCCATCGCCTCCACAAACGACTTCGACTGCACCTCTTTCTTGGTCTCACATTCGGGCAGAGTCAACGAATAAAGAGCCAATACCACGCTCAGTCCGCCGCTCACCACGAACTGCCACGGTGTGTTCTGGAAGCCTAACAAATCCACGGCCCACATCGTAGCAATAAAGCCCACCGTACCTAATACGCGAATGGGCGGAAAATCGCTCACCGTGTCCAATCCGGCTTTGCCTAACGATATGTAAGCCACCGAGTTGCTCAATGCAATAGTCGGCATAAAGAATGCCACGGAGCAGGTGTACAGCGTGAACAATAATGCGAACTGAACGTCTGCGCCCGAACTCAATCCGTACAGTCCTGCCGAAATCATAAACGCACCCGCCAAGGCGTGGCATAGCGAGAGCAGTTTTTGTGCCGGTATCCAGCGGTCGGCAACAATGCCCATCAGAGCGGGCATAAACAGGCTGACGATGCCTTGAACGGAGTAGAACCAACCGATGTGTTGCGCCAAACCGTGTTCGGCAAGATAGCGTCCCATACTCGTCAGGTAAGCTCCCCAAACGGCATATTCGAGGAAGTTCATCACGATAAGACGCAGTTTCATATTCTTCATAGCTGTAAACTTTTAACTTTCAACTTTCAACTATACTACATCGCTCCCGTCACTTGAATCGTCTGTCCGCTCACGTAGGACGACAGGTCGCTGGCAAGGAACAAAGCCACATTGGCGACCTCTTCAGGTGTGCCGCCACGGCGCATAGGAATACGGCTGATAATCTCGTCCAAAGTAGCTTGGGGTAGGGCGGAAGTCATATCCGTCTGTATGAACCCCGGTGCAATGGCGTTGGCACGAACACCCCGGCTGCCCAATTCCTTTGCCACGGACTGCATCAACGCTATGATACCCGCCTTCGAGGCAGCGTAGTTGGCTTGACCGGCATTCCCGTATAGCCCTACCACGGAAGACATTGAGATAATCGACCCGCTTCGGCGACGCATCATATAAGGAGAGACTGCGTGGGTAAAATTAAATGCCGATTTCAAGTTCACGTCCACCACAGCATCCCATTGCTGCTCCGTCATACGCATAAGCAGCATATCTTTCGTAATGCCGGCGTTATTCACCAGTATATCAATCTGTCCGAAATCTTTTACCACTTCTTCTACCACCTTGTGCGCCTGCTCAAAGTCGGCTGCATTGCTTACGTAGGCACGGCAAGTAACGCCTTTGGCTACAATCGCTTGTCGTACCTCTTCGGCTTGCTCGTGGCTGTTCTGATAGGTAAAGGCAATCTGACAGCCTTCTTCTGCGAAGCGAAGTGCAACAGATCTGCCTATGCCGCGTGAAGCACCCGTTATAAGTGCCGTTTTGTTCTCTAATAGTTTATTCATTATTTGTTGTTTATGCGCGCTTCAATAGCGGCTGTGGCTTCTTCGTAACCGGGCTTATGAAGCAGGGCAAACATGTTCTTCTTATAGGCTTCCACGCCCGGTTGATTGAACGGATTAACGCCCAACATATAGCCCGATACGCCGCACCCGACTTCGAAGAAAGCAATCAGTTCGCCGATACTATATTCGTTCAGTGCGGGCAATTCAATAAGCAGGTTCGGTACGCCGCCGTCCGTATGCGCCAAGCGGGTTCCCAATTCAGCCATCTTATTCACTTCGTCCACGCGCTTGCCTGCAAGGAAGTTCAGACCGTCCAGGTTGTCTTTATCGCTCGGTACGACCACTTTCTCATTCGGTTCCTGCACGGAAATAACGGTTTCAAACAAGTGGCGTTCGCCGTCTTGTACGTACTGACCCA
This sequence comes from Paludibacteraceae bacterium, assembly GCA_017471175.1. Classification (GTDB taxonomy): domain Bacteria; phylum Bacteroidota; class Bacteroidia; order Bacteroidales; family Paludibacteraceae; genus Colicola. The sequence continues at coordinate 9,993 of JAFUVS010000012.1, read as the reverse complement.
TTGAGTGTAAGTCGGTTGTGAAGTCCACCGAGGCAGGGAAGATACCCTTATGCTCTTTGCCTTCGCTCTCGCCGTAGAGTTGTTTCCACCATTCGCTCACAAAGTGCAATTTGGGGTGGTAATTGACGAGCAACTCAATCTTCTTGCCTTGTCTGTAGAGGTGATTGCGTGCCGCGGCATAGAGTAGGGCAGGGTTGTCTTCAAAGTCTGTTTCGGAAGACGTGCAGCAATTCATCATCCTTTCTGCGCCGTCTAACAACGCATTTATATTCAACCCGGCGCAGGCAATGGGCAGCAGACCCACGGGACTTAATACAGAGAAACGACCGCCGATGTTGTCTTCAATCACAAAGGTGTCGTACCCCTCTTGGGTAGCCAAGGTACGCAGCGCACCTTTCTTTGCATCGGTGATACATACAATGCGCTCTTTGGCAGTTGCCTTGCCCGCTTGCTCTTCCAACTGCATCTTCAGCAGGCGGAAAGCCAATGCCGGCTCGGTCGTCGTCCCTGACTTGGATATGCAGATAATGCCAAACTGCTTTTTGCGCAGCAAGTTCTGCAGTTCATACAAGTAATCTTCGCTGATATTATTGCCTGCATAAACGATTTGCGGTTTTCTGCCTTCTAACCAAGCAAAAGCAGGTTGCAGGGCATCTATCACGGCTTTGGCTCCCAAGTACGAACCGCCGATACCTACGCATACAATCACCTCACATTGTGCGCGAAGACGGTCGGCACAATCCCGGATGGCAGCTACTTGTTTGCGGATATCCATCGGCAAACCGAGCCAACCTAAAAAGTCATTACCTGCTCCCGTACCTTTGACGAGTGTCCGGAGAGCCGATTGGGTTTCTGTTTTGTATGATTCCAATGTGCTTGATTCCAATGCATAGGAATAAGTAAAACGAATGTCTTTCATATTTTATTTGAGTTTTTGAGTCAATTCTCTGATTACTAAGGATGGGGACTGGAAATTATAAAGAATGTCATATACGGCATCCACTATGGGCAGGTTCACTTTCTGTTTCTTGTTCACTTCGTGAATACAGCGTGTCCCATAGTACCCTTCTGCTACCATTTCCATTTCTATCTGTGCTGCTTTCACCGAGTACCCCATACCGATCATCTGCCCGAATTGCCGGTTGCGCGAGAACTTCGAGTACGAGGTTACCAATACATCGCCCAAGTACCCGGACGCATCAATATTGATGGGCATACCGTTATTGGCTGCCACAAAGCGTTGAATCTCTTGTACGGCATTGGATATCAGCACCGCTTGGAAATTATCGCCATAGCGCAGGCTCTGGCACAGTCCCGATGCAATGGAGTAGATGTTCTTCATCACGGACGAGTATTCCAACCCTTCCACATCATCGCTTGTGGTTGTGTGTACGTAAGGAGTGGTGAAGATGGCGGCGGCTTTGGTGGCGGTCTCCACAGAGGTCGAACCGATGGTCAGGTAGCTCTGCCGCTCCAACGCTATCTCTTCCGCGTGGCACGGACCGGCTATCACTGCCAACTGCTCATCGGGTATAAGAAAATGAAAATGAAGATAATCGGTTACCGTCACGTTGTCTTCTATAATCATTCCTTTCACGGCGGAAATCACTGTCTTGCGCCGCATCGAACGTCTGACTTTGTTCAGTGTCGTTTTCAGGTAAGGCGAAGGGATGGCTATTATCAGCACGTCCGACATCGCTATCACCTCGTTGATATCCGACGTGAATTGAATCCTGTCCACATCAAAGTGTATTTGTGTCAGGTAACCGGGGTTCTTACCCGTCTTCTTAAACTCTTCGATAGCTTCCGGACGGCGTATGAACCAGTTGATTTTGTCTTCGTTATGAAGCACTATCTTAGCGAGCGCGGTTGCCCAACTGCCGTTGCCCACTATCGCTATATGTCGTTTTTCCATCGTTTAGTTGGCTTCGGGTTTCATAGTCGGGAACAGCAGCACTTCCTGTATGCTTTCTTGTCCCGTCATCAGCATCGTCAGGCGGTCTATGCCTATACCGATGCCGGAGGTGGGGGGCATTCCGTATTCTAACGCGCGCATAAAGTCGTGGTCTATCACCATCGCTTCGTCATCCCCCTTGTCCGCAAGTTTCATCTGATCGACAAAGCGTTCGTATTGGTCTATCGGGTCATTCAGTTCGCTGTAGGCGTTGGCTAACTCTTTGCCGTTCACCATCAGCTCGAACCGCTCGGTCAGACCTGCTTTGCTGCGGTGCATCTTTGTCAGCGGCGACATCTCGATGGGGTAGTCTATGATGAAGGTCGGCTGGATGAAATTGCCCTCGCACGTCTCGCCGAAAATCTCGTCAATCAGTTTGCCCTTGCCCATTTTGTCCGTACCTTCCACGCCCAACGACTTGGCAAACGCGCGCAACTCCTCTTCGCTCATCTTCTCCACGTCCTGACCCGTCTTTTCCTTGATGGCATCGAGGATAGGCAGTCGGCGATAGGGGGCTTTGAAGTCAATCTCGTTCTCGCCCACTTTCACTTTCGTCGTGCCGTTCACCGCGATGGCGATGCGCTCAAGCAGTTGCTCCGTGAAGCCCATCATCCAGTTGTAGTCCTTGTATTGCACATATAGTTCCATACACGTGAATTCGGGATTGTGGCTGCGGTCCATACCCTCGTTGCGGAAGTTCCTGCCTATCTCATACACGCCTTCGAAGCCGCCGACTATCAGCCGTTTCAAGTATAGTTCGGTGGCGATGCGAAGGTACATATCCACGTCCAATGTGTTGTGATGGGTAATGAAAGGTCGGGCTGATGCGCCGCCCGCAATCTGTTGAAGAATAGGTGTTTCCACCTCTGTATAACCTGCCTCGTCGAAGAATTGACGCATCGTCCTCAGTATCGTGGCTCGCTTGATGAACGTCTCTTTTACGCCCTCGTTCACCACCAAGTCCACGTAACGCTGTCTATATCGTTGTTCGGGGTCGTTAAAGCCGTCGTAGGCTACGCCGTCCTTGTATTTGACGATTGGCAACGGACGCAGACTCTTCGACAGCACCGTCAGCTGCTTGGCGTGAACGCTTATCTCGCCCATCTGCGTGCGGAACACAAAGCCCTCAATGCCTATAAAGTCGCCGATGTCCAATAGTTTCTTAAACACCACGTTATACATCTGCTGCTCCGCCGTCAGCGGCTCTGACTGCTGACCGCTGACCGCTGACTGCTGACTGCTGACTGCTGATGCCTCAGGAACCGCTTCCTGTATATCGTCACGGCTCACATACACCTGTATGCGTCCTTTCGAGTCTTGCAACTCTATGAACGAGGCTTTGCCCATGATCCGTTTCGACATCAGTCGTCCCGCAATCCGAACCGGCGAACCCGTATGCCATTTCACCTGTCCGGTCGCACCTTCTGACGAAATCCCGTTATCACCTTCTGACGAAATCCCATTCGCGTCTTCTGACGGTAAATCATCTACGAACCCGGACTTAATGTCGGTCGAATAACCCGTTACTACATATTCTTGTGCAGGGTAGGGATTAATTCCCATTGCCCGCATCGTCGCAAGACTCTGTCTTCTTACTTGTTCTTGTTCACTCAATTCCATAGTATATTGTTTCTCTATTATTTTTCTATTCTATTGCCGTCTCCTCCCGCCTTTTTGCGCAGAAATTGCATCTATATATCCGCATCTGGTGTGGTCAGCACTTTTTCAGCCCGCAAAGGTATATCAAATTCCTGTATAATCAAAATTTCTCTCCTTTTTATCGTTATTATTGTTTTTTACACCCTTTTTATACATCCTTTCATACGGTCAATACCTCCTATTAGACCTCATAATTATACCTCCTATTATACCTCCTATTAGACCTCATAATTATACCTCCTATTATCCTTTCAATACATATTTTCTTTTAAGACTTTTCTCCCTATATTCCCCCGACTTGCGCCGTATCTAACTTAGGTGATTCTTATGGGATTCGTATGTTGTTAGTATGAGATTCGTATGTTTTTTCCCTTACTAAGTCGGGAATGCACGAACCGAAACCGACAAAAAAATCGCCTTTCTTCGGCGATTCATTCTTTTTTTTCCGTCTCCTTTGACTTTTCACTTACCTTTTTGACCTCTCATTTTCCCTTCTTCTTTACATTTCTCTTATTTCTTCATAGGTAAAGCCCCTTTGCATAAGGAAGCGTATCCGTCTGTTTTTGTCGTCTCCTTTATTATCAGCGGAATAAGTGGCAGCCAAGTGCTGTAGGTTATGTCTGTATTCTTCAGTATCTATCTCATTGATAGCCTTTTCAATCGCATCTTCCGGCAGTTGTTTCGCGCGCAAAGCATATCGTATCTTCACCCTTCCCCATTGCGCAAATCGCACCTTGTCGTGAACGAAAGCCCTGCAATAGCGTTCGTCATTGAGGTAACCTTGTTCATACAGGTAGCTTAGGATGGCTTCTCTATCACTCTCTTCTGCCTGCCAAGCACGCAGTTTCTGCATCAACTCTTCACGGCACCGCTCCGCCTCCGAACAATAACGCTCCGCCTTTCTGCGAATGACCATTGTGTTATCCGTTGTCTTATCCATTCTTCCCTCCTCCTTTTACCATTCTGTCTTTCCCATACCTGTCTTTCCGTATCACTACCTCCCCGTAACCTTCTTCTCGCAGCATTTCGCCAATCGCATCGCCCATCGCTTCGTTAATCTCAAAGTACAGCACCGTAGCAAGGTGTCGGCGCGCTATCTCGCGGTAGAACAGCAGCGGATCCTCATCGGGTACAAACAGGGCTGTCTGCGGCTCGTATTGCAGTACGTTTGCCTCCATCGTCTCTTTCTCTTTTTCCATCACGTATGGCGGGTTGCTTACCACAATATCAAATCGTTCGGCTGTCCTGTCGCGCAGTATATCCGCCTCTTCAAACCTTACGTCCACCCCGTTTAGCCGCGCATTCTCTCTCGCCACTTCCAATGCCCCTTGGCTCACATCCCACGCCGTCACGTCCCATTCCGCAAACTGTTTTTTCAGCGCAATGGCTATGCAACCGCTTCCCGTTCCTATATCTAATACGCGCAACCGCTCATTTACCCCCTTGTACTCACCCGTTATCCATTCCACCAATTCCCCCGTCTCCGGACGAGGAATCAGTGTATCTTGCGTTACGCGAAGCTCAAGCCCCATCCATTCCGTCTTGCCGAAGATATACTGTATCGGCTCGTGTGCCAACAGCCTTTCGATATAGCCGTTCAAGCCCCGTATCTTAACCACATCGTGCCCTGCCATCAACTCTGTAAACGTCTTACCCGTCAACTCTTCCGCTAACCATCGTGCCAAACCCCGCGCCTCATCTGTAGAGTACGCGCGCGCAAGGCGATCTTCTATGTATCGTAGGATAGGTGACATCAGTTCGTAAAAAAGCACGCAAAGATAAGAAATAGTTTTCGTCGAAAAAAGGAAAATATGCCTTTAATAAGAAAAATACATTTTTGAAAGACAAAGAAAAAAGGCCATCCCGAAGGACAGCCTTTTTCCTTTTTTCCTATAGGCTTATTTATCAGCCTCGGCTTCCATGCTGGCTTTGAGCGATGCCAATGCATCGAGGTCGCCCAACGTGGTCGTCTTTTCAGCCTTCGGCAGTTCGTTCTGAGCCTCTTTCTTGGCAGGTTTCTCCTTGGCGGGTACTTCCTTGCGCTCTTCCCAAGTGCGCAGGTGGCTCAACAAGATGCGTTTCGCATCGCGGTTGAACTCAATCACGCGGAACTCCATCACATCGCCTACTGCTACAGGGCTCTTGTCCTCTTTCTGCAGATGACGAGCCGTGCAGAAGCCTTCTACACCGTCTTCCAATGCTACTACGGCACCCTTGTCGTTCACTTCAACGACCTTGCCGCTAACAATCGTATCCAATCCGTACTTGGCTTCCAATTCCTCCCACGGATTCTCTTCCAACTGCTTGTGACCAAGGCTCAAGCGGCGATTCTCTTTGTCAATTTCGAGAACGACAACTTCGATTTCCGCTCCGATGCTGGTGAACTCATTGGGGTGTTTGATTTTCTTGATCCAGCTCAGGTCGCTGATATGAATCAGACCCTCAACGCCTTCTTCAATCTCTACGAATACACCGAAGTTCGTGAAGTTGCGAACGCGTGCGAAGTGGCGGCTGCCAACAGCATATTTCTGCTCGATGTTCTCCCACGGATCAGCCTTCAGTTGCTTGATACCCAGCGACATCTTTCTCTCTTCGCGGTCCAAAGTCAGGATAACGGCATCGATCTCGTCACCTACTTTGAGGAAGTCGTTCGCGCTGCGCAGGTGCTGGCTCCAAGACATCTCGCTCACGTGTACCAGACCTTCGATACCGTCGGCTATCTCTACGAATGCTCCGTAGTCGGTCATTACCACTACTTTACCGTGTATCTTGTCGCCTACTTTCAAGTTCGGATCCAAGGCATCCCATGGATGCGGAGTCAGTTGCTTCAGACCCAATGCGATACGTTTCTTCTCCTCGTCAAAGTCAAGGATAACCACGTTAATCTTCTGATCCAACTCTACCAACTCGTGCGGATCGTTCACGCGACCCCAACTCAAGTCTGTAATGTGAATCAGACCATCTACGCCGCCCAAATCAATGAATACGCCGTAAGAAGTGATGTTCTTAACCGTACCTTCCAGTACCTGACCTTTCTCAAGGTGCGATACGATTTCGCGTTTCTGTGCTTCCAATTCAGCCTCAATCAACGCCTTGTGCGATACCACTACATTGCGGAACTCCGGATTAACCTTCACAATCTTGAACTCCATCGTCTTGCCTACGAAGATATCGTAGTCGCGAATCGGTTTAACGTCAATCTGTGAACCCGGTAAGAACGCTTCCATGCCGAAGACATCCACGATCATACCGCCCTTCGTGCGGCACTTGATGTAGCCGTTTACGATCTCTTGCTTGTCGTAAGCCTCGTTCACGCGATCCCAACTGCGCAGGTTGCGTGCCTCTTTGTGAGACAATACCAACTGACCGTCTTTGTCTTCCTGGCTCTCAATATATACCTCTACTTGATCGCCTACTTTTAAGTCTGGATTGTAACGGAACTCTGCTGCCGGTACCACACCATCCGACTTGTAGCCGATGTTCACGACCACCTCGCGCTTGTTGATGTCCGTTACCGTACCCGTTACTACCTCGTTCGTCTTGATAGTGTTCAAGGTTTGGTCATACTTCTGTTTCGTTTCTTCGTTTTGTTTGCCTTGCTTTTCCATTTCATAGGCATCCCAGTCGAAGTTCTGGAGCGATTGATTCTCTGTCATATAGGAGAATTTATTTGTCAGAATGTCCTGCGCGTTCCGCCTCAACATCCTGAACGGGTTAAACATGTTCTGCCTTTTTCTCACTAAAAAAGCGCGCAAAATTACGCCAAGTTTCTCATTCATACAAAAAAATGTAAAAAAATGACTCTTTTTTGCGATTTTTTTTGGCACTCCGAAAAAACGCCGTACCTTTGCGCGGTTTTGTGCGCTTTATGTTTAAGCCGTACATCGTGCGCTTACAATAATTTATGCGGACAAAACGCAAGATTTATTAACAACTAATTTTTTTTAACACAAATGATCAATCACTACGAGGCTGTTTTCATCCTAACTCCCGTTTTGTCTGAGCCGCAGATGAAGGAAGCAGTCAGCAAGTTCAGTGACCTTCTCACCCAGAACGGCGGTACCGTTATCGAGCGTGAGGAGTGGGGACTCCGCAAATTGGCGTATCCCATCCAAGGTAAAACAACAGGCTTCTATGCCCTGTTGCAGTTTGACGTTGAGCCGAGCGTTATCGCTACGCTCGAAACCGAATTCCGCCGCGACGAGCGCGTTATCCGTTTCCTCACTACACGTCTTGACAAGTATGCTTATATCTACAGCGAAAAACGCCGTGGAGGTAAGAAAAATGTTGAACCCGCTAACCAAGAGGAGGCTTAAACTATGGCACAGAACGACGAAATCCGTTTCCTCACCCCACAAGTGAGAGACAAAAGCAAGAAAAAGTACTGCCGTTTCAAGAAAGCCGGAATCAAGTACATTGACTACAAAGACCCCGATTTCCTGAAGAAGTTCCTTAACGAACAAGGTAAAATCCTGCCCCGCCGTATCACCGGTACGAGCCTCAAGTTCCAGCGCAAAGTCGCACAAGCTGTCAAGAAAGCACGCCACCTGGCTCTGCTGCCTTACGTAACCGATTTGATGAAATAAGGAGGAACCACTATGGAAGTTATTCTTTTGCAAGACATTGATACGCTCGGATATAAGAGCGACATCGTGAAAGTTCGCGACGGCTATGCCCGCAACTATCTTATCCCCCAAAAGTTAGCCATCATCGCTAACGAAAGTAACAAAAAGCAGAACGCCGAGAACCTCCGCCAGCAGGCACGCAAGATTGCTCAGGCTCTCGCTGCCGCACAAGACCTCGCTGCTAAACTGGCACAAACCGTTATCCGCGTAGCTGTCAAAGCCAACGAAGACGGCAAGATCTTCGGTGCCGTTACCGCTCAGCAAGTATCTGATGCACTCAAAGAGCAGGGTATCGAAATTGACCGCCGTGTCATCACCGTGGAGCCTATCAAACAGCTCGGCGAAGGTGAAGCACACGCCCGTCTCCATCGTGAGGTTAAAGCGGATATTAAACTCGAAGTAGTCGCTGCTGAATAAAGTTTGTAAATTGTTATAGCACTATGAAAAAAGGAATTCATCCCGATAATTATCGTGTCGTTGTTTTTAAGGATATGAGTGACGGCACCCAGTTCTTCAGCCGCTCTACCGCTGCTACCAAGGACACCATTGAGATTGATGGCGTTAAGTACCCGCTCATCAAGTTGGAAATCTCCAACACCTCGCACCCCTTCTATACAGGTCAAGCCAAGTTGGTGGACACCGCCGGTCGTGTGGACAAGTTCTTGTCACGCTACGGCAACCGCCAAAAGAAAGCCTAATAGTTAAACAATATTTCCTAAAAGCCGATAGACCCGTCTCTACCGGCTTTTTGTTTCTTTTTCACCTCTTTCTTTCATTTTTTTTCTTTTCGCTTTTCTCTTTTTCGCTTTTCTCTTTTCGCTTTTTTCTTATTGCTTTTTTCTTATTGCTTCTTTCTTTTCATTATTCTTCTTTTCCGACGACTGCCAGTCGGCGCTCTATTCATCCTCACTCCATTCTCGTTTGTTGTCCCCCCCCTCTATTTCCCCTTTCCCCTCTCCCTTTTTCCTATCTTTTCTTCCCGACCGATTTTTACTATATTTCATAATCAGCCTCTTACAGACTTTTTACACAAAAAGTGCAAAAACATTTGGTCGGGTTATGAAAACGCCGTACTTTTGCAGCCGCTTTTGAGAGAGATAGAGTGAATATCCTCCCTTTTCCGCCCAACGAGGTGCTAAAATTGAGATTCTTCTAACCGCTCCATACCTTATATATAATAAGGGGACAAGAGGAAGCAGCCGCGAAGACATCCTCTTTTTTTTGCGCTCTACCGGAAAAAACAGATTTTGACAAACTGGCAAAAAGTACGCGGCATCCTGTTCTGGGTGTTTGAATTCGCATTGACGATAGGTTTCGCTGATAATGGGCGTTGTCCATTGTGTTGAATACTATTCGACATCATCATTGAGTTTAAAAAATGCAATACTCATTTACAGTAACTTACAAACTTTTTTTAAAAAAGTTTCAAAAAAATTTGGTCAGGTCATTCAGTTGCCGTACTTTTGCAGCCGATTTCGCTCCGAAAAGGGGCTGTGATAAAGAAAATGTTCTTTGAGAGATTGAATCGATTGATGTAGTACAAGAATTGGGAAAAATTGTTCCCGTCAATAATGTACGCTCAATAAGTTGTTCTGAGCAGACAAACGATTATTATTTTTACAACGAAGAGTTTGATCCTGGCTCAGGATGAACGCTAGCGACAGGCCTAACACATGCAAGTCGAGGGGCAGCGCGAGGGTAGCAATATCTTTGGCGGCGACCGGCGCACGGGTGCGTAACAGGTGTGCAATCTGT